>DVGC01000004.1 GCA_018712915.1 Candidatus Copromonas faecavium (nom. illeg.) | reverse complement strand
TGAGCCTCCTTCTACTGCTGTCAGAAGGAGAGATAACCATACCATGGATGTATGAAAGAGTAAATATCAACTGTGCAGAAGTAAACGCTACTCCCCTTAGGAGAGGTGGAATTTAAAATTTCATTTTTGGGATAAATGGTTAATGCGCTGAAATTATATACAAATTTTGTTGTATGAGATATAATGAAAATGATAAAAAATATAGAGTGAAAGAGCCATTTTGATTGTTATTAAGAAAGTGGTGAGATTGTAATGCCAGTTCATATTTTGGAAATAATGCAGAATTTTGCAAAAAGCGTAAGAAAAATGTTGGGTGATTCGCTTGATAGTGTTATTGTATATGGTTCCTTTGCAAGGGGAGATTATTCTGAGCTTTCGGACATCGATGTGATGCTTCTGGTCTCCTTGGGAGAGGAAGATATAAAGAAGATTTCAGATCAGATTAGTGATCTTGCTTTTGATTTTATGATGAAGTATGGAGTTGATATTTCCCCGGTAATAACTAATACAGATCATTTTAACTATTGGGCAGATAATCTGCCATATTATCGCAATGTCAGAGATGAGGGGGTGAAGCTCAGTGCATGATGTGAACAAGGACATAGAATTGTCGAAATACAGATTTTCGCTCGCGGAAGAAACTTATAAAAGTGCAAAAATGTGCTTTGATAATGAATTTTACAGAGACTGTATTAACCGTTCTTATTATGCAGTGTTTTATGGGGTACGCGCTGTTCTTGCGTTGGAAAGTATTGATTTCAAACGGCATAAAGATGTGGTGGCACATTTCAGTAAAGAATTCGTTGCCACTGGAAAGTTTCCGGGAGAAATGGGCAGACGCCTGGCAAGATTGAAAATGAAAAGAGAGGAAAGCGATTATAATGATTTCTTCATAGCATCCGCGGATGAAGCAAAAGCACAGCTGGAATCCGTAGAATATATACTGCCATTAATAAAGAAATATTTAGAAGGATATAATCTTCATTCCTAATGATACATCAGCAGACGTTACCGACCGCCTGATCCACATCAATCCCGGCCTAGCTGCCGAAGCGCGTGTTGTTTTGGACATTAATAAGGCAGAACGCCACATCCGCGGTGGACTGGCGACGAAGGAGAAGTACGAGCACCGGCTGCAGGCCTGCAGCCGGGATGAGCAGTAAGACCAGCAGGCAATGGCGATGACGGTAATGAAGCCGACCGTTCCCGAAAATATCTCCCTGGTCTTCGATTCGGTTTATTATGCGGATCACAATCCGGATCTGTACGAAGCCTTTGGATATGATTACGACAAGCTGCTGAACCATTTCCTCACATCCGGCATGCAGGAGGGACGATGTGCCTGCGAATCCTTCCAGGTGAATGTTTACAGGGAGGCAAACCCGGATCTGGCATCGGCCTTCGGCGACGATCTGGCGGCCTATTATGAGCACTATATGGACTGCGGCCATGCGGAAGGCCGCTGTGCCCACTGATTTTCCGCGCGGATAAATGTCCCGGAAGCAAGCCGGTACCGGATGCGGCCGGCCAGTTTCCGGGACTCTTTATTTGACAGATGTGCTCTTAGCGCTTATAATGAGAGCGAAAATATGGAACACAAGGAGCGAAAGCCATGACATTTGTATATCCGGCGGTTTTTACGCCTCATAAGGATGGAAAAGGATATCATGCCAGTTTCCCGGATCTGGAATGCTGTGAGGTGGACGGACCGGATCTGGAAGATGCCATCGAAAACGCCCGGGATGCGGCCCATAACTGGATCACCGTAGAGCTGGAAGAATTTGATGGGGATCTGCCTTTTGCCAGCCATGAAGAAGACATTGTTTTGGAAGAAGGACAGTTCATCCGGAAAATTTCCGTAACGATCAAACTTCTGCCCGATAACGATTAGGGAACGGACGGAATAAAATAGAAGGCTCCCCAATAGAATGATAACAACTAATTCGATGGGAGCCTTTTATTTTTATGTTCAGAAAATGGAAATTGAAATGGAGTATGCCGTTGAAAAAAGGTCTTCCGGCGCTTTGCGCGGCGGCCGTGATTGCAGTTGTATTTGCAGGATTTACCGGCTGCCGGTCAGACTCGGAAGACAGTAAGAAAATACAGAATCTGGATTTCACGGTGGTTGGTGAAGAAGAAGTGCCGGGCGAACTGGCGCAAATCATTGCGCAGAAGCGGGAAAAACCCTTCAAACTGACGTACGCAGATGCAAATGATATGTATATCGTTATCGGAGAAGGAGCCCAGCAGGGCGGCGGTTACAGCATTGCCGTCCATGAGCTGTACCTGACCGATAATTCTGTTGTCATCCGGACAGAATTAATGGGGCCCGGAAGCAGCGAAGCGACGGGGACGGACATGTCCTATCCAGTTCTGATTGTAAAGACGCAGTACATAGAAAAGCCCGTGGCGTTCCAGTAGCAGAAAGAACCAAAACCGGAAACGGAGCCAAGGCAAAGCGCTTAATATCATGAGCCGGCTCTGAGAACGGCAGGAAAAAGTGAGCAAACAAACAGGCAGTCCGGCAGGCTGCATAAGAAAAAGTGGGCGATATGGTATTTGTTATCAGAAAACCTGCATAAGGAAACCTGAAAACGGCAAACAATCCAGTGCAAAAAGAAAAGCAAATAAGCGGGAAAGCAAAAAGAAAAGCTCAGGAAAAAATCAGGAGAATACAGAAAAGGACGGCAAAAAAGATACAGAAAGAAGAGGGATAAACGATGGCGCCAGTACAGGAAAAACAGCTGACAGAAAAAAGAACCCACATAGAAACAGAGAGCTGCATCGTCAAAGCAGGGAGGCCCGGTACAGACGCAGAAAAAAACAGAACTCCGGAAACGGAGGCGGACCACGCCCAGGATATTGAGCGCAGCGCCGCAGACCGTACCAGGGACATTGAACGCAGCATTATCAAGCGGTTCCGCAAGGAAATCTGGAGACCTTTTGTCAAGGCTCTCAACGAATACCAGATGATTCAGGAAGGCGATCGGATTGCCGTCTGCATTTCCGGAGGAAAGGATTCCATGCTGTTGGCCAAGTGCATGCAGGAAATCCTTCGGCATGGGAAAATGCAGTTTGGACTGGAATTTCTTGTAATGGATCCGGGCTACCGTCCGGAAAACCGTTCACTCATTGAGGAAAATGCCGGGATCCTTGGAATCCCGGTTCATATCTTCCAGTCCGACATTTTTCAGGTGGTATCCGATGTGGAAGATTCCCCCTGCTATCTCTGCGCCAGAATGCGCAGGGGGAATCTGTATGCCAACGCCAAAGAACTGGGCTGCAATAAGATTGCCCTGGGCCACCACTTTGACGACGTCATTGAAACCATCCTGATGAGCATGCTTTACGGGGCCCAGGTCAATACCATGATGCCGAAGCTGCACAGCACCAATTTTCCCGGAATGGAGCTGATCCGGCCGCTGTATCTGGTGAAGGAAGCGGACATCCTGGCCTGGAAGGAATACAATCATCTCCGTTTCCTTCAGTGCGCCTGCCGGTTTACGGAAGAAAGCGAACGAAACCGCAACGAAGAATTATCCAAACGCAAAGAAATGAAGCGCCTGATTTCCGGATTCCGAAAAATCAATCCCTATATCGATACCAATATTTTTAAGAGTGTCGGAAATGTCAACCTGGATGCCTGCATTGGCTACGTTCAGAATGGAGTGCGCCATCACTTTCTGGAAACCTACGATAACTGCTAGTGCAGGCGCTCCGCTCTTTCAAAAGCCTGCTTACAGCTGCCCACTCAAAAGCCGTCCCGTTAAAGCCTGCCCAGTCCCCTATGAGGCAGGCTCCAGAATCATATCCAGATACTCCCAGTCCGTTTTTTCCGGCAGATAGTAAAGCTTCGGTTCCGCCCGCTCGCCGAAAGGAACCAGCCTCATCATGTCATCCGACAGAATTGCGGAAAAAGAACCGTCCGGCGTATCCCATCGAAACGCAATTTTCCTTCCCTTTTCTTCAAATCCATAGTTTCCCGTCAATTCCCGCAGCTCCATGGAAGACAGATATTCATAAAATGCCGTCTCATCCATGCAGGCCAGCGGGGTATACAATGTGCTGTCCACATTATCCACATACGCCAGGGAGCATGCAGAAGGCTCCCTTTTCCCAAAAAAGATATCTGCTCCCATGCCTCCTCCGTAAGCCAGGGCCACATAGCCGCAGCTCATGCTCAGAAGGAAAAATATCAGTCCTACCGTCATGGCTCCGGAATATGTCCGCGGCGGCCGAACAATATTTTTCAGCCTGTAGCGCAAAGAAGATGCTGCGGCCGACAGACAGGTAGTAAATCCCCGGCCATCTCCGGCTGTCTCCAGAATCAGCCCGGCATACCGTCTTCTGGTATCCTCATCGGCACCTGTCAGAACTGTCTCATCACAGCTTAATTCCAGATCCTCCGCACTTTTTCTCATGGCCTTCCACATAAACGGATGAAACCAGCACATGGCGGTACAGAATACCAAAAAAAACTTGGACCAGGAATCCTCCCGGCCGATATGAATCAGTTCATGCCGGAATATCAGCCGCAGATCTTCTGCAGAATATGGCCGTTCAGGCAGTACCACCCTGGCAGCATGGCGAAGCAGTCCGATGGATAAGGGCGAGGACACGGCAGGTGATGTCACCAGCCGAAACCATGGATCGATAAAATTGGCATTTTTCAGTTCCTCCTCCCAGATAGCAAGGACAGCCGGATCTGTCACTTCCCTGGCGGTACTTAAGATCTGCCTGCGGAATCTTAGATGGGACAGAATGCTCCATCCCAGTACGCCGGCAAATCCCAGAAGCCATACGGCAAATACTCCCCATACCAGCCGTTCCGGCGCCCGAAGCACCAATGCCGGCTCAGGAACCTCCATGCCTCCCATCTCCGTCAGATAAAGATAGTTGGGAATCATCCACAGCATGGCGCAGGCCCTGGCACTGATCCGTTCCCGAAAAAACGGAAGGAAAAGCAAAAGGAGAATGTAATACATGCTGATATGAAGAAAGATCCCAAAGCAAACGGAAATCAGGGCCTGCGCTGCCGCCCGGCTGCCGTACCAGAGAAAGGACAGAATCCCCCACGTCAGCACTGCCGCCGGAAGGACCGCTCCGGATACATACCCCAGGTAACGCGGACGATATCCATAATCATCTTTCCCAGCCTCTCTTCTGCTGCGGGAAGCAACAAGGATTCCAAACATCAGGCTGCCGGCAGCCATAATCCCTATTTTTACTGCCATACCTTCACTCATAGGCCACCTCTTTCCAGAAGATCACGAAGTTCGGCCAGTTCTTCCCTGCTCAAGCCGCTGTCACACAGGGCAGCAGCAAAGGTTGGCAGGCTCCCGCCGCACAGTTGTTCCAGGAAGCGGCGGCTCTGCTGAGCCAGGTAGTCCTGCCTGCTGATCAGCGGGATATATCTGGCGCTTCGCCCTTCTTTTTCGATACGGATAAAGCCTTTATCCGCCAGCCGCGTCAAAACCGTCAGCAAAGTCGTCTGAGCCATGGGATGGGTTTCTTTCAAACGCTCGTTGATCTCTGTCCTCGCAGCCGGCACCTGGCAGTCCCAGATTGCCTGCATCACTTCCAGCTCCGCGTCCGGAAGACGCCGTAATTTTTCCTTCATATTTCCTCATCTCCTTTCCTGCTGTTCTTTTTGCATTTCTTTTTGCATTTCGTCTGTCTTCCGTCACCTGCTGCATTCCGACGGTTCCAGACAATCATTCTACATTTGTAGTATCTATTTTTATTCTATATTTGTAGAACGAAAAAGTCAAGAAAAACTGCAGCCGGATCGAAAATGCTCTCTCCTGCTGCAGCTTTCCCTGCGGTTCTTTTCCCTGCTGTTGTTTGCTTCGCTGCTCTTCTCTGCTGTTGTTTTCTCCGCTACTCCCTGTAATTCTCTCTGATAAACGGCGCCTCAATTTTCTTTTCTGTCAGCAACCCGTATTTTCCGGGATGGCGGAACGCATTGCCGTGAACCTCATGTTCCCGGTAAGCACGAAGCCGGGTCAAATCCAGTTCTGCCATATAAATTCCTTCTTCTCCTCCGGCCTGCAGAATACAGGTATCCCGCGACCCAGGCACATCCGGAAGGTATGCTACCCCGTCAAACACGCTGGAGCCGCCATTGCAGTCCGGAACTGTTTCCGGATAATTGCAGGTGGCAACCGCCAGCATATTTTCATACGCCCTGGCACGAAGCTGGGAAAGACGGTTGATTTCCATGGGGCAGGCGTTGGGCACCAGAATCAGCTCCGCTCCCTTTAACATCAGGATCCGGGCGCTTTCCGGAAACTCCCGGTCAAAGCAAATCATGGCTCCCACCTGTACCGTCCCGCAGGCCGTATCCAGCGGTATTACATAAAAATCCTCGCCCGGCGTCAGGTTCCGTTCCACATCAAAATCGCAGGTATGAACCTTTGAATATGTAAGAACCCGTTTTCCATGCCGGTCGAATAAAACCATCGTATTCTTTGGTCCGCCCGGACAGGTTTCCAGAAGTGTAACTCCTATCGCCATCCCCAGTTCTCCGGCCAATCTTTCAAAAGCCTCCGCAAATGACCCGTCCGCAGGAATGGCCTCTGCCATCCACTCTTCGGAAGGACGGTCATAAATCCGGTATCCATTGCTCCACATTTCCGGAAACAGGGCAATATCTGCGCCCATCCCGGCTGCCTTTCTGCAGGCTTCCATCCCCTTTTGCAGATTTTCATCCAGTGTATCACCAGGCGCAATCTGCAAAAGAGCAATCTTCAAATAACTCATCTTATCATGTTCCTCCTTCTGCTCTTTCTTCTGCTCTTTCTTCTGCTCTTTCTTCTGCCCTTCTTCCTGCTTCCGGATATCCGGAATTTGTCCATTCTTCTTTCCCTCATCATCCTCTGGCGTAATCTCTCTCTGAACTCTGGCCGGACTGCCGAACGCGATATTGCCTTTTCCGCATCAGTCATTGCACGTTTCCCCTTCCGCCAGCTCAGGAATCGGCTCAAATTCTTTTAAATCCTCATCCGTAATTTCACGGATTACCCTGCAGGGAACACCGGCCGCAAAGCACATTGGAGGAATATCTCTTGTCACCACGCTGCCTGCGCCGATCACGGAACCCATACCGACCGTAACTCCTGCACAAATAACCGCATTGCTTCCAATCCACACATGATCCTCAATCACAACTTTTTTTGAATACATCTCTCCGTGCCGGCGTGCCATATAATGCAACGGATGATTGGTGGTGCTGATCGTAACATTCGGCGCGATCAGCACTTCATTTCCAATGAATATCTCATAATCGTCCACCAGCGTAAGGTTGGAATTAATATAAGTACCGCTTCCAATCGAAACCGTATTCCCCATGGCAAGCGTAAGCGGAGGTTCAATCCACACATTCTCCCCGCAGCCGGCAAGTAATGCCTGCAGAATGGCCGTTCTCTTTTCCGTTTCATCTGCCCGTGTCTGATTGTAATCCTGGCAAAGACCTCTGGCATAAATCTGCCGTTCCCGGTTTTCACTGGTATCTGTCCAGAGAAGACCCGCCGCCCTTCTTTCAGCCATGAACATCTGCGTCTTTTTCATCCGCAGTGCCTCCCTCAATATCTTGTTCCTTTTCCTTATTTCTTTTCCTTATTTCTTTTCCTTATTTCTTTTCCCTATCCCTATTCCTTTTCTTATTCCTTTTCCTTACTCCCAAGCTTCTCATCCTCCTGCCGGCTCAGATATCTCCATAGCGTTGTCCGGCTGATGCCCAGCTGACGGGCTGCCGCTGCCCGGTTTCCATTGTTATTGATAACTGCCTGCTGAATGCCGTCGCTTATGATTTCCTCCAGGGTCCGGTTGGTATCTGCCGGAGCCGTCTGAGGCGGCAGGCTGCGCCGCAGAGAGCGCTCCCTGGCCAGAAGTTCCGCCACCATGCTGCTGCGGATATAGGGTGATGTGGTCAGAATGGCCAGAGTTTCCAGCACATGTTTAAACTGGGTGTAGTTGTTGGGCCAGTCATACTGCCGGAGCATCTCGAGGGCTCTGGGTTCAAACCCGGAAATCTGTTTTCCCAGCTCCAGCTTCATGCTGCCAAGATAAAGGCTCGCCAGAGAAGGAATCTCATCGGAGCGGCTGCGCAGAGACGGAAGATTTAAGGGCAGACAGCCGAGCCTGGCCGTAAACCGCCGCATCACCTCCGGCATAGGCTCCCCATCCCGGCAGGCGCAGGAAAAAATCAGGCGCACCCGTCTGGACAATCCCGTTTCCTGGATTACCGATAAAAGCTCCGGGGCTTTTCCCTCCGGCAGCAGCTCAAAGTTCTGAAAATAAACCGTATTTCCCGTCGCATTCAGGGGAGAATTATAATGTCCCAGAAGGAAATCCCAGCTTTTCTCCGTCATCAGCTCACAGTTGACCACCACAAACGGTTTGTTGGCCAGGGAGCTGTGCAGATAAAGGAAACGGGCAATCTGTTCTTTTCCCGTTCCCGCCTCTCCCCGAATCATCACCGGCTGCCTGGCGGAAGCCAGGGTCCGGATCTCCGCATCCATCTGTCCCATGGCGCCGCTGATGCTGTAAAAGCTGTTCATAAACAGATATTCGCATTCTCCGCGGTTCATGGTCCGGATCCCTGTCCAGTGGGAATGAAGAGGAATCTTCGAGGGTACACAGTAAAACAGATAATATTTCTCCGTGTCCATCAGGAGGGTCTGAGCCGTAATGCGGTAAAGCTGGCTGCGTTCCGTATAGTAAAACTTCATGGACCCGCTGGCGGGCACTTCCCTGATATGAGCACGAAGCGCCTCCATAAGTCCTGCGGGAGGTTCCGTGGGGCTGCTGTAAAAAACCCCGCCGCCCGTATCCAACACCACCACCCGGCCATTCTGGTCCTGGGTGATGCTGCGCAGAAACATGTTTTCCTGACGCAGCCTTCCAAACCACAGGCTGATGTTAAGGGCCTGGTCGATGGCCGCATGCACGCTCTCCACTCCGGAAGTAATAAGAAACGCGTCCAGTTCCATCTTTCTGGCAATGGTATGAGTAATCATGTCGCAGACCACCATCCGGTACCCGTCCTTTTTCAGCTTCTCCAGAGTTTTGGTGGCTTCTTCGGCACTGTGAACCGTCAGAATATCCAGATGATACCTCAGCAAATCGCAAAGCGTATGCGCCGGCTCCGTAATACTGGGGAACCCGACAATGGCATATAAATCCGAATAATTCTCTGCCAGCTTCATGGCACTTAAGACATCATAAACGGACAGCTGAACCTCCACCACCGGCAGATCTGTCACCCGGCGAATCAGTTCCGCCGTTCCTCCCCGGGATATGATGCAGTCATAGGAATTGGGCGGCATCCGCTGTACAATGGACACGCCCACATCCAGGTCACCGGTGAAAACATCCATCTGTACATTGGGATAGGCCTGGGCAGCCCGGTCCATAGCCGTATGCATGCCTTCATATGGGGCGATTCCCAGGATTCGTGTGCGTGTTTCTACCATAATGATTCCTCCGTTCTTCTTTGAGACAATTATAACAGAAAAACGAAAAAAACACACCCCTGACTGTACAGACTATACAGGTTTTTCGCAGCATTTGTTTCATTTTAAAACATTTGCCATGCATTTTCCCAACTTTTTTCTTTCTTGTTTAAATATGGAACATTTTTCCCGTTTTTTTTAATGCGGACTGGCAGGAAATACGGCATAATAGCAGTATAAAAACTGTCCGGACCTTTTCCGGGCAACAGGAACCTTGGAGGGAAACAGCATGATCCTTCTATGTATCATTGCAGATGATTTCACCGGTGCATTGGATACCGGTGTACAGTTCGCCGCTCATGGAGTTTCAACTCGCGTAGTGGTAGACCCAAATGTGGATTTTTCCGCCCATAAGGCCAGCGTACTGGTGGTTGATACGGAGACCCGCCACCTGCCGGCCAATCAAGCTTATGACATCGTTTCCAGGCTGGTGGAGCGTGCCCGGCGCGCCGGTGTCAGCTATATCTATAAAAAGACAGATTCCGCCCTTCGCGGCAACATCGGAGCGGAACTTTCCGCTCTTTTGGACGCCAGCGGGCAGGCCCAGCTGCCTTTCCTTCCGGCCTTTCCTCAGACTGGACGGATCACGAAAAATGGAATCCACTATGTGGACGGTGTTCCGGTAACGGAAAGTCCGTTCGGAAAGGATCCCTTTGAACCGGTCCACTATGCAGCCGTCTCCCAGCTCATTGGAGAGCAGAGCCGGATTCCCGTCAAAAGCTGCCCGGCGCTGACAGATGATTCATCCGTCCCCCGGGAAAACGGAATCCTGGTATTCGATGCCGAAACGGTTGACGATCTGCGCCGGACTGGCCAGATGCTTCTGAAAGAACACAGGCTTTCCATTATGGCAGGCTGTGCAGGCTTCGGCGCCGTTCTTCCGGAGCTTCTTGGAATGGCTGCGGCCGCTTCACACCCGGTGCTCCGTCTGGACCCCAGGCTCTTAGTGGTCTGCGGCAGTGTCAATCCCATTACCCTGGCCCAGCTTGACCATGCAGAAGCATCCGGCTTTACCCGCCTGCGCTTAACACCCCGGCAGAAACTGGAACCAGGCTACTGGCAAAGCGGGGAAGGAGCCGAGCAGATTCAGAAGATAGAAGCCATACTGGCAGACCATCCTCACTGCATTATAGAATCCAATGATCTGGGCGGCAACCGGCCCACTGCGGAGTATGCCGCCAGCCTGGGCATTGATTTGGAAACCCTGCGGGTCCGCATCGCCGGAAGTCTGGGGTATCTGGTAGGGCAGATTTTCACCAGCCCTTCCCTTGGTACTCTTC
The DNA here is from genome assembly GCA_018712915.1 of Candidatus Copromonas faecavium (nom. illeg.). Classification (GTDB taxonomy): domain Bacteria; phylum Bacillota; class Clostridia; order Lachnospirales; family Lachnospiraceae; genus Copromonas; species Copromonas faecavium. The sequence continues at coordinate 4,241 of DVGC01000004.1, read as the reverse complement.
TGTTAACCGGCGGAGATACCCTGCTGCAATGCATGAACTGTGTCGGTGTTCAGGAACTGGAACCCATCTGTGAACTGGAAAAAGGCGTTGTTCTGGCAAGCTTTACCTATCATGGCTGCACCCGCCACGTCATTACAAAATCCGGCGGTTTCGGTCAGGAAAGCCTGTTTACAGACCTGGCAGAGCAGCTCGCTCAGTCCGGGGCAGGACGCGATTGAGCAAAATGCAGTCGAATCCGGCGGAGCGGATCGGACAGCCAGAGACAAAACGCGGCAAAACAAACCGCCGCCGGTTTAAAACATCCAGGAACTTTCAGTAACTGTTATCCCCGGCAGCGCTTTCTGCTGCCGGCAGAAAATTAAGATATGGAGGGGAAATTATGACTTATCCAAAGCTTCCCGGTCTGACCTGGGACGGAACCATCTACGAGAACGAAGAAATGGGCACTCTGGAAGCTCTGCTTCCTACCGGAAACTATCCTACCGCCCATGCTCCCGCCATGGTGGAGCTTCCAAACGGCGATCTGCTTTGCTGCTGGTTTGCAGGCACCTACGAGGGCAGCGCTGATATCCACATCATCTGCTCCCGCCTTCCAAAGGACGGTTCTGCATGGCTTCCTCCGGTGGAAATTTCCGGAGATCCCACCCGCAGTGAGCAGAATCCTTCCCTTTTTAATGGCCCGGACGGAGCTGTATGGGCCATGTATACCGCCCAGTTAGACCGCCAGGAAGGCAAGGACAACATGCAGTTTACCTCCGTTGTCCGCTGCCAGAAGAGCACGGACGGCGGCCTGACCTGGGGCCCCTATGAAACCGTGTTCCCGGAGGAAGGAACCTTCTGCCGCCAGCCCATTCAGGTGCTTTCCAATGGCCGCTGGATTTTCTCCAACTGGATCTGCACTGATTCCGCAGACGGGCTTTCCGGAGATCCCACCGCATTCCGGATTTCCGATGATCAGGGAAAAACCTGGCGCAAGGTAATGATGCCAAAGAGCAACGGCCATGTTCATGCCAATGTGGTAGAACTGGAGCCGGGTCATCTGGCAGCCTTCATGAGAAACCGGGAAGCATACCGCATCCACCGCAGTGAATCCTTTGACTGGGGCGAGACCTGGAGCGAGCCGGTTCCCACTCCCCTCCCCAATAATAATTCCAGCATCAGTGCCATCAAGCTGCAGAGCGGCCGCGTGGCCATCGCATACAACCCCACCTGCACGCCGGATCCCCAGCCGGGCAAGGCGGCATGGCCGGGACTTCGCTGCCCGGTTGCCGTGGCTCTTTCCGAGGACGGCGGCCTGACCTTCCCCATCATCCGCTGGATGGAGCGGGGCGAAGGCTATATCGGCGATGAGAACAAGACCAACAACAAGCAGTATGAGTATCCGTACCTGATGCAGACCAAAGACGGCATGCTTCATCTGGCCTACGCGGCCCGCACCCGTCTCGGCGTCAAATATGTCCGTTTCTCCGAGCAGGATGTGTTAGGTGAAAAGAGGGAGCGCGTCGGACTTTACAATCCGACTGCAGCCCAGAGCCGCTAACTGCCGCAGGAACCGGAGATATCGGTATCAGCAGCGAATAAAACAGGAAAAGGCTGCCGGGAGATGGATTCCCCGCAGCACGGTGCAGGGGAAAGATGCCGGATGAAGCGTCCGGTTCGTTCCCCGGGCATCTGTCCGCCAGGAGCGGAATCGTTAAAAATAGCCAGAAGGAGGCGTTTTTTATGCTTACCACTTACAGTCTGAAAATGCCGCACGCAGTTTACGGCGGCGAAAACGCAATGGATCAGATTACTGAGATTTTAAAGACCAACAACGTAAAACGAGTTGCCATGTTCACCGACAAGGGAATCGAAGGCGCAGGCCTGTTCTCCCTGCCGGAGGAGGCCGTAAAGGCAGCCGGAGCCGACTACTATGTTCTGGATGAGCTTCCCGCAGAGCCCAGCTACATGGCTGTTCAGAAGCTGGTGGATCAGTTTAAGGAAAGCGGAGCCGACATGATCGTTGCCTGCGGCGGCGGCAGCGTTATGGACGCGGCCAAGCTGGCCAGCATCCTGGTTACCGACGAATACGGCGTGAAGGAGCTTCTGGATGAGCCGGGCCGTGCAAAAAAATGCGTTCCCATCATCCTGATCCCCACCACTGCCGGCACCGGCGCTGAGGTAACGCCCAATGCCATCGTAGCCGTTCCGGAAAAAGAGCTGAAGGTCGGCATCGTAAACGACAACATGATCGCCGATTACGTCATTCTGGATGCAAGAATGATCAAAAATCTTCCCAGAAAGATCGCGGCAGCCACTGGTGTGGATGCGCTGGCTCACTGCATCGAGTGCTTCACCAGCAACAAGGCCAATCCTTTCAGCGATCTCTATGCTCTGGAAGGTCTGGATCTGATTCTTAACAACATCGAAAAGGCCTGCGACGATCCGGAAGCCATGACCGAAAAGAACCGGATGCAGATTGCAGCCTACTACGGCGGCCTGGCCATCACCGCCAGCGGCACCACAGCCGTTCATGCTTTAAGCTATCCGTTGGGCGGCAAGTACCACATTGCCCACGGTGTTTCCAACGCCATCCTGCTGGCACCGGTGATGCGCTTCAACGAGCCGGCCTGCCAGGAGCGTTTTGCCATTGCCTATGACCGCTGCTGCCATGACGAGGTAAAGACCTGCAGGACCAATGCTGAAAAATCCGCCTGGATCATCAACCGTCTGGAGGAAATCGTGAAGCATCTGGAGATTCCCACAAGCCTTAAGGAGTTTGGAGTTCCGGAAAGCGATCTGGACAGCCTGGTGGAAGCCGGCATGCAGGTACAGCGCCTTCTGGTTAACAATCCCCGTCCCATAACACCGGAGGATGCAAGAGCCCTGTATCTGGAAATCATGTAAGATTTTCCGGAAACATCAATAGGATGTCTGCTCCCAGGCGCAGACAGAAGTTCTGTCTAAGCACCCCATAAGGTGTCTGCGCCGGAAACCAGGCGAATCAAAAATAAGAAAACGAAAATCAGAATATACGCGGTCCCGGCCTGCCGGGCAGAAAACACGTCCGCCAGGCCCGCCGCTCACAAAAATAAAGGAGGATTCTCATGAAAGCCATCGAATTAAAAGGTATTATCCCGCCGATTATCACCCCCATGAACGAGGACGAAAGCATTAACGTACCGGAGCTTCGCCGTCAGGTAGACCGTATGATTGAGGGCGGCGTCCATGCCCTGTTCCCCTTCGGAACCAACGGTGAAGGCTATATTTTAAATGCCAAGGAAAAACAGCTGGTACTGGAAACAGTTATCGAACAGTGTAACGGACGGGTTCCGGTTTATGCAGGAACCGGCTGCATCTCCACCAAGGAAACCATCGAGCAGAGCAAGATGGCACAGGCTGCCGGCGCAGATGTTTTATCCATCATCACTCCCAGCTTTGCCGCTGCAAGCCAGGACGAGCTCTATGCACATTACAAAGCCGTTGCGGAAGCAGTTGACCTTCCCATCGTTCTTTACAACATTCCGGCCCGTACAGGAAATGCCCTGGCACCGGCTACCATCGGCCGTCTGGCTCAGATTGAAAACATCATCGGCGCCAAGGACTCCAGCGGAAACTTCGCCAATATCTTAAACTACATCAACGCCGGCAATCAGAAAACCAACGGCAGGTTCTACACCCTGTCCGGAAATGACCAGCTGATCATCTGGACCCTGCTGGCAGGCGGAACCGGCGGAATCGCAGGCTGCGCCAACGTATATCCCCACACCATGGCTTCCATCTACAACCTGTTCATGGAAGGCAAAGTGGAGGAGGCAAAGGCTGCCAACGCCAGCATCCAGAGCTTCCGCGACTGTTTCAAATACGGCAACCCCAATACCATCGTAAAGACGGCTGTACGGCTTCTGGGATACGAGGTTGGTCCCTGCCGCGCTCCGTTCAACCAGGTTCCGGAAGAAGGAATCAAAGCTCTTAAGAAGGTTCTGGCTGAGAACGAAGCCAAGGGCATGCACTAAAAGGAGGGGACGACCATGAACGAAAAGCCCATTGTCGGCATTACCATGGGAGATCCTGCAGGCAACGGCCCGGAAATTACCGTCAAGGCCCTGGCCCATGCAGATATCTATGACCGCTGCCGCCCCATCGTGGTCGGCGACACGAAAATGCTGGAACAGGCGGCCCGTTTCGTGGGCCGGCCCGACCTCAGAATTCACCGCTGTGAAAAGGTAAGCGACGCCCTCTTTCAGTACGGCACCATCGAC
>DVGC01000040.1 GCA_018712915.1 Candidatus Copromonas faecavium (nom. illeg.) | reverse complement strand
GCCTGGGCGCCCACCGCTTTTGCGGTCCGTTCATTGTCGCCGGTCAGCATGACCACATGGATTCCCATGTTCTGCAGTTCCTTAACCGCCTTGGGACTGTCCTCTTTGATGGTATCCGCCACCGCAATGATTCCGGCCAGGGTTCCGTTTTCAGCAAAGAACAACGGCGTCTTTCCTTCTTCAGCCAGGGCTTCTGCTTTAGAGCGCAGGGAAGAAGGAATTTCTGCCCGGCTTCCGATGAAGGAAGCATTGCCGCCCAAAAGCTCTTTTCCATCCAGCATGGCCGATAAGCCGTTGCCGGGAAGAGCCGTGAAATTGGTTACATCAGAAAAAGCAATGGAATCTTCCTCGGCTTTTTTCATGACCGCCTTGGCTAACGGATGTTCGCTCTTCTTTTCCAGAGAAGCAGCCAGGGAAAGAAGCTCCTGCTCAGAGAGGCCTTCTGCCGGAAGCAGATCCGTTACAACGGGTTCGCCGTTGGTGATGGTTCCCGTTTTGTCCAGTGCGACAATCTCAACCTTTCCGGCTTCCTCCAGGGATACGGCCGTTTTAAACAGGATTCCGTTTTTAGCGCCCATGCCGTTGCCCACCATAATGGCCACCGGCGTCGCCAGGCCCAGGGCACAGGGACAGCTGATAACCAGTACGGAGATTCCTCTGGCCAGGGCAAAGCCCAACGTCTCGCCAAGAAGCAGCCAGCCGATGATGGTGACGATTGAAATGATAATAACGGCAGGCACAAAAACACCGGATACCCGGTCAGCCACCTTGGCGATGGGTGCCTTTGTGGCCGCAGCATCGCTGACCATTTTGATGATCTGGGAAAGGGTGGTATCCTCTCCCACTCTGGTGGCCTCACAGCGGATAAAACCGGACTGGTTTACCGTGGCTGCGGAAACCAGATCGCCTTCTGCCTTATCCACCGGGATGCTCTCTCCCGTCAGGGCAGATTCATTGACCGCGCTGTTTCCCTCCAGCACCACGCCGTCCACCGGAATATTTTCACCGGGACGCACCACAAAAATGTCGCCTTTTCTTACCTGAGCAATGGGCACCACCGTTTCGACACCGTTTTTTAGGACGGTTGCCGTTTTCGGCGCCAGCTTCATCAGGCCCTTTAATGCATCGGTGGTTTTTCCCTTGGATCTGGCCTCCAGCATTTTCCCTACCGTAATCAGGGTCAGGATCATGGCTGCCGATTCAAAGTAGAACTCATGCATATAGGTCATAACGCCGGCCATGTCGCCCTTCATCTGGGCATCGGTCATGGCAAACAGCGCGTAAGTGCTCCAGACAAAGGAGGCACCGGAGCCAAGGGCCACCAGGGTATCCATATTGGGAGCCCTGTGAATCAGTCCCTTGAAACCGCTGATAAAGAATTTCTGGTTGATGACCATGACGATTGCTGACAGCAGAAGCTGCAAAAGTCCCATGGCCACATGGTTATTTTCAAAAAACTCCGGAACGGGCCAGCCCCACATCATATGTCCCATGGAAAAATACATGAGGACCAGAAGAAAGCCCAGGGAAGCCAGAAGCCTCCGCTTCAATACCGGTGTTTCATGATCCTCCAGAGCGGCCTCGTCCGCGGCCATCGGCGAAGCTGCGCCTGCCGTATCCTGGCCCTTTAAGGAGGCGCCGTATCCGGCTTCCTCCACCGCGTGGATGACATCGGAAGCGGAAGCTGTTCCCTCCACTCCCATAGAATTTGTAAGAAGACTCACCGAGCAGGCTGTGACGCCGGGGACCCTGGAGACTGCTTTCTCCACCCTGGCGCTGCAGGCTGCGCAGCTCATGCCTGTAACTGTATATTGTTCCATATTTAACCCTCCTGGCATTCATCCGATACGCGGCGCGGCCCTGCAGGACACCACCCGTCATCATCAGATACCCTTACCGGGTACACCTACATAATAACATGAATCGGAAAATTGTCAAGGGGTGATTTTCTATTTTACAAATCAAACAGCGACAGCTGGTTGGTCTCCGGCAGGTCCCCGAGGATTCCAAGCTCTGCCATCAGATCACAGATGGTCTTGCTGACCTTGGTCCGGTTCCGGAAATCCTCCTTGGAAAGGAAGGAGCCATCCTTGGCTGCCTCTTCAATGGAATCTGCCGCCTTTTCGCCCAGACCGTCGATGCTGCTTAAGGAAGGCATCAGGCTGTCCCCCATGATCTGGAAGTGTCTGGCCTTGGCCTTATACACGTCCAGCGGAAGGAAATGGAACCCTCTTGCATACATTTCCTGAACGATCCGCATGTCCCTTAAGGTATCCTGCTCTTTTTTGGACAGGGTGTCGGAACGGCGCTTATAATCCTCCAGATGCTGCTCCAGCTTTTCCCTTCCCAGACACATCAGCTCATAGGAGAAGGCACTGGCCCGGATGCTGAAGAAAGCCGCGTAATAGGCCAGAGGATAGAAAACCTTGCAGTAGGCAATCCGCCAGGCCATCATGACATAGGCCGCCGCATGGGCCTTGGGGAACATGTATTTGATTTTTTTACAGGACCAGATGTACCAGTCGGGAACGCCGTGCTTCGTCATCTCCTCTTCCCACTCTGGCTTCAGACCCTTGCCTTTTCGAACCGATTCCATAATCGTAAAGGCCAGACCTTCTTCCAGCCCCATCTGAATCAGATAAATCATGATATCGTCACGGGTACAGATGGCCGTCTGAATGGTGGCCGTTCCCTCCTGAATCAGCTTCTGGGCATTTCCCAGCCATACATCCGTTCCGTGAGCCAGTCCGGCGATTCGTACCAGATCGGAAAAATATTTGGGCTTGGTATCGATTAACATCTGCATGGCAAAATCCGTACCAAACTCCGGTACGCCCAGGGCTCCTAACTTGCAGCCGCCGATGTCCTCCGGCCGGATTCCTAAAGCCTCGGTGCTCTGAAACAGGCTCATGACCTCCTTGCAGTCCAGAGGAATGTCTTTTACCGGATCCAGTCCAATCAGGTCCTGAAGCATACGGATCATGGTGGGATCATCGTGTCCCAGAATATCCAGCTTTAACAGGTTGTGATCGATGGAATGGTAATCAAAATGAGTGGTGATGGTCTTGGTGGTCATATCGTTGGCCGGATGCTGAACCGGCGTGAAGGACTCGATCATCTCTCCCAGAGGAAGGACGACGATGCCGCCCGGGTGCTGGCCCGTGGTCCGGCGGACGCCGACGCAGCCCTGCACAATGCGGTTGATTTCGCAGTTGCGCTTGGTCTGTCCATGTTCCTCGTAATAATTTTTCACGTAGCCGTAGGCCGTCTTATCGGCCAGAGTGCCGATGGTGCCGGCCCGGAAGGTCTGTCCTTTTCCGAAAATGACTTCCGTATAATCGTGGGCCCGGCTCTGGTACTCTCCGGAGAAATTCAGGTCGATATCCGGTTCCTTGTCTCCTTTAAATCCCAGGAAGGTCTCAAAGGGGATGTCAAAGCCATCCTTTTTTAAAGGAGTCCCGCAGACCGGGCATGTCTTATCCGGCATGTCGCAGCCGGCCATGCCGGCGTATTTCTTTACCTCATCGGAATCGAAATCATAGTAATGGCAGTTGGGACAATAGTAGTGGGGACTTAAGGGGTTTACCTCCGTAATTCCCGCCATGGTGGCGACGAAGGAGGAACCGACCGAACCTCTGGAACCCACCAGATAACCGTCCTCATTGGATTTCCATACCAGCTTCTGAGCAATGATATACATAACGGCGAAACCGTTGGAAATAATGGAATGAAGCTCCCGTTCCAGCCGGTCCACAACAATCTTCGGCAGATTGTCGCCGTACATTTCATGGGCCTTGTTGTAGCAGATATTTCGTAAGGTCTCGTCGGAATTTTCGATGACCGGCGGGCACTTGTCCGGGCGGACCGGTGCGATGGGCTCGCACATATCGGCGATCTTTCTGGTATTTTCCACCACCACCTCATAGGCCTTTTCCTTCCCAAGATAGGAAAATTCCTCCAGCATTTCATTGGTGGTCCGAAGAAACAGGGGCGCCTGATCGTCTGCGTCCTTAAAGCCCTGTCCGGCCATGAGAATTTTCCGGTAAATTTCATCCTCCGGATCCAGGAAATGGACGTCGCAGGTGGCGCAGACCGGTTTCCCGTACTGTTCGCCCAGGCTTACGATTTTCCGGTTGATATTTTTCAGATCCTCCACCGAATTGACCGTGCTTTTCTCATCCCGCAGCATGAACATGTCGTTGCCCAAGGGCTGGATTTCCAGATAGTCGTAAAAATTTGCCAGCCTGGCCAGCTCCGCTTCCCCGCTGCCCCTGAGAATGGACTGGTAGAGTTCTCCCGCTTCGCAGGCGGAGCCGATGATCAGCCCTTCCCGGTACTCGTTTAACAGGCTCTTTGGGATTCTGGGCCGTCTGGAAAAGAACCGGATATGGGATAAGGAAACCAGCCGGTACAGATTGATCCGCCCCAGATCATTTTTTGCCAGAATGATCACGTGGTAGGTGGGCATTTTCATGATGGTTTCGTCGCTTACCTGATTAAATTCCTGCAGATCATCCAGGCAGTTCATGTGATGGCGTTCCTTTAACATCTCCACAAATTTTAAAAAGATGCCTGCCGTCGCCTCCGCATCATCCACCGCCCGGTGGTGGTTTTCCAGGGAAACACCGACGGCTTTTGCCACCGTATCCAGCTTATAGCGGTGCAGGTTCGGAAGCAGCGCCCTGGCTAAAGACACCGTATCCAGCACCGTGGGGGAAAAGGGAAGGCCAAGGACTTCTGCGTTATGGCTGATGAAGCTTACATCAAAGGAGGCGTTATGGGCCACCAGCACCGCGTCTTTGGCAAATTCCAGGAATTTTGGCAGGATCACGTCCACTATGGGTGCATTCATCACCATGGCATCATTGATACCCGTCAGCCGCTCGATATCGAAGGGAATGGGAACTTCCGGATTGATGAAATCATCCATCCGACCGGTAATGACTCCGTTTTCCACCCGGACTGCGCCGATCTCGATGATTTTATTTTTCGTGGGAGAGAAACCGGTGGTTTCAATATCAAAAACCACAAAAGTTCCGTCAAGGCTCTGGTTTCTGGAATTTTGGACAATTTCCTTCATGTCATCCACCAGATACCCCTCTACCCCATACAGGACCTTAAAGGGATCCCCTTTATCCAGGGCATGGAACGCATCCGGAAAGGCCTGCACGCAGCCGTGGTCGGTCACTGCAAGGGCCGGCATGCCCCATTTCTTTGCCCGCTTGATGATGTCCTTGACCTCGGAGACGCCGTCCATGTCGCTCATCTTCGTATGACAGTGAAGCTCCACCCGCTTTACGGGAGCATCATCCATCCGGACGGAAGTAAAGTCTTCGCATTTTTTGATTCCCACAAGAGAGCCGATGGTCAGTTCTTTATCATAGGCATCGACGCTGGTGATGCCCTTTAATTTCAAAAAGGTTCCATCCTTCACTGCTTCCAGAGCATCATTCTCCTGATCCTCTCTCAGAAACATTTTGACGGTAATGCTGTCGGTAAAATCTGTTACATCAAAAAGGAGAAGCTTTCTGCCGCTGCGAAGTTCCCGCACCTCTTTGCGCATGACTTTTCCGCGGATCACAACGGCGCCGATATCGCCTTCGATATCACGGATTTCCATGGATTCACCGTCAAAATCACGGCCGAACAGCACATCGGGATTTTCTGATTTCCGGTAGGGCATCCGGCCGGAACCGCTCCTGGAGCCTCCAAAACCGTTTCCGTTCTTTCCTCCATTGCCTCCGAACCCGTTTCCATTTTTCCCTCCGGTACCGCTGCCAGATGCCTCACCGCTCTTCCCTTTTCCAGCGGTTTTTGCGGCTCCGTTCTCCGGCTTTTTGGATTTCTCACCGAAGGTTTTCTTCGTAAATCCGCCTTCTGCGCCGGCGTTTGCCTGCTTGTCCGCTGCGGCCGTGCCGGCTCCCGCTCCGCTTCCAGTAAGACTTCCTGGGAAAGAGGCACCTGCCCCGGAACCTGGCGGCAGGAACTCTCCGTTACCAGGCTCTGCGGACAGAAATTCATCGCTTCCCCCCGGGGCGCCAAACAGATACATATCCTCATCGAAGGCCTGTTCTTCTTTCTTTTTTGGCTCTGTGTACTGGAACCGGACTTCTGCCGGAAGACCGCACCGCTCCACAAAGATTTTTTCCAGAACCCGTTCCACTTCTTTGGAGCGTTCCCGGTAAATTAAGTTGTCCTCGATGGTCAGAGACATCAGATCGTCTTCGGGGAACTCGGTTTTTGCCTTTTTCAGCATGGTGTATTCAATCATGCCGAACTGCCGGAATTCCAGAAGGATGCTGTCTTTATAAAGCTCATAGAGGCTTTTGGGCGTGTACTGGGCCGACAGACGGTATTTTTCCAGGATTTTTACTGTAAGAGGCCGGCCCGGAAACAGCTGTTTTGCGATCCCTTCCTCCATGCTGTATATATTTTTTTTATGAATCAGTCTCGGGCTTACGATATAAATACGAATAGAGCTTCTGTCCTTTGTCATGGTGATTTTTTCCACCGTGACAAGTTCCAAAAGCTCTCTGAGCTCGTCTGCAATATGTAACCCCGGAAATACTTCCAGAAACGGTTTTTCCATTCTTATCCCTGCGTCTTTCCAAGTAAATCCAGTTCGTTCTTCAAAGCGGCAAGAAGCTGGCCTTCCGGTACCTTTCTTATGATTTCTCCTTTTTTGATGAGAAGGCCTTCGCCGATTCCTCCAGCAATACCCAGATCGGCGCTTCTTGCCTCTCCCGGCCCGTTGACCACGCAGCCCATGACGGCCACCTTCAGGTCCATGTCGTAGTCCTTTACCATTTCCTCCACCTGATTGGCCAGACCGATTAAGTCGATCTGTGTCCTGCCGCAGGTGGGACAGGAAACCACTTCGATGCCGCCTTTTCTCAGTCCCAGTGAGCGGAGAATCAATTTTGCGCTCTTTACTTCCTCCACCGGATCTCCGGTCAGGGAGACACGGATGGTATCTCCAATGCCTTCGTAGAGAATGATGCCGATGCCGACGGCCGATTTTACATTTCCCGATAACAGGGTGCCGGATTCGGTGATTCCCACATGAAGCGGATACCGGCACTGTCCCGCAATCAGTTCATGGGCCTTAATGCACATGAGGACATCGGAGGCCTTGATGCTGACCACCAGGTTGTCATAGCCCTCCTCTTCAATGGCGCGGACTTCCTTCAGGGCACTTTCCACCAACGCTTCGGCGGTTACGCCGCCGTATTTTTCCAGAAGCTCCTTCTCCAGGGAACCGCTGTTGACGCCGACCCGGATGGGAATGCCGTACTCCTTTGCCTTATCCACCACGGCCCGTACCCGCTCTCTGGCACCGATATTTCCCGGATTGATCCGGATCTTGTCGGCCCCGCTTTCGATGGCCGCGATGGCCAGCCGGTAATCAAAATGAATATCGGCCACCAGCGGGATATGAATCTGCTTTTTTATTTCCCGGATGGCAGCGGCCGCTTCCATGGTGGGAACGGCAACCCGGATAATATCACAGCCCGCCGCCTCCAACTTCAGAATCTGCTCCACTGTTTCTTCCACATGCTCTGTTTTTGTGTTGCACATGGACTGAATCAGCACCGGATTTCCTCCGCCGATTTTTTTATTTCCAATCTGCACTACCCTGGTCTGTTCTCTGTACATACGACTCCCTCCGTCTGAATGTGACTTCCTGTCCGGATGTCCGGAATGTGCTGCCTGCATTTTTTAAGGCAGAAGATAACGGATATCATTAAACAATACAAATACCATGATGGTCATTAAAACCGCCATACCCGTAAGGATCAGCGCGTTTTCCACTTTCTGGTTTACCGGCCGCCTGAAAATCATTTCCAATAGGATAAACACCAGCCGTCCTCCGTCCAGCGCCGGGATGGGAATCAGATTCATCACCCCAAGATTGGCGGAAAACATGACGGTCAGATTAAACAGGTTCATTAAAACCGTGACAAAACCATAGGATAAATTCTGTTCCACCGTATCGTCGATGATGGTGACAATGCGAACCGGTCCGGCAATCTCATCGCCGCCCACCTGTCCTGTTACCATGAGCCACAGGCTGTCGAGGACGGAACGGATCCAGAACTGGACTTCGTATACCCCGCAGACAAGAAGATCGGGGATGGATTCCACCGGCCGCCGGTATCCCTCCAGCTGGAATCCGAAATAATACTGTCCGGAAACATTGACCGGAGAAAGGACGGCAGACAAAGTCTTCCACTGCCCGGTTTCTTCCTCGTAACGCTCATAAAGCACTTCCACAGGCTCTCCGTCCGTCACCAGATTATAGAGCTGAATATCTCTGGAAAAATGGATATTCCGGTTCCCGATTTTTTTAATCACGTCTCCGGCCTGAAGGCCTGCCGCCTGTGCCGGCTGATTTTCCGTGACTCCGGCAAGAATCGGCGCGTCATATCCGGCCCAGGACAGAATCACCACCGCCAGCACATAGGCCAGAATGAAGTTAAAGACCGGACCGGCAGCGATGATGCAGAATCTGGCGAAGGGAGATTTATCCAGAAAGGAAGCACCCTTTACCTCTGCTTCTTCTGCGGCAGGCAATCCTTCATATAGGCCGGCATTCGCCGGTTCGTCCCCTGCCTTCGCAGCCGTCCATTCTTCGTATGTGCCGGCACTCGTCCTTCTTTCCCTTTCTGCCGGCTCCTCCTCGTCTTCCCCCAGTTCTCCCAGCATGGCGCAGGAGCCGCCCAGGGGGATTAATTTCAGGGAATACCTGGTTCCGGAACGCCTGCTTAAATGAGATAAAAGCCTGGGACCGAACCCCACGGAAAATTCCACAACCCCGACTCCGAAGATGCGGGCAAAGAGAAAATGACCAAATTCATGAAACAAAATAATCCCGCCCAAGACGAGAATGGCTGCCACAAATCCCAAATCCAATCAGACTCCTCCTGTTTTTTTCTAGTTCCGTCTGCAGCTTTCCAGCCAGTCATAGGTTTCCGCCTCTGTTTCCAGGATTTGCTTCAGAGACGGATGTTCGATTTTCTTATGATGCCCCATGGCACGTTCAATCATGTCAGTAATTTCAAGGAAAGAAAGCTCCCGGTTTAAAAATTTTGCCACAGCCCATTCGTTGGCCGCATTTAACACTGTGGGAACGGAGCCGCCTGCTCTTCCGGCCTGAAATGCAAGGGAAAGGCCGCGGAAATTTTCCATATCCGGCGCTTCAAAGACAATTTCCTTCATACTCCAGAAATCCAGGCGGTCCCCGGCCATGGGCCTGCGCTCCGGATAATAAAGCGCATACTGGATGGGAAGCTTCATATCAGGAGTTCCAAGCTGTGCCATCACGGCTCCGTCTGTGAACTGAACCATGGAATGAATGATGCTTTTTGGCTGAACCACCACCTGGATTTCATCCAGCTCCACGTCAAAGAGCCATTTGGCTTCCAGAACCTCCAGGCCTTTGTTGACCATGGTGGCGCTGTCGATGGTGATCTTTTTTCCCATGGACCAGTTGGGATGCTTTAAGGCATCCTCCACGGTCACATGCTCCAGCTCTTTTTTCGTTTTCCCGCGGAACGGGCCTCCCGATGCGGTCAGAAGAATTTTTTCAATTTTATTCCCTGATTCTCCGTTTAAGCACTGGAAAATCGCGCTGTGTTCGCTGTCCACCGGAAGGATCCGCACATGCCGCTCCTTTGCCAGCGGCATAATCAGATGTCCGGCCGTCACCAGCGTTTCCTTATTGGCCAGGGCAATGTCTTTACCTGCTTCCATGGCGGCGATGGTGGGACGGATTCCGATCATGCCTACAATGGCCGTCACCAGCAGTTCGCTGGAGCCTTCTGCCGCAACAGCCAGAAGGCCATCCATTCCCGCCGCGATCTTTGTATCCGTATCAGCTACCCGGACTGCCAATTCCTTTGCGCGCGTTTCGTCCCAGACGCCGCAGAGCCTGGGATGAAACTCTCTAATCTGCCGCTCTAACAGATCAATATTTGTTCCTGCTGCAATGGCCTCCACCTGAATGTCTCCATTGCTCCGTACCACATCAAGGGTCTGGGTTCCGATGGAGCCGGTGGAGCCCAAAATCGAAATATGCTTCATCCGTATTCCTCCTGTCAGCGCAGTCCAAGAAACAGGACAGCGAAATAAATGGCCGGAGCCGTGAAAATCATGCTGTCAAACCGGTCCAGGACTCCGCCGTGACCGGGAATCAGGTTTCCGTAATCTTTCACATTATGGTTTCGCTTGATGGCCGATGCCGCCAGGTCTCCCAGCTGGGAAATAACGGCCGCAATGGCACATGCGGCCGCGCTGATGACGCCCGGACGGATCATCGCCTCCATCTGACCTTCAAAATAGGCTCCATAGAGAAAGCCGAGAAGTGCTGCTCCAAGTACGCCGCCGACGGCTCCCTCAATGGTCTTTTTGGGGCTTAGTTCAGGAGCCAGCTTATGTTTTCCCAAAAGCATGCCTGCGCAGTACGCACAGGTGTCACAGCCCCAGGAACTTAGCACGATAAGCCAGACCAGATATTTCCCGTCAGGCATGGTGCGGACCTGGTAAAGATAGGAAAACATGATTCCCACGTAAAAAATTCCAAAAAAGGCCACCGTAATCTGTTCGGTCCCAAATTTGGGGAAGGTTACCACGTAAACGGTCATCAGAAACATCAGAGCCGCGATGGCTAAAAGCGCCAGATAGCTTTCCACATGAAACCAGACCATTCCATAATAACAGATAACGGCCAGATACCCAAGAATCCCGGGCATGCCGGATTCAATTTTCATGACCCGGTAAAGCTCAAATAAACCGATTAAGGAGATAACCAGGGACGCCGCAAACAGCAGTGCCCCGCCCTGAATCAGCAGAAAAGCTGCCGCGATTACCAGGATGACTCCGCTTATCAGTCTGGCTGCAAACATAACTCCACCCCTTACTTATTCGGAACAGCCGTGACGCCGCCAAAGCGCCGCTCCCGTTTATTATAATGACGGATGGCTTCCACCAGTTCCTCCCGGTTAAAATCCGGCCACAGACAGTCTGTCACGTAAAATTCCGCATAAGCCAGCTGCCATAAAAGGAAATTGGACAGCCGCAGCTCTCCGCTGGTACGGATTAACAGATCCGGATCAGGAATCCCGGCCGTATCCAGATAGGAGGCCACGCACTCTTCCGTAATGGAGGCCGGAGAAAGTGTTCCGGACTGACAGTCGGAAACCATCCGGCGGACAGCCCTGGTAATCTCATCCCGGCTTCCATAGTTGACTGCAAAGATAAAAGTCATTCCCGTATTGTCTTTCGTCTCCCGCTCCAGCATATTGATGGCTTCCACCAGATCCGGCGAAAAACGGTGCCGTTCCCCGATCATTTTGACCCGGATATTGTTTTCCCTGGCCCGTTTCAACAGGCGCTTGGCGTAATAACGGAACAGCTGCATCAGCGCACCCACTTCGTCCTCCGGCCTTCTCCAGTTCTCTGTGGAGAACGCATAGACGGTCAGATACCGGATTCCGATCTCCGCCGCATCTCCGATGATCTGTTCCAGAGTTTCACAGCCTTTTTTATGTCCCATCTGCCTTGGAAGCCCGCGTTTTTTTGCCCAGCGGCCATTGCCGTCCAGAATCATGGCCACGTGAGCCGGGACTGCAAGTTCTCTTAAATCCGGCTGCTGCTCTCCTGCCGTTGTTTTCCCCATGCTTTTGGTCCTCCCTGTTTTTCAGAATGATCGCTCCGTTTATCACATTAAGCGCTTATCACACAAATCAGGGACAGGTCATCCCTGTCCCCGATGTTATCTTATACCGTAAGGATTTCCTTTGTCTTATTCTCCACAGCCCTGTCAATTTTTTCGATGGCCTTGTCGGTAATTTTCTGGATCTGCTCGGTGGCATCCTTCAAATCGTCCTCGGAAATCTCGTTATTCTTTTCCTGCTTTTTAAACACGTCGTTGGCATCCCGACGGATGTTGCGAACCGCGACCTTGGCAGCCTCGCCTTTCTTTTTCACGTCCTTGGCCAGCTCCTTACGCCGATCCTCTGTAAGCTCCGGAAATACCAGACGGATGACGCTTCCGTCATTGCTGGGGTTGATTCCCAGATCGGAAGACTGGATTGCCTTTTCAATGGGCTTAATCAGGCTCTTTTCCCAGGGCTGAATCAGAATCATTCTTGCTTCGGGAACGGAAATGTTGCCTACCTGCTGAATCGGGGTCGGGCTTCCGTAATAATCCACCTTGATCTTATCAAGAACATGGGGATTGGCACGCCCGGCACGGATAGAAGCGAACTCTTCCATCATGGCGTTGATGGATTTTTCCATCTTGTCTTCATATACCTTTAATTCTTCCTTCATAATAGTCCTCCTGTTATGAAACGGTTACCAGCGTACCGTTGATTTTTCCCTGCATGGCATTGGCGATTCCGTCCTTTTCGTTAAGAGAAAAGACCGCCATCGGCATCTTGTTTTCCAGGCACATGATGGAAGCAGTCAAATCCACCACCGCCAGTTTTTTATCGATGACTTCCTGAATGGAAATCTCATCATATTTCTTTGCGTTGGGGTTCACCTTGGGATCGCTGTCATATACTCCATCGATGGCCTTGGCCAGAAGAATGCAGTCCGCATCCATCTCGATTGCCATCAGAGTAATGGTAGAATCCGTAGAGAAATAGGGATGTCCTGTTCCGCCGGCAAAGAATACCACCATTCCCCGTTCAAAATATTTATTGGCTCTGTCCTTGGAGAAGAGCTTTGTCATATTTCCGCACTCAAACGGAGTAAGGATCTGTGTTTTCATTCCTTCTGTCCGGAAAATCTCAGAAACATAAATGCAGTTCATGATTGTCGCCAGCATGCCGATCTGATCCGCTTTCACCCGGTCAATGGCTTCGCTGGTCCGTCCGCGCCAGAAGTTTCCGCCGCCGATAACGATTCCCACCTGAATGCCTGCATCTACCGAGAGCTTCACCTGTCTGGCTGCTTCTCTTACCGTCTCTTCATCGAAGCCGGTTTCCTTTGAACCGGCCAGGGCCTCGCCGCTTAATTTCAGAAAAACCCGTCTGTTCTTCATAATCTGTTCTCCCGTCGTTTTAATTACCCGCCTGTGCCGACGGCTCATCCATGTTCTCTCTGCCGTCTGCTTCTTTGCCATTATAACACACTTTTGGAAATTTGCCAACAAGACGTTTCAACATGAAAAAAGAGCCATAAAAAGAGCGCCGCAAAAACGGCGCCCTGAAAAAACGGTTTAGTAGTTGACAGCTCTTACTTCAAAGAAGCTCTGAGGATGTGCGCAGACAGGACATACCTGAGGCGCTTTCTTGCCGATCACAAGATGTCCGCAGTTGCGGCATACCCACATAACTTCCTCGGACTTTTCAAATACCTTCTGCATCTGAACATTCTCAAGAAGCTTCAGATATCTTTCCTCATGGGATTTTTCAATTTCCGCTACCATACGGAATTTTGCGGCCAGCTCCTTAAATCCTTCTGCGTCTGCTTCTTCCGCAAACGTCTTATACATATCTGTCCACTCGTAATTTTCGCCTTCTGCGGCAGCCTTTAAGTTTTCAGCTGTATTTCCAAGAAGCTTCAGCTCTTTGAACCACATCTTTGCGTGTTCCTTTTCGTTATCTGCAGTCTCCTGGAAAATAGCGGCAATCTGCTCGTAGCCTTCCTTCTTTGCTGCGCTGGCGAAATAGGTATACTTGTTTCTCGCCTGAGACTCACCGGCAAATGCGGCAATCAGATTCTGTTCGGTCTTGCTTCCTTTTAATTCCATCGTGTTTACCTCCTTATAAAATGATACCCAGTTTTACCGCTTCCTATCCCGTTTTTCTTCTCTGAAGCTTTTTAAAACCAGACTGGCGGGATAACGGTAGGCATAGGTACAATGCTTCATTAGTTCTTCCTCCTCAGGACTGCGGCAGACGCTTAAAATCATTGCCTCCTCCTCGGGAGTCAGATAGGCCTCGCTGTTTCCGTCCCTTTCCCGGATTTCTTTATAAATCCTGTATTTCCGGTAATAAACCGGGCTGGAAAGCCGTTTGGTTTTCACCGGCTCCGGTACGATATTCAGACGGTACTTGTCGGACATTCTGGCCAGAATGTTATGAATTTTTTCGCAGTTTTCTCTGGAGAGCTGATCCTGCGAAGGCATACAAACCATGTAATTCATCCTTTTGTCTTTCCTTTGCAAGTGGATTTTTGCTTGTATATCCCTATCTTACCATACTTTTCCAGCCAATTCAACCGGATTTCCCGGCCTTTTCAAGCGCCTCCCAGAGCCCCTCCAGATAAACGGCTCCCAGGGCCCTGTCGTAAAGGCCGTAGCCCGGCATTGCTTTCTCTCCCCAGATCATCCGTCCATGATCCGGGCGGATCACTCCGTCAAATCCTGTTTCATAAAGCGCTTTCATGATTTCGTACATATCAAGGGATCCGTCCGAGGATAAATGGGCGGCTTCCTCGAAGTCCCCCGGGGAATTATATTTCAGATTCCGGACATGGGCAAAGGGGATTCGCCCCCGGCAGGCCCGGATGATATCCGTCAGATCGTTATCCGGATTGGAACCTAAGGAACCGGTACAGAAGGTGAGGCCGTTATAGGGTCTGTCCACTGCCTTTAAAATCCGGAGAATGCTTTCCTTTCCGGTAATAATTCTCGGAAGGCCAAAAATCGGCCAGGCCGGGTCATCCGGGTGGAGTCCCATGCGGATCCCGTACCGTTCGCAGACCGGCCCGATGGCTTTAAGAAAATACACCAGATTCTTAAAAAGTGTTTCCCCGTCAATCTCCCGGTACAGTGAAAACAGTTCTTCCAGCCTGTCAAGCCGCTCCGGCTCCCAGCCCGGCATGACAAAACCATCGGACATTTCTTCGATGGATTCCCGCATCCGCTTTGGATCAATCCGGTCAATTACAGCCTGATGATAGGCAAGAACCGTGGAACCGTCAGGCCGTACTCTGGCAAGCTCCGATCGGGTCCAGTCAAATACGGGCATGAAATTATAGCAGACCAGGAAAATCCCCTCTTCCGCCAGGTTTTCAAGGGTCTGAATGTAATTCTGAAGATGCTCGTCCCGCTTGCTTCCTCCGGTTTTGATGGCATCGCTTACATTGACGGATTCGATTCCCAGAACCCGCAGCCCTTCCTGCTTTGCTGTCTCCTTTAATGCATGGATTTCCGACCGTTCCCACAGCTCTCCCGGCTGCTTCCCGTATAATGTTGTGATCACGCCTTTTACCCCCGGAATCTGGCGGATCTGCTCAAGTGATACACTGTCGTAGCCTGGTCCGTACCAGCGCAGTCCCATGTCCATCGTTAGCTCCTCCTTCTGCCGCTTTTTGCGGCCCGCAGCAGGGAAAGACCACCCTTCCCCGCCGCGAATATCCTGCTGCTATCATAACATATCTGCCGGCAGGAAAACAAGCGAAAGAGCCTGGCTTCAGCCTTCCTTTTTCACTTTCAGCAGATTGGTCATGCTGTGAAGGCTGATGGCAATGGTTGATGTGTTGTGAAGCAGTGCGGAAGCTGACGGAGAAAGAACGCCGCTGATTCCAAGAAGAATCAGTCCCAGATTAAATCCGATGACAAAATGATAATTTCGGTTCACCCGGCGCATCAGGGCATTGCTTAAGGCCTTTAATGTTACCAGACGGTCCATGGCATCTTCGGAAATGGTAATATCGGCGATTTCCCTGGCAATCTCCGCCCCTTCACTGATGGCGATTCCGGCATCTGCGGCGGAAAGCGCCGGGGAGTCATTGATGCCGTCACCAACCATTATGACCTTATGTCCGGCATTTCTGGCTTTCTCCACATATCCGGCCTTATCTTCCGGCAGCACTTCAGAATCGTATTCGTCTGCGCCGACTCTGGCGGCAATGGAACGGGCCGTCCGTTCACTGTCTCCCGTCATCATGACCACATGGGAGATTCCCAGCTGCTTTAGCTTCTGAATCACTTCAGGCGCTTCATTCCGTAAGGGATCCTCGATGCAGATGACTGCCGCAAGACGGCCGGCAATGGCCATATAAAGGTGAGAATATTCCGGAGGAAGGGAATGAAAAGCTTCTTCTTCTCCCTCAGGAATCACACAGTGTTCGTCCTCAAAGACAAAGTGACTGCTTCCAATAATCACCCGGTCAGAGCCGATGGTGGACACGATTCCGTGGGCAACAATGTATTCCACCTGGGAATGCATTTCTTCATGAACCAGCCCGCGGCGAATGGATTCCGCCACAACTGCATTGGCCATGGAATGAGGAAAATGCTCCTCCAGACAGGCGGCCACACGAAGCATTTCGTTTTTATCTCTGCCTTCGAAGGTCACGATATCGGCCACCACCGGCTTTGCCTTCGTCAGTGTTCCCGTTTTATCGAAGACAATGGTATCTGCCTCTGCGACCGCTTCCAGATAGGTGCCGCCTTTTACGGTTACCTGATAAGTGCTGGCTTCCCTCATGGCGGACAGCACGGCCAGGGGCATGGAAAGCTTCAGCGCACAGGAAAAGTCCACCATCAGGATGGAGATTGCCTTGGTCACATTTCTGGTAAGGAACCAGGTAAGGAGGCTGCCTCCAAAGCTCCAGGGCACCAGGGCATCGGCCAGATGAGCCGCTTTTCCCTCCAGGTTGGATTTCAGCTTCTCCGAATCCTCGATCATGGTGACGATCCGCTCATATCTGGTGGAACCAGATGTCCGTTTTACACGGACAATTAAAGAACCTTCTTCCACTGCCGTTCCCGCATAAACATACATATCCCGGCTTTTGTGAACCGGCATGGATTCACCAGTCATGGAGGCCTGGTTGACCATGGCGTCCCCGGATGTCACGGTGCCGTCCACGGGTATGACGCTTCCGATATGGACCGCCACCAGGTCTCCTTCCTGAATGCTGGAAATGGGAACGAGAATTTCACTGCTGTCCGCCACCTGCCATACCTTTTCGATATTTAAGGACATGCTTCCTGCCAGATCGCTGACAGACTTTTTATGTGTCCACTCTTCAAGAATTTCGCCGACGCCCAGGAGGAACGAAACGGAGCTGGCCGTTGCAAAGTCTTTGCGGAGCATGGAAATTCCGATGGCAGCGGCATCAAGGACTTCCACCGCCAGCTTTCCTCTGACGGCGGTTTTTATTCCCTTCCACAGAAACGGGATGGCTGAGAAAAATGTATGGACCGCACGGATTGGCGCCGGAAGAAAGACCTTTGTAAACAGCTTTATCAGGACTTTTTCCACCAGCTTTTCTTCGTATTCCTGGTTAATGGCTCTTCCTGAGTTTTTTGGGACCAGTTCCTTCAGCGCTTCATCGTCAAACCGGAATTGCAAAACCTGCCGGATCAGCTCTGACCGTTCTCCCGTATACACGATGACCGCATCTCCGGTTCGTTCATAAACCTTTGCTTCTTTTACCTGCGGGAGGGAAGAAAGATAAAAGGAAAAGAGGTCCGCCTGACGGATGGTCATCCTTCCCGTGGACATATGAATCCTCATGCGGCCTCTGATTTCATGTTTAATCGTAAATGCCATTTGTTTCATCATGCTCTATCTTCTTTGGCAGCCGATTCCGCGTCTTCTGCTGCTTCATCTGTGCAGAAAGATTCCTCCGCTCTCCTGGCGTTGATTTCTTTCGCTTCCGCAAGAATGTCATCGGCATTTTCCTGAATGGCAGAAGCAGTGGTCATCACATATTCTTTGGCTCTTAAACCTGCTGCGACGCAGTTGACATAGACTTTTTTCGCATCCTGGCTGCCAAGAACCTTCACACCTGCCGTTCCGAACAGCACTCCCCCGGCAAAAACTGCCACCTGTTTCCAGTTAATACATTCCAGACATTTTATCATTGTTTTTTCCTCCTTGCTGTTACTTATGCTTGTATCCCGTGTACATTACCATAGCAAAACAAAACAGAGCCGCCCAGGCCCAAAATCTGTGCTGCTTCATTATAATCTCCCCTCTCCCCGTATATGGAACCGGTCTATTTTGTCATCATAGCCCTCTTTTTGCTGGTTAGTCAAATCTAATGACTGTTATTGATAAAAATTATCAATTAGGTTTTCATCAAAGGCATACTGCCGTCCCCGCTTTAAAATCCCGATTCCCTCCAGGGCCCGTATGGTCCGGTAAACGGTGGAAAGCCCAACATCCGGATCCCGTTTTATTACCTCATAATAGATCTCTTTGCAGTCCGTCCACTGCTTTTCCAGAATCACATCCAGGATCATGCTTCTTTGTTTGGTCATCCGCATTCCCCGTCTTTGAAATTCTCCTATAATCTGTTCCTTCATCTGTTCTTTCTGCCCCATGGGCCTCCCTCACTATCTGATTCTTTTTTCCTTTCACTTTGTATTTCCGGTATGTTTTTCATCAATCATCCTGCCAGGTAATGTTCCTTACATCATAACCGGCCTTTTCCACCGCGCGCCGCAGTTCCTGTTCCGAAATCCGGCTCTTCATCCGTACGGTGGCTTCTTTCTTTTTTAAATTTACCGCTGCCCATACGCCTTCTGTCTCGTTCAGAGAATTTTCCACCCGGATTCTGCAGTTTTTGCAGCTCATGCCGTCCACCCCGATTTTCGCGCAGTATGGATAATGGGATGGATCCTGATCGGCCACCTTCTTTCTTTTTTCCACATCCCGTCCGCCGCAGCATCCGTAAATCATACGTCTGGCGGCGCCTTTTACCGCAAAAATACAAATGAGAATCAGAATAAGAATAATGATACCGTTTGCCATCAAAATGCCTCCCCGTATGAAACTTTCTATTTGCATTGAATTAGCGTCGTCTAACTACAGAATAGATTAGCACTGACTAACCAAAATGTCAATCCCGTATTTTCTTATGGTGCTTAAGCTGGAGTTTCTGATGACGTTTAAGCTGTTCCGCAATAGAAAAATACCCCCAGGCAGGTTTTCGTGCGTTATGCCCTGCCTGAGGGTATCTGTCAGAATGCTGTTTCAGCTGAACGGGCATTCAGAAAATTCAGTTTGTTCTTTTTCTCTGTTCCTACAGGATTTGAAAAGCCCCATAAAGAACTGCTCCGCAGACTCCGCTGCACAGGATAGACTGTACCGGCCCCAGTTTTTTCTTTTGAAGCAGGATCAGAAATACAATGGCCAGGATCACGGCGATCGGGTCGGTATTTTCCAGGGAAGCAAGTTCAATGCCGCCCCACCAGGCATTGGCCACCAGCTTGACTGCCGCTGCCAGCACCATGGCCGCCACCGCCGGGTGAAGGCCGTTTAAAACGCCCTTGACTGCATCCAGGTTCCGGTATTTATAGTAAATCCGCGCCATGATAAGGACAATCACCAGAGAAGGAAGAACATAGGCGAACGTAGCCGCCACGGTTCCACCTATTCCGGCTGTCCGGGTACCGACAAAGGAGGCGATGTTAATTCCCAGGGGTCCGGGAGTCATTTCCGAGATGGAGATGATGTCCGTAAATTCCGTGTTGGTCAGCCATCCATGATCCGTCACCACCCGGCTTCGGATTAACTCCATATTGGCCATACCGCCTCCGAAGCTGAACATTCCAATGAGGAAAAAGGTTTTAAAAAGCTCCAGATAAATCATTTTACTCCTGCCCTCCTGATGTTGTTCCATGTGAGAAATCCGCTGATAAAGCCGCAGACCAGAATCACAAGAATCACGTCTGCGTCAAAAAGCAGAATGGCAATGGCCGCGCAGACAAGCATCAGAATGGACAGCGTCTCCTTTTTCCCCACCACGCTGCCGCACATGGTGATGGTTACATTGATCATGACGGCAGCGACTCCGGCCTGCATTCCTTTCAGCACCAGGGCCACAATCCGGTTGCTGCGGAACTGAACATAGCAGGCAGAAATAATGGTCAGGATGATCATCGGCGGCAGCACCGTTCCCACCACCGTTAAAAGGGCTCCCGGGACTCCGGCAATTCGGTAACCGATGATGATGGAGGTGTTGACGGCCATAACGCCCGGACAGGACTGGGCGATGGCCACCAGGTCCATAACCTCCTCCTGCCCGATCCATTTTAGTTCTTCCACAAATTTCTTCTGCAGCATGGAAATAATGACCATGCCTCCGCCGAAGGTACAGGCGCTGATAACAAAACAGGTTTTAAACAGTGTCCACAGGGTGTGGGCGTCTGCCTTCTTCTCCCGGCCCGTTTCTGCTTGCATTTCGTTCATATCCTCTCTTTTCCTTTTCTGAATCTGATAACCTGTTCTGCGGCAGGTTTGCCGTTATGCTGACTGGGACTCATGATTCCAATTCCCCATAGGAAAGCTCGGGCAAACCGCCGCCGATTCTGCATGTTAACAGGATGCTCAGGGATTATTATAGCACAAAAAGCCGGGATATGAAGCGGTATTTTCTTTGCAGCTTCTGCCGCTGCAGGTTCACGCAGAAACGTTAAAAGGAAAACTCCTTCCTCTGATGTACCACATCCATAATGGTGCCGTCACGGGCTTCGATGATGCCCACAACCCGATCTTCAAAGGGAACCGCATCCGGCTCGCCAGCCATGGCATAGGCCTTGTCCCGCAGTTCTTCGATGGTGCAGAAGGGAAGATCCACATCCTTCATGCATTCTACCAGATCCTGCCGCCTGGGGTTGATGGCAATGCCGTAGTCGGTAATGACCACATCCACTGTTTCTCCCGGTGTAGTGACGGTGGTCACGTCGGTGCGGATGGCCGGAATCCGTCCCTGCAGGAGAGGCAGAATAACGATGGTACATTTGGCCCCTGCTGCCGTGTCCGGATGGCCTCCCTGGGCTCCCGAAATCATTCCGTCGGAGCCAACTACCACGTTGCAGTTAAAATGGACGTCCACTTCCAGGGAAGCGAGGATGACGAAATCCAGCTTGTTGACGTAGGCTCCCTTGTTAAAAGGATTGGCGTATTCGGACGCGGAAATCTCAATGTGGTTGGGATTGGTTTTGATGGATTCGATGGCGCCCAGATCAAAATCCTGGGTATCCACCAGTTTCTTAATCAATCCCTTTTCCAATAATTCGCACATGGGGGTTGTGATTCCGCCCAGTCCCAATCCCATGTGGATGCCCCGCTCCTCCATGATTTTTCCCAGGGAGATGGTGGAGGCGATGGATGCCCCGCCCACGCCGGTCTGATAGGAAAACCCTTCTTTGAAATAAGGCGTATGGATCACAAACTGAGTACAGTAGTCGGCCATCATCAGCTTCCGCACGTCCGTGGTCGGTTTGGCTGCTCCCGTGGCGATTTTTTCCGGATTTCCGATGGCGTCCACCACGCAGACGTAATCCACATGAACCATGGAAATACTGGCCGGGATATTGGGGAAGGGAACCAGACAGTCGGTAACTGCCACCACCCGATCGGCATACTCCGCATCAGCCATGGCATAGGATAAAACGCCGCAGTCGCTTTTTCCGCCGTTGGCCCGCATGTTTCCATATTCGTCACAGGTGGGAGCACCGATAAAGGCAATATCAATATGAACCTCGCCGCTTTCAATGGCCCGCACTCTTCCGCCGTGGGAACGCATGATGGCCAGATTTTTCAGTTTTCCGTTGGAAATTGCCTCTCCGATTCTTCCGCGGACGCCGGAGGACTGCAGACCGGTGATAGTGCCGTCTTCGATATAGGGGACGATGGGATCATTGGCCTTTCCCAGGGAGCTGGCACAGATGGTGATATCCTTCACGCCCATCCGGTGCACTTCCTCCATGACCATATTGACCACGTAATCTCCCTCCCGGAAATGGTGGTGGAAGGATAAGGTCATACCGTCACGGATGCCGCATTTCACCAGCGCCTCATGGATGTTTTCCACCAGCTTGCTGCGCCCCGGATCGTTTAAGGCATGTACAGTGGGAGCAGCCTTCCTGTATTCATAATTATCGAACGCATAAGCGCCCCGGAAGGCCTCTTTTCCAGTTTCTTTTAAAATCTCTTCGGGAATTTCCCGTCCAACTGCGTTTCTCATTTAGCACACCCCCTTATAGACGCCTGCGGCTTTTGCCATGGCCAGTGTCCGTTTCGCTCCGTCATAGAAGGCCACATCGATCATCTTTCCGTCTACGGTGAACACGCCGATTCCCTTCGCCTTCTTATCGTCAATCTCCCGAACCACCTTTTCCGCGAAAAGAATTTCCTTCTCGCTGGGGGTAAAAATCCGGTGAACGACGGCAATCTGCCTGGGATTTACCAGGGATTTTCCGTCAAATCCCATGAGCTTGATCATCTTTGTTTCCCGTTCAAATCCTTCCATATCGTCCAGGTTGGTAAATACCGTATCCCAGCACTGAACGCCGGCTGCTCTTGCCGCCATAATCATATGCTGTCTGGCGCCCATCAGCTCCACACCGGTTCCCGTGATGGTGGTCTGAAGATCCTTGGTGTAATCTCCGCCGGACAGGGCAATGCCAATAAGCCGGTCTGAGGACTGGCAGATTTCCAGGGCATTTAACACGCCTTTGCAGGATTCCAGGGCAGCCATTAAAAGCGTGCTGCCCTCCGGACGGCCAAATTCCCGCTCCGCCGCCAGCACGTGCTCTTCCACGGTCCGCACATCGGCTGCCGATTCGGTCTTTGCGATACGGATGGTATCCGCGCCTCCGGCCACACAGACACGGATATCCTCTTTCCAGTGAGGAGTATCCAGACCGTTGATCCGGACCACCCGTTCCACGCCGCGATAATCAATTTCTTTTAAGGCATGAAACAGCGAATACCGGGCCGCATCCTTCTGATTTTCCGCCACCGCATCCTCCAGATCCAGCATGATGGAATCAGGCTGATAGATATACGGATCCTTAATCAGGGCCGGCTTCTGACAGTTTAAAAACATCATGGAACGTCTCAGTCTTTTTTTATTTGGATGCATTATCGAATCACACCTCCCCATGGCAGCTGTTCCGTAATCTCGTTGGAACGGTAAACGGCGCACTCCACTCTGGCCTTGATGGTGCAGTCCAGCGCGCCTTTGTCAAAAATGGTCACTCTTGCGTTGGTGACTCCCAGGCGGTTCAGGGTTTCCAGGGCCACCGTACGGATTCTGCGTCCGTACTGGTACATGACGCTGCTCTCAATCAGAAGCTCAATGCCGCCTTCTCCCGGTTCTACGGTTACCTGAGCATCGCTGGATTCCAGCGTCCCGGCCATGGCAGTTTTTTTAATTTCCATGTTGGCTCCTCCTCGTTCTTCCTGTTTTCTTCATTTTACCATGGGGTGTTCCAGCAGTCCAATATCCTTATTCTTATGACTCTGATAGGGAAAGGCTTATGGAATCACTTTGCCGGAGCTTCTATGGGCCTTTCACTATCTCCCGCTTGACAGACCGGCGTTTGCCGTGGAAAATAGAGGTTACAAAGGAGGGGGAACATGAACGAAAAACATATGCAGTATATTCTGGCTGTTTTAAAGGAAGGAAGCTTTACTGCGGCGGCCAAACGGCTCTACGTATCCCAGCCCTCCTTAAGTCAGGCGGTTAAAGCGGCAGAGGCCAGTCTGGGAACGGCGATTTTTGACCGGTCCACGGAGCCTGTTTCCCTGACGCCGGCCGGTGAGCTTTACGTCAATACGGCAAGGCAGATTCTGGATCTGTCTGCCAATTTGAAAAAGCAGGTGGAGGAACTGAGCCGGGAAGAATCCGGCTCCCTTCGGCTGGGAATTTCGGTTCAGCGGGCCATGGAGCTTCTGCCTCTTTTGTATCCAAAATTCAAAAAGCAGTTTCCCCATGTTGCCCTGGAGCTTATGGAGCATGGATCGGCTTTGCTGGAGCAGACGGTGCTGGAGGGGACGGTGGACATCGCCCTTCTTACCACGTTTCCCAGGCATGAGGGACTGGTATATGAGCTTTTAAAAGAGGAACATCTGGTGCTTCTGGTAAATAAGGACTGCTCCCTTGCTTCCCGCATTCCTCCCGGCACACCGATTGACATCCGTGAGGCAGCCAATGAGGAGTTTATCTGCAGCCGCCGGGGCCATTCGGTACGGGCCATCCTGGATTCTTTGTTTCTGGAACGGGGAATTGCTCCCAAACTGGCGCTGGAAACGATCAGCATCGAGGTGGGGAAACATATGGTGGCGGCTGCTCCGCTGGTCATGGCCTGTCCCGATTCTTATGTAGATGCGGATCATGGCTCAGATGTCCCATATAAGATTTACCCTATCCAGGGAGTGACCCGTCCAAGACACTTTTATGCCTGTTACCGGAAGGAACTGTATCTGACAAAATATATGCACGGGTTTCTGGACTGCCTCCGGGAACTGGTGCAGGAATAATATAGAAACAGCCGCGGCACCTGGATATCCTGTGCTGCGGGAAAAGTGAGGAATATACGTACATGGAACTTTTTCATCTTTCAAAAGAAGAAATGGCGCGGTTATCGGAACTTGTGGGGAGTGAAGTTCCCCTGGAGGACATGTTAAACGCCAGGGAACGTCGGGTTTTCTGCCAGAAAGAGCTTCTATCTTCAGGAGGCGGCAGCCTGATTTCTTTTACATTAAACATTCCCGGGCCAGTGAAGCTTCTTTCCGGAACACCGGAAGCATTTTTAGAGGGCCTTTCCCGGATTGGTGCTGCTCTTAAAAAAGCGCAGTACCGGGTTTTAGAGGAACGTCTCCTTCTCGCCAATACCGGTACGGAAGCTTTTTTTCTTGTGGATGCGCTGCCCCGGGACGTAAAAGCACTTCTGGTTCCCATCGAGGACGGCTCCTCTCTCGGGCGGCTCTTTGATATGGATGTGCTTGATAGGGAAGGAAACAAAATTTCCAGGCAGGAACTTGGAATGCCGGAGCGGAAATGTCTGCTCTGTGAAAAGCCTGCCAGGGAATGCGCCAGGAGCCGCGCCCATTCGGTGGAGGAGCTGACCCGGCATGTCAGTGAAATTTTAGCGGAAACATTTGGAAAGGACAAGACATATGGCATTTGACGGAATTGTAGTTGCAAATCTGGTACGGGATTTGAATGATAAAATTGTATCCGGCCGCATTTCAAAGATTGCTCAGCCGGAAAAGGATGAACTGATTTTAACAATAAAGGGAAACCGGGAAAACATCAGGCTTCTGATTTCAGCCAACGCCAGCCTTCCCCTCCTTTATTTTACGGAAACCAACAAGCCCGGGCCGCTGACGGCCCCCAATTTTTGCATGCTGCTGCGAAAACACATTTCCGGCGGACGGATCGTTTCCGTGACTCAGCCCGGTCTGGAGCGGGTGGTTCGGATTGAAGTGGAGCATCTGGATGAAATGGGGGACTTAAGAAGGAAATTTTTAATTGTGGAGCTGATGGGAAAACACAGCAACATCATTTTCTGTGACGACAGGAATCTGATCCTGGACAGCATCAAACATATATCTGCTCAGGTCAGCTCCGTCAGAGAGGTTCTTCCCGGCAGAGAATATTTCATCCCCCACGCAGGAGAGAAAAAAGATCCTCTGACCATTACGGAAGAAGCCTTTAAAGAATTGATCAAGGGGACTCCGCAGATTTTATCCAAAGCCCTTTATCTTGATTTGACGGGACTCAGTCCCGTGGCCGCGGCCCAGATCTGCCATCTGGCTTCTCTGGACGGGGATATTTCGGCCAAAGAGCTTTCCGATGCGGAGCTGACCCATCTGTATCATGCTTTCTCCTGGGTCATGGATGATGTGCGTCAGGGAAAGTTTACGCCGAATATTGTTTACCAGAAGGAAAAGCCGGCAGAGTTTGCTTCCATTCCCCTTACCATGTATGAGGGCGGGGACTACCGTTCAGTTTCCTTTCCTTCAATCAGCGCCCTTCTGGAACAGTATTATGCGGAAAAAAATGCCGTTTCCCGGATTCATCAGAAATCCACGGACCTGCGGAAAATTCTTTCCAACAGCCTGGAACGCAGCTATAAGAAGCGGGATCTGCAGCAGAAACAGTTAAAGGATACTGAAAAGCGGGAGAAATACCGGATTTACGGAGAACTTCTCAATACCTATGGTTATAACATTCCAGAGGGAGAAAAGAGCTTTTCCTGCACCAATTATTATGACAATACGGAAGTGACCATCCCATTGGATCCCACCCTTTCTGCCAGGGAAAATGCAGTCCGGTATTTTGAAAAGTATAACAAACAGAAAAGGACCTTTGAGGCAACCACGGATCAGCTTATGCAGACCCAGGCGGAAATCGAGCACCTGGAATCCATCAGTACGTTTTTGGATATTGCAAGGAAAGAGGAAGATCTGGCTCAGATTAAGGAGGAGCTGACGGAGTACGGCTATATCAAGCGTCATTTTTCCGGCGGCAAAAAGCAAAAGAAAATCATCAGCCGCCCCTTCCATTACCTGTCCTCCGACGGGTTTCACATTTATGTGGGAAAGAACAATTATCAGAATGAGGAGCTGACCTTTAAGCTCGCCTCCGGAAATGACTGGTGGTTCCATGCCAAAGGGATTCCCGGTTCCCATGTGATCGTGAAATCGGAGGGACGGGAGCTTCCTGACCGGGTATTCGAGGAAGCCGGTGCCCTGGCCGCCTATTATTCCAAAGGAAGAAACCAGGATAAGGTGGAAATTGATTATATTCAGAGAAAAAATTTAAAAAAGGTTCCCGGCGCGGCCCCTGGATTTGTGGTTTATCATACCAACTACTCTCTCGTTGCTTCGCCCGGGATTCCGGTCGGGGAGCTGGAGTGAATGCCAGAAGCTTTTCCAGTACGGCAAGATAAAAATAACAATGCCTGTCTGACCATGAAGGAAAGACAGGCACTTTTATGTTCTGATTTCTCTGTTCAGGCCGTCCGGCATCTGAATATCAGACGGCCGATTTATTTGCGTTTAGGCAGGAGTTATGATGCCTGGCTCTCTCTCATGGACAGATAGCGGATGGCGCAGAAGCCGGCCGCGAAGGTGGCCATGCAGACAGCAAAATTCACACCGTAGGGAATGCCCGGAAATACCTGAACCATGGAACCGAATATAAAACCCAAAATAATCAGATAGGTGGGCTGCGGATACCGGTGCATGGCTGTTTCCAGGATTTTTGTCGTAAGAATGACGCCTAAGAGCAATCCAATGCCCAAGGGCAGCAAAAAGGGCAGATAAAAGGTGCTGATGGCCCGCATAATTTCGTCATACATTCCCATGACCAGAAACAGATAGGAAACGCTGATTCCGGGAAGAACCAGGGCAACGGCTGCGAAAATTCCGGCCAGAATCAGCAGCAGGGAGCTGGTAAGGCCCGCATCCATTTCCGACTGAAACGTCCCTTCGGGAATCAATCCGATTAAGAAAACTGCGATAATCCCGATAATAATACAAATAACTGTTTTCCAGGTAATCTTTTTTATCTGCGCCTGAGAAAAAATCAAGGGAACGCCCCCGGCCACGGCTCCAAGGAAGAAATACATCATTGGCATATGAAACCGTTCAATCAGATACAGAAGGGGTCTGGCAAATACCAGGATTCCCACCCCGCCTCCAAGACAGAACAGAGCGAGAAACAAAAGATTCCCTTTCACATCTTTGAAAAAAGAGCTGATGGAGGAGATCAGCCGGTCATAAATTCCAAGAATCATGGCCATGGAACCGCCGCTGGCTCCCGGAACCAGCATGGTTCCGCCCACAATCATCCCCTGAAGGACGGTCAGTAATTTTCGTTTATTATTCATGTTTTCATCCTTTCCGTTTATTTGTATGTTCTGCATCTTTCCTGCTTTTCGCACAGTTCATACACCTGCCGGCATCAAAGTACAGACACTGCCTTTACCAGGCCGCCGTTTGGGCAAAGAAAAAGGCATAACCCCTTCCCTTTTAAAGGGAGCAGGTCATGCCCTCGCATTCTTTTCCTGCCGGCAGCCGGACTTGAACCGGCACGAGGTTGCCCCCGTCAGATTTTGAGTCTGATGCGTCTGCCATTCCGCCATGCCGGCGCGAAATATTACGTATCGAACGGATATTAGTCTATCATATGTCCGCCGGATTTGCAAGCACTTTTTGCGATAGCCTTCAGGGGCCCTGCCATTGCCGGAAACTCCGGCAAAAGACAGGGCTCCTGCTGAATCAATGAGAAAATCGGCAATTAGTGATGGAACAGACGGATTCCGGTGAATGCCATGGCAATTCCATACTTGTTGCAGACGTCGATGACGTTGTCATCGCGGACGGAACCGCCCGGCTGAGCGATATAGCGGACACCGCTCTTATGCGCCCGTTCGATGTTGTCACCGAAGGGGAAGAAGGCATCGGAGCCCAGGGCCACATCCGTCATTCTGGAAAGCCACTGCTTCTTCTCTTCCTTTGTGAATACCGGCGGCTTCTCTTTAAACACCTTCTGCCATTCTCCATCTGCCAGCACGTCCATATATTCATCACCGATATAGACGTCAATGGCATTATCCCGGTCGGCGCGTTTGATTTTGTCAATAAAGGGCAGATTTAAAACCTGAGGAGCCTGACGCAGGAACCAGTTGTCCGCCTTCTGTCCGGCCAGTCTGGTGCAGTGTACTCTGGACTGCTGACCGGCGCCGATTCCGATGGCCTGTCCGCCTTTGACGTAGCAGACGGAGTTGGACTGGGTATACTTTAAGGTGATCAGGGAGATCATCAGATCCATCATGGCCTGTTTCGGAATCTCCTTATTTTCCGTTACCACATTGGAAAGAAGCTCTTTGTTGATTTCCAGATTATTTCTTCCCTGCTCGAAGGTAACGCCGAACACCTGCTTGCGCTCAATGGGATCCGGCTCATAGTCAGGATCAATCTGGATTACATTATAGCCGCCTTTTTTCTTTTCCTTTAATATTTCCAGCGCTTCCGGTTCATATCCAGGAGCAATGACGCCATCGGATACTTCCCGTTTGATTAACTTTGCCGTATCCACATCGCAGACGTCGGAAAGGGCAATAAAGTCACCAAAGGAAGACATTCTGTCGGCGCCTCTGGCTCTGGCATACGCACAGGCCAGCGGGGAAAGCTCGCCCAGATCGGCAACCCAGTAGATTTTTTTCAGTACCTCATCCATGGGCAGTCCCACAGCAGCCCCGGCAGGGGATACATGCTTGAAGGATGTGGCGGCCGGAAGTCCGGTGGCCTATTTTAACTCTCTCACCAGCTGCCAGCCGTTAAAAGCGTCCAGCAGATTGATATAGCCCGGTCTGCCGTTTAAAACCGTAATAGGAAGCTCTCCGCCGTTTTCCATAAAAATCCGGGAAGGCTTCTGATTGGGGTTGCAGCCGTACTTTAATTCCATTTCTTTCATCTTCTTCTCTCCTTTTTCTCCTGCCTGCTCCCGACAGGCCGCGGCCGGCATGTCGGGAGCAGGCCGGACATGGTAAATATCTGTCTGAAACCTGCTCTGCCTGAAACCAGAGGCGGTTCCGGCAGCTTCCGGTTACTGGTTTTTATTGATGATTCTGGTTTCGTACGTTCCAGTTGCTATATCAATAAAGCGGACAAACAGGGAAACCTTGTTATCCTCATTCAGGTTCTCCCAGACCATATTCGTAAAGCTGTCAATATCGCCGTCGATTTCCACCCGCTTGGGCTCTCCTTCAAAGCTTGGCAGCGGATTGCCGTCTCCCATATAGGTATGGATAAAGCGGCCCTCACCGCAGATCGGCGTTTCATATGCATAGGTAAAGCGGCTGCAGCTTTCCGGATTCTGATCGCTGCTCTTTAAGATCGACAAAGCGAAATTATAATTGCCGCCTTCGATGTGCATCACACCGGAAATCCGGGGAGTATAATTGGGGCCGTCCGGCTCAAATGTGCGGCTGCGCAGGGACTGCTCAAAGGTCATCTGCTTGTCCATTCCCTCATAAATGGTATCGGTCTGGTCACCGTTGGTCACAATGGTCTTATTTCCCAGGACACGGACCGGGGAATAAATAATCAGGCTGGGATCTTCCAGCTTATCGGGATCAAAGGCCTGCGTCCGGATTCCCTCGCCATCTTCAACAAACACCCGGTTTCTGCTGTTGGAGCTTCTTCCCATAATAAAATAGGCAGCAACGGCGGTTTTTCCATCCTTTGACTTGCCAAGTACAATTCCGCGGCCAGGGTAGGAATTGCTTTTCAGTTCTTCCGCTAATGACAATAATTTCATCGTTTCACACTCCCATTCAAGCAGGGAGCGGCCTCCTCTCTTCTCTGTGAATGACTGTCCGGCGGCAGGAATGCCTGCCTTTCCTGCATGGATCATGCATAACGAAAAGCCACGATATTTTTGATACGTCCGGATTGTGCGGCAAACACGCCAGCCGGAATATGCAGGTACCATGGCTGCTTTGCGGTCATTATATCACAGGCATAGCCTGTGATCAGCATTCGCCGCTCGCCATATGTGAGCAAGCTCCCATAGGCTCACTTGCGCTCATTATATCATATTTCCGGAATCTTGGAAACCTTATGATGGAAAACCATTACAGAAATTTAAGAATTTAGATGGAATCTTTCCAT
>DVGC01000003.1 GCA_018712915.1 Candidatus Copromonas faecavium (nom. illeg.) | reverse complement strand
AGCCTCCTTCTACTGCTGTCAGAAGGAGAGATAACCATACCATGGATGTATGAAAGAGTAAATATCAACTGTGCAGAAGTAAACGCTACTCCCCTTAGGAGAGGTGGAATTTAAAATTTCATTTTTGGTTTGTTGAAAACTTAAAAATTCCCTGTTGGATTTTTGTACTCATTTATCATACAATAAAGACATCCAAAATACATACGGATTTGTACAAATTCTACAAAAACAAGATAGGGGTGTAACTATGACGATTGGAATTGGTGTATGGGCATTTGTTGTCTATATTCTCGCCATTCTGGTCTGGATGCTTGTTGTCAAACGGAATATTGCGGAGGCAATGCTGGTTGGCCTTGTGGTCATCGCACTGTTTAACGGTCCGGCGGATATCATCAATACGCTTTGGACTGCCATTTATTCGGCATCCAGGGAGAGCTCATTCCTGGCAACCATGCTGTTCTTAATGATGGCTGTCGTAATGACAAAAACCGGAATCATTGAAAAACTGGTGGAACTATTAAACTCCATGATTGGCCGTGTGCGCGGCGGCGCTGCTTATGTATCGGTATGCGCCAGCTTCCTGTTCGGACTGGTATCCGGAAACGCCATTGCCAACTGCTCGACTGTGGGAGCCATTACGGTTCCGTGGATGAAGGACAGCGGATGGCCGGAGCCGGTGGCAGCAACGATGAATGCCGGAAACGCCGGTGTTGGTCAGTCCATGCCTTCCTGTTCAGCACTGTATCTTTTAGTTGGCCTGGCGGAGGTTTCTGCGGTTGTCAGTGTGGGGGATGCTTATGTGGCCTGTCTTTGCGCAGGTGCCTGGACCTTTGGATACCGTTTGCTTCGCGTATGGCTGTATGCAAGAAAATACGATGTAAAGCCGGTTCCTGCAGACCAGATCAAACCTTTGGGAAAGTCCTTCCGTGATAACTGGACTTCTCTTTTGATGCTTCTGGGAATCGCAATTCCGCTGCTGATTACCATCGGGCCCGTGGCCGATGCCTTAAAAGGAATCGGCAGTTTCGGTGAGGATGGTGTGGGAGCCATTAACATCGTGCTCTGGGTACCCATCGTTGTATGTCTGATTTGCTTTATTGTAGGAAGAAAGAATCTTCCCAGGAGCGCAGGCGGCTGGGTGGATCTGTTAAAGAGCTGTCACTCCAGCTTCTGCACCGTCGGCGGTGTGCTCTTATTTGCCCTGGCAGCCAGCAACGTGCTGAATGCCGTTGGTTTTGACCAGGATCTGGCAGTGATCCTTCAGTCGCTGTCTCTGCCGGGAATCCTGATGGTTGTTTTAACCTGTATTATGATTGCTCTGGTTGCCGGCCCCTTAAGTGCCGTTGCGACGACGGCGGCCATCGGACAGGTAGCTTACTCTGTTTTTGTTGATGCGGGAATTGCCCCCATCTGTGCGGTTGTTGCGTTTATGATATGCATTTCCACAGAAGGCGCTTCTCCGCCAAGTTCCTCACCGATCTTCATATCCTGCGGGCTGGCAGGGGTGAAAGATCCGAAGGTGATATTCCGGCCGCTGATTACGGACTATGTGATTCCGCTGCTGGGTGTGGCGGTGCTGGTGGCCTATGGAATCCTTCCTGTGATTCGATGAGAGGAGAAGAGAGCGATGAAATCGGTGGAAAAACTTGTAGAGACGTTGTGTGTCATTGTGACGGTCGTCTTTTTCCTGGCGGTGGTTGTGATGGTTGCCGGACAGGCGGTTGCTGTGCTGACCTTAAATGGAAGCCTGGCCGTGTCCTTATCGGATCTGATTGCCGCGCCGGCCAGCAGCGTTGCGGCCATTGCAACGGTTCTGGCGATGATTCTTGGCTATATCAGAGGGCAGATGTCCTCATAACCATATCGCCGCAGACACAGGCGGCAGGAAGGATGCAGAACGAAAGAAGCTTTTTGCAGAAGAAAGAGAATGGATGCCGCATCACTTCCGCCTGAAGATGCGTGAAGACGATATACGGATTATTGAGATCATATGCTGCCGCAGGAAGGAACCATGTTCCAAGCAGGTATCTGAGCCTGTTCCTGCGGCAGTTTGTATTTAAAAGGAGCCAGGTTCCTGGCAGGAGTGAACATACAGGAGGTTAATGAAATGCTTGATTTACTGATTCGGAACGGACATGTGATTGACCCGGCAAACGGAGTGGATGAGGTGCGTCCGGTTGCAGTTTATAACGGAAAAATTGTACGGTATGAGGAAGGAGAGGATGCCAGGCATGTGATTGATGCAGAAGGCCGTATGGTATTTCCCGGTCTGATTGATTCTCATGCCCATATGTTTGCAGAGGGTACAGATATTGGAATTTATCCGGATCTGGCTTATCTGCCCACTGGCGTTACCAGTGCGGTGGATGCCACCGCCGGTGTTTCAAATTACCGGATGTTCCGGCAGGCAGTTATTGAGAGAAGCAAAGTAACTATCAAAAGCTTTCTCCAGGTGTGCTCTGCCGGCCTTGCCACGACCAGTTATCATGAAAATATCAATCCCAAATACTTTAATCCGGAGAAAATGGCCCGGATTTATGATGAAAACAGAGATAATATTCTGGGTCTTAAAATTCGCCAGAGTGAAGAACTGGCAGAAGGGCTTGGGATCGAGCCGTTAAAGGCGACCGTTGCCATTGCAGAGAAAATCGGCTGTCCGGTGGAGGTTCACTGCACCAATATTCCTGTTCCCACCTGCGAGGTATTAAAGATTCTCCGGCCCGGAGATATTTTTGAACATGTGTATCAGGGTGTAAAAAATACGATCATCGATGAAAACGGGAAGGTTTATGACTGCGTCCTGGAGGCAAGAAAAAGAGGAATCCTGTTTGATACGGCAGAGGGCCGCAAACATGGAGACTTCGATGTGATGTTAAAGGCCATGGAACAGGGCTTTATCGCCGATTTCTGCAGTACGGATCTGGTTCTGGCCAGCATGTACCGCCGTCCCATTTTCTCCCTGCCGAATCTGATGTCCAGATACGCGGCCATGGGAATCCCGCTGAGTCATGTGGTGGAGATGGCCACCAGCGCGCCGGCGAAACTGATGAAAATGGAAGGGCAGATTGGCTGTCTGTCAGAAGGGGCCCGGGCGGATATCGCAATTTTTGACTGGCTTTCCATCCATCAGACCTGGAGGGACTGGAAGGGCTCTGCTTTTGAGGCGGATCGGATTCTGAAGCCGGAAATGACCATTAAGGACGGAGATATCGTTTACTGTGCCCCGGACTATATTTACGAGAAGGAGTACAGGTAAAAGAAGGAAAAGCTGCCGGATAAGAGGCGGAAAAAGAAGTCAAACGAAAGACTGGCAGCAGAGCCGAATGGGAGTCAAACAAAGAATACGAACAGGATATCGTTTAAGAATCCAAACAGAATATAGGCAAAAATCTTGACTTTCTCCAGAGGGGACACTATAATATATAGTAATCATTACTACGTTATAAAACACCGATGATGGAAATAAATATCTGGAGGAAGCGGTATGAGGTATAAGATTATAGGGGACAGCTGCCTGGACCTGACAAAAGAAATGAGAAAGGATCCGGTTTACACGCTGATCCCCTTTACTCTTATGGTAGGGGACCATCAGTTTGTCGATGATGACAGCTTTAACCAGAAGGAGTTTTTAAAGATTGTAAAGGAAAGCACGGAATGTGCCAAATCGGCCTGCCCGTCGCCGGAAATGTTTAAGGAGGCCTATAACTGCGAGGAACCCAATGTGTTCGTGATTACGATTTCCGCGCCCTTAAGCGGCAGCTACAACAGCGCGGTTCTGGCCAAGACCCTTTATGAGGAAGAACACGGAAAGAAAAACATTGCGATTATCAATTCCGAGTCCGCTTCCTGCGGACAGGTGAATATCGCCTTAAAAATCCGGGAGCTGTGCGAGGCAGGGCTTTCGTTTGAAGAAGTGGTGCAGAAAACCCTGGAATACAGGGACGAAATGAAGACATATTTTGTTCTGGAGAGCCTGGATACGCTGCGTAAAAACGGGAGACTGACCGGTTTGCAGGCCTTTTTTGCCACCACATTAAACATAAAGCCGGTAATGAGTGCCGAGAAGGGCAACATTATCAAGCTGGATCAGGCGAGAGGAATCCAGAAGGCCCTCCAGAGGATGACGGAGGCGGCTGTTAAAAATGCCGGCGATACAAAAAACAAACGCCTGATGATCGCGCATTGCAATGCGCCTGAGCGGGCGGAGTATGTGAAACAGAAGATGTGTGAAATGGCGCAATTCAAAGACGTGATTATTACGGAAACGGCGGGACTGGCCACGGTCTATGCCAATGATGGCGGAATTATTCTGACATTGTAAGAGGGTACGGAATGAAAGTGGGAGATCTTGTGAAAAGAACAGAAAAAGCTCGCATGCCGGAACATGCGGGCTTTTTGTGCGCAGAGACCAGCCTTGGATTGCTGGAGCGAAAACAGGTAGAGCGGATGCCGGAGTTTATCTGCGTAGCCGGGGACAGGAATCAAAGCTGGGGGCTTCTTTCCAGAGAACTTTTGCTGTTTCTTTTAAGAAAGCAGGAGGATGGTTTTTTTGAAGAAATCCTGGACAGAATTTCCGATGGAGTTCTTGCTGCGGACAGCCAGGGCCGTATTTTCTATGCAAATCCGGTTTATACGGAAATCTCAGGTGTTCCGCTGTACCGGCTCATTGGCCGAATGATTCAGGATGTGGATCCTGCTTCAATTTTATGCCGGACCCTTCGGGAAAAGGCTCCGGTTTCTGATGGGAAGCATTTGGTTCCGTCGGTAAGAAAATATGTGGATTTGCAGGCGTATCCCATATGGAAAAACAGGAAATTTTTCGGAGCGGTTTTAATTTCCCGGGATGTGACGGCCCTCCATCATCTGGATCAGGAGCTGCGCCGGAGAACGGGTACCGTTTACAGGGACTCCGGAAAAACCTACGAAAAAGCGCTTTTGCAGGACGGTCCTTTGACGGATCAGGTTCATGCGTTTGAGCGGCAGGTGATTTTAAGGGAACTGGAGAAGAATGACTGGAATCGGACGCAGACCATGGAGACGCTGGAAATCAGCAGGCGGACCTTTTACAGAAAGTGTGCGGAACTGGGAATAAAGGAAGAAAAAGAGCGGGCTCAGGATGACTGATGTTGTCCTGAGTCTTTTGGTTTCTCAGCCGGATGTTGCTTTCATTCTGAAGAGGAAACGTCAGGAACCGCAGCATAGGGGCAGAGCAGATTTTTCCATATTGGGAGAGGCAGACGTTATTTGCCGTCTGCAGTTTATACCAAATGGCATCAACTTCAGGTGGAGCTGATTATTGGCGCAGGCGGTGCAAGTGTGATGGACTGTGCAAAACTCGTCGCATTTGGTGCGTGTCATGAAGCGGACTGGTGGGATTATGTAAAAGGCAAAAATCCTTATGGCCTGAAGAAGCTTCCGCTGATCCTGATGCCGACCTATTCGTCCAGCGGATCGGAATACGGACTTGGAGCAGTTTCTGTCGATTCACAGCCGGATGATTTTGGTACAGCTTTCGGAATCCCTGCGGATTATGCGGTTCTTGTACCGAAATATTCCCTGTCGCTTGGGAAAGAACTGACAGCATATACCGGTCTGGTGACGCTGGTTCAGCTTTCTGCATCCGTGATTGGGGATAAAAATCCTGTATCCTATGATGCAGGCATCTCCATTATTCGCAATGTGCTGAAAGCGGCGAAGCAGCTGGCCGTGCAGCCGGACGATCTGGATGCCAGAGGAATAATTTTATACGGAGCATCCATTGCGACCTCCGGCAGATTGGGAATTGGGAAAGCGGAAAACTACAGCTATGACATTTATGAGCTGGAATTTATTCCGGAGGTATTGTTTGGCGCATCCTACCGCAAAAGCCTTACCACACTATTTCCCCGCTTTCTGAAAGAAATGGCAGCTTACCATGAGGCTGATATTCGCGGTTATTTTAAAGATGCCTTTGGATATGCGGGGGATATTTCCGAATCTGCAGATAAAATGACCGCAATGTTTATGGAGCTGGGCATTGACATGTATTTTGACGGCAGTGCAGATGAAGAACGTATCCGTGAAAAGCAAATTGGATTTTGCCGGGCCTGTTATGGCTGCGCAGATGATAACGGTTATCAACCGTCTGTGCTGTACCTTTGCCTGCAAAACCTATCAGATTGGACCGAAAAAGAGAGTCGGTATATTTCTGACCTGTACGGGATCGGAACCAGAGGAGATGAAACGGCATGTGAAAAATATTTTAACCTTACCCAGCGTAAGCCGTGCCATTTCAGAGTATAGGACCGAGGTGTTTACCCAGTGTGTTTCTGATTCTACCTGCCGTGACCGTGCGGACTATCTGGAACGGGCAAAAAAGATTGCACGCTGGGCATCCGGTGAATAAGAGTATCCGGCAGATATGCGCGGGAATTGTAGGAACAGGCAATTTTTCCAGAGAAACGGGCAAGACAATACGGCTTTTTTCCGTTAAGACACCTTGTATGAAGGCCGGCATCATGGTGAAAAACGAATGGAGGAAAACCGTATGATTTTAACAGATGAATTGTGTGATAAGCTTTGTACGGCGGCTTTGGAGAAGAGCAGGGAGCTTGGCGTGGATGTCAGCTTTGCCGTATGTGATGAGCATGGACTTCCCAGAGTTTACCGGAGGTTTGGGGAGGCGCTGGTTCTCAGCATTACTCTGGTGGCAGGCGGATATCCGCTGTTTTACCAGGGAAAGATTGCCGGAGGAATCGGCGTAGGCGGCGGAACGGAAGAAGAGGACTGTGCAATTGCAGAGTATGTGGTATCGGTATTTGAGAAACTGACGAAATAAAGGGCAGGTTATAAAAGGCAGGATGAGAAAACGGAGGTTCCAGGGGGAGAGTCTCCGTTTTTTGCTTATTGAAACAGGTAACTTTGTTCTCGATTCAATCAAACTTGCCGTACATGAGTTTTATGATAAAATATAAAATTAGGGGAATAAGAAAGGGGAAAGGATCAAATTGGACCGAATGGATCAGCTTTTACTGAAAATGATGGAGTATGACAGTCAGGACGCCAAAAGAATCCAGCATTTTATAAAAGTTCATGAATTTGCACGGCTGATTGGGAAAATAGAACGGCTGGACGAGGGTACGCAGATGATATAAGAAAAGAAATGTAAGGAGGAAACAGTATGATAGGCGATATTCCAATGAGAAGGTTTGAAAGTCAGATTCATGACAGAAAGATCATAACGGCGATTCTGGACCAGATTCAGATTGTTACGGTGGGAATCAACGACGGCGATTATCCGTATGTGGTGCCTTTATCCTTCGGGTATGAGGCGACGGAGGAAAAGCTTCTTGTTTATGTTCACTGCGCGAGGGAAGGTCACAAGGTGGATCTTTGGAAAAAGAATCCCAAAGTTTCGCTGACATTCTGCACGCTGACCAATCATCCCAACGACCTGTACCGCGGCGTGATGCATGATTACCGTTCGGTCATGGCCAACGGCATCATCCGCCACATCGACAGAACCCAGAGCAAGTCGGGGCACGGCACCGCGGTGCAGGCACTGCTCCGCCACAATGGACGAAGGCCCAATCAGTTCAGCGTTCCCCATTATATGTTTATGGACATGTATGTGGTGGAGTGCGAGTGGAAGCATGTAACGGCAAAATCGGAAGGACCAATTGAGGACATCAGCGAGGTTCCCTTCCCCACACTGGAGGAAATCAGAAAGAGTACGGCTCCCGGATTTAATCACAGCAAGTTTTTCAGCATCAAGCATTACCTTCCGGTGAGTACAGAGGGAAAGGGAATGGACCGGGAGCTCCTGGAAGCGGAGAGCCTTCATCAGGAAATCAGGCTGCTGAATGCGGGAGAATCCGGGAAGATTCTATTTCGTTTTTCATGGCAGGCAGACGGCGAACCCGCCGTGGATGGAGATATTCTGACGCTTCTTTTGAATGAGGAAGGAAAGCTTATGCGCCGGTACGACATTGCTTTTTATAACCAGAAGAAAGACAGAAGCCAGGCCGTCGAGTTTCTGGGAGACGATATCCTGAATGAGTACGGCAGGGAAGCCGTCCGCGTGGATGTTGGAAAAATTCCCGAATACTGTCACGAAATCGCCTTCCATATGGCTCTTTACAGGGCCGGGGAGCTGGCACAGAACCTGGGAATGGTGAATCATGCGGCTGCTGAGATTGTCCGGGAAGAGGATGGGGCGGTTCTCGGCCGGTATGCGCTTCCCATCGCGGATCCGAATGCCCAGGCGGCGGTGCTGATGAGAATCTGCAGGGCAGAGGATGGCTCCTGGATGCTTCTTCCCTCAGACGGGAGGAGTTTTGAGGACTGGCATGCGACAGA
The DNA here is from genome assembly GCA_018712915.1 of Candidatus Copromonas faecavium (nom. illeg.). Lineage (GTDB taxonomy): Bacteria > Bacillota > Clostridia > Lachnospirales > Lachnospiraceae > Copromonas > Copromonas faecavium. Next base: position 31,048 of record DVGC01000003.1, on the reverse strand, counting down.
AATTTTCGCGGCCTACGGCCTGAAACGATGGAAAGAGTAGGATGGGGAAATGTGCGATTGCCATGCAGATAGGATACTGCTAAAATAGAGATCAATCATCAGATAATCAGAACAAGCAGCTAAAATGAACAACGAAAACAAATACAAACAACGAAAACAAATACAAACAACGAAAACAAAGAACGAATACAAACAATGAAAATAAAGAAATGGCACAAACAGCAGCAGAAAGGAACACAGTCATGAAACCTCGTATTGGTATTACCTGCAATTTTGAGTATAAGGATGAAATCGGTCTCCTGACCCATATGGGTGCCGCCGGACAGAAATGGCATTATCTGGCTGATCATTACGTAAATTCCATTGAAAGGGCAGGCGGAATCCCGGTTCTGATCCCCATTTGCGGAAGCTTCGAGACGGTAAAGGAGATGGTTTCCTGCCTGGACGGCGTATTAATCAGCGGCGGACACGATGTGAACCCAAGGGAATACGGAATGCCGGTGAAAAAATATTCGGGAGAGATTATCCCCCAGCGGGACAGCCAGGATATTGCTCTGGCAAAGTATGTGCTTGAAGAAACGAAGCTGCCGCTTCTTTGCATCTGCCGGGGGATTCAGGTGATGAATGTGGCGGCCGGAGGGACACTCTGGCAGGACCTGGAAATAGAAGGAGGGTATGAGAATCACAGCAACACCATGTTTCCGTTAAATTTTGCATCTCATCAGGTGGAACTGAAGGCGGGTACCAGATTGGAGCAGATATTTGGAAAGGCGGAAATTGGCGCCAATTCTTTCCATCATCAGGCGGTACTTCAGCCAGGAGACGGATTTTCTGTGACTGCTGTGTCGGAGGACGGTGTTATCGAAGCGCTGGAGCTTCCAGGGGAGCGGTTTGTACTGGGAGTCCAGTGGCATCCGGAGATGATGTACGATTCGGATGAGCAGCAAAACATCTTCCGGACCTTTATTTCTGCCTGCCGGAATGCAGGACTGTAATGCAGCAGGTTCAGGCACTCCCAAAACATGACGAAAGTGACAAAAATTAAGAAAAAAATGCGGGAAATTTTGTTGATTTAATTGCGTTATCATGTATAATGATGGTAAGAGTGAGGTTTTGTGCCTCCCAATAAAAAAGAAAAGAGGTAGATAATGATGGCTGCGATTGATTTAACAAAGTATGGCATCACAGGAACAATGGAAATTGTTCACAATCCTTCTTACGAGCTGTTATTTGAAGAAGAAACCAAACCCGGACTGGAGGGGTACGAAAAAGGTCAGGTCAGCGAGCTGGGTGCGGTAAATGTTATGACCGGCATTTATACGGGCCGTTCACCGAAAGATAAATTTATTGTCATGGATGAAAACTCCAAAGATACTGTATGGTGGACTTCTGATGAATACAAGAATGACAACCATCCTGCATCCGAGGAGACCTGGAAAGCCGTTAAAGACATTGCGTTAAAGGAGCTTTCCAATAAAAAGCTTTATGTGGTGGACGCATTCTGCGGCGCCAATAAGGATACCCGGATGGCTATCCGTTTTATCATGGAAGTGGCCTGGCAGGCTCACTTTGTAAAGAACATGTTTATCCAGCCTTCTGCAGAGGAACTGGAGCACTTTGAGCCGGATTTCGTTGTTTACAATGCATCCAAGGCAAAAGTGGAAAACTATAAGGAGCTGGGATTAAACTCCGAGACGGCCGTTGTCTTCAATATCACAAGCCGTGAGCAGGTTATTATCAATACCTGGTACGGCGGCGAGATGAAGAAGGGTATGTTCTCCATGATGAATTATTACCTGCCTCTTAAGGGAATCGCTTCCATGCACTGCTCCGCCAATACGGATATGAACGGTGAAAACACGGCTATCTTCTTCGGACTTTCCGGAACAGGAAAAACCACCCTGTCCACCGATCCCAAGCGTCTGTTAATCGGTGATGACGAGCACGGCTGGGATGACAACGGAATCTTCAACTTCGAGGGCGGCTGCTATGCAAAGGTTATCAACCTGGACAAGGATTCCGAGCCGGATATTTACAATGCCATTAAGAGAAACGCTCTTCTCGAGAACGTAACTCTGGATGAGAACGGAAAGATTGATTTCGCGGATAAGAGCGTGACGGAGAACACTCGTGTATCCTATCCCATCGACCATATTCAGAATATTGTACGTCCGGTTTCTGCAGCACCGGCAGCTAAGAACGTGATTTTCCTGTCTGCAGATGCGTTCGGCGTACTTCCGCCGGTATCCATTCTGACTCCGGAGCAGACCCAGTATTACTTCCTGTCCGGATTCACAGCAAAGCTTGCAGGAACAGAGCGCGGAATTACCGAGCCGACTCCTACCTTCTCCGCATGCTTTGGACAGGCTTTCCTGGAACTGCATCCCACCAAGTATGCACAGGAACTGGTTAAGAGAATGGAAGAGAGCGGAGCCAAGGCTTACCTGGTAAATACGGGATGGAACGGAACCGGAAAGAGAATTTCCATCCGTGATACCCGCGGCATCATCGATGCTATTTTAAACGGTGACATTCTCAATGCTCCGACAAAGAAGATTCCTTACTTCAACATCGAAGTTCCCACCGAGCTTCCGGGCGTTGATACGGGAATTCTGGATCCGAGAGATACCTATGCAGATCCGTCTGAGTGGGAAGCAAAGGCAAAGGATCTTGCTGAGAGATTTGTTAAGAACTTCTCCAAGTACGAAGGCAACGAGGCCGGTAAGGCTCTGGTTGCGGCAGGTCCCCAGCTGTAATGTTCCCCGCATTGTGACCATCGGGTTACATGCCATATGATTCGTTTAAAAAGGCTGTGAAAACAGGAGATTTAATGCCTGTTTTCACGGCCTTTTCGTGATCTGTCAGAGAAAAAAGCGGGAGACAGCGGCTCATCAATTATTCCAGCGGGAATTTATTCCGGCAGCGAAACCGTGCCATGTCATTTTTCGGTGTGCAGCCGCAGCATGCCGTTTACAATCAGATAAAGATAGGGAGCAGAGGTATCCGGCAGCCGGATATTTTTTTCGTCAAAGCGGTAAAAACGGACGAAAGGAAGTCTGGTATTGTTTTTTCCATTGTTCAGGGAATATGCTGTCAGATAGTCTTTCAGCCTGTTTATGGTCTGTTCCCAAAAATCCCTCCTTGCAGGCATGTTGGCTATAACTGTATCAGGAAAGCAATTTCAGCCGCCGGGGCGTTTGACTGTCAGAGCGTGCAGGGAGCCATAGTTTTCTGTGGCTGAGGTTTTGCCTGTTTATCACAAACATATCACATTTTTCCCTGGGACGCGAGAGGGGAGGCAGATTAAGCAGTCATTCATTAAAAATATTTGATATATGGAAAATTATTTTATAGATAAAATGTTGATGAAGATAGAATTGTATGATATATTTGAATTAAAGTGGGACAATTTAAGAAAGGAGGAAGATGATGCAAAACAGAGTATTTGCAAAGTGTATTGGTGTATCTGTCATAGGCGGATTCCTTGTAAATGTGCGTTCTCTGTTCTTCTCATCAGATGCGCAGATCATTCAGGCGCTGCTTCAAAACGGGTATGCGAAAAGTCTGATGGATTTGGGCAATAATTTTCAGACTGCATTCCTTCCGGGCCTTGCGGCAGGGTTTGCAGGATTAATGATGATTCAGAAGCTGCATTTATGGCAGGGATGCCTCCTTTGCCTGTCCATACCATTTTTTGATGTTCTATTCCAATGCGTGGTCATGCCTTTCTTGACCTTGTCAAATTTATCCACAATCCGTCTGTCATCTATCGCCTTTAATTATACTGTGAATCAGACACATTCCTTTTCGGTTTTCTTCATTGCTCTCGTATTTTATGGCATTTACAGGAAGGACAAACTGGTCGTATTGCTATGTACGCTTTGGAATACAGGCAGATATTTCCTTCTATATTTGCTCCCTCCCCTGTTTCCACAGTTTAACTTGGATAAACTGAGCATGGATCAGGGAGAACTTACCAAACGGACTTTCTTATATGGCCTGTCATATACGGCGGTGATTTTGCTTCTTTTCTTTGCAGTCTATGATTTAAGGAAACTATCGTGCAGCTCAAAAAATAAACTGTCAGAGCCTGAAGCAGCAGATGGAGAAGCTGACGGACAGTGAGAAATCAGCCTGTTTTTATGTACTCATGAAAATCATGATGGATATGGGGGTGGAAACGGAAGGTGCCGGCGTATTGACATACCAGGCTGATTGAGATAAGATTCTAATTACCAGGGCATGATGCCTAAAAAGGAAAGAGGATATAGCAAATGAATGTGAATCAGGTTTGGGCGGTTTACTGGAGTGCAACGGGAAATACAAAGACTTTGGTCTGCGCGGCGGCGAAACGGCTGGCAGAGGAGCTTCAATGTCCCGTAAAGGAGCTGGATTTTACCCTTCCGGCAGCCAGGGAGAAATCACTGGAATTTTCTGCGGAGGACATGGTGGTGATTGGGACCCCCACCTATGCGGGAAAACTCCCCAATAAAATTCTTCCCTATGTTCAGGAAAGCATAAAAGGAGAACATACGCCGGCCATGGCGATTGTGACCTTCGGAAACAGGAGCTATGATAACTCTCTGGCGGAGCTTTGCACGACGCTAAATCAGAATGGTTTTCATACGATTTCTGCCGGAGCGTTTGCCTGCCGTCATGCGTTTACCGATCGGCTGGCTTTCGGACACCCGGATAAGAGTGATTTGGGGCAGGCAGAAGAGCTGGCGGCAAAAACGGCGGAAAAGCTTAGCAAGGCAGAAAAACTTCCGGAATTGGTGGCTGTTCCCGGAGATGCGGCTGCTCCCTATTATGTTCCCAAGGGGACGGATGGACAGCCGGCAAAATTCTTAAAGGCAAAGCCGAAAGTGGATATGGAAAAATGTACTGGCTGCGGAATCTGTGCAAAGGTATGTCCCATGGGATCCATCAATCCTCTGGACATTTCGGATGTGCCGGGAATCTGCATTAAGTGCCAGGCATGTATTCGCTCCTGCCCGGAGCATGCCAGATACTTTGATGATCTAGCTTTTTTATCTCATGTGGCTATGCTGGAGCAGAATTTCACGGAACCGAAGGAGAACCAGGTTTTCATTTAATGAAAGAGTTTCCTTCAGACATGTCTGAAAAATCTATAGATAAGCAGCAAATGGAAAGCTGCCGTACGAACAACTGTGCAATCAGGTTGTCAGTATGGCAGCTTTTTCTCACCTCACTGTCCTCCGCTTCGCAAAGAACGAGTCAGGCAAAACCGCCGTCCCTTCCGTTTGTATTCCCATTCCCTGATAGATTCCGTTCTCCTTCAGATATTTGGCAATGGAGTTAAGAACCAGCCGCTTGTTCCCGCTCCATAAGGGGCTCACGAGGAGGCGCTTTGGCCCGTCGCCGCTGAGCCGGTGAATGACGGTTTCCTGGGGCAGAAGCTTTAGGCAGTCACCTAAAATCGACAGATATTCGGGAAGGGACATGGTCTGAAAGTCTCTGGACTCGTAGAGAGTGCAGAGTTCTGTTCCTTTTAATACGTGGAGGAGCTGCAGCTTGATGCCATCGATGCCAAGATCCGCCAGATATCGGATGGTGGCCAGCATCTGTTCCCTTGTTTCACCCGGCAGTCCAAGGATCACATGGACAATCACGGGAAGTCCCATGGCCTTTAAGCGGCGGCAGGCATCTTCAAATACGGGGAGGCGGTAACCGCGCCGGATTTGGATGGCTGTCTCTTCGTGAATGGTCTGCAGCCCCAGTTCCGCCCAGACAGGCTTTTTCTGATTCAGCCGGGAGAGCAGAAGAATTGTCTCATCCGGAAGGCAGTCGGGTCTGGTGCCGATGGATAAGGCACAGATTTCCGGGAAGGAAATCGCTTCCGTAAACAGGGATTCCAGGTAAGGAAGGGGAGCGTACGTATTGGTGAAGGATTGAAAATAGGCGATGTAGGAGGGATGTTCGTCCCTGATTTTTCGTTTTACCAGCGATTTTGCATGTTCTATCTGTTCCTTTAAAGAAGAGGTCTGTCTGGCAGCAAACTCTCCGGATCCGCCTTCGCTGCAGAAAATACAGCCGCCGAATCCCAGGGTCCCATCCCGATTGGGGCAAGTCATACCGCCGTCCAGAGCCAGTTTGTAAACCTTCTTGCCAAAGGTTTCTTTCAGATAATAATCCAGAGAGTAATAGGGTTTTCCATTCCAGTCAGTACGCATCGCAGACTCCTTTTTATTGATAAAGCGATTTAAAAACAAATGGTTGCAAGTCCAATCAAAGGTATTATATAATGGAGGCAGGATGGTTTTCAAGGAAAACCGGAAAGAGAGAAAAAGGAGATAGGATATGGAAAAACAGTTGCTTTTGGAGAAATTAAAAGGGAAAGAAGCGGCCGTGTTTCTGCAGAAAATGTATGGGGACAACGGGATTGATGAAAATAGAGAGCGCTATGTTCATGTGATGGAGGGCCTGGAACAGGCCTTTGGACATCAGGACATGAGTCTTTTTACTTCAGCAGGACGGACGGAGATCAGCGGAAATCATACGGATCACAATCACGGAAAGGTGCTGGCCGGAAGCATTAATCTGGACTGTGTGGCTGCGGCTGCTGCCAACGGAACGGATGAGATCCGGATTATCAGCGAAACGTATAATCAGAAATTTACGATACAGCTGAATGACTTAAAGCCCAGCGAGCGCATGGGCGGAACCATTGACCTGACCAAGGGAATGTTAGCCGGATTTCAGGAAATGGGATATCAGATTGGCGGCTTTGACGCTTTCATTACAAGCAATGTAATCAGCGCGGCCGGTGTCAGCTCTTCTGCTTCCTATGAGATGTTAATCTGTTCCATGGTAAACCGCTTCTTTAATGATGGAAAAATTGATGTGGTGACCTATGCTCATGTGGGAAAATATGCGGAAAATCATTACTGGAATAAGGCATCAGGTCTGTTGGATCAGATGGCCTGTGCCGTCGGCGGCATGATCACCATTGATTTTAAGGATCCGCAGAAGCCTGTGGTGGAAAAAATCGATTATGATTTCGGAGCACAGGATCACAGCCTGATCATTGTACAGACAGGAAAGGGCCACGCAGATTTAAGTGAAGAATATTCTTCCATTCCGATGGAGATGAAAAAGGTTGCCGCTTTATTTGGAAAAGAAACCCTGGCTGACGTAACCGAGGAGCAGGTGCTTGCTGATGTAAGCCGGGTGGTAAAAGAGGCGGGAGATCGTCCCCTTTTACGGGCACTTCATTTCTTTGAGGAAAATAAGAGAGTCGAAGCAGAGGTGGCTGCCTTAAAGGAAAACCGGTTCCAGGATTTCCTTACACTGATTACGGAATCAGGAAATTCTTCCTGGAAATGGCTGCAGAACTGCTATGTGGGAGGCAGCACAGAGCAGGGAATTACGACGGCTCTGGCACTGACCGAGCTTTTCATTAAGGAAAAAGGCCGCGGAGCCTGCCGGGTTCACGGAGGAGGCTTTGCCGGAGTTATTATGGCGATGCTGCCCAATGAGCTGGTGGATGAATATATTTCCTATATTGAAAAGGCCATGGGACAGGGAAGCGCCTACCGCATGAGTATCCGTCCTTACGGAGCCGTATGCGTGGACAGCTTTTTGGGCTGATGATGGGAAAAAGCATGATAGGAAAGAAAGAGAACCAGGAAAAGCCCGCTCAATTTGTCCGCCCAGTGCGGACAGAAAATGTCCGCGCAGGAAAGACAAAGAAGCTTCGTTTTTTTAAAGGCTGGGTGCTGGCTTCGCTGCTCTGCCTTCTTGCCGGCTGCAGCCAGGCCCCGGAAGGAGCAGAAGAGGAGCCGGAGCGGTTCCTTCTGACCATGGAAACCTTTACGGACGGCTCCGTGATGGATCTGGCGGGGGAAACGGCGGCATCCATTATCAACAACACGGTTCCTGGGGCTCACGTTCAGGTTTCTGAATCCAAAGGCTCTCCGGTCAACGCAGAGAATGTGGACAATGGATCGGTGGACCTGGTAATGGTTTCAGGGGAAACGGCCTGGGATGCCTGCAATGGAACCGGCGTATTTGAAGGCGAGCCCAAGGAAAAGCTGCGGGTTCTTGCTGCCTGCTATCCGGTGCTTTCCGCATGGACGGCCAAGGCAGATACGGGACTGTCGTGGGTTCATGATTTAAAGGGAGGGCTCATCGGAACCGGGACGGAAGGCTCGGTGACGGAGCGGATGTCCAAGCTTTCTCTGTCGGTGATGGGGATTGATGAAGAAAATACATATTTTGAGCCTCTTGGCCTTTCTGAAGGAATGGAATGGGTTTTAGAGGACTGGGCATTGGCTTCCCACAGCTTTGACGAGGTTCCTTCCGGCTCCTGGCAGCAGGTTCCCGAAGGAACAGAGCTGGTGTTTTTAAAATATACCCAGGAAGAACTGGACGCGATTTTAAAAGAGGCTCCGTTTTTGTATCAGGGAGAGCTTCCGGCCGGGACGTTTGCCGGGCAGCAGGAGGCGGTTTCTACTTTTGGCGTTAAGGTTCTCCTTTGTGCCTCTTCGGATATGGATGAGGAACTAGCCTATGAGATTGCCATGGCTATGGATGTCAACGGTCCGGTGTATGCCGGAGGCCATGGGTTTATGAGCGCTATGCTGGAAGAGGAATTTCTCTGCAATGATTTGCCGGCCCCTCTTCATGAGGGTGCCAGACGGTATTATGAGGAAAGCGGGTATCTGCAGTAATCTGCGGCCGGATTTGGGCGGGAAACGTGCAAACCGGGATGTGCAGGTATCATGGCTGTAAAGCGGCCATGATACGGTGACCGCCAGATGAGGGATGTTTCATGGCCATCGGCCATGAGATGCCTGGCATATTCGGCTTTTTTTAGAAAATGGGGAAACGGGTGTGCACAGGTAGCAATAAAAATATGGAATTACAGCTGCAGAAAGGCTGCGGCGGAAAGAAAGGGGAAGGTGTTATATGCTTTACAAACAGTTTCTGGAGTTATTTGATATTCTGGACAGTGCCAACGCGTCGGGAGAACAGGTGGTGGAATATTTTAAATCCATCGTGCCTGACTGTATGGTGGAAACATATCCGTTAACCGGTCCCAAAGGGCACACGGATATGGTGCGCCTTACGGTTCCCGGACGAAACGGAAAAATCAACGGGGGAAATGCGAAGACCCTGGGGATTCTTGGACGGCTTGGCGGACTGGGCGCGCGCCCGGAGCGCATAGGCTTTGTATCTGACGGAGACGGAGCTCTGGTTGCTTTGGCCGTAGGAGCAAAGTTACTGGATATGCAGAAAAAAGGCGATATTCTGGAAGGGGATGTGTTTATCTCCACTCATGTATGCCCGGATGCGCCTACTGCGCCTCACGATCCGGTTCCGTTTATGAATTCACCGGTGGAAACCTGGCAGGTAAATAAGGAAGAAGTAACGGACGCGCTGGATGGTGTTCTGGTGGTGGATACCACAAAGGGCAACCGGATTATCAATCACCGCGGCTTTGCCATTTCACCGACGGTACGTCAGGGATACATTCTCCGGGTCAGCGAGGATCTTCTTGATATTATGCAGACGACCACGGGACGCCTGCCCCAGGTATTTGCCCTGACTCAGCAGGATATAACTCCTTACGGCAACGGACTGTATCATTTAAACAGCATTCTTCAGCCGGCAACAGCCACAAAGGCACCGGTTGTCGGAGTAGCCATCACGACAGAAACCATGGTAGCCGGCTGCGCTACAGGAGCCATGCATCTGGAGGATTTGGATGATGCGGCCAGATTCATGCTGGAGGTGGCAAAGGCATATGGACGCGGCGCCTGTTCTTTCCACGACGAAGCAGAATTTGAAAAAATTCTGGAACTTTACGGAACAATGGAACATTTCCAGACTCTGGGAAAGAAATAACGGCAAACGGCGTCGAATCTTGTCTTAAATTGGAAAATATTGGTACATATGGGAGAAATGGCTGTTAGAATCATACTGAAAGGAGGACTTCAGTATGAAGACAGAAGAATTTGAAGCGTATTTGAGAAGCACGAATTTGTCGGAGAACACCATTTCTTCCTACTTATTCGCCGTCAGACAGTTTTTTAACCAGTATGACGAGGTGACGAAAAGGGGCTTGCGGGATCACAAAATGTGGCTGATTGAATCCTACAAGCCCAAGACGGTGAATTTGCGGATCCGGGCCATCAACTGTTACCTGGAAAGCATTGGAAAGGGAGATTTGAAGCTGCAGTTTATTAAGGTGCAGCAGAAAGCTTTCCTCGAAAATGTTATCAGTGAGGCTGATTATGAGTATTTTAAAAAATCGCTGAAGAAAGACGGGGAACTGTTTTGGTACTTTGTGGTGCGGCTCATGGCCGCCACTGGCGTCCGGGTCAGTGAACTGGTGCAGATTAAGGCGGAGCATGTGAGGATTGGATACGTAGATCTTTACTCCAAGGGAGGGAAGCTGCGGCGTATCTACATTCCAAAATCGCTCCGGACAGAAGCCGCTGACTGGCTGAAAGAAAAAGGCCAGGAAAGCGGCTTCCTTTTTCTTAACAAACAGGGGAAACGGATTACAACCAGAGGAATCGCAGGACAGTTAAAGGTACTGGCCGCCCGGTATGGAATCGATCAGGCAGTCATTTACCCACATTCGTTCCGCCACCGCTTTGCCAAGAGCTTTCTTGAGCGGTTTAACGATCTGTCTCTGCTGGCGGATCTGATGGGACATGAAAGCATTGAGACGACGCGCATCTACTTAAGAAGAACCAGTACGGAGCAGCAGGATATTGTGGACCGGGTTGTGGACTGGTAAAGGAAACGGAAACAGAAGAAACATGAAAATTCAGGCTCAAGGCCGGCACCGGGGAACTTTCTCCGGGCCGGTCTTTTTTCGCAGGAACGTGGCTTTATTTGCCATGACCGGTATCGGCTGTTGAGAGACGGACATCGGCAAAGGGAGAAAATGGGACTTTATTTTCCCGCGAAAACGTCCGGCATGGAAAAAATTTGACAAGTCTAGACATGGTTTGCTAAAATGTACCAATGGAACCTGAAAAAGAAAAACAGTCCGGAGCGTTCCGGACAGCGGGAGAAACGATGTCAGACGAAAAAAAGGATGTGAATCAGGGGGAAGAGCAGGAGGTTCGGGAAACAGAAGGACCTTTAAAACGTCTGTATGACATAAGGAAAAAGCGTGAACAGAAAGACTACAGAAAAATACTGGCCGGCGGCGGAGCAGCCGTAGCTGTGGTGGCGGCAGTTGCCATCGCGGGAGGAGTTCTGGGAGACCGGATGGGACAGGGGGGCGTCATGCGCGTAGAAACGGCTGCCGCTTCTCTTGAGACAACGGCTCCGCCGGAAACGGATCCGACCCAGGCATCCATTGTGCTGGAGACGACGCTTTCGGATGAAGAAGCCGCATCCAAAGCATACGCGGAGACGGTACAGAACGTTCTGGATAGTTATGCCAATCTTGGCATCGCCGAGGTTTCCGGTTATCTCAACATCAGGAAAACGCCGGAAAGCTTTGGAGAGGTCATCGGGGAACTTCCCAGAGGAGGGGCCTGTGAGATTCTGGATACTTCCGTGGAAGGATGGTATAAAATTTCCTCTGGCGGAGTAACGGGCTATGTCAGTTCTCAGTACGTTCATACGGGAGAAAAAGCCAGAGAAATGGCGTCGACCGATGTGAAGGAACGGGCCATTATCGAGGCAGACAAGCTGAACGTGCGGGCAGAAGCCAGCCAGGATTCGGAAATTGTGGGCCAGGTGATGAAAGATGAGCGGTATCTGGTTCTGGGAGAAGAGAATGGCTGGATTCAGATTGAGGATGGCTATATCTCTTCTGATTATGTGACAGCACGGTATGCATTAAATGAGGCCCACCGTCAGGATATGCGGACTACGGTGCTGAATCTGTATGACAATCTGGGAATTTCAAATGTAACCAACTATCTGAACGTAAGGGACGAACCCAGCGAGACGGATGGTGAGATCATTGGAAAACTTCCTGGAAATGCTGGCTGTGATATTCTGGAAGAACCGGTCGAGGGCTGGTACAGAATCCGTTCCGGAGACATTACGGGTTATGTAAAAGCAGAGTATATTCTGACCGGACAGGAGGCAAAGGATAAGGCTATGGAAGTGGCCCAGCTGATGGCTTATGCCAATACGGACGGTGTCAACGTCAGGACGGAGCCGAGCACTGATGCTGCCATCTGGACTCAGATTTCCAATCAGGAGAGTTTCCTGGTACTGAGCCAGCAGGATGGATGGGTAGAGGTGGCCATCGATGATACCAATGCCTTTATTTCCAGCGATTACGTGGATGTACGGTATGGCCTGAATGAGGCGATTCCATATTCCAGAGTTGTGGCGGGAAGCGATTCCGGTTCTTCCGGCGGAAGCTCTGGGGGAAGTGCCGGCTCCAAGTCAGGAAGCGTTTCCTCCAGGAGAGCGGAGATTGCCAACTATGCAGTTCAGTTTGTGGGCAATCCGTATGTTTACGGCGGCTCCAGCCTGACAAACGGAGCCGACTGTTCTGGATTTACCATGGCGGTTATGGCGCACTTTGGCGTGTCCCTGCCCCATCATTCCGCATCCCAGGCAAACTGCGGACGGGCCATTTCTGCCAGTGAGATGCGCCCGGGTGATCTGGTATTCTATGCCGGAAGCGACGGCACAATCAACCATGTTGCCCTTTATATTGGCAACGGGCAGGTGTGTCATGCATCCAGCGCAAGGACAGGTATCAAGATTTCCACCTGGAATTACAGAACTCCGGCCAAGATTGTCAATGTTCTCGGAGATTAAAGCCGGATATATGCAAAAGATGCACCTTTTCCGGGACATCCCATATGATATAGTACAAACTAGTTATGAAGGAGAATCAATATGGGATGTTTCGGAAATAGATGGGGCTGCCGGAACTGGGGCTGCCGGAATTCATGCTCCGGAAGCTGCTCGGGAAATCAGTCCGCAGGAAGCTGCGGCTGTGCGTCAAATCAGAGTATGGGCTGCTGCACCGGCTGCCGGAATGATGGCTGCGGCTGTACCAACAGTCAGAACACGGGCTGCTGCTGTCAGAATTCGTGTTCAGGAGGCTGCGGCTGTCAGAGCAGTCAGGAAGCTTTCCGCAATGGCTATGAGGCCGGATACAACGATGGTTACCGGGCCGGATATTATGAAGGGTATCAGGCAGGCTATAATGATGGCTATCAGGCCGGTTATAATGCCGGTTACCAGGATGGATGCCAGAGCTGTTCCGGATCGGCTGCACAGTCGGGCTGCGGCTGTACGGGAAATGCAAATCTTGGGTGCACCTGCGTGCCTGTCAATTGTTTAGAGTGCTAGGAGAGGGGGCCTTACGGCTCCTTCTTTTTGCAGTTTTGGACTGTTTCCCGAGTTTTTTGCAATCGATGTGTCAAAACAAGGGCAGAGCGTAAAGGAAATGTAAGGAAAAAAGCCTGCCATTGGAACCTGGAATATGATATGATGACAGTGGAACAGTTTTTGAGAAGGATTTTCAGAAAAATATGTTGGGAAAGACGATAAAAGGATTTCAGGCAGAACCATGAAAAAAGGGAACTGGAACAAACAATCAGGAGGAAGGAAAGAAATGAGAAGGAGAAAGGTTACCAGGACTGCAGCCGGTCTGGGATTTCTTCTGGCGGTCGGAATGGCATTTCCGGCGCTGGCAGATACGGTATATGTGAATGCATCGGCTTTGAATTATAGAAACCGTCCGTCCAAGGAGGCGGATGCGGTGTTGGGAACATATCCCCGTGGGACGAAACTGGAGCGTGTGTCCAATCAGGGGGAATGGAGTGAAGTAAGGGTAGAAAATTCCAGCTACTCTGTTTATGTGGCAACCAGGTATCTGACAGAAGCAGCACCGGCCGGAAAAAGCGGGACAGAAGCTGGAAGCAGTCTGGCGTCTGCTTCCTGGGAAGTGGGACTGGATGAAAATGCCCCGTATGCCTCGTTTTCTGCCATCAACAGCGGGAAGGCGGTTTATTACCAGAGCGCCAGTGAAAACCGGAAAGGAAAGACCGTATGCGTCAATGCGGGCCATGGCACCGCAGGCGGAGAGTCGGTGAAAACCTACTGTCATCCGGATAAGACGCCGAAGGTAACAGGAGGAACCACAGGGGCCGGGGCGACAATGGCGGTCGCTGTTTCTTCCGGGATGACGTTTGCGGATGGAACGGCAGAACGGGATGTGACCCTGGAGATGGCAAAGATTTTCCGGGACAAGCTGCTGGCGGACGGCTACGATGTTCTGATGATTCGGGAGAGTGAGGATGTTCAGCTGGATAATGTGGCCCGGACGGTGCTGGCCAATCAGCAGGCCCATTGCCATATTGCCCTCCACTGGGATTCTACATCGACGGATAAGGGTGCTTTTTATATGAGCGTACCCAGCCAGGCATCCTACCGGGCAATGGAACCGGTGGCCTCTCACTGGCAGTCTCATAACCAGCTGGGAGAATGTCTGATTGAAGGGCTAAGGGGGACAGGAAACAAGATCTTTTCTTCCGGGTCCATGGAAATGGACCTGACCCAGACCTCCTATTCGACGGTTCCCAGCGTGGACATTGAACTGGGAGATAAGGCATCCAGCCATTCAGCGGAGACCTTGGAACGGCAGGCAGACGGGCTTTTAGCAGGAGTGAACCGGTTCTTCGGGTTTTAGGAAAGAGTTTTATGAAAAAGCACAGGCAGATGCGGTGATATTCCCCAAATGGGATGTCCGGCGTCCTGCCTGTGTTTTTGTTTTCATTTCTATTATGTTTTCACTGTATTTTCCTATATCATTGATATATTTGAAATGTTTCATTCATGCCGGGCATCCTATGACTCTGTGACGGAAGTCCCGTCAGCATTCCTGACAATCATTACGGCAGCGGCACCTTCTCAAACTCCCGGATGAAATCCACGAAGAAATCAGCCACCGCAGTCAGCATTTCCTCGCCCCATTCCCTGGTGGCAGACTGGGGAGAATCCGGCCCGTACCATCCGCTTTCACAGTACCGGTCCACATGTCTGGGAACGGGAATGGAAACGCCGCGGAAGCTGACGTTGACGGCGCCTGCATAGGGAAGGGAGTCCGTCAGGTGTTTCGGTTCAAATGGGAGGAAACAGTCCATGTGGACGTATTTGGGGTCAATGGCCATCATGGCGGCTGTTTCTTCTCCTCCGCCGTGTCCGCCCTTCCAGGCGGGATTCAGTTCCCCGGCCAGACTCCACCAGTCCAGGACGCAGCCGACGGCGCCGCGGTCATCCAGCTCCATGCAGATTCTCTGCAGTACGGGCGTATTTCCTCCATGGCCGTTTAAGAAAACGAAATGGCGGATTCCGTGACCGTAAAGCTGATCGGAAATCCTGGCAATCAGATCGTAAAGGCCGTCATAGCCAATGGTGATGGTACCGGGAAAATGGGTATGCTGATCGGCCACACCGTAAGGAATGGTTGGCGCAACCAGGCAGTTAAGCCGGGAGTCCATCCGCTCACAGAGATTCCTGGGAATGAGAAAATCTGTTCCAAGGGCCAGCTGAGCTCCATGGTTTTCGGTACTTCCCACAGGGATAATAACCAAATCGCGGGTTTTGAAGTATTCCTCGGCCTGCTTCCAGGACATTTCTTCCAAAAACATAAGATTCCTCCTTTTTCCGGCTGATATGATGAGGGGCAAAGAATATGAATCCGGATATCTTATGGATAGTGTAGCATAATGGAACCGCATTTTCAACGGAGAGGAATCTGCCGCTTTAAGGCATTCTGAGGCCGCTGCATTTGAAATTATATTTGAAAGCTGAGCTTGATACCGGGCGGCTAGACCCTGGTGTGGGGAAGCCGCCCGCGAAGAAACCGCTTTTTGCATTCACTCCAGGAGAAGGGAATCAGCGGATAAATATAGCTTTTTCCGGCAATGGTTTTATTGAAGACAATGGCGCAGACAGTAAAGAGAAGGCCTGCGAGAAATCCCCAGAGATTGAACAGGGATGTCAAAAGCAGCAGGATCACCCGCATGAATTTTAACGCATAGCCCAGTTCAAAGCTGGCCTGGGAATAGTTGGCAATGGTGACGAAGGCCATATAGAGCATGGTTTCCGAGTTGAACCAGCCGGACTGTACCGAGTATTCACCCAGGACAATACCGGCAATGACGCTTAAGGGTGTGGTCAGCATGCTGGGAGTGTTGACCGCTGCCAGCCGCAGGCCGTCGATGGCAAATTCCAGTATCAGAAGCTGATAAATAATGGGCACATAAATTTCGTCCGACAGCCGGATGAACGCCAGCCAGTCCGGAATCCAGGCGGGATTCTGCATGAAAAGAAGCCAGACAGGCGTTAAAAGCAGAGTCAGCAGAGATACAGTCATTCTGGAAAGCCTCAGATAAGTTCCCGTAATGGGCGGGAAATAATAGTCGTCAGCTTCCTCAATGATGTCAAAAACGGAAGATGGAAGAATCATGCAGGCGGGAGAGTTATCCACCAGAATCACGATACTGCCTTCCAGAATGGAGGCCGCCGCCGTATCGGGCCGTTCTGAGAAACGGAATTTGGGGAACGGATTGAACCATTTATGGGGAAATAGGCACTCGGCCAGGCTTTCCTGGTTCATGGTCAGAGCATCCACCTTCAGGGTCCGGATCCGTGTCTGAATTTTTTTCAGAAGCTCTTCATCTACCCGTCCTTTCATATAACAAATGGCAATGTCCGTATGGGAGCTTTCTCCTGTCTCCATGATTTCCACCGTAAAGGCCACGTCCCGGATCCGGCGGCGGATTAAGGCTGTATTGAAAATCAGAGTTTCCACAAAGCCGTCTCTTGAGCCGCGCAGCACCTTATCTTTATCCGGTTCCGCAACTCCTCTTGCCGGATAGGTGCGGCAGTCGATGGTAATGCATTGATCATAGCCGTCGACAAAAAGGCAGGAGAGACCGGAAAGAAGCTGGATAACAATGGGAGAATCTTCCGTTTCCAGGCCCGTTTCTCCATAGCTTACATATTTTTTTGAAAAGTCATGGGCATTTTCTGGCATGTCCTGCGGTTTTACCGTGACGAAGGTCTGCATCAGACGGAGCAGCACTTCATCTTTCGTAAAGCCGTCTACGAAATAAAGACAGGCCTGCCGGCCGCCGATCTCCAGAGAATGATAGACGACGTCGAAGTTTTTTTCCACATCAAGAAGCTGATGAAAATAGGCAATGTTTTCCTGTATATTTGATGAAATTTTCATAAACTGGGATCCTTTCTCTCAAACGGTTGAAATTAGCATGCCCGAAAGGCTGGTATTTCATACGCCGGGTTCCGAAAAGCCAATGAGCATTCAGTCCCTGCTTTTCTCATCTTCCCTTTTTCTCAAAAATGTGTATAATAATATCAAGGACATGCACGCCCTGTTCTGGAGATGGATAAGAACGGATTCATGTTCTGCTTCATGGCAAAAGGGAATTATTCCCGGAAGAATGGCACTGTAAAATATTTGACAAATAAAGGAGAATATCGATGAGAGACGGTTTTATCCGTGTGGCTGCGGCCACACCTTCCATAAAGGTGGCGGATCCTTCCTGGAACCGGAAACAAATCTGGAGAATGATTGAGGAAGGAAAAGCAAAGGGCGCCAAGTTGATGGTGTTCCCTGAGCTTTGCCTGACTGCCTATACCTGCGGAGATCTGTTCCTGCAGGACAGCCTGTTAAGAAGCGCCAGACAGGAGCTGGAGACGTTAATTGACGGGACAAAGGGAATGGACATGCTGATTTTTATCGGCCTGCCCTGGCAGAAGGACGGAAAGCTTTATAACGTGGCGGCTGTGATTCAAAACGGTGAGCTTCTTGGCCTGGTGCCCAAGAGAAATCTGCCCAATTATTCAGAGTTTTATGAGCTGCGTCACTTTACCCCGGGCCCCGCAGAACCGGAAGCGGTGGAATGGAGAGGACGGTTTGTTCCTTTTGGCAGCAATATCTTATTCCGCTGTGCCAATATTCCGGAGCTTGTGGCAGCGGCAGAGGTCTGCGAGGACGTCTGGGTGATGAATCCGCCCAGCATTTCCCATGCCATGGCGGGAGCGACCGTAATTGCCAACTGCTCGGCCAGCGATGAAGCCACAGGAAAGCATGCATACCGCAGAGATTTGATTGAGGGACAGTCAGCCAGACTGGTCTGCGCTTACGTGTATGCCAATGCAGGAGAAGGGGAGTCTACCCAGGATCTGGTGTTTGGCGGCCACAATATCATTGCAGAAAACGGAACGATTCTTGCTTCGACGGAACGGTTTGAACATGGAGTGGTTTATGCAGACATCGATTTGGAGCGTCTTGTCAGCGAACGGCGCAGGATGACCACCTGTCAGATCGTGAATCCGAAGGACGCTTACGATTATATGGATTTTGAACTGGATATGGAAGATTTGACGCTGGAGCGTTCCGTGGATCCGGCACCGTTTGTTCCTTCCGACGATAAGGAGAGGGCAGAGCGCTGCGAAGAGATCCTGACGATTCAGGCTCTGGGGCTGAAAAAACGTCTGGCACATACAAACTGTGAACATGCGGTGGTGGGAATTTCCGGAGGACTGGATTCAACGCTGGCGCTGCTGGTGACGGCACGGGCCTTTGATATGTTAAAGATTCCGAGAAAACAGATTCTGACAGTGACCATGCCCTGCTTTGGAACAACGGACCGGACCTATACCAATGCCTGCAGCCTGGCGGAACGTCTGGGAACAACTTTGCAGGAAGTGAATATTAAAGAGGCGGTTTCGGGACACTTTAAAGATATCGGCCATGATCCGGATAAACGCGATGTAACATATGAAAATTCCCAGGCAAGAGAGAGAACACAGGTATTGATGGATCTGGCCAATGAGACAAATGCACTGGTAATCGGAACCGGGGATATGTCGGAGCTGGCTCTTGGATGGGCGACCTATAATGGTGACCACATGTCCATGTACGGCGTCAATGCCTCGGTGCCCAAGACGCTGGTGCGCCATCTGGTGCGGTATTTTGCCGATACCTGCGAGGACAAAGCGCTTTCTGAGGTGCTTTCTGATATTTTGGATACGCCGGTGAGCCCGGAGCTTCTTCCGCCGGAAGATGGGAAGATTTCACAGAAAACTGAGGATCTGGTGGGGCCCTATGAGCTTCATGATTTCTTCTTATATTATGTACTTCGGTTCGGTTTTTGTCCGGCAAAGATTTACCGGCTGGCCCGGATTGCGTTCCAGGGCGTTTATGAGGACGGGGTGATCCTTCGCTGGCTGGAAACTTTCTACCGGCGGTTCTTCTCCCAGCAGTTTAAGCGTTCCTGTCTGCCGGATGGTCCCAAGGTGGGTTCGGTTGCCGTATCTCCCAGAGGGGATTTAAGAATGCCCAGCGATGCCTGTGCTTCCATCTGGTTAAAGGAGATTGAGAAGCTGAAATCAGGGGAGGCTTCATGATCACCAGTACGAAGAACCAGCAGATTCGCACGGTCATAGAATTAAAGAAAAAGGCAAAAGCAAGAAATGAATCAGGACTTTTTGCCGTAGAAGGAATCCGGATGGCGGCAGAGCTTCCGAAAGAGAGGATCGAGCAGGTTTATGTTTCAGAAAGTTTTCTGAAACATCCGGAACACAGTTCGGTTCTTGGCCGGCTTCCTTCCTTTGAAATCGTGTCGGATTCTGTTTTCTCTACTATGTCAGATACAAAAACGCCTCAGGGAATCCTGGCTTTGGTAAAAAAAAGGGAGTATACCCTTGAGGAAATGCTTGCCGGAGGGCAAACACCTTTTCTGATGCTTCTGGAAAATCTTCAGGATCCGGGAAATCTGGGAACCATTGTTCGCGCTGGGGAAGGAGCCGGAATCACCGGTGTCATTATGAGCCGGGATACGGTGGATATCTATAATCCCAAGGTGATCCGCTCCACCATGGGATCCCTGTTCCGCATTCCTTTCCTGTATGCGGAAAATTTGGGAGAAACGGTGCGCTTTCTGAAAAAGAACCATGTAAAGATTCTGGCGGCTCACCTGGAGGGAGCCGTGGTGTACGATGAGGAAGACTGTACGGGGGCGCTGGGATTTCTGATCGGCAACGAGGGAAATGGACTGAGTGAGGAAATCGGAGCGCTGGCGGATGCCAGGATCAAGATTCCCATGGCCGGACAGGTAGAGTCTTTAAACGCGGCTGTGGCAGCCTCTGTACTGATGTTTGAGACTGCCAGGCAGAGGAGGAAGAGGAGTTGAATCTATGGCAATGATTGGCTGGCTTGTGGCGTTTGTGATTTTTATCGGAATTGAGGCCGGAACCATGGCGCTTACGACCATCTGGTTTGCCGGTGGATCGCTGGCTGCTTTTCTGGCTGCTCTTTTTGGGCTGCCGGTTCAGGTTCAGCTGGTGCTGTTTCTTCTGGTATCGTTTCTGCTTCTTATTTTCACCAAGCCCTTTGTTACAAGGTTTGTGAACCGTGATACGGAAAAAACAAACGTGGAAGGACTGATTGGAAAACGCGGCAGGGTGACTGCCGAGATCAACAATGCCATGTCTGTGGGCGCGGTGGTGGTCAATGGGCAGGAATGGACAGCCCGGGCTGTTTCTGATGATACGGTGATTCCGGCAGGACAGCCGGTGGTCATTCGGGAAATCCGGGGTGTGAAACTGATAGTTGAGCAGGTGATGGAGGAAAAATAGTATGAATTTTGAATTGGGCTTTGGCTTTTTAGGAGTTGTACTGCTGCTTTTGGTGATTCTGCTGGTTTTTGTTTCCTGTGTCAAGATTGTTCCCCAGGCTCAGGCCATGGTGGTTGAGCGACTGGGCGCCTATCTGGATACCTGGCATGTGGGCGTTCATTTTAAGACTCCTTTTATTGACCGGGTGGCCAAGAAGGTGATTTTAAAGGAACAGGTGGTGGATTTCCCGCCCCAGCCGGTGATCACCAAGGATAATGTTACGATGAAAATTGATACAGTGGTCTTTTTCCAGATTACAGATCCGAAGCTTTATACCTATGGGGTGGAAAATCCCATCATGGCCATTGAAAACCTGACGGCCACGACGTTAAGAAATATTATCGGTGATTTGGAACTGGATCAGACCCTGACCTCCCGTGAGACCATTAATACAAAAATGCGGGCGGCGCTGGATGTGGCAACCGATCCCTGGGGAATTAAGGTCAACCGGGTGGAACTGAAAAATATTATTCCGCCGGCCGCCATTCAGGATGCCATGGAAAAACAGATGAAGGCGGAGCGGGAACGCCGGGAGGCAATTCTCCGCGCAGAGGGCGAGAAAAAATCCATTATTCTTGTGGCGGAAGGTAAGAAGCAGTCGGCAATTCTGGATGCCGAGGCGGATAAACAGACAGCAATTCTTCATGCCGAGGCGGAAAAGGAACGGCAGATTCGTGAGGCGGAAGGTCAGGCTGAGGCAATTTTAAAGGTGCAGCAGGCTAACGCAGACGGTATCCGGATGATTAAGGAGGCCGGAGCGGACAGCGCTGTCCTTCAGATTAAGAGCCTGGAGGCATTTGCCAAGGCAGCGGACGGAAAGGCAACCAAAATTATTATTCCGTCAGAAATTCAGTCGATTGCCGGCCTGGTAAAGAGCATGGCAGAAATTGTAGACGAACAGAAATCATAGACAAACAGAAATAAGAGGAAAAGGGCTGATACGCCGGTGGATTCGCAGGGAGCGGAGGAATGCGCCGGCGTAACGGCTTTCAGAGCATGATGAGGAGTGTGGGCCCATGGCGGTCAATGAGAGAAGAAGAAAGGTCAGAAGCGAATCGGCAGCTCTGGATTTGCTCCATATTGCGGTAGGGATTGCCGTGGTGCTGATGGCGGTGTTTTCTTTTCTGAACCCGGAACGAAACATGATATGTTTCCCGGTTATTTTTTTCCTGGCAGCAGTTTTAAACCTGGCTGCCGGACGAAGTAGGTTTGGAGGAAACAGGCGCGACAGAAAAAGACGGACCGGAGCAGTGCTTCAGATGAGTTTCGGGGCCGCGCTGTTTGTTCTTTTTATCATCAGCGCAATCAGTATCTGGTGGAGGTAAGGAATGAAAGGAGAAATCCTTAAGCTGTTAAAGGAAACGGACGGATATGTTTCCGGTCAGGAATTATGCAGGCGGTTCGGGGTTTCCCGGACCGCTGTCTGGAAGGTGATGAATCAGCTGAAGGAGGAGGGATATGAGATTGAGGCGGTGAGAAACCGGGGATATGCGTTAAAGGGGTCTGCCGATGTTCTGTCCGCCGAAGAAATCATGAGCTCCATCCATACGGAGTGGGCAGGCAGACAGGTGGTATATTTCGATGAGACGGATTCCACCAATATTCAGGCCAGACGCCTGGCAGAGCAGAAAGCTCCTCATGGAACCCTGGTGGTGGCCGACCGGCAGAACGGCGGAAGAGGCCGCAGAGGGAGGGGCTGGACATCGCCTTCCGGTGTGGGAATCTGGATGAGCCTGGTTCTGCGTCCCAAAATCAGCCCTGCGTCCGCATCCATGCTGACACTGGTGGCAGCTCTTTCGGTGCGGGAGGGAATCGAAAAGGAGACAGGGCTTCTGGCAGGGATCAAATGGCCCAATGACCTGGTGCTTAACGGGAAGAAAATCTGCGGAATTTTGACGGAGATGAGTACCGAGCTGATGGAGATTCAATATGTGGTTCCGGGAATCGGAATCAATGTGAATCAGACAGAATTTCCGGATGAAATAAAAGAAACGGCAGCTTCTTTGTATCTGGAGTCGGGAAAAATCTGGAAAAGAAGCGGCCTGATTGCCGCCATCATGGAGGCCTTTGAGAAAAATTATGATATTTTTCTGGAAACCGGGGATATGTCCGGGCTGATGGAAGAATATAATCAATACCTGGTCAACCGGGGAAAAGAGGTATGCGTTCTGGCTCCCCAGGGAGAATACCGTGCCATGGCGGATGGAATTAACCGGGAGGGAAGCCTTTTGGTGACACGTGCCGACGGTACCAGGGAAGAAATTATTTCGGGAGAAGTTTCCGTGCGGGGAATTTACGGATACGTATAGAGGAATGGAAAAAACAGATTTTTACGGGAGACTGCTTCCTGTTTCTCAGGGAGAGCAGGCTCTGACGGGAGAAGAAAGGCTTCTTTTGGCAAAGAATGCTCTTCTTTTCTGGTATCGGGAAAAGAAGCGGCAGCTTCCCTGGCGTGAAACTGCGGATGGGTATCATATCTGGATTTCAGAAATTATGCTTCAGCAGACAAGGGTGGAGGCAGTGAAGCCCTACTATGCCCGGTTTATGGAGCATTTTCCCACGGTATGGGCTCTGGCCGGAGCTTCCGATGAGGAGCTTTTAAAGTGCTGGGAGGGACTGGGCTATTACAGCCGGGCCAGAAATTTAAAGAAAGCGGCTGCTGTCATTGCAGAACAGTACGGCGGATGTCTTCCATCTTCCTATGAAGAATTATTAAAGCTTCCCGGCATTGGCAGCTATACGGCAGGGGCCATTGGTTCTATCGCTTACGGGCTTCCGGTTCCGGCGGTGGATGGAAATGTTCTCCGGGTTCTGTCTCGGGTAACGGCAAGCAGAGAGGATATTTTAAAGCAGCAGACCCGGCGGAAAATGGAGGCGCTGGTATCCGGCGTGCTGAAAAAAATGGTCCTGCAGGAATCTGAAGCGAAAGCAGGGTCTGCAGAGGAAGAAAGCGATTTCGCCGAAAGAGAAGAAAACTTCGCAGAAGAATCGGAAAAGCCAAAAGAGGGACTGGGATATTCTGCAGGAGCGCAGGCAGGTTCTGGAGCGGTACAGGAAAGTTTTGCAGGAGTGCAGAGAGGTTCGGAGAAAGAACCGGGAAAGCCTGAAAAAGCGCAGGGGAGTCTGGCCGGAGATTTTAATCAGGCCCTGATTGAAATCGGAGCCATGGTCTGTGTCCCCAATGGAGCGCCTCTTTGTGTCCAGTGCCCGTTTCGTACGGTTTGCCTTGCCGCAATTCATGGACTGACAGGAGAAATTCCGGTGCGCAGTCCGAAAAAGAAACGGAAAATTGAGGAAAAGACTGTATTATTACTGGAATATGAGGATAAAATAGCCATTAGAAAACGCAGGGAAGGCGGACTTTTGGCCTCTCTTTATGAATTCCCCAATCTTTCCGGTGTTCTTAAGGAGCAGCAGGTGGAAGATTTGTTTTCAGGAAATATCCGCTCGCTCCATGAGCTTCCCGGGGCAAAGCATATTTTCAGCCATACGGAATGGCATATGAACGGATATTTTCTTTCGCTGAAAGAGCCGGAGACTGCCTGCCTGGAGACAGGAGAGAGCGGAGAGGAGCCGATTCTGTTTGTGGAATGGAAAGAACTGACGGAGCGATATCCTCTGCCAGGTGCTTTTTCGGCCTACCGGAAGATTTTGGAAAACTATCTTTCCAGCCGGCATCAGGTGTCCTTGGAGGAGTAGATCATGAAGGATATGTTGTTTTTTGTCAATCCCCGTTCCGGTAAGGAACAGATTCGGAGCCAGCTTTTGGATATTCTGGACGTGTTCAGCGGGGCAGGTTATCTTCCGCGGGTGCATATTACGCAGAATGCAGAGGACGCGAAGCGGCTGGCAGCGGAACTGGGAGGAAAGACAGATTTGATCGTCTGCAGCGGAGGGGATGGTACCCTGAATAATGTGGTGTCCGGTATTATGGGGCTTCCCAGAATCCCGAGAATCGGTTATATTCCTTCCGGTTCCACCAATGATTTTGCCAGAAGCCTGAAAATTCCCGTGGATCCTAAAAAGGCGGCTGAAGCGGCTGTATCCGGGACCGGGAGAAAGATTGACGTTGGAAAATTCGGAGACGATCAGTATTTCGTTTATGTGGCTGCGTTCGGAGCGTTCACCGAGGTATCTTATAAGACGCCTCAGGACATCAAAAATATTCTGGGTCATCAGGCCTATCTTCTGGAATCCTTAAAGGCCCTTCCGTCCATCAAACCCAGACGGATTGCGGCGGAATGGGACGACGGAAGCATCGAGGGAGAATTTATTTTTGGGATGATTACCAATTCCAGGAGCGTGGCCGGTTTTAAAACCCTGGCTCCCAGGGAAGTCTCTCTGTATGACGGCCTGTTTGAAGGCCTGTTTATCCGGATGCCGCGGACGCCGGCAGATTTGACGGATATTGTGACCAGCATTCTTCTGCGGGATGAGGAGAATGAAAATGCCTTTCGTTTCCGGGCTTCCAGGATCAGAGTGGTATCGGAATATGAAATCCCCTGGGTCCTTGACGGGGAATACGGGGGCACCATACGGGAGGCGGTTATTGAGAACCTGCACGGTGTATTGCCGTTAAACCGCAGTCCGCAGGGGTGAAAAACCGCGAGAATTGAAAACAGAAAAAAATAAATTGTTGAAAAATGTTTTTGAATCGTATATAATGAACCATTGTGGAGCACAATATGCAGCTTTCACCTGAAAGGGCGATTTTTTAGTGGAAAAAGAAGTATTTTTAGAAAAGCTTAAGAAGCTTGTTGCGTTGGGAAAATCCAAACAGAATTCTCTGGATGTGACGGAAATCAATGATTTCTTTACCGGAGATAATCTGGGACCGGAGCAGATGGATGAAATTTATAATTACCTGGAACACAGTAATATTGATGTGATTCCGGTAACCGATGACGCATTGCTTGCGGAAGATGACAGTCTGCTTCTGGATGACCTGGATGATGATTTTCGCGACGATAAGGTCGAGGAGGATATCGACCTGGATGCCATTGATCTTTTAGAGGGCATCGGGACGGAGGATCCGGTCCGGATGTATTTGAAAGAGATTGGAACGGTGCCGCTGCTTTCCGCAGAGGAGGAGCTGCGGCTGGCAAAACGGAAGGCGGAGGGAGATGAGTCCGCCAAGGAAAGGCTGATTGAGGCAAACCTCCGGCTGGTAGTCAGCATCGCCAAACGCTATACGGGCCGGGGAATGAGTTTCCTGGATTTGGTTCAGGAAGGAAATCTGGGACTTATTAAGGGCGTAGAGAAGTTTGATTATACAAAAGGATATAAGTTAAGTACATATGCAACCTGGTGGATTCGCCAGTCGGTGACAAGAGCCCTTGCGGATCAGGCGAGAACCATTCGTGTCCCGGTGCATATGGTGGAGACCATCAACAAGATGTCCAAGATGCAGCGGAAGCTGACGCTGGAGCTGGGATATGAACCGTCGGTATCTGAGCTGGCGGAGGCGCTGGATATGTCCGAGGATAAGGTGATGGAAATCATGCAGATTGCCAGAGAGCCTGCATCTTTGGAAACTCCTATCGGAGAAGAAGATGATTCCAACCTGGGCGATTTCGTTGCCGACAGCAATGCGGTGACGCCGGAAGGAAATGTGGAATCTGTGATGTTAAGAGAGCATATCGATGCACTTCTCGGCGATCTGAAAGAGAGAGAGCGCCAGGTCATCGTGCTTCGATTCGGTCTGGAGGACGGGCATCCGAGAACGCTGGAGGAAGTGGGCAAGGAATTTAACGTAACGAGAGAACGAATCCGCCAGATTGAGGCCAAGGCATTGCGAAAACTGAGAAATCCGGTCAGAAGTAAGAGAATCCGGGACTTTTTATAGGACATAAGTGACAGGCAGCGGGAATGATCCGGCTGCCTTTTTGTCTGCGGCTTAAAGGACCTAAATCAGCGTAAAGGAAGAACAGAGAACACAAAGGGAGACTGCATGAACAGAAAAAACTATCAGAAGGAGCTGGACCGGCTCCTTCTTGGACTGAAAGCGGAAGAAAAACGGCCGTCTTTGCTTCTTCACAGCTGCTGCGCCCCCTGCAGTAGTTACGTTTTGGAATATCTGTCCGAATACTTTGACATTACGCTATTTTACTATAATCCCAATATTTATCCGGAAGAAGAATATGGGGAGCGTGTATCGGAGCAGAAACGGCTCATTGAGGAGTTTAATGAGCAGTGGAAGAACGACAGGGAGCGGACGCCTATCCGGTTTCTGGAGGGAAACTATGAGCCGGAGCGCTTTTTTCTGGTGTCAAGGGGCCTGGAAAACGAACCGGAGGGCGGCGCCAGATGCACGGAATGTTTCCGCCTGAGACTTTCTGAGGCCGCCAGTGCGGCCAGAGAGGGCGGTTTTGATTTTTTTACCACCACACTGACCATCAGCCCGTTAAAGGACGCTGAGAGGCTTAACTGGCTGGGGGAGGAGATTGGAAAGCAGTTTGGAGTCCCATTTTTAAATTCGGATTTCAAAAAGAAAAACGGATACCGCAGATCCACGGAGCTTTCCAGAGAGCATCATCTGTACCGGCAGAATTACTGTGGCTGTGTCTTTTCCCGCCGGGACAGCGAACATGCTCCGGCAGCTGAAAAAAAGGGGAGCCCTATGGAGTAAAAATGAGAAGCGAATGGCCTGTATGGACGAAGCCCGGATATCCGGATGGAAGAAAACTGGGAGCTTGCAGGGGCAGAAAACGAATGTCTGAATAGATAAAAAATCCAATCCCCGGGCGGACAGAAGATTGACATCAGTCCTGTTCTATTATAAAATGTAGCATAGGGAAGGAAGTGGTGTCTATGACAGAAAGAAACGTGAAAGTAGTGAATCCTACAGGACTCCATCTTCGTCCGGCAGGGATGCTGTGCCAGACGGCAATGAAGTTCCGCTCGAAAGTGATGCTCCTTTATAAAGAAAAGGAGATCAATGCCAAAAGTGTCCTGAACGTGATGGCTTCCGGTATTCAATGCGGAGCGGAGGTCCTGGTCCGCTGTGACGGACCGGATGAAAATGAGGCACTGGAAGCTGTTTGTAAGCTGATTGAACAGGAGCTGAAGGAATAACCTTTGGCTCCTGAAGCCTGTATGGCAAAATATGGTAACATTTTGGAGGTAAGCAATGAGTGCACCGGAAAATTGTACGCATGACTGCGGTTCCTGTTCTGCGGCCTGCGACAGCAGAACAATGGATCCGTCCCAGTTTCAGGAAAAGTTAAGCCCTGAAAGCTCGGTGAAAAAGGTAATCGGCGTGGTCAGCGGAAAAGGAGGCGTGGGAAAATCCCTGGTAACCTCTCTTTTGGCCTGCCGGATGAGAGAAAAAAATTATCGTGTGGGTATTCTTGATGCGGATATTACAGGCCCGTCCATTCCCAAGGCATTTGGAATCCATGAGCAGATCCGCGTAACGCCTGACGGACGTCTCCTGGTTCCGGCTCCGACGGCGTCAGGAATTGATATTATTTCGTCCAACATGATTCTGGATCATGAGACGGATCCGGTTATCTGGCGCGGCCCGGTGATTGCCGGAGCGGTGAAGCAGTTCTGGAGCGAAACCTATTGGGAGAATATTGACTATATGTTTGTGGACATGCCTCCGGGAACCGGTGATGTGCCGCTGACGGTATTCCAGTCTCTGCCGGTGGACGGGATTGTGATTGTGACTTCTCCCCAGGAGCTGGTGTCCATGATCGTAACAAAAGCGGTGAACATGGCAAAGAAAATGGAGATTCCGATCATCGGTCTTGTGGAGAACATGAGTTATCTGGAATGTCCGGACTGCGGAAAGAAGATTTCTGTTTTTGGTGAGAGCCATGTAGAGGAAGTGGCAAAGGAGAACGGAATTTCCGTACTTGCAAAGATTCCGATTCGTCCGGAAATTGCAAAGGCTGTTGATACAGGTTCTGTGGAGCAGGTGAAGGCTGATTTCCTTGATCAGGCAGTGGCGGCCATCGAAAAGCTGTAAACGGTCGGAGAACGAAACAAATGGGAGGGCAGGCCTACTGGGCCAGCTCCTCCCATTTTTCATACAGCTCTTCCAGCGTTTTTGCCAGAGCTTCTTTTTCCGTATTCAGTTCCATCAGCTTTTTCACATCGGTAAAGACGTCTTCCTGACAGAGAAGCTCGTCGATCTCGCTGTCTCTTGTTTCCAGACGGTGGATTTCGTCTTCCACCTTTTTCAAATCGTTCTGGAGCTTTCTCTTTCTGGCCTGCTCTTCCTTCTGGGCTTTCCAGTCCTCTTTTGTGCCGGAGGAGGAAGGAGAAACCGGAGACTGGGAAGCGGCAGAAGAAGCGCCGGCTCCCGATGGCGTTCCTGCACGGCCTGCCTGACGGCTGCTGTCTGCGGCGCTTGATGCTCCTGCTCTGTTTTCCGCCGCGCCGGTATTGACGCTGCTTCCGAAGACAGCCGTCATCATATCATCATACTTTTCCAGATAATAGTCGTAATTTCCGATATAATTGACCAGACGGCCGTTTTTCAGATCCAGAATCCTGGTGGCCGTTTTGTTGATAAAATACCGGTCATGAGATACGTAAAGCACTGTTCCTTCATAATGACAGAGGGCATTTTCCAGGATTTCCTTGGAGGTAATGTCAAGATGGTTGGTGGGCTCGTCCAGGATCAGGAAGTTGGCCTCAGAAAGCATAAGCTTTGCCAGGGAAACCCGTCCCCGTTCGCCGCCGCTTAAATCGCTGATCCGTTTAAATGCGTCGTCTCCCGTAAAAAGGAAAGCGGCCAGCGTGTTGCGGATCTGAGTGTTGCTCATGCCCGGATACGCATCGGAAATCTCTTCAAATAAAGTCTTTTCCCCATGAAGAATCTGATGATCCTGATCATAATAGCCGATATGAACCTTAGAGCCTAAAATCAGCTCTCCGGCATCCGGTTCCACCAGCCCGTTGATGATTTTTAAAATGGTCGTTTTTCCCGTTCCGTTGTCGCCGATGATGGCTACCCGTTCTCCCCGTTTGATTTCAAAATCCACATGGGAAAACAGATGAAGGGGACCGAAGGACTTCCCCAGCTCATGGACCGTCAGCACGTCGTTTCCGCTGATCACGTTGGGTTTTAGCCGGATGTCCATGGCATCGTTGATTTCCCGCGGTTTTTCCAGCACCTCAATCTTATTCAGCATCTTTTCCCGGCTCTCAGCACGCTTAATGGATTTTTCCCGGTTGAAGGAGCGAAGCTTTTCGATGACTTCCTCCTGATGGCGGATTTCCTGCTGCTGGTTTAAGTAGGCCTTCATCTGAATGGCCCGCATCTGAGCCCGCTTCTCGCTGTAGGCCGAGTAATTGCCAAGATAAACCGTGGATTTTCCGCCGTCCAGCTCCACCACCTTGGAGACAATTTTATCGAGGAAATACCGGTCATGGGCCACGATGATGACGCTGCCTTTATAGTTTAACAGATAAGTCTCCAGCCAGGCAATGGAGGACATGTCCAGGTGGTTGGTGGGCTCGTCCAGAAGAATAATATCCGGATTGGTAAGAAGAAGCTTGCCCAGAGAGACTCTGGTTTTCTGACCGCCGGATAAGGTGGAAATCTGTTTTTCAAAATCTTCCTCGGAGAATCCAAGTCCCTTCAGAACACCGACGATTTCACTCTGCCAGGCGTAGCCGTTGATCAGTTCAAACTGATGGCTTAAACGGCTGTAGGAGGCCATTTTGTCCTCCAGTTCCTGACCGGATGCCGTGTTCATGTCGGATTCCAGCTGCCGGAGGGTCTGCTCCATTTCGATGACAGGCCGTTTGGCCTCCAGCATTTCTTCATAAATGGTCCGGTGACTCTGCAGATCCTGGTTCTGGGCCAGGTATCCCAGCGTTTTTCCTTTGGAGACAACGACCTCACCGGAATCGGCGGGAAGCTCTCCTACAATAATTTTTAAAAGCGTCGATTTTCCGGCACCGTTGATGCCGACAATGGCTGTTTTTTCATGTTCTTCTATATGGAAGGAGACGTTTTTTAAAATTTCGTCGCCTCCGAATGCCTTACAGATGTTGCTGCAGGATAATATCATAACTACCTCCTGTAAATGGAAACGTGCTTATGCCCAGGGTGCCAGGGGCCAGAAGACTGCCAGCAGGCCCATACATCCGCCGGCCAGGATTCCGGCCACATTGAGAATTGTTCCAAATCCAAACATAACTGCTCCCAGCTGCAAAAAATTACACACCCTGACAAGTATAGCATAAAAGCAGAGAAAATGCACGGACTAAAAGAAAACAGGGAGAAGACCAAAAATGAAATTTTAAATTCCACCTCTCCTAAGGGGAGTAGCGTTTACTTCTGCACAGTTGATATTTACTCTTTCATACATCCATGGTATGGTTATCTCTCCTTCTGACAGCAGTAGAAGGAGGCTCA
>DVGC01000039.1 GCA_018712915.1 Candidatus Copromonas faecavium (nom. illeg.) | reverse complement strand
TCTTCGATTCCATCGACGAAGTTCCGAAATTTGCGTACACCATGGGAATCCGCAATATCATGTCCGCGAAAAAGGTGCTTCTTTTAGCCTCCGGCAAAAACAAAGCTCAGGCGGTTTACGATTCCTGCTTCGGACCGGTAACGCCTCACGTTCCCGCTTCCGTGCTGCAGCTCCATCCGGACACGGTCATCATCGCTGACAGCGACGCCCTGTCCCTGGCGAAGGAGAAAGGGGTATTCTGATTATCCCGATCATAATTATCCCGATCATCTGAAAACAGTTTTGCTTTCCAGGGACAAAGTTTCCCGAAAAGCAAAAGCGCCGCCCCGCCGGGCAGGATCTGTGATGTCCTGCCCGGCGGGGCGGCTTTTACAGTTGCAGCCATTCAAAAAGAATGTCAGCTCTCAGCAGCTCACCTGCACTCCGGTCTCATACTTCTTATCATCTATGATCACCCGCACATCGTAAGTTCCGGACAGGCCGGCTTTATTGACATTGGTCTTCGTATTCCTCTCGTCTGACTCCAGGAATGTTCCGCAGCACATGGCCTTATGCGGAGCTGACGCCGTGGA
This sequence comes from Candidatus Copromonas faecavium (nom. illeg.), assembly GCA_018712915.1. GTDB lineage: Bacteria > Bacillota > Clostridia > Lachnospirales > Lachnospiraceae > Copromonas > Copromonas faecavium. The sequence continues at coordinate 4,349 of DVGC01000039.1, read as the reverse complement.
AATGTAGTACCGGTGGATCTCATCCCCCTTCTCCAGCAGCATCATCACCAGCTGTCCCTTCTCAAAGCGGGAATACAGAGTAAACCGGTCCTCTTCCTCCACCAGTTTCGCACAGCAGGAATCCGGGAGCAGTTCTCCTTCTGATTCTGCCGGCACATCCGTGTCAAATTCCCTGGTCACTCCCATGTGTCCCAGCAGACTTCCCATTCCCATTTCCAGGTTGCTTCCTTCCGTATACAGCTTCATCTTTTCCGCGCGGTAATAATTTCCCGCCGTGTGAAGTTCCATCATCTTTTTATTGTCACAGATCTCCACAGTCACTGCCTCCAGACGGCCTCCCATGTTCATCTCAAAAGCTCCCAGAGATTCCGAAATTTCTCCGTCTTTATTGTAGGCAATTCCGCCGGAATGGACCATATAGTGGCCTTCATTATAGTATTCCACGTTGGAGATATACGGAGAGAAAAATTCCGCTCCCCGGTCCTGTCCATACTGCCAGATCTGCCGGATCGTCATATCCCTGGTATTAATGCGGTATCTCACGCCTCTGGAAAAATTATCCTTCGCCTTCCGATAATGCTCCGGATTTTTCGACGCCCAGTGATGATTGTCAAAGCACATCACATCTCCATCAGGCGTAATCAGGCATGCATGCTGCTCATACTGCCACTGAAAATCATTTCCCACCGGGCGGAAAAAGTACCGGTCCGTCCACTCCTTCGGCCATCCTTCCGGATCCCCGATAATCCAGTTCAACTCTCCCGTCTCAAAATCCACATTCACCATACAATCCATATGACGTCCGGAAAAAGTAAGAGAATTGGTGTTTTTATCATACCACAGGGCATTATTGTGGAACCAGTCTCTCTCCGACCAGCTTCCGCTCTTTCCTATTCCCGGCTGGAGAAATTTCTGATAATCCCATGTTTTCAGAATCTCGCCGGTTTCCCTGCTGATCAGCACGCACATATCTTCCACCGTATCCCTGGTGAGATCCTGGGTCAGACACAGAATATTCCCGTCCTCCATCTCCACCGCATCGTGATGAGAACCGCCGGGCAGACGGTACTCGTGATAGATTTTTCCTGTCAAACTGATTTCATAGAGACCAGACATATAATAAGGCATTTTGATCAGACGGTTGGTCCCAATCAGAACATTTCCGTTTCTCAGTCTCTTTAAGTCAAACACACAGGGAGTCGTCAGGCACCATCTGGCATCGCCTGCATAGTCAAACGCTGCAAAAACCTCATTTGCCGAAGGAGAGAGGAAAATACAGTTGTCCTGAAGATATTCCGGCGTCGTATCCATGGAATATACAGGATTTTTTCCATGAAAAATATCCGGAGTCTCTATCTCCAGCGTCACCGACTCCCCTCTGTATTCCCGGATTTCCACCTGATTTTTCCAACCCGGATAAAGACCGAGAATGGGAAGAATATGTTCCTTTGCCCTTGGAAATGTATGGGAAATATCCCCTTCCCTGCTTTTCCCTTTTACTGTCACTGTGACTGCCTGCTCCGTCTCCGTGCGAAACGCCACTACCGCGGAAAGCGGATTGATTCGATATAGATTCGGGCTCACCAGGGGATGCTTCAGGGTATAATCCCCCTTTCTGAAGGTTTCCAGCATAGCGGCTTCAGCCTCTCTCTGCTGAAAAATCAGATGTTTTTCAACTACATGTTCAACTCCAGCCATGATCCGTTCACTCCTTTTTGTGATTTTCTTAACAGCATCATAGCATATTCCGACATGGAACAACTTAGCGGAGACTATGTAGCAGAAAATTCACTTTTCCACAGCGGCCAGCTCTTTCAGCTGCTCCACATCCAGAATCTCGATTCCCATACGGCCTTTGGCAATGATCCCAAGATCCCTCAGCTCCGCCGCGATCTTGGACACCGTCACCGGATGAATTCCCAGATATTTGGCAATCTCCACATAAGAAAAAACTTTCGGCATCCGTCTCTTATCTTTCTCCTCTACGCTGAACTCCAGCAGAAAACTGCAGAATCTCTTTTTGGCGCTGTCACCCTGGACCGCGTGGTATTTATGAACCAGATCCACATAATTGCAGGTGACAATCTCCAATACACAGGCCATAAACTGCTGATCTTCATCCATAAGCCGGTTAAACATCCGCTCATCCATCCGGTAAAACACACAGTCCGTCTTCGTATCAATGCCAAATGGCTCCGGCACGCCGCTTTTTCCTCCCCGAAACCGGCGCATCAGCATGGGAGTAAATCCCAGAAGCCGGTTCTGCGGAAAAAACAGAACCCCCTTCTCCTCCCCATTGTCTGTGAGAGCTGTAAGTCCTGCAATTCCCTGATCCAGATAATATACATAGGCATCCGACAGTCTGGGATTGCAGATGGACGAAGCCCGGTCCACAGCCACCCGCTCTCCGAAACGGATAAAATACTCTCTGATTTTCTTTCGGTTCACCGCTTCCAATATTTCACTGCTGGACATCTCTTCTCCCCCGGATTCTGATAGTTTTTCTTTCCCAGCCGGCTTTCCGGCCCTGTCTTATTTTGTATAATTTTAGGTACAAAACATAGTGTAGACTAAGACATTCTCCGTGTCAATCGCTTATCATGGTATTACATCATTTGAGATTTATTTAACAATCTTACAAGGGGGATATTTCTTATGGCACCAACTAAACAAAAAAAAGATTTCTATCTCGTCCACATGGCGATTGGCATCGGCATCATGCTGCTGTTCCGCTTTCTGCCCTTAAACCTGCCCAACGTCACTGATACGGGCATGGAAATTCTGGGAATTTTCATCGGAACCCTTTATCTGTGGAGTACTTCCGATCCTATCTGGTCCAGCGTTCTGGCTATCTTCCTCACCGGACTTTCGGGCTATGCCGACATGAACACTGTGCTGACCTCCACCTTCGGAACACCGATCCTGGTTCAGGTATTTTTTCTGCTGACCCTGATCAACTGCCTGATTGAAAATAATCTGACAGAATACTGCGGCCGCTTTTTCCTGACCCGGAAAATCTGCACAGGACGGCCCTGGCTTCTCACCTTTTTCATTATGCTGGGCTGTATGCTCATGGGCGCGTTTATGGGCGGATTTACCCCGGTATTCCTGTTCTGGCCTATTTTATACGACATTTTTGAGACAGTGGGGATGAAACCTTATGAAAAATACCCCACCATTATGGTCATCCTGGTCATTGTAGCCACTCTGCTGGGCTTCCCCATTCCCCCGTTTATGGGAAATGGACTGGCTTTAATCAGCAATTACCGCACAGTGACCGGCAACATGGGACAGGAAGTGATCATCAACGATGCCGGCTACCTGATCGTCGGCCTCGTTCACGCCACCGTGTGCATCGTGCTGATTATTTTGTTCTGCAAGTTTATTCTGCGCCCGGACACCAGCCGGTTAAAATCCATTACTCCGGAGCTTCTGGACCGCAATCCGCTTCCGCCCATGACGTTCCGGCAGAAATTTATCGGAATTTCCTTTGCTGTGTTTATCTGCATCCTGCTGATTCCCAGCGTGGCTTCGTCCACAGCTCTGGGCGCTTACGTCAAAGCCAACACCTATGGAATTTCTCTGGGATATACCTTCCTGCTCTGTGCGATCCGCATTGACAAGAAGCCTCTGTTAAATTTCCCCCAGACCATGCGGCGCTTTTCCTGGGGCACTTACTTCCTGATCGCGTCTGCCATTCTGCTGGGAAATGCCCTGACCAGTGATGTGACCGGTATCTCACCGTTCCTCAACACCGTGCTGATGCCCATTTTTGAGAAGGTTCCCACCTCTCTGTTTGCCATTATCATCATGCTGTTTACCGTAGCTCTCACCAACGTGTGCAACAGCTTCGTGATCGGTATCCTGCTTCAGCCGGTTATCGCTACCTTCTGTCTGGCTACGGGTACCAACTCCACGCCCATTGTGGCCATGATGATTCTGTTCGTACTCTCTTCCGCTGCCATCACCCCGGCGGCTTCGCCTTTCGCCGCGCTGATGTTCGGCAATAAGGAATGGTTAAAATCCGGAGAAGTGTACAAATATTCTTCCATGTTTGTGGTGATCGAACTGGTGGTGGTGCTGCTGTGCAGCCTGCCCCTGGCCAACCTTCTTCTCCACTGATCTTGCCCGCTAAAGAAAAAAGCGCCCCGTCTCCGGGACGGGAACCTTTCGGTTCCCTCTCCCGGGCGGAGCGCTTTTTCTACTTCATATTTCTGTTTATTCCCCAAACACAGCCTTGTAATCAGCCTGGAACTTCTCGATTCCCTGATCGGTGAGGGGGTGTTTGATCATCTGCATCAGCACCTTGTAGGGCACGGTGGCGATGTCAGCGCCGGCCTTTGCGCAGT
>DVGC01000038.1 GCA_018712915.1 Candidatus Copromonas faecavium (nom. illeg.) | reverse complement strand
GATAAAATCGTTGTAAATCAAGTGAAGAATTTGTAGGCATTTCAAGATTCCTTCTTTCATTTTAATTATATTAATTTTATCAGGTATGAGGCTCAAAATCTATACTTTATACCAAAATATGCGGAAGAACCAAAACCGCCCGGAATACTCAGTCGGTTCTTTAGAGTGAAAACTGCTCTTTTTATCTCTGCACACGGCCTGAGCCATCGCCGCCGGCCAGCTTAAGGACCTCGTCCACAGAAACCATGTTCATGTCACCTTCGACGGAATGCTTCAGACAGGAGGCTGCCGCCGCAAATTCGATGGCGCTCTCGGAGCTGTAGTCATTGAGGCAGGCATAAATCAGACCGCCGCCGAAGCTGTCGCCGCCGCCGACCCGGTCTACAATGTGAACAGCATATTTTTTGCTGAAGAAGAAATCCGTTCCGTCGTAGAGCATGGCGGACCAATTGTTGTCGTTGGCGGAAATGGATTCCCGCAGCGTGATGGCGACCTTGGAAAATCCGAACCGTTCGGCCAGCTGTCTGGCCACATCCTTATAGCCTTCATGGTTTACGGCACCTTTGGTCACATCCGTATTTTTTGCCCGGATGCCAAACACATCAGCGGCATCTTCTTCATTGGCAATGCAGACATCTACATATTTGCAGAGCTCTCCCATTACCTGCCCGGCTTTTTCTCTGGACCAGAGCTTGTTTCTGTAATTTAAATCGCAGGAAACGGTAAGACCCAGTTCCTTTGCCTTTTTGCAGGCTTCCAGGCAGATGGATGCCACGGTATCGTTGAGGGCCGGGGTGATTCCCGTAAAGTGAAACCAGTCCGCGCCATGAAAGATTGCTGCCCAGTCAAAATCCTCCGGGGATGCTTCGGCAATTGCTGAGTGCGCCCGGTCGTAAATAACCTTGGAAGGACGCTGAGACGCGCCTTTTTCCAGGAAGTAAATACCGATGCGGTTTCCGCCGCGGGTGATAAGCGACGTATCTACGCCAAATTTTCTTAATTCATTAACGGCTGCCTGGCCGATTTCGTGCTTGGGAAGTTTTGTAACAAATGCGGTATCAATCCCGAAATTTGCCAAAGATACGGCCACATTGGCCTCGCCGCCGCCGTATGTGGCGCCGAAGGTATTTGCCTGTACGAAACGATAATATCCTTCAGGAGCCAGGCGAAGCATAATTTCTCCAAAGGTGATGACTCGTTTTGCCATAAATGTTCTCCTTTTTGTGTTTTTTCTGCACTGAGACATGGGGCCGTTTCCGGCATCAGTTTTTCGTCAGATGAACGGCAAAGCCGCCGATTTCTTCTGCAAGATAAATAAAACTCAGAGCGCCGTTCTCATATTTGCAGGTGGTTTTGTCAAATTTGCATCCCAGCAGTTCCAGATAGTTTTTGGCCCTCTCAACCGAGTTGGTGCCGATGGCAATATGCCCCATGGTTCCGCGGCCTTTGGTATTCATGGCCTCCACGGCAGTTCCGGCGAAGAAGGAAACATCTCTGGGATCCTTGGCAAAGCCGAAAAGGCGGGCGAAGGAATCGGCAGTCTGCTCTGCTTCTTTGGCATCTGCGCAGTTGATTCCGATGTGTTTTAAAGAAAAGCCCAGCATGGTCTGTACCGCTTCCCGGGTCAGTTCCCGGATTTTATCAAACTGTCCGGAAGAAATCAGCTCTTTTTTGACCATCCAGCTTCCTCCGCAGGCCAGCACCTTATCAAAGGCCAGGTAAGAGTTGAGATTTTTTGCATTGATTCCTCCGGTGGGCATGAATTTCATCTGCGTATAGGGGGCGGCCATGGCCTTAATCATGGCGATACCGCCTGCCTGTTCAGCCGGGAAAAATTTTACGGTGTCGAGTCCGAGGGATATGGCTGTTTCCACATCACTGGGAGTAGCAGTTCCGGGAACAACCGGAAGTCCCTTTTCCATACAGTGCTTTACGACGGTGGGATTCAGTCCCGGACTGACGATAAAGCGGGCTCCGGCAGCGGCAGCCCGATCTGCCTGTTCCGCAGTCAGAACGGTTCCGGCCCCGACCAGCATGTCCGGAAATTGGGAGGTCATGATTTTAATGGATTCTTCGGCAGCAGCTGTCCGGAATGTGACTTCTGCACAGGGAAGACCGCCTTCGCAGAGTGCTTTTGCCAGAGGTGCGGCATCTTTGGGATCATCCAGGACAACCACCGGGACAATGCCGATTTTTTGAATTTTTTCCAATACTTCATTCATGGCTTGTGTCTCCTTTGCGTTCTGGCAATGACAGTGCCTGCTGTCAGAAAGGCGGCTGCCGGCCAGGTTTTATGACTGCGAAACTGAGTTTTACATTATGAAACTATGTTTCGCATTACGATATATCTGATTCTCATTATACACGCTGACGGGGAAAAGTCAATAGAAAGCAGGGAAAAGCCAATAGAAAACAGGGGAAATATTCCGCCTTCCAAATTATAAGGAAGTGTGGTAAACTGTACGAAGAAACGATAAATCCTGTGACAGGATGAGAGGATGAAACTATGGATTTGGAATTTAAAAGTCTGAGCGCAGAAGCTCTGGAGGATCTGACCAGGTATTATGGCCGGCGTCATGACCAGACCTGCGACAGTGTGATTCTTGATAATTTTCTCTGGGCCAAGTATTACCATGTTCATTATGCGGCAATCGGGGAACGGGCGCTTTTGTGGACAATGAATATATTTGGAAAGCAATACGCGGCGCTTCCGGTATGCGCCATGGAGGATTTGCCGGAATATTTCGGTATACTGGAACGGTATTTTAATGAGGAGCTGAAGCTGCCTCTGGAAATTTACCTGGCGGACGAGCCTGCGGTGGAATATCTGAATCTGCCTGCGGAGCGCTATTCGGTGACAGAGGTTCCGGACAGCCGTGATTATCTGTACAGTGCTGAGGCACTCCGGACACTCTCAGGAAAGGCTCTTCATAAAAAGAAAAATAATCTGAATGCGTTTGCCAGGGCCTACGAGGGCCGGTATGAATACCGAACGCTTTGCTGTTCTGACAGCCATGATGTCTGGGTATTTCTGGACAAATGGAGAGAAGGAAAGGGTCAGCAGGTGGAGGGACACCTGGATTACGAGGTGGAGGGAATCCACGAGATCCTGAGGAATTGTTCGATTTTAAATGTACGTATGGGCGGTATTTACGTGGATGATGCACTGGAAGCCTTTTCCATTGGAAGCTATAATGCCAGGGAAAAGATGGCGATTATCCATATTGAAAAGGCCAACCCGGAAATGAGAGGCCTGTATCAGCTGATTAACCAGCAGTTTTTGATCCATGCATTTCCGGAGGCCGAACTGGTGAATCGCGAGGATGATATGGGGCTTCCTGGCCTGCGTCAGGCCAAGATGTCCTATGCGCCCATCGGGTTTGCAAGAAAATTCAGAATCCGGCAGCTGGATTTTGTGCCGGAACAGCGGAGTGAGACATGATCAGGTATTTGGAGGAACAGGAAAAAGGGCGGTGCCGGGAGCTTTGGGAGGAGGCCTTTCCGGATGACACAAAGCCCTTTGGAGATTATTATTTTAAGGAAAAGATGAAGGACAACCATGTGCTGGTCTGCGAGGAGGAAGGGCGCATTGTTTCCATGCTGCACCGGAATCCTTACCGGATCTACATGCGGGGAACGGAATGCGTCTGCGACTATATTGTGGGGGTGTCAACGGCGGTCAGTGAGCGGCATAAGGGGCATATGCGAAATCTGATTCTTTCGGTCCTTCGGGATATGCAGGAGGAACGGATGCCGTTTACGTTCCTGATGCCGGCCAGAGAATCTCTTTATCTTCCTTATGATTTCCGGTTTATTTTCAACCAGCCCCGCTGGGTGCTCCGGTATGGAGCAGATATCCGCAGGGAGCCCTGCGCAGGAAAGCTTCTGGCCGCGGATCTGGCGGAATGGCAGAATGCATGGCTGAAACGGCAGTATGAAGTGTTTGCGATCCGGGATGAGGCTTATATTAACCGGATGCAGAAAGAGCTGGAAAGCGAAGACGGCATAATTCGCCTGATTTATGACGGAGACTGGTTTGTGGGAATGGAGAGCGAGTGGGGATTAAAGGAACGGGAGCAGCGGTATTTGTATACGGGGGAGCGCTACCGGACACTGGCCTCGGAGAAGCCGGCCATCATGGCAAGGATCGTCTGCCTTCCGGAATTTTTGAAACAGATCCGCCTGTCAGAGGACTGCAGAGAGGACGAGATGACGCTGGAAATCGGCGTCAGCGATTTATTCGTGCCGCAGAACCAGGGAGTCTGGAAATGGCATCTGACAAAGGAAGGGTCAGAGGCCGTGCAGGAATCCCGCTTTATCGCCAGGGGGAAAACGGCGGTAATTTCGATAGCGGAGATGACCCAGTGGCTGTTTGGCTGCCAGATTCCGGTGGCAGTGGCAGAAATTCCTTATGGAACGGAAATTGAGCCGTTTCGGGGAGTTTTTCTGGACGAAGTGGTATAGGAAAAGGAGAAGGGGTATGGAAAACAAGAGGGAGATGCTGAAAAAGTGGCTGGAGGAAAGCGATAATATTGTGTTTTTCGGCGGCGCCGGGGTATCTACGGAAAGTAATATTCCGGATTTCCGCAGTACAGACGGATTGTATCATCAGCAATACGATTATCCGCCGGAGACCATCTTGAGCCATTCCTTTTATGAGGAAAAACCGGAGGAGTTTTACCGGTTTTACAGAAATAAGATGCTGTTTCCGAATGCAAAACCCAACAGGGCGCATAAGGCACTGGCCAAGCTGGAGGAGGAAGGAAAATTAAAGGCCGTCATCACCCAGAATATTGACGGTCTTCACCAGAAGGCGGGCAGCCGGGAGGTCCTGGAGCTTCATGGCTCTGTTCTGCGCAACCACTGCGTTAAATGCGGGAAAGCGTATGGACTGGAGGCGGTTTTAAATTCGGAAGGGATACCGAGATGCAGCTGCGGCGGAATGATCAAGCCGGACGTGGTTCTTTATGAGGAAGGCCTCGATCTTCAGACCATTCAGCAGGCGGTCCTTCATATTACCAATGCGGAAGTTCTGATTGTGGGAGGAACCTCGCTTACGGTTTATCCGGCAGCGGGACTGATTGATTATTACCGGGGCAGCCGGCTGGTCCTGATTAATAAATCTGTGACGCCGATGGACAGCCGGGCCGATCTGGTGATCAGCGGGCCGATTGGGGAGATTTTAGGAGATGCAGTTGGCGTATAGGAGCCGGATATAGTTGTGGAGGACTGTAAAGATGCATCGGGGCTGGCCATAGCTGCAGCGGAGGCCGTACAGAATGGGTAAGAAAGGCGGCAGAGGGCCGACTCGCAATGACGGGATGCCGTGCACAGGAAATTTCGGAGGATTTTATGGAGACGGAGGGAAGAAGGATGTATGAGGCGGATAAAAAAAGGTACGAGCGGATGCAGTACCGGCGATGCGGAAACAGTGGTGTTCTTCTTCCAAGAATTTCCTTTGGACTCTGGCAGAATTTCGGGCTGGAAAAAACTTTGGAGGAGCAGCAGGAGCTTTTGTGCCATGCGTTCGACTGCGGAATTACTCACTTTGATTTGGCCAATAATTACGGCCATCCGGCCAGAGGACTGGCGGAAGAGCATTTTGGAGCAATTCTGAAACGGGCCCTGGGTTTATACCGGGATGAGCTTTTTATTTCAACGAAAGCAGGATATGATATGTGGCCGGGCCCTTATGGAAACTGGGGATCCAGAAAGTATCTGTTTGCCAGCCTGGATCAGAGCCTGAAGCGGATGGGACTGGAATATGTGGATGTATTTTACCATCACAGACCGGATCCGGAGACGCCTCTGGAGGAAACCATGGGCGCATTAAGTGATTTGGTGCGAAGCGGAAAGGCTCTTTATGTCGGAATTTCCAACTACAAAGAGAAAGAAAGCAGAGAGGCAATCCGGATTTTAAAGGAAAATGGGACGCCCTGTCTGATTCATCAGCCAAGATACAATCTGTTCGAGCGCTGGGAGGAGGATGGCCTGTTCTCCGTTTTGTCGGAGAATGGTGTGGGATGTATCTGCTTTTCTCCTTTGGCACAGGGAGCGCTGACGGATAAGTATCTTCAGGGAATTCCGGATGGCTCCAGAGCATCCAGGCAGGGGACCACGGTGGCCCAGAGATATCTTCATGAGGATCAGCTGGAAAAAATCAGAAAACTGGCGGAAATCGCTGCAGAGCGGGGGCAGAGTCTGGCACAGATGGCCATCGCCTGGGTTCTGCGGCGGCCGGAAGTGACGTCTGCCCTTATGGGGGCCAGCAGCTGCGCCCAGCTGGATAACAGCCTGCAGGCACTGAACAATCTGGACTTTGCGGACGAAGAGCTCCGGAAGATCGAAGATGTGTTGAAGGAAGCATAGAATGGGAGGCGGTCGGATGGTCTATGAGGTTGGAGATATTGTGAAATTGAAAAAGCCTCATCCCTGCGGAAGCAGTGAGTGGGAAATTCTGCGGGTAGGTGCAGATTTCCGCCTGAAATGTATGGGATGCGGACATATGATTATGGTTACCAGGCGCCTGGTGGAGAAGAATACAAGAGGACTCAGAAAGCCGGAGCAGAAGTAATGGGATACATCTGCCGGACTGCTGCCGCAATGGCGAAGGATGCGGCCCAACCGGTGACAGCCGAAAGGTCGGAGAGTGTGACCGGAGAATGTGGCTGGAGGACGGCCGGAAAGCAGCCGGAGAATATGCGGAAGAATGTAAGAAAAACGCGGGGAAAATGCTTGCATTTTCCCCTGTTTTTTGCTATGATTATTATCTGTGACATGTTAAATCCTTGCTCCCGTAACTGAAAGACGGGGGCCGGAAGACCAAAAGGAGGTTTTTGAAACAATGAACAAATACGAGTTGGCAGTCGTTCTGAGCGCAAAGCTGGAGGATGACGAGAGAACCGCAGCCCTTGAGAAGGTAAAAGGCTACATTACCCGTTTTGGCGGAACCATTACGGATGTGGATGAATGGGGCAAAAAGAGACTGGCTTATGAGATCCAGAAAATGAAAGAGGGCTTTTATTACTTTATCCATTTTGAGGGAGATTCCAACTGCCCCAACGAGGTGGAAGCTCATGTCCGCATTATGGAGCCGGTAATTCGTTACCTTTGCGTAAGACAGGACGCGAAATAAAGAAAGTGTGATGATATGAATAAAGTTATCCTTATGGGCAGATTGACAAGAGATCCGGAGGTCCGCTATTCCCAGGGAGAGCGTTCCATGGCAATTGCAAGATACACGCTTGCTGTTGACAGGAGAGGAAGAAGAAATCAGGACGGAGACCAGGGTCAGACCGCTGATTTCATTAATATCGTGGCTTTTGACCGGGCCGGTGAGTTTGCGGAGAAATATTTCCGCCAGGGCATGCGTGTGCTGGTCACCGGAAGAATCCAGACAGGCAGCTATGTGAATAAGGATGGCCAGAAGGTCTATACAACGGATGTAATCGTTGAGGACCAGGAGTTCGCCGACAGCAAGAATCAGAACAGCGACGGAGGCTACAGCGGAAGCAGCCGTCAGAGCTATCAGCAGGTGACAAGACCTGCACCGTCTTCTGCGATCGGCGACGGATTTATGAATATTCCGGATGGAGTCGAGGACGAGGGACTTCCATTCAACTAAATCTGACAGGAGGTAATTAAAATGGCATTTAATAAAGGCGATAAGGCTGAGTCCAGCAGACCGAGAAGAGGCGGCGTACACAGAAGAAAAAAAGTCTGCGTTTTCTGCGGTGAAAAGGGTGGAGAGATCGATTACAAGGACGTAAACAAGTTAAAGAGATACGTATCTGAGAGAGGTAAAATTCTTCCCAGAAGAATTACCGGAAACTGCGCAAAGCATCAGAGAGCTTTGACTGTGGCAATCAAGAGAGCAAGACATATTGCGCTGATGCCCTATACCTGCGAATAAGAATGAAGGCCAGTCTGCATCAGCGGACTGGCTTTTTGCTTTTGGAGCATTGGGTTCTTAACCCGTTCCTGTAAGTAAAATGAGAGGAGGAAGTGGAATGAAGGTTGCAGTAACGTATGAAAGTGGCCAGATTTTCCAGCACTTTGGTCATACGGAGTATTTTAAAGTGTATGAGGTGGAAGACGGCAAAGTCATTCGCTCGGAGGTTGTCAGCACCGATGGGCAGGGGCATGGGGCTCTGGCCGGAGTGCTAAACCGTATGCAGGCGGATGTGCTGATCTGCGGCGGCATTGGGCCGGGAGCGAAAACGGCGCTGGCAGATGCCGGGATTGCGTTATACGGCGGTGTGACGGGAGAGGCGGACACAGCAGTAGAGCAGCTATTAAACGGTACTCTTCAGTACAATCCGGATGTTTCCTGTACTCATCATGATGAGGTGCATGGACAGGCAGGAAGCTGCGGGGAGCATGGCTGCGGAGAAGGGCATAACCATGAAGGCGGCGGCTGCACCGGCGGTTCCTGCCATGATGACGGCCATTCCTGTGGTCATCATGCCTGATGCATTTTGCCGGCGGGACAGAATCCTGTTGTGACTGACGTGTTTAAAGTCAGGGAAAATCCGGAAGATGGGAGCATCGGAAGGAGGTTCCCTGACTATTTTTGCCTGTGTCAATTCCGGCTTAAAAATTTACAAATCATAGGAATTATGATATAATGAGCGAAAGTGAGCCAAATGAGAGCAAGCTCTCATCTGGCCAACGGCGGATGCAGGCCACAGGCGGATTCCTGTGGTATCGCGGCGAAAGTAAGCCGGCGAGAGCCTGATTTATACGGTGAACAGCGGATGGCGAATGCCGATTGAAGGCTCAGACCGTGCTGTCATAAGCGGGATTGGCTGCGGGAGCCTGTCTGTGCAGGTGCGCGGTGAACGCTGTCTGCAGGCGGCGGAAGATGATTCGGGAATGTAGGAAGATTTGCCCAGAGGGGAGCCGGAAGGCTGACAGGAGTGAGCAATGAAAGAGGATAAAAAGGTACGCAATGCGTTATTGAATTATATGCAGTGGCCGGTATTTCTATCGGTGCTGGTGATTTTCGCCAATATCGCGGTCCGGCTTGTATCCAGACAGGCGGGAATGGTGATGCTGGGGTTTACGGTTCTGTACCTGATTGGAGCCTGGTTTGCCCTCTGGCTTGGAAAGAAGCGGGCAATGGGAGAAATGGTTGCTTTCGCATCCTCTTACAATGAAAGCCAGAAACAGCTTCTTTCCTCAATGGAACTGCCTTACGGAGTCGCGGATATGGACGGACGGTTCCTGTGGACCAACCGGGCTATGGCAGCGATTTTAAAGGATGAGAAAAGTGCCAGAAAGAATCTGACGATTCTGTTTAAAGAGATTACGCCGGAAGCTCTGGCAGAAATGGAGCACAGCCTGGAAGTTCATGCTTCCTATGGAGAATCCAGATATAAAATCAGTCTGAAGAAGGTTGAGATTCGCCCGGAGGATGTTAAGACCGGAACAGAAGCCAAACAGCTTCTGGCCGTATATTTTTATGACGAGACGGAACTCTACAGCTACATGAAGGCGATTACAGATCAGAAACTGGTGGCAGGACTGATCTATCTGGACAATTATGATGAAGCGTTGGAGAGTGTAGAGGAAGTGCGGCGTTCCCTGCTGGTTGCGCTGATTGACCGGAAAATCAACAAATACGTTGCGGCTTTGAGCGGAATCGTAAAAAAGCTGGAAAAGGATAAATATTTCTTTGTCATTAAGCAGAAATATATGCCTAGGCTGGAAGAGGAACGGTTTAACCTTCTGGAAGATGTGAAAACCGTCAATATCGGAAACGAGATGGCGGTGACCTTAAGTATCGGCATCGGAATGAATGGGGAAACCTATATTCAGAATTACGAATTTGCCCGGACAGCCATTGATATGGCCCTTGGACGCGGCGGCGATCAGGCTGTCGTCAAGAATGGTGAAAAGATCCAGTATTACGGCGGCAAATCTCAGCAGCTGGAGAAGACGACCCGCGTGAAGGCCAGGGTAAAGGCACATGCGCTGAGAGAGCTTCTGGAAACGAAAGACCGTTTGCTGATTATGGGGCATAAAATCGGCGATATTGATTCATTTGGTTCTGCAATCGGCGTATACCGGATTGCGGCGGCGCTGAATAAAAAGGCAAGCATTGTAATCAATGATGTGACTTCGTCGGTACGGCCCATGAAGGAACGGTTTGACGACAGCAGCGATTATCCCGATGATTTGTTCCTGACCGGAAAAGAGGCGGCCGAGCTGGTGGATGCCAATACGGCTCTTGTGGTTGTGGATGTAAACCGTCCCAGCTATACGGAAGAGCCGGAGCTTTTAAAGCTGGTAAAGACGATTATCGTTATCGACCATCACCGCCAGTCCAGCGAAATTATTCAGAATGCGACCCTGTCTTATGTGGAGCCCTATGCTTCTTCTGCCTGTGAGCTGGTGGCGGAGATTCTTCAGTATGTGGCAGACAGCATCCGGATCAAATCCCTGGAGGCAGACGCCATGTATGCGGGAATTGTGATTGACACCAACAATTTTACCAATCAGGCCGGTGTCCGCACCTTTGAGGCGGCGGCGTTTTTGAGACGAAACGGAGCGGATGTCACTAGAGTGAGAAAACTGTTCCGCGACAAAATGGAGGATTATAAAGCAAGGGCCGAGGCTGTGCGTCAGGCCGAGGTTTATAAAGGAGCATTTGCCATCAGCGTCTGCCCGTCGGAGGGTGTGGAAAGCCCGACGGTTGTGGGGGCCCAGGCGGCCAATGAGCTTCTGGATATTATCGGAATCAAGGCGTCCATTGTTATGACGCCCTATAATGACAAAATTTATCTGAGCGCCCGTTCCATCGACGAGATCAATGTTCAGGTCATGATGGAGAAACTGGGCGGAGGCGGCCACAGAACCATTGCAGGCGCCCAGCTTGCGGATACGACTGTGGACGAGGCCAAAGAGAAAGTAAAGGCCATTATCGACGCGATGCAGGAGAAAGGAGAAATTTAAGGTGGAAGTTGTACTGCTTGAGGATGTGAAAAGCCTGGGGAAAAAGGGCCAGGTTGTGAAAGTAAATGACGGATATGCAAGAAACTTTATTCTTCCCAAGAAGCTTGGGGTGGAGGCAACTCCCAAAAACTTAAATGATTTGAAGCTTCAGAAAGCAAAGGAAGCGAAGATTGCGGCAGAGCAGCTGGCAGAGGCCAAAGCGCTTGCGGAGAAGATTGAAGCGGCTTCTGTGACGGTTTCCATCCGTTCCGGAGAAGGCGGAAGAACATTTGGTTCCGTTTCTTCCAAGGAAATTGCGGCAGCGGCCAAGGAGCAGCTGAAGATGGAGATTGACAAGAAGAAAATGACGCTTCCGGAGCCGATTAAGAGCTTGGGTACTTTTGAAGTGCCGGTGAAGCTTCATAAGGATGTGACCGCGAAGCTGCGGGTAAAAGTGGTGGAAGCGTAAGGACACAGGAGGAACTATGGAAGATACGCTGGTGAAACGGGTGCTTCCCCACAGCGTTGAGGCGGAGCAGTCTGTGATTGGCTCCATGCTGATGGACCGGGATGCTGTTATTGCAGCTTCCGAGATCCTGACGGCGGAGGATTTTTATCAGCGCCAGTATGGAATCATGTTTGAGTCCATGGTGGAACTGTTCAACGAGGGAAAACCGGTGGATCTGGTCACTCTTCAGGATCGCCTGAAGGAAAAGGATGTGCCGCCGGAGGTATGCAGCCTGGATTTCGTCCGGGAGATTATGGATACCGTACCGACTTCCGCCAATGTGCGCTCCTATGCGGCGATTGTTCATGACAAAGCAGTGCTGCGCCGTTTGATTAAAATCAACGAAGGGATCGCCAATGACTGCTATGCAGGGAAGGAGAGCCTGGAAACCATCCTGGCAGAGACGGAGAAACAGATTTTTGCTCTTTTGCAGAGCCGGACATCGGATGGCTTCGTTCCCATTCGCCAGGTGGCGTTAAACGTACTGGATAAAATTGAGCAGGCGACCAGATCCAGGTCGGTGGTAACAGGGCTTCCCACCGGCTTTCTTGATCTGGATTACCGCACTTCGGGACTTCAGCCGTCAGATTTGATTCTGATTGCTGCCCGCCCTTCTATGGGAAAAACGGCATTCGTTTTGAATATTGCGGATTATGTATCGGTGAGGCGTCAGAAAACCTGTCTGATTTTCAGCTTGGAGATGTCAAAAGAACAGCTGGTGAACCGAATGCTGGCCATGGAGGCCAATGTGGATTCTCAGAAGCTGCGGACGGGAACCCTGACCGATGAGGACTGGGATTCCGTTGTGGAAGGAATCGGAGCCATTGGAAATTCCAAGCTGCTGATTGATGATACGCCTGGTATTTCGGTGATGGAACTGCGTTCCAAATGCCGGAAGGTGAAACTGGAGTATGGCCTGGATCTGGTGATGATCGATTACCTGCAGCTGATGACAGGCAGCGGAAAGAGCGGGGATAACAGGCAGCAGGAGATTTCCGAGATTTCCCGTTCCTTAAAGGCGCTGGCCAGAGAACTGAATGCCCCGGTCATTGCCCTTTCTCAGCTGTCC
Organism: Candidatus Copromonas faecavium (nom. illeg.); assembly: GCA_018712915.1. Lineage (GTDB taxonomy): Bacteria > Bacillota > Clostridia > Lachnospirales > Lachnospiraceae > Copromonas > Copromonas faecavium. Next base: position 60,193 of record DVGC01000038.1, on the reverse strand, counting down.
CGTGCCTGCGAGACAAGAACGGATCACAGGCCCATGCTTTCGGACTTGAGAGAATCGGGAGCCATCGAGCAGGATGCGGACGTGGTTATGTTTTTATACCGGGATGACTATTATAATAAGGATACGGATACGCCCAATGTGGCGGAAGTCATTATTGCCAAGCAGAGAAACGGCCCCATCGGCACGGTAAATCTTGGCTGGAAGCCGGAACTGACCCGGTTTGTGAATATGGCAAAGGAACAGCAGTAGACGTTTTTGAACGGACTGCTGTTTTTTCTTTAGGAGATTGTCATATTTTCATGACCCTTCACATATATTGTTAATAGCTTAAGAAAATATGTGAAAGGAAAGGACAACCATGTCAGAAACACATTACCTGATCTCAGACGCCTCAAAAAAGGTTGATGTAGAATCTCATGTTCTCAGATACTGGGAAGAGGAACTGGAGATGACCATACCGCGCAATGAAATGGGACACCGCTATTATACGGATTTTCATATCCGGCTGTTTAAGCAGATTAAGGAGCTGAAGGAAAAGGGCTATCAGCTGAAGGCCATTAAAGCGGCTCTGGCCAAGTCCCTGGAAACGGATGGAGAGGCTGTGGTTCCGACAGAGGTTCTGGAGGAGGATGTTGTGGCGGCGCTGAAGGAATGTACGGAGCAGGAAAATAAGGAACTGGAAAAGCTGGATGACAGGGAACTGACGGAGCTGATGGCGAAGGAGAGGGCGGAACAGTTTAAGAACCTGATGAGCCAGATGATAGGACAGGCCATTGAAGAGAATAATGAAAAGCTGAGCCAGGATATCAGCCGGATGGTAAACGATAAGGTGTTAAAAGAAATTGATTATCTGATGCGGGTGGCGGATGAACGGGATGAGGAACGCTTCCGCCAGCTGGATGAAACGATCCGCCTTTATCAGAGAGAGGGACGGGACCGGGCGGAGGCGGCAGCTACAAAGATTCCCTTCCTTTCGCTGCCGTTCCATCGAAAAAAGAAATTTGGAAGAAATGGAAATAAACTTTAGATGGCAGGGATAAAGGCGTCTGGAGAAAGCAATAAAAAAGCCGGACAAGCCGGCTTTTAAAGAGATGCAAAAAATGCATCGGTAAGTTTCTGGATATTCAGATAGGGATTTTCATGATCAAAGCTGCGCATTCTGCCTTTGGCTGCCAGAACGCCAAGCTGGATTGGTCCGGCGATATCGTTGTTGATGCGCTCATCCAACATACCGCTGATAAAACCTCCGGCAAAGGAATCCCCGGCGCCGGTATCGTTGTTAAGCTGATACTGATACAGCTTTTGGTGGCGGATGGTACGGATATGGCACTTATTATCCAGAAAACGAAGCAGCTCGTGGCGGTCATCATGCTTGATAATTAAGGTCCTGTCCGGAGATGGATTGATGGCCGTAAAATATTCCCGAAGATTCCGGTATAATGGACGGGCGCTTCTTTCGTTCAGGCCCAGATTACGCTTTTCGGATTTGTTTAAAAAGATGTAGTCCGTATTGGAAACCAGAGGCATGAGCCGTTCCCGCCGCAGGGAAGTGTATTCAAATCCTGGATCCATACTGATTTTTAACATGGGATTTAATGCCTTGGCCTGAATGACATACCGCATAATGACTTCAAACTGATTGAAGTCGGAAAGGGAAGACAGGTGGATCCAGCGGGCACGGGACAGATACTCAGAGAACGATTCTCCGGTCCGCTCCTCTTTTTCCTGAATCCGGCCAAGGAGGGTGTTGTTGGCGCAGGGGGCGATTTTGATGCAGTTTCTGGTATGGTTATAAAGGCGCACAACAGACTTTGCGATGGTGCGGGAATAAAGATCTTCAAAACGGTCTTCTGTGGTAAACAGCCATTCCCGATTATCCAGATGGGCAAGTTCTTCTTTGAGATTATTGCTTTTTCCATAGCGGAAATCAAAAGCGTTGGGCGTTCCGCAGACACCCACATAGGCTGCCTTCAGATGCGGAAGGATATGCTTGATTACTTTTAAGGTAATAAAGGCAGATCCGCCGATCTGAGTCGTATACGGACGATCTTTACGAATCAGTTCAGAAATATCATCCTCCACTTCTGAGATGGGATTGCTGAGTTTCTCATCACCTGAACTGATTTCGTTGATTCTCAGATCTTCTCCCGTGCAGTGGAACATATAATCGTAATTGATAGCGCCGATGCAGATAATATCCATATCCGTCATACTTTCCCATCCCCCAACGTGTATTCATTATTCAGCATAAGCATATAACATTTTGTCGAGGTTTGTCAAATAAAACGTAAAATTTTGGTAAAAGATAGGTGCCGGAGCATTCGGATTGCCTGTTCTATGGAAAAATAGACAAGCAATCGGAGAATATGACGCAGAACAGATGGATGAACAGGACAAGGAACACAAAAAACCGGCAGAGTATCCGAAGATTCTCTGTCGGCTTTTGTTCAGGAAATTCTGCAGAATTTTCCGATTCAAACGGTATCATCCCGTTTGATGGACGGATACATAAAAAGTAAAAATCCTTTTATGTATGGAATTAGCCCTCGCTGATCGCGCCTGTCGGACAGACACCAGCACATGTTCCGCAGCTGATGCAAGCATCTGCATCGATCTCGTATTTGCCATCTCCCTGGGAAATAGCGTTTACCGGACATTCGCCTGCGCAGGAACCGCAGCTTACGCAAGTATCGTTAATTACATATGCCATGATAGTTACCTCCTTTAATTTTTGTTGCAGCAGAGAGCAAAACATGCCCTTCCTGTGCTTCCTTCATTCTATAATAAAGGGGAGAATTATTCAAGTGGTATTTTAAAGAAACGAAAGGAGATATTGACAAAATTTGTCTGCTTTTTTGCGGACTGGGAAAAAGGCAGAGCCTTACAGGATGAAACCAGAATATGTCTGGAATGTCAAAAAATGCCGAGAATCAGAAAGCCCCTTGTCAAGTTGACAAAAAAGTATTATACTCTCGATATGCCGTATGAATGGACGAAAGGAGGATTTGGCATGCAGATTTCTAAGGACATGCTTATCGGTGAACTGCTTAGGGTAGATGAAAATATGGCAGAGATTTTGATGGGAGCAGGAATGCATTGCATTGGCTGACCCGGTTCTCAGATGGAGTCTCTGGAAGAGGCCAGTATGGTTCACGGTATTGACTGCGACAGACTTGTAGGCGCGATTAATGAATATCTGGAGCAGAAAAACGCATAAATATCATGTGAAAGAGGAAATCTTTCCATAAAGGAAACGGCTGTCAGAGCTTTAGCTGACAGCCGTTTCTGTATCTTTGATGTTTGTTTTTGCTGGCTTATGAGAAAGCAGGCGTAAATACTCTGCCTTCGAATTACGATTACAGGCTGGATAAAGCACCCAGGGCATTTTTCTTTACAATCAGTTCAAAATGTTCCGCGTAATAAGCTTCCGAGGCCAAATCTCCTTTAATCCGGGTTCCAAATTCGGCCAGGATATTGCAGGTTCTGTTAAAAGAAAGCTCATCAGAATCTCCTTTTTTCAGTACCAGGTAATAACGGCCGGTGGATGGCTTTTTGTAAAGTACGCTGGTTCCGGTGAAGGATTCACCGGTTTCTCTGGCCGCTTCGCATACCTGATCCAGAGTTTCAAACTGATAAATCCGGACGACTGGCGGCGCAGGCTTGGAACTTTCTTTTGCCTGTTCTTCCTGGACATCGGTGTCTGTCCGGGTCTTGTCCGATTTTTCCTGATTCCCAAGGAGACTCAGCAGGCTTTCTGCCCCTTCCAGAAGCTCCGTGGCCAGATTGTTCCAGGTACCGTCTTCTTCTTCGTCCACAGGGGAAAATTTGGAAAAGCGGGTATCCAGTTCTTCCGGATCTTCTATTTTAGTAATAATCAGCATGACGCTTTCATTTGCGAGGGGAATGGCCTCCACCATCAGCGGGATGTCTTCCGCCTCAAACCCTACTTCATTGGAAGCCCGCTGAATCATTTCCCGAAACAGATTTCTTGCTTTTTCACTTCCGTATGCCAGTTCACTTAAATTAAGATTCCGCACGCTTAAGTCAAAATTGCTAAGGGTGCATCGAATCTGATTTTCATTGATTCGCTCTATTCTCATGATATCCCTTCCTGACTTTTTATGCCGGCGATAGAAACGCATTCTGAGCTGTGCCGGAAAGATACACTTTTACGCCTATAATATACTATATCCTATTCCGGTTTTGCAACGATATGTAATAAAATTCTTAAAAATTTAAGGAAATCCTGCCGGATGGGCAATGGAGAGGATTTCCTGCGGGAATAGGAAAATTTTATGGTATCCGGCAACGCCGGGATATGATGCCGGAAACGCATTCAATCCGGGAAGAACAGGAACAGAAACGATAATTTTTTGAAAAGGAAAAAATCCTGTCATTTTTTGCAGAATCCGGTTGTAAAAGCAGGCTGTTTATATTACAATGTTACCAGAGATTGTATTGCCGAAGGGAGGTGTTATGTCGGAGGAACACGTTCTGTTTGGTAAATATCGTCTGTACAGGAAGCTTGGCAGCGGGCGTTCCGGAACCGTATATTTGGCCTGTCATATGGAGTTGGATGAGCTTCGGGCGGTCAAGATTGTTCCTAAAAAGATGTCGGATTATGACTCTTTTAAAAAGGAAGCGCTGTTCTTAAAAACGCTGCGGCATCCGGGAATTCCTCTTGTGTATGATCTGGAGGAGGATGAAGCTTACAGCTATCTTATCGAAGAATATCTGGAAGGCGAGTCTTTATACGCCATGGTAAAACGCCTTGGCGGTCTGCCCGTGAAAACGGCAGCTCTTTTTGGCATTCAGATATGCCGTCTTATTCAATTCATGAATTCAGCAGAGAATCCTATTTTATACCTTGATTTACAGCCGAAGAATCTGCTGGTAAACGAAACGATCATTCGTTTGATTGACTTTGATCATGCACAGTATGCGGCGGATGTGGCAGAGTCCGGAGAACGCTATGGGACGCTGGGCTTTGCGGCGCCTGAGCAGAGAAAGGGAGAGCCGCTGGATTGCCGTACGGATGTCTATGCCATCGGTGCTCTTTTGTACTTTATGCTCAGAGGAGAGCCGCCGGGAGAAGATCCTGATTACAGCCGTTCCGGAGGAACCAGAGAGATGGATCGAATCATCCGCAGCTGTATGGCCAGACGGAAAGAGGAGCGGTATCAGAGTGCAGACGAGGTAGAAGGTGTACTGCAGGAACTGTTGGATCTCATATCAAAAGAACATGCAATAGAATCTCGAGTCATTATTTTTGCCGGAGCCAAGCCGGGAATCGGAACAACCCATGCGGCTTTTGGCATGTCAAATTTCTTAACCCGAAATGGGTGTCCTGCGTTGTATCAAGAAGCGTACGATACGGATACCGTCCGGGTCCTTGCGAAAACAGCGGGGCTTTCTGCGGACGCATCCGGCGTATATCATTTTGGATGTACCAACATCCGTCCTTATTATGGCGAAGCGGTTAAGCTGCCATATCTTTATTTTCCAGTCATAATAAAAGATACGGGCTGCCAGTGGCAGACGGGATGCCGCCTGCCGGAAGCAGATTTTATCGTGCTTGTATGCGGAGGAAAATGGTGGGAAAATGATGCGTCCCTGCAGGCTGCTCGGAGCTTAAAGCGGCAGGGAACAGTCATTCTTCTTTTTAACCATATGTCAGGCGGTGCCCGGTTGAGGCTTCCGGAAGATCTGAAAGAACTTCCGTGCTGCTTCCTTCCCTTTTTCTCCAATCCGTTTCAGAGAAATAAGACGGCCGGGGCCTGTTTCGGAAAGCTGATGTTGCTCGGAACGGGGGAAGACAGATGGAAGGAAAAGGGAAAACGGTTTATCCGGTTTTTTCCAAGAGCAGGCTCATAGGGATTATCGGAACCGGACACGGTGTTGGCTGCACTCATTTTTCGATTATGCTGCTGAATTATCTGGCAGGATATCTGCGGAGAGAAGCTGCGCTGCTGGAGTTTCATTCATCCGGTGATTTTGAGCGGCTGGAGGAAATTTGTACGGGAAAAATTCAGGATAAGAAGCCATGCCGGATTCTGCAGGCGGATTATTATAAGAACGCGGGAGCTGGGGAGCTTGAAGAGGCTTTGGGGAGAAAATACGAAGATATTTTGATTGATTTCGGCACCGCAGAGGAAGGAAATATGGGCGAATTCTGGCGATGCGACAGTCGATTTGTCATTGGATCCTTCAGCGAGTGGCAGCAGGAGCGTTTCCGGGAGTTTGAGATGAAGAACCGGATATCGGGAAAGAAAAGCTGGAAAAGTCTGGCTGTGTTTGGCAGCGAGGAAACCAGAAGAGAGTTTGCGAGACGTTACCGGATTCGGACAGAACGGATTCCGTTTTCAGCGGATGCGTTTGCTGTTACGGAAGAATGCGGAAAATTCTTCGGAAAGATAATCGCAGAAAAATAATGCCAACAGTGGTCTGCACGGCGGAGGAGCAACATGTCACAAATCCTTCTTAGGTCTTCTCCGCCGGATACAGGGAGGGAGGCAGAAAATGCGGAGAGAGCAAAATATGCCAGATGCAGAAGATAAGAAGAAGCTAGAAAAAGAGAAATATTTGAATGGCCTGAAGCGGTACACAGAGCGTGGGATACCGATTTATATGGATGGAAAACTGTCCGGCCCCGTTGAATGGGAGCGTTTATTTGAAGTGCGTGAAGACGGAATGTTTTATATGGGAGACTATGTTCAGTCAGAAGGAGGAGGCCTGAAAGAGATCCGCTTTGACAAGGTATACCTTTATGAAAGGTCAGAGCAAAGTGAACGGACTCAGAAAAGAAAGAAACGATAAAGAATTGGATGAAAAAGGAAACTGGCAAAGGAAGTATGAAAAAACAGTCAGACACTGTTGAGAGGGATTGTTCTGCCGGATAATTCATAACAGTGGAAGGGAATTGTTACAAAAAATTAACAAATTGCGAAGCGGGATATGGTATAATGACCACAAGGTGGTCATTATACCTGCGCATTCCGGTTTCTGCGCATTCCGATTTGTGAGTTTACCGCACAAATTCGTGCGCATACCGTGATTGTGACAACCGGGAAGCAGACGGAGAGAAGGAAAGCTGCAATTTACACACTGGGAGCTGTGTCTGCCGGCTTTCCGGGGAAAATAAGAACAAGAAAGAGAGAACAAATGAGAAAAGCGATGCCGGTTTTTGCGGTTCTGGGACTAATCTTTGTGGTTATCTTAGGTGCCGCTGGGGTTACTTTGATTCAGAGATATACGCCGTCAAAAGAACAGGCGGATCTTTCGGAAGTCTTTAAGGTAGAGGGGAACGAGGTTGCCCTTTTTTATAATAATGAACTGCAGGAGACAACTGGGATTTATGAGAGCGGAGAAACGTATCTGCCGATTTCCTGGGTCAATGCGCATATTAATAAACGGTTTTACTGGGATGCCGGGGAACAGCTGCTGGTGTACGCGCTGCCGGACCAGATTGTTTATGCGGACGCCAGTACCATGGGTTCCGGCGGCGCGCCTCTTCTTCTGGTGCGGGAAGATGAGGTTTATCTGACACTGGGACTGATTGCAAATTATACCAACATTCAGATTTCAGCTTTTGATGCGGACGAGGTGAAACGCGTTTTTGTCACGGACTGGGGAAACCGGGAAGTGGCGGCTGTCCGCAGAGACGGTGCTGTCCGGGTTCGCGGAGGAATTAAGAGTCCTGTGCTGACCAATGTGTCAAGAGGACAGACTGTAACCATTCTGAATGCGATGGAGGACTGGTCCTGTGTTGTGACTCCGGACGGGTTCGTTGGTTATATTGAAAACAGACGTCTGGGAAATGAAGAAACCAGAGAATTTACCGGGAATTTTGTGGAACCGGTCTACGAGAGCACGAAGATGGATGAAAAGATTGTTCTGGGATGGCACCAGGTGACTAATATGGATGCCAACCAGGAGCTGGAGAATGTGGCTGCAGGAACCGGGGGATTAAATGTTATTTCGCCTACCTGGTTCTCTCTGACAGACAATGAGGGAAATTACCGTTCTCTGGCCAGCAAAGAATACGTGGAAAAGGCTCACAGCATGGGACTGCAGGTATGGGCTCTTCTGGATAATTTCAGCAGCGATGTACAGACGGAGGTGCTTCTTTCTTCCACTTCCACAAGGAGAAAGCTGATCAACAGCCTGATGGAGGACGTAAGGGAGTATGACCTGGATGGCCTAAACATGGATTTTGAGGGTATCCGTGAAGAGGCCGGAGTCCATTATATTCAGTTCCTGCGGGAACTTTCGATTTCCTGCCGTGAAGAGGGAATTATTCTTTCCGTGGATAATTATGTTCCCAGTGCGTCAACGGAGTTTTATGACAGAGAAGAACAGGGAATCGTCGCAGACTATGTCATTATCATGGGGTATGACGAACATTATGCCGGCGGTGAGCCTGGTTCAGTAGCATCCATAGAGTTTGTGAAAAATGGTATTGAAAACACGCTGAAAGATGTCCCGAAGGAAAAACTGGTTAATGGCGTTCCCTTCTATACCAGACTCTGGACGGAAACGGATGAGGGAGTGGATTCCAGAGCGCTGGGCATATCTGCGGCCAAACGATGGATAGAGGAAAATGATGTGGAGCTGTACTGGCAGGAGGAGCTGGGACAGTATTATGGTGAGCTTCCGTCTGATGATGGTATCCAGTATCTGTGGATGGAAGAGGAAGATTCACTGAGACAGAAGATGGATGTGATTAAGGAACATGATCTGGCGGGAGTTGCCTGCTGGAAGCTGGGGCTGGAGGATGAAGCTGCCTGGGAATCCATCCGGTGGGACTAACTGGCTAGGTTCTTTTTCGCGCCGGAGCCGGATATATTTAAAAGAAAGCTGGTTTTGAGGTATGGCGCGTGAAACGATGGCTGGCGGAGCCTTTTGCAGGTCTTTTGCTGCTGTTTCTGGTGTTTTTGGCGTCCCGGTATGGAACGGAGCAGGTCCTTTCTGAGCATGTCCTTGCCGGGGAGAACCGCCCGGTTGTGGTAATTGATGCCGGGCACGGAGGGAATGATCCGGGCAAGGTAGCGGTCAATGGCGGACTGGAGAAGGATATCAACCTGGAAATTGCCGGGCGGTTAAAGTGGTATCTGGAACAGTCCGGCATTCAGGTGGTGATGACCAGGGAGACGGACGAAGGACTGTATACGGCGGCGGACTCCAGAAAAAAAACAGCAGATATGAACAGACGCTGTGAGCTGATAAATGAAAGCGGAGCTGTGCTGGCGGTAAGCATTCATCAGAACAGCTATCACGAAGAATCCGTGTTCGGCGGACAGGTTTTTTATTATGCAGATTCCCAGAAGGGGAGAGAACTGGCGGAGATTCTTCAGGAACGGTTCGGTTATGTACTGGGTGAGGGGAACCGAAGACAGGCGAAGGCCAATGAGAGCTACTACCTTCTGCTTCACGCGGAGTGTCCCACGGTGATTGTGGAGTGCGGGTTTTTGAGCAACTGGAGGGAAGCGGCTCTTCTTCAGGAGGAAGAATATCAGGACCGGATGGCCTATACGATTCATATGGGCATACTGGAATACCTGAATAAAGAGTAGTGGAGGGGTTACCAATGAAAAACTATAAGCCGCTGCTTGCCAATGTGGTGGCACAGACGATTTTTGGGTTGGGATATTTTTTTATCAGGATGGGGATGGCCGTCGTGGATCAGGACACGGTGAAATTCCTGTCCTTTCGCTTTACTCTGGGGTTTCTTGTGATGACGGTAATCCTTTTGCTGGGGGTTAAAAAGGTCAACTATAAGAAGGGATTTATCGGCCTGATTTTTTTATGCGGCCTGTTTAATCCGGCCATCAGCCAGATTCTGGAGACAACCTCTACCTCGTATGCACCTACCTCTCAGATTGCCATGTACAACAGCATGCTGCCGATCGTCATGCTGATTTTTTCAGCTCTGATTAATAAGGAGTATCCCACCAGGCGCCAGCTGGGATTTGTTGTGGTGTGCGTCATCGGCGTGTTTATTGCCAACCTGGTGGAGCCGGATGTGACCGGCATGACAAAAATCGGATTGATTCTGATTATTGGAACCAATGTGGCCGTGGCCATCAACCGGGTTCTGGTGCGCCGGGCATCGGCAGTTTTCACATCGTTTGAAATTATTTATATTACAACGGGTATGGGAGCTCTCTTATTTAATGTGATTTCCGCTGGCAGAAGTGCAGCAGCCGGGACGCTTCCGGTTTATTTTGAAGGCCTTGCCTGCCCGGAATTTGCGGTGGCGGTTCTTTATATGGGAATTGGTTCCTGCGTCATTGCTTTTTTGTCCATGACCTATGCGTCGGCCAACCTGCCCTTTGCGGTTTATGCTTCCACTTGTACGCTCAGTACGGTTATTGCAATTGTTTCCGGGGTTTTCCTTCTCCATGAAACCTTCACGACGGTGCAGGGAATTGGAACGGCAGTGATTCTTCTTGGAATTGTGGGCATCAGTCTGTCCTACGATAAGAAGGATGAGGAGGGGAATAAGTTCCACTTAGAGGAAAAGAAGACGGCCACCGGGGAAATGAAGGTTCAGGCAGACGGAAGAAAGAGGGAGATATAGCAGGAACGGAGAATGGAAGAAAACCAGGAAAGAGTGAAAGAAACAGAGAACATTGGAGGAGGTATTCAAAATGAATGAAGCAAAGAGGGAGCAGTTAAATCGGGTCGTGGCTTTTCTTGACGGCAAACAGGAGGAGATGGTGTCTCTCCTGGAAAAGCTGGTAAAGCAGGAAAGCGGCAATACGGATAAGGCCGGGTGCGACGCCATGGGGGCCATGATGGAGCAGGAGCTGAAAAAGCTGGGGGCTCAGACTCAGGTGATAGCCATGGAGAAAAAGGGAAACTTCGTGAAAGGAGAACTGGGAACCGGGCGATCCGGGAAGCCGGTGCTTTTCGGCGGGCATATGGATACGGTATTTCCAAAGGGAACCATCGAAACCATGCCATGGAAGATGGAAAACGGTCGGATTTACGGGCCGGGATGTGTGGACATGAAATCCGGTCTGGTCATTGCCCTGTATGCGGCCGCAGCATTGAATGCGGCAGGATATGAGGAGCGGCCGATTCGGTTCGCATTTGCGGGAGACGAGGAAAACGGACACCGGGAATCAACTGCGGCGGACGAGTTCCGGGCGGCATCCAGAGGGTGTGCAGCTGTCTTTAACTTTGAAACGGGATACCCCAGCGACAGCATTGTGGTGGGAAGAAAGGGCTCCTGCCGGCTGACGGTACGGGTTAAAGGTGTCGGTTCCCATGCGGGAAATGCTCCGGAAAAAGGCCGGAATGCTGTTCTTGAAATGGCTCATAAGGTGATTGCTCTTCAGGCACTTAATGATTTGGAACATGGGACTTCGCTAAACGTGGGACTGATTACAGGAGGAACCGCGGTCAATGCGGTACCGGAATCCTGCGAGATTCAGATTGATATCCGTTATACGGAACGTCCCAGGCTGGATAAACTTCTGGAGGATGTAAAAGCTGTCTGCGGACAGACGGTCATTGACGGGACAAGTACGGAACTTATTGTTTCTTCCATCAGCGACGTCATGGAGACGACGGATAAAATTTTGGCTCTGTTTGAGCATTATAAGAAAACGGCCCAGGAAATTTCCTATCCGGGCGAGCTTCATCCGATTAAAGTCGGAGGATGGTCAGATGCCAGCCTGGCGGCCAGCGAGGGAATCCCTGTGATCTGCGGACTGGGGGCCAAGGGAGAATTTAACCATTCCAGCAGGGAATATATGATGGCAGATTCCCTGGTTCCGAGGGCCAAGCTGGCGGCTGCGGCAGTATTGCTGCTTGAAGATTAGAGCAGGCAGACTCGGGCATATGGGATATTCTGCGGAAGCGGCCGCGGACTTTGTCTGCGGCGCTATCAGCGGGAAAGGCTCATGGAATTGGTGAGAACGAAAAAAATACTTGATTCCCATGGCGGCATGGTATATAATATTGTTCGAAAATAGAAAATGTTCTTCGGGGCAGGGTGAAATTCCCTACCGGCGGTGACAGTCCGCGACCTGCTTTGGCAGCTGATTTGGTGAAATTCCAAAACCGACAGTATAGTCTGGATGAGAGAAGAAATTGTGTGACAGGAGTGTGTGCCCCGGACTTATTTTATTGGTCCGGGGTTTTTGTTTTGCCTGGATTCGACCGGAAGGCAGGCGGATTCAGTACAGCATATGCTTCTGCAACCGCAATTCCTCTGTACGATGGAGAACAAACAGTACAAGGAGGAAAGAACAATGAACCAAAAACTTTTCAATGTAAAAAATGTGGTGCTGATCGGCATGTTCAGTGCCCTGGCAGCTGTTCTTGAGACGCTGCAGATTCCGGTACCTTTTGCGCCGCCTTTTTATAAGCTGGATTTCGCGGAGCTTCCGGTATTGGTTGGCGCCTTTGCCATGGGGCCGGTTCCTGCCGTTCTGATTGCTGTTGTAAAAAATGTTCTGAAGCTTTTGATTAACGGCACTTCGACATTTTATGTGGGTGAAGTTGCGAACATCATCGGAAGCATTATGTTTTCTGTTCCGGCTGCCTTAATTTACCGCCGGCACAAAACGAAAAAGATGGCCATTGCTGCTCTGTGCGTATCAACGGTAACGGCTATCATCGGAGCGGTATTTGTCAACTGCTTCTTAACAATTCCCACGTATGCCATTGCATTTGGAGGAATCGAAAACATCATTGCCATGGGTACGGCTGTAAATCCGGCAATTACGAATCTTTATACATTTGCGATTTTTGCAATTGTTCCGTTTAACCTGTTAAAATGCAGCCTGAATGCTCTGGTGACCGTGCTGGTATACAAACGGATCAGCGTGATTCTTCATGCGGAAGGCCAGGTAGGAGCAGGAAGAACGGTAAAGGGATAAGGTGACGGGAATGGTACGGTATTACAGGGAACTGACAAGGCTGGAAATGGAAGCCGTCGATAAAGAAGAAACGGTGGTCATGATTCCCATTGGGGCGCTGGAGCAGCATGGAAACCAGTGCCCACTGGGAACGGATGAAATCATTGCCGAAGCCACAGCCAGGAGAATCAAGGAAGCTCTTGACAGGGACATTCCGGACTATCCCATGCTGATTTTCCCGATGATTCCGGTAGGATTAAGTACAGAACATATAAATTTCTGCGGTTCTGTGACGCTGAAGCCGGATACCTTTTATCATGTACTGTATGATATCTGCAAGGGTCTGGCTCACCATGGTTTTAAAAAGATTGCCATGTTAAACTGTCATGGCGGCAATTCGCCGATTATCCAGGTGCTGAGCCGGGAGCTGCGCAGCGAACTGGGAATTGCTGTTTTTATCATCAACTGCGGTGCATTTTTTGGAAATCAGGCAGTGAAGGATACGGTCAGTCCCGGAAATATCTGGGATTTTCACGGCGGTGAGATGGAGACGGCCATGGTACTGGCGGAGCGGCCGGAGTTGGTAAAAATGGAGACGGCCGAGGCGGGGATTCCCCGAAAGTTTATGGGGAATAAGACGTTTACGGTTTATGGTCCGATTACCCTTGGATGGGTTTCTGAGGAATGGGAGACGGAAGATGGAAAGCCCATTGGAATCGGAGGGGATCCGAAAGGAGCCACTGCGGAGAAAGGAAATCAGATTTACGACAGCTTTGTGGAATCCATCGTGGCGGGATTAAAAGAAATCCGGAAATGGAAGGATTAGGAAACTGCCGTGAGCTCATTTCCGGCGCGGCGGTGAAAGGTACGGAAAACAGGAGCGGCCTGGATTCTGACGAAGGCCGTGGATTGAGATAAAATACCTGGAGGGGATTGAAACCGCCGGAGCCTTGTGTTAAACTTAACTGACGACGGGACAAGCACCAGACTGCGATATGCGCCTGGTGCTTTCTCTTTTGCAGATGTAAAAGGATGGAAATCTCGGGAGAGAGGGCCTGGGAAACGGCTGCGGTAACCGAGAAAGCTGCGGCAGATAGAAAGGCGGAGAGCCATGGATACGAAAATTGTCAGAATTACAGACAAAGAACAACTAAAAGATGAGGAGCTTCTTGAGGCGGCACGGATTCTGAGGGAGGGGGGCCTGGTGGCTTTTCCTACGGAAACCGTGTACGGGCTTGGAGGAAACGCGCTGGATGAGCATGCGTCGGAAAAGATTTATGCGGCCAAGGGCCGTCCTTCGGACAATCCGCTGATTGCCCATATTTCCTGCATGGAGGAGCTTCCGGCGCTGGTGAGAGAGGTTCCAGAGGCGGGAAGGCGGCTGGCGGAGGCATACTGGCCGGGGCCGCTGACCATGATTTTCCGAAAGAGGGATGAAGTTCCATACGAAACCACCGGCGGGCTGGAGACGGTGGCGGTACGGATGCCATCAGATCCGGTGGCGTCCAGACTGATTCGCCTGGCCGGTGTTCCGGTGGCGGCGCCCAGTGCCAATACATCCGGACGGCCCAGTCCCACCAGGGCAGAGCATGTGATTGAGGATCTGAATGGGAAAATTGATATGATCATTGACGGCGGTCAGGTAGGAATCGGCGTGGAGTCCACGATTGTGGATGTATCCGGCGAAACTCCCGTTTTATTAAGACCCGGTGCTGTTACAATGGAAATGCTTGAGGCTGTGCTGGGCCGGGTGGACATTGATCCGGCGATTACCGGGCCTGTGAGCGCGGATATCAAACCCAAGGCGCCGGGAATGAAGTACCGGCACTATGCCCCGAAAGCGGAGATGGTTCTCGTGGAGGGGGAGATGGAGCAGGTGGTCCGCTACATCAATCAGGAGACGAAAAAGGCACAGAAAGAGGGGAAAACCGTCGGAATTATCTGTACGGAGGAAAGCAGAAATCTGTATCCGGAGGGCATCCTGGAGGTCATTGGCAGCAGAGAACATGAGGAGACTGTGGCCCATAACCTGTTTGCGGTGCTGAGAGAGTTTGATAACCGGAAGGTGGACTGCATTTTTTCGGAGAGCTTTTCCAGAGATCAGCTGGGGCAGGCGATTATGAACCGGCTGTGCAAGGCCGCCGGGTATCATATTGTGAAGGTATAGAAAAAGCTGCTGCAAAAGGCATAAGAAAAGATATTAGTGAAGATATAAGAAAAATAGAAGAAGAGACATAAGAGAAGATGTCAGAAATGATACAGGGGAGCAGGCAGGGAACAGACAGGAGAGCAGGCAGGGAACAGACAAGAAACAGATAAGAAACCGGCAGAAAACGGAATATCGGATGTGAAGAGGGGGAAGGTTATGGGAGAGAAGAGAAACGGATATATTACCTGGGACGAGTATTTTATGGGAGTGGCAAAGCTTTCGGCCATGCGCTCAAAAGACCCGAATACACAGGTGGGAGCCTGTATTGTCAGTGAGGACAATAAGATCCTTTCCATGGGCTATAATGGGTTCCCCAAGGGCTGTTCGGACGATGAATTTCCATGGGGGAAGGATGACGGGGATCCATACAACGAAAAATATCTTTATGTGACCCACAGCGAGTTGAATGCGATTCTCAATTACCGGGGCGGAAGCCTGGAGGGAAGCAAACTTTATGTGACGCTTTTTCCCTGCAACGAATGTGCCAAGGCAATTATCCAGGCAGGGATCCGAACGATTATTTATGAAAGTGACAAGTACGCCCAGTCGGCGGCCACCCGCGCCTCCAAGCGGATGCTTAATGCTGCGGGAGTCCGGTATTATCAGTATCAGGCCACCGGACGTAAAATTGAGTACCGCGTGTAGAAAGCAGGGACGCGCCGGGACAGAACAGGAGAGGGACTTTTGATGAAATTTCTGCTGGCAGCTATTAACGCCAAATACATCCATTCCAATCTGGCGGTTTACAGCCTGAAAGCATTTGCACAGCACCGGATGCCGGAACTTCAAATTGAAATTGGGGAGTATACCATCAATCATCAGATGGATCAGATCCTTTGGGATATCTACAGGAGAAAGCCGGATGTTATCGGCTTTTCCTGCTATATATGGAACATTTCCTCCGTGCTGGAGCTGGTTCGGGACGTCGCTCAGGTGCTGCCGGAAACGGAAATCTGGCTGGGAGGCCCGGAGGCTTTCTATGATGCAGAGGGGATTCTGTTACGCAATCCGGAAATCCGGGGGATTTTTTGCGGAGAAGGGGAGCTGACCTTCTCTGAAACGGCAGAGGCATATGAGGAGTGGAACCAGACTGTATCCGATTCACCCGGTTCACAGTCGAAGCAGAATGTCCTGCTTCGGATGTTTGAGCGGGTGAAGGGGCTTGTGTTTCGCAGGAGCGACGGCAGCCTGTGCCGGACCGGCGCCCAGAGGCTCCTGAATATGGATGAGCTTCCGTTTGTATATGGGGACATGAAGAAATTTGAAAACCGGATTGTCTATTATGAAAGCAGCCGGGGCTGCCCCTTTTCCTGCAGCTACTGTTTATCTTCCGTTGAGAAATCGGTACGGTTCCGGAGTCTGGATCTGGTACTTAAGGAATTGGACTTTTTCCTGGAGCAGCGGGTTCCCCAGGTAAAATTTGTGGACCGGACATTTAACTGCAAACGGGAGCATACTCTGGGAATCTGGCAGCATATGATGGCTCATGACAATGGTGTTACCAATTTCCATTTTGAAATTTCAGCGGATCTCCTGGATGAGGAGGAGCTGGAGCTTCTTGCACGGATGCGGCCCGGACTGGTTCAGTTGGAGATTGGAGTGCAGTCGGTGAATCCGCAGACGATCCGGGAAATTCGCCGTACCATGGATTTGGGCAGGCTGAAACAGGTGGTGGCCCGGGTTCATGCGGCCGGGAACATTCATCAGCATCTGGATCTGATTGCCGGACTGCCTTATGAGAATTTCTCTTCCTTCCTGCATTCGTTCGACGAGGTGTACCGGATGCGGCCGGATCAGCTTCAGCTGGGCTTCCTGAAGGTGCTGAAAGGTTCTTTCATGTGGGAAAATGCGGCTCAGTATGAGCTTTTAAGCAGGAAAACGCCGCCTTATGAGGTTTTGTCCACCAAATGGCTGAGTTACAAAGATGTGCTCAGGCTGAAGGCCATGGAAGAGATGGTGGAGGTATACAAAAACAGCGGTCAGTTTTCGTATTCTCTGGATCTTCTGGAAAAAGAAACGGATTCCCCGTCCGGGATGTTTCTGGAGCTGGCAGATTTTTATGAACGTCAAAATCTTTTTGGACGGAGCATGGCGCGGGTGGAACGGTATGAGGTGTTTTACCGGTTCCTTGAGGAACGGTTTCCGCAGGAAACATGCGGACAAAATCCGGAAATAAAGCAGCAGGAAAACCGGAAGCTTCTTTCTGCATTTCGTGACCGGCTGATGCTGGATCTGTATCTGAGGGAGAATGCGAAGAGCCGACCGTCTTTCGCCGGGGATCAGACCCGGATGAAAATGCAGATCCGGGAATTTTTCCAGATGGAGGCGGAGCAGCCCAGATGGCTTTTGGGATATGAAGGATATGACTCCAGGCAGATGGCTAAAATGGCCCATTTGGAGGCCATGGAGGACGGGAGCTTCCTTCTGTTTGATTATCGAAACCGGGAACCGTTAAACCATAATGGCCGCGTCATGCGGTTTTTTCGGGATGAGTCTGGCGGCTGGCGTCCTGTCCCCATGTGGGATGAGACTGAGGGGTAAACCGGAAGGGCCAAGAGTGCCCGCGGGCTTAGATGCTGTACCCATGCAGGGCGAGGCTGAGGAGTAAACCGGAAGGGCCGAGAGGAACTGCGGACTCAGATGCTGTACCCATGTGGGGTGAGACTGAGGAGTAAGAGAGGAACGGGAAACATGGTGGCGGATTCTTATGTCGCACTGGATCTGGAAACGACTGGAATTGGCGCGAAAAAAGAAAAAATTACGGAAATTGGAATGGCAAAGGTGATTGAGGGGAAAATTGTTAGTACATACCATACAATGGTGAATCCCTACCGGCCGATTCCGGAACATATTGTGCAGCTGACCGGAATCGACGATTCCATGGTGCAGGATGCGCCGGGGATGGAGGAAATTTTAGATCAGGTACTGGATTTTATGGAGGACTTGCCTCTTTTGGGGCACCAGGTTATCTTTGACTATGGTTTCCTTGTGCAGGCAGCAGTGAATCAGAACCGGACGCTTGACAAGGAGGGAATTGATACGTTAAAGCTCTGCAGACTCCTGATGCCTGCGGAGGAAAAGAAAAACCTGGGAGCTGCCTGCCGGTATTTTGGAATTGAACAGGAGAAGGCTCACCGGGCGCTTTCGGATGCCATATCGGCTCATCTTCTGTATCAGAAACTGATGGAAGTCTGTGGAACCGGGAGAGAAGACCTGTTTTCGGCAAAAAAACTCCAATATCGGGCAAAAAAGGAAAGAACAGCCACGAAAAGACAAAAAGAACACTTGCAGGATTTATTAAAATATCATAGAATAAACGTGACCGTTCAAGTGGAACATATGTCCGGAAACGAAATTTCCAGGATGATAGACAGGATTATTTTTACTTACGGAAGAATCCCGGGAACTCTGAGGGAAACGAAACAGACTCCGGATAAATAAAATTAAAGAGGTGAATGGCGTGTTCAATCTGAATAAAAAAACGAGGAAAATCTTATCAACGATTATCATCATTATCCTTGTTCTGGCAATGGTTCTGCCGATGGTTCTCGGCTCGCTTCTGTCCATTATCTAGGACTGCGGTATAGAGAGGGAAAAGTATGGAGAAAAAGAATATCTGGACCAGGGGACTGGCGGCCCTGTCTCTTGCGGGAGCCCTGATGACGGCTCCCTTTTGCGTACTTGCAGCCGAAAAAATGCCCGAGGGAATCTCTGCCGGCGGCATGAGCCTGGAAGGGATGACTGTGGAGGAAGCAGAAACGGCAGTCAGCGACTATGTAGGAGAGAAGCTGAGCCAGGATATTGTCTTTGTTATCAGTGGAGAGGAAGTCCGGACGGGAGCAGATGAGCTGGGACTGTCCTGGGGGAACCAGGAGACCTTTGCCCAGGAATTAAAGGAGGCTGCCCCTTCCGGAAATTTAATTCGTCGGTATATGAAAACCAAGGACCTGCAAATGGAACCGGTGAACCTGGATCTGGAAATGTCTGTGGACCAGGAAAAGGCGGCGGCGTTTGTGTCGGAGAAGTGCGGCAGTCTGATGACTCAGGCCACAGATGCTACTATTACCAGAGAAAACGGAGAATTTGTCATCACTCCGTCTCAGACAGGCGTAACCGTTGATCTGGAGGCCACTCAGGCAGCGCTAAACGAGGCGGTAAACCAGGAAGGAACCGGGGAAATTCGGGTGGAGGCCGCTGTAACGGAGCAGGAACCGGCCATTACAACCGAGGACCTTTCCACGATTCAGGATGTGCTGGGGACATTTTCCACGGATTTCAGCTCCAGCGGCGCATCCCGTTCCACCAATCTGCGGGTGGGAGCGGCCAAAATCAATGGCCGGGTTCTGATGCCGGGAGAAGTCCTGTCCGGATATGAGTGTATGCAGCCGTTTACTGTGGCCAACGGATACCGGGCGGCTACCGCCTATGAGAACGGGCGGTCTGTGGACAGCATTGGCGGAGGCGTCTGCCAGATATCCACCACACTTTACAACGCGGCTTTGCTGGCGGAGCTGGAAATTGTCCAGAGACAGAATCATTCCATGACGGTGGCTTATGTAAAGCCGTCCATGGACGCAGCCATTGCGGGAACGTACAAGGATCTGAAAATTAAAAACTCCTATGATACTCCAATTTACGTGGAGGGAACGGCGGAAGGGCGTACTCTGACCTTTACCATCTATGGAAAGGAAACGAGGCCGGCGAACCGGACAATTTCCTTTGAGTCGGAAACGCTTCAGACTATTGATCCGGGAGCACCGACGGAACAGGTGGATGCATCTTTAGCCCCTGGACAGCGGGTGCGGGTCCAGTCCAGTCATACGGGATTGAAATCCCGGCTGTTTAAATGTGTTTACGTGGACGGAGAGCTGACAGAACGGACGCTGCTTCATAATGACACTTATAACGCGTCCAAGGCGATTTACCGGGTAGGACCGGCGGTTCCGGCTGTTGTGGAACCGGTGGAGCCGTCTCCGGAAGCAACAACGCCGGCAGAAACCACACCAGTGGAGACTGCTCCGGCAGAGACTGTGCCGGAACCGGCTCCCGGATATGAATTTGGTCCGGGAATGGTGACGGCTCCCGGGACGGCTCCGGCCGGTTCTCAGACGGCTGCACAGCCGGATGCGGCATCGTCATCCTCCGGCCCTGCAGCTGCACAGCCGGGAGATTCCCAGGGAACTGCCGGTCCGTCTGCCGGTCCGGGAGGCGCTGTATCCCAGGCGCCGGCTCAGGTAGCTCCGGTGACTCCCGGGGCATAGGAGAAAAAGAATGAGAAAAATCAGACGGATACCCAACGGGGCAGGAATCTTCTCCCCGGGACAGGATCTGGTGGTGGCAGGAACCATCGGAAAAGCGGGAGCAGCGGCAGCCCTGCGTTTAAGAGCGGGGGAACTTTCGGCTCGATTCTCTGATGATTTTATCGGACAAATCCGAAAAAAATCGGAGGAGCCTCTGGGGATCGGGACAAAAGAGCTGGAAGATCTTGGGGCAACGGAATGGGAAATTGTAAATGAGGGCGGCGTTTTCGCTGCCCTTTGGAATTTATCCGGGGGATATGGACAGGGAATTTCTCTGGCTCCAAGAAAAATCCCGGCGGATCAGGAAATAATCGAGGTTTGCGAGCTGTTTGATTTGAATCCATACCGTCTTTGTTCCGGCGAGTGTATCTTGCTTGCGGCAGACAATGGAGGCGACGTGGTCCGGGCTTTGGATAAGCGGGGAATCCGGGCAGCAGTGATTGGAAAAGTAGAGCCAGGCATTGCCAGACTTCTTTACGGAGCGGGCGGGACAGGCTATCTGGAACGTCCGCAGCCTGACGAGATAGAAAAAATCATCGGTTCCCAGACAGAACAGGAGGCACAGAATGAGGGAAAAGATACTAGCAGTCATTGAGAAAAACAGCAGGATTGATTTAAAGGATCTGGCGGCTCTTTTGGGGGAGGACGAGGCGGCGGTAGCCAAAGAAATTGAGGAAATGGAAAAGGAGAATATTATCTGCGGCTACCATACCATGATCAACTGGGACAACACCGATGAGGAAAAGGTCGTTGCCCTGATTGAAGTCAAGGTAACGCCGCAGAGAGGGATGGGCTTTGATACCATTGCCGAACGGATTTACCAGTACAGCGAGGTGACTTCCGTTTATCTGATGTCCGGAGCATATGACTTTATGGTGATTGTTGAGGGGAAGACCATGCAGGAGGTGGCCCGGTTTGTTTCGGAAAAGCTGGGACCGATGAATTCGGTGCTGAGTACGGCCACTCACTTTGTGATGAAAAAATACAAAGAGCATGGAACTGTAATGTGCGAAAAACCTGAAGACGAAAGGATGCTGATTACCCCGTGAGAAACCCGTTATCTGACACCATTACTGCGATTCCGCCGTCCGGAATCCGTAAGTTTTTTGACATCGTAAGTGAAATGAAGGACGCGATTTCCCTTGGCGTGGGCGAACCGGATTTTGACACTCCGTGGCACATCCGGGACGAGGGAATTTACTCTCTGGAGAAGGGCCGTACCTTTTATACATCCAATGCCGGTCTGAAGGAACTGAAAATGGAAATCTGCAGTTACCTGAAGCGCCGCTTTGATGTGCTCTATGACTATGAGAAGGAAGTTATGGTAACCGTAGGAGGCAGCGAGGCCATAGACATTGCCCTGCGGGCCATGTTAAATCCCGGAGACGAGGTGCTGGTTCCCCAGCCCAGTTATGTGTCTTATACGCCCTGTACCATTCTGGCCGGCGGCGTTCCGGTGGTGATTGAGCTGGAGGAAAAGGATCAGTTCCGTCTTACAAAGGAAAAGCTGCTGGAAAAAATCACGCCGAAAACCAAGGTGCTGATTCTGCCTTTTCCCAATAATCCGACGGGTTCCATTATGGAAAAGGAGGATCTGGAGCAGATTGCGCAGGTCGTAGAGGAAAAGGACCTGTTTGTGATCTCCGATGAAATTTACTCCGAACTGACGTATAAAGGTCAGCACTGTACCATTGCGTCTTTGCCGGGAATGAAAGAACGGACCGTGTTAATCAACGGTTTTTCCAAGTCCTATGCCATGACAGGCTGGAGGCTGGGTTATGCCTGCGCACCGGAGATTATTTTAAAGCAGATGTTAAAGATTCATCAGTATGCCATCATGTGCGCGCCCACCACCAGCCAGTATGCGGCTGTGGAGGCTCTGCGAAACGGAGACAAGGACGTGGAGGAGATGCGGGAAGCATATGACCAGAGACGGCGTTTCCTGGTCAAATCCCTGCGGGATATGGGCTTTGACTGTTATGAGCCCCAGGGAGCATTTTATGTGTTCCCCAGCATCAAGCGGTTTGGCATGACTTCTGATGAGTTTGCTCTGCGGCTTCTGGAAGAAGAAAAGGTTGCCGTTGTGCCTGGAACGGCCTTCGGAGACAGCGGAGAAGGGTACTTAAGAATTTCCTATGCCTACTCCTTAAAGGACTTAAAGCGGGCCCTGGAGCGGATTGAGCGGTTTGTGAAGCGTCTGGAGGCGAAGCAGGCATGATGAATATTGTTCTTTTTGAGCCGGAAATTCCGGCAAATACGGGAAATATTGGAAGGACCTGTGTGGCTACGGGAACCCGGCTTCATCTCATTGAGCCCCTGGGCTTCAGCCTGCATGAAAAACAGCTGGCCCGGGCCGGTCTGGATTACTGGGACAAGCTGGACGTGACGGTGTATTGTGATTTTGAGGATTTTCTGCTGAAAAATCCGGGAGCCAAAATCTATATGGCCACGACCAAGGCGAAGAAACTGTACACAGATGTGACCTATGAGCCGGACTGTTATCTGATGTTCGGCCCGGAAAGCAGGGGAATTCCGGAGGAGCTTCTGGTAGAGCACCAGGAGTCCTGCGTCAGGATCCCCATGTGGGGAGAGATCCGATCGCTTAATTTATCCAATTCGGCTGCAATTATTCTCTATGAGGCACTCAGGCAGAATGGATTTGAAGGCATGACTCTGGAGGGCCAGCTCCACAGGCTCTCCTGGAAAACGGAATCACATGGTGAAGAAAGGATAAAATAAATGAATATGGAAAAACAGTGGGTAGAGCTGCTGAAAAAGGAAACAGAAAATCTGGAGGAAAAGATTCGGGAATTTGATGAAGGAACACTGGATCGGAAAAGCTATAAGGGATTTTCCGGAGGATTCGGAACCTATGCTCAGAGAGAGCCAGGGCAGCACATGCTGCGGCTCAGGCTGCCGGGAGGACAGCTCGGAACGGAGCAGTTAAAGTTTCTGGCGGATGTGATTGCAGAGTATGGGATACAGAAATTAAAGCTTACCACCTGCGAAACCATTCAGCTTCACAATCTTTTGCCGGCCCAGGTACCTGAACTGATCCGAAAAGCGGCAGATGCCGGAATTTACTGCCGGGGCGGCGGGGGAGACAATCCGAGAAATGTGATGTGCAGCCCTCTTTCCGGTGTTCAGAAGCAGGAGATGTTTGACGTGCTTCCTTATGCGAAAGCGGCTACCCGTTATCTGCTTTCCATTACAAGAGACATTCATATGCCGAGAAAGCTGAAAGTGGCTTTTTCCAACGGAGCTGAGGACACGGTACACAGTGCGTTCCGGGACATGGGATTTCTGGCTCAGGAGGACGGCAGCTTTTCTCTGCGTATTGCGGGAGGACTGGGAGCCAATTATAAGATGGGGCTTCTGGTGGAGGAGCATGTGGAGCCGTCAGAGGTACTTTATTATATTAAGGCTATGGTGACAACCTTCTGTGAGCATGGAAATTATGAAAACAGAGCTAAGGCGAGAACCCGCTATCTGCAGGAAACCCTGGGCGCAGAGGGACTGAAGAATGTTTACCTGGAGAATGTGAAGAAGGCAAAGGCCGAGGGCGGTCTTGCGCTTCATGTTGAATCCCGGGAAGTTTCCAAGAAGGGAAACGGTACCATTTCCGGGTCGAGAATCATTGCTCAGAAGCAGGAAGGCCTGTATGCGGTGGAATACCATCCCATTGGCGGCTGCCTGCCGGCAGAAAAACCTGGGGAGCTGTATGCTCTTTTAAAGGACATGCCGGAGAGCGAATGCCGGATTGCAGCCCACGGAACGGTTTATGTCATCAACCTGACTGCCGGGGAGGCAGAAAAGGTGCTGGCAGCGACAGAGGATGGGGCAAAGACGGAATTTGAATCCAGTGTGGCCTGTATCGGAGCGTCCATCTGTCAGCAGGGAGTCCGTGACAGCCAGCGCCTTTTGCAGGCGGCAGTCCTGGCCGTCCGGGAAGCCGGGATTCCGGACGGGGCCCTTCCGAAAATCTGTATTTCCGGCTGTCCTTCCAGCTGCAGCGCCCATCAGGCGGCCGCCATTGGCTTCCAGGGAGCGGCAAAGATGGTGGATCAAAAGCCCCAGTCTGCATTTAAGCTGTTCCTTGGAGGAACGGATACGCTGGGAAGCGCCCGCTTCGGAGAACCGGACGGGACCATTCTGGAAACGGAGATTCCGGCCTTCCTGGTGGAGATGGGACAGGCAGCTGCAAAAAAGCATCTTTCCTGGGAATGCTGGGCCAGGGAGTATCCCGGAGAGCTGAGAGCGATTGTTGAAAAATTTGCGTAAATCAGAACGGGAATAAAACCAGAGCGGGAATATCGTCTGAGAAAGCCGCAAGAATTGACAAAAGAAATTTAAGAAAGCGCCTGTCGGGGTGATCAGACCCGGCGGGCGCTTTTTGTCAACGGGAATCAGGCTGCTTACGGCGGCAGACTTATTTTTGAGGCAGAGGCTTTACTGTGCCAGGTGCAGCAGCCGGGATGCTTCAGATTTCAATCAGATGGAATGGGAGCTGCCGAGCTCTTAACATCTGAGCCTCCCGCCGGTGGCAGGTAAATAAAATCAGCTGGCCGTCATAAGATTTTTCCAGCCAGTCCAGGACCGTATGAAGCCGATCATCATCGTACTGGGTAAAACTGTCGTCGAAAATCAGAGGATATGCCTCTTTTCTGTCTCCCTGCAGAAGTCTGGCTGCGGAAAGGCGGAGTGCCAGATAAACCTGGTCGATGGTTCCGCTGCTGACCTGTTCCAATGGAACCAGTCTGGTTCGGGTATTTAAAAAGACGCTGAGGTTTTCATCGATGCTCATACTGTCATAGATTCCGCCAGTGATGCCGGAAATATAGGCAGAGGCTGTTTTGTTAAGGTAAAGGCCAAAGGAGTCCCGAATGGAAGAGGATAAATCGGTCATGACTTCTCTGGCCAGATCAATGGCGGCGCTTTCTTCCCGAATCCGGTCGTTTTCGGCCAGGACCCTCTTCAAGGCTCTTGCCTTCATCCGGCAGTCGCTTAACCGCTCCAGCTTTTTTTCCAGCTCCCATTGGGTACGCTGCTGTTTTTCGATTTGTTCGCTGCAGCCAGACTGTCTGGTCTGGAGTGCATTGATGTCTTCCAGATATTTTTTGACGGCTGCCTCGGAACGGGATACCATATCGCAGAGAGCGGCAAACTCATCCAGGCGATTACGGAGTGCAATCATGGAATCGGATGAAATCGCATCGTCTGACAGATACTGTTTCAGGATTTGTCCCAGTTTTTCTTTGGCATCCTCCATTTCCTGCCGGTAGTTTTTGTCCTTCCACAGGCAGAGGAGAGAAAGCCCCAGGCAGATAACGGCAACTCCCGCCATAGACAGGCAGGGAACAAACAGAGGGAGCGTGTAGCCGGTTTGCGGCAGCATTCCGGACGGATAACCATTGAGAGCCAGGAAGGCAGCAGCTCCAAAGCCACCAATGGCAAGAAGGAGCAGCAGAACTGCCAGAACCTTCCGGAACTTCTTTCCGCATTCTCTCATGGTACGCGTATAAATCTGATAGAGGCCATCCGCCTGCTCTCTGCAGGCTTCCACGGAACGGCGGTCTGAAAATCCGTGCTCAGAAAGGAGGACCTTGCTTTTCTGCAGCTTCTCATCCAGCTCATCTTTTTCGGCTCTGGTGGATTCAATGACGCCCCTGACCTGCTCCCTGGTTTTCTGAAGGGAAGAAAGCTGGTTTTCGTATTCCGGAGATGCAATTTCCGCCTCCAGATTCCGGATCTCCGTCAGCAGAGAGGTAAATTCCTTTGAGGCGTCAGGAACCAGATTGGATTCCAGTGACCGCTTCTGGTTTCGCAGAAAAGCGGTTGCCTTCGTAATGTTCAGGGAAATATTTCCCGTGGTGTTCAGATTGGCAATATAGTTTTTCAGCTCATTGACCATGCCGTCTTCCGTAGCGCTTTTTAACTGGCCGATGCTGATGGTGTTGTTGTAGGTGGTTTCGTTCAGGCCGCCGAGAATCCGGTCCATCAGGGCCTTTGTGGGTTCTTCTTCCCGTCCCAGAGTTTCATTGATTACCTGGAAGGTTTTGCTGTCCCTGCGAAACCGCCGTTCCAGCCGGTAGATGGTTCCCCCGCTTTCCAGCCGGAGCCAGCCTTCATAGGTACCGCTGTTTTCCCACGGTTCAAACCGGGAATAAAGATCGCTTTTGGCGGCTCTGCCCCGGCCGCGTTCTATTCCAAACAGCATGCCCCGGATAAAGGTGTGAAGGGTGGATTTTCCTGCCTCGTTTTTACCATAAATCACATTCATTCCATCGTGAAAGGAGATGGTTTTGTTATGAAATTTTCCGAAGCCTTCAATGTGCAGTTCCAGCAATTTCATGGCTGACTCCTTTCATCTTTGGTCATTAAGAGTGCATGGATTCCGTAATAAAGGGCTTTCTTTTCCACTGCACTCATATCTTCCTTCATCAGAGCCTGTATGAAAAATCCAATCATGTCACTGGGATGTTCGGCAAACAGCGCATGAAAATCATACTGAGGTTCCGTTTCATCCAGCATTTCAATAATATTCCATTGTCCTGAAAGAAACTCTATATCAAATTCCGTATCCGGATCCCGCATACCTTTCAGACGGAACCGGTAGATATTGGAGGTTCCGCGTTTTCGGATTTCTTCGGCGATGATTCGGGAAAGCTCTTCGTTGGTGGTGGCCGGGGTCACATTAATGGCTAACGGGATATACTGTGCCTGAGAAACCGGCTGGAAGGTCAGGGAAACGCATCTTCCGCTGATATCGTCAATTTCTCCGAGAAAATATCCGTGAGCACCGGTTTCTGTCATGTCAAGCGGCTCCGGGGAGCCGCAGTAAGCCATTCGGTTTTCCAAAAGAACAGCCGGCTTGTGGATGTGACCCAGGGCAATATAGGAAAAGGGCATGGCCGCCAGGGCATTTTTATCAAAGGGGACATGTTTGGCATCTCCGCCATGAAGCATCAGAATCCGGATCCGCTTGGAGGCCGGAATGGAAAGGGTTTCCGGAAAGGGCTCCGGCCGCTCGGCGGCGTGATAACTGAAGCCATAGACTTCCGTGTTCAGATCTTCAAAATAGACGGAGGTTGGTTGTTCTTCCATCAGAAACGTAACATTGGAGCTCCAGGAGAAGCTTAAAACAGCAGAACTTTTTGTGATTCGATCATGATTTCCGGCGATAATGACAATCCGGGTGGACGGGATGGTGGAAAACAAATAGTTGATTTCCTTCAAGTCTCTGGCCAAAGGCTGGCGATGGAACAAATCTCCTGCGATTAACAGCAGATCCACCCGTTTTTCTCTGGCATCTTCGATCATGGTCCGGAAGGTAAGGCGGATAGCCTGCTCCCTTTTTTTGCCCCATGGACGGTCGCTGTCAGGAATCATTCCCCAGTGGACATCTCCGGTATGTAGAAATTTCATACGCTCCTCCGATAAAACCCCCTCTTTCCGGTACGGATCTGCCTTTTTTGGCCGGATCCGGGGAAAGCGTTTCTAATTGTGCAAAATCCGGCAAAGCAGGAATGCGCATAC
The DNA here is from genome assembly GCA_018712915.1 of Candidatus Copromonas faecavium (nom. illeg.). Taxonomy (GTDB): domain Bacteria; phylum Bacillota; class Clostridia; order Lachnospirales; family Lachnospiraceae; genus Copromonas; species Copromonas faecavium. Next base: position 32,279 of record DVGC01000038.1, on the reverse strand, counting down.
CTGCCTTGCCGGAAGGTATGCGGTCCTGGATTTCCGGAGTTTCGAGTGTCTTATAATTCGCAGTTGTTGACGGTCCGCGGGAAAGGAATCACATCGCGGATATTTCCCATGCCGGTCAGATACATGACGCAGCGCTCAAATCCCAGGCCAAAGCCGGAATGACGGACGGAACCGTATTTCCTTAAATCCAGATAGAAGCCGTAATCTTCTTCCTTTAATCCCAGCTCCTTCATTCTGGCAGAAAGCTTTTCGTAGCTGTCCTCTCTCTGGCTGCCGCCGATGATTTCTCCGATGCCGGGAACCAGGCAGTCCATGGCTGCCACGGTTTTTCCGTCATCATTCTGTTTCATATAGAAGGCTTTGATTTCCTTCGGATAGTCAGTGACGAAAACCGGGCGTTTGAAAATCTGCTCGGTCAGATACCGCTCATGCTCTGTCTGAAGATCGCAGCCCCAGAATACCTTGTAGTCAAATTTGTCGTTGTGCTCCTCCAGAAGCTTGATGGCTTCCGTGTAGGTGACATGACCGAACTCGGAGTTCAGCACATGGTTCAGACGGTCTAAAAGGCCTTTATCCACAAACTGATTAAAGAAATTCATCTCTGCCGGAGCATGCTCAAGCACATAGCGGATGACGTATTTTAACATTCCTTCCGCTACAGCCATATTGTCATTCAGATCGGCGAAGGCCATTTCCGGTTCGATCATCCAGAACTCGGCGGCATGGCGGGTGGTGTTGGAGTTTTCCGCCCGGAAGGTGGGACCGAAGGTATAAATATTGCGGAAGGCCATGGCGAAGGTTTCTCCGTTTAACTGGCCGCTGACCGTTAAGTTGGTGGGTTTCCCGAAGAAATCCTGGGTGAAATCAACAGAACCGTCTTCCTTTTTCGGAATGTTGTTCAAATCCATTGTGGTAACCTGGAACATTTCCCCGGCGCCTTCGCAGTCGCTTCCTGTAATCAGGGGAGTATGGACGTAAACGAAGCCCTGCTCCTGGAAGTACTGATGGATGGCGTAAGCAATCAGGGAACGAACCCGGAATACGGCCTGGAACGTATTGGTTCTGGGACGCAGATGGGAAATCGTCCGCAGATATTCAAAGGAATGGCGCTTTTTCTGAAGGGGATAGTCGGCGCTGGAGGTTCCCTCCACAACTACTTCATCCGCCTGAATTTCAAAGGGCTGCTTGGCTTCCGGAGTCGCCACCAGGGTTCCTTTTACAAGAATGGCGGCACCTACGTTCAGCTTGGAAATTTCCGCGAAATTATCCATGGTGTCATGGTATACAATCTGAAGGGTTTCAAAACAGGTACCGTCGTTAAGTACGATAAAGCCGAAGGCTTTGGAGTCGCGGATGCTGCGGATCCAGCCTCCTACCCGGACTTCTTTGTCAAGATATTTTTCCCGCTCGGTAAAGAGCTCTTTTACTGTAGTTAACTGCATGATTTTTCTCCTTTTAAGGTCAGCCATAGCGCCGGCGGATCCGAAGCGGTCTATGCCGCCTGCGGTGCACCGGCGTTTGATGTCAGTATACCGTATTTTGGGTGGAGATTCAAGGGGGAGAGGGCGGAAATGCGCAGGTGCAGTAAGATGAAATGTTCTGAAAATATATGGAAATCATATAATTCATGTGATAATATAAAGGGAGAAGTTTAATCTGAAGGGAGGATTTTGCATGGAGGAACGGAAAGAACGGATTGGCAAAGCAATTGATGAGGCAAGGGAAGATTTAATTTCTCTGTCAAGGAATATTCATGATCATCCGGAATTGGGGTTTGAGGAATATAAAGCCCTGGGCTTTATCAGTGATGTGCTGGAAAAGTATGGATTTCAGGTTCAGAAGGGGTACGGAGGTCTGCCCACTTCTTTCAGGGCAGATGCCAGGGGAATGGATGGAGGACCTAACATTGCTTTTCTGGCTGAATACGACGCACTAAAGGGTGTGGGGCATGGATGCGGTCATAATCTGATTGCCACCTGTGCTGTGGGAGCCTTTTTAGGTATGGCGTCCGTTCTTCATGAACTTCCCGGACGAATCTGTATTATTGGAACGCCTGCTGAGGAGGGAGGAGCCGGGAAGGTAAAGCTGCTGGACAACGGAGCCTTTGATGATGTGGATTATGCACTGATGATGCATCCGTCTTCCGGCGGATCCAATCTCGTAGGAAGGGGAGGTAGAGCTGCCTGCACGGTTTATGTGGAATTTCATGGGAAAGGTGCCCATTCTTCTGTTCCGAAAAATGGAATCAATGCGCTGAGTGCCGTGATTCATGTATTTAATCAGATTGATTTGATGCGGCCGACCTTTGAGCCGCAGGATAATATCAATGGGATCATAATGGAAGGGGGCACTGCGGCTAACATTATTCCTTCTTTTGCCAGCTGTGCGTTTTGTCTCAGAGCAGATACAATGAAACGCATTGAGGAATTAATTGAAATTCTCCGCCGTTGTGTTGAAAACGCAGAACGGCTGACCGGTGCAAAAGGAGAGATTCGCTGCGACGATATTTCTGCAGAACGGTATCCCAACCGGCCAATGTGTCAGGCATTTAAGGACAATATGAGTGAGCTGGGAATTGAAATGACATGGCCGGATCCCAAAAAGCAGTATGGTTCCTCTGATATTGGAAATGTGTCAATTAAAATTCCGGCCATTCATGACTATCTTTCTATTACGGATAATACGGAAATCCAGGGTCATACCGCAGAATATGCGGAAGCAGCAGCGGCTCCGGAAGCGCAGGAAATCTGCCTGAAAGGAGCGAAAGGACTTGCCATGACAGCCTGCGATATTTTATCCAGCAGGGAATTTCAAAAAGAGATACAGGAGTATCATGAAAAACAGATTCCGGATTTTTATAAAAATAAATAACAGGAGGACGAAATCATGTCATACGATGTTTCCAACCGCTGCAGCGCCTGTTTTTCACACATGCAGTCTCTGGACTGTGTAAAAAAGGCCATGAAGTTTGTCGAGGACGATCAGGGGCGGACCATGGAGGAACTGAAGGAACTGGTGCTGATCGAGGCGCCTACGGGCCAGGAGGAGAACCGGGCCAGGGACTTTGCCGAAAGGCTGAAAAAACTGGGACTTGAGGACGTTCACATAGACCGGGGCGGAAACGTAGTGGCAATCCGGAGAGGAACCGGAAAAGGACCGAAGGTGCTGCTGGAGGGCCATATGGATACGGTATTTCCATTTGGAACCGTCAATGGCGTGGAGGAACGGGACGGTTTCCTTTACGCGCCGGGAATCGGGGATGATACGAGAGCTCTTTCCATGCTTCTTGGCGTCATCCGGGCCCTGGATTATGCCGGAATTCGTACGGACGGAGACCTTGTATTTGTGGGAACGACCAGAGAAGAAGGCATGGGCGGACTCGGAGGAATGAAGGATTTTCTGGAGGATAACCGGGATATTGATATTTCGCTGAGTGTGGATAACAACGACATGGCCAATCTGGTTTATGAAGCAACCGGAGGAGAAACGTATGAGGTGAATTTTTATGGCATCGGAGGCCATGCTTTTGGAGCATTCGGGAAAATGGCCCAGCCGCTTCATGCGGCAGCCAGAGCGGTTGCTAAAATTGCTGATTTTGTAGTACCGGATGATCCGAAAACCAGCTTCTGTGTTTCCAATATTCATGGAGGAAACGACGCGGGGATACATGCCATCGCGTCGAAGGCAACCATTAAATTTAATTTTCGTTCCAATTCCCCGGAGGAGCTGGATAAGTTGAGAACGAAAATTTTCAATGCCATTGAAGAAGCCTGCCGGGAGGAAACGGAAAAATGGGGAAAAGATACCATCACCTGGGATAAAAAGCTGGTAAGCAGCATTCCGGGCGGCCTCCAGGATGCTCACATGCCCCTGGTGGAGGCAGCCTATTTAGGACTGTGTTCCCTGGGAGTGGAGCCGGTGTTCCGCAAAGGCGGCTGCACCAATGCCAATGTGGCCATTTCCATGGGGATTCCGGCACTCTGCATGGGCAGAGCCTATGCGCCGGATGAAGATTCCCAGAATGTGCTGAACCACAGCGTCCATGAAAAGCTTCCGATGGAGGGAGCGTATAAAGCGGTTCAGCAGGTGCTGATGGTGCTTCTGATGGCGGCGGGAATCGATGGGGAATTTTCGTCAGTTTTGGAGGAGTAAATCATGAAAACAACAACCTTTCTTGCAACAGGAGACGCATTCATTACCAGGCCGTTTCCGGAGGGCGGCTATGAAGGGTTTGAAGCGGTGCGGGATCTGATCTGCCGCTATGATGTGAGGTTTTCCAATCTGGAAATGACGTTTCACAATCAGGAAGGATGTCCCGCTGCCGTTTCCGGCGGTACCTGGGCCATGGCGGAGCCGGAGCTTCTGGATTCCATGCGGTCGTATGGGTTCAATTTGTATAATACGGCGAATAACCATTCCTGTGATTACAGCCATGGCGGCGTTCTCGGAACGATTGCTCATTTACGGGAAAGAGGAATGGTATTTGCGGGAACAGGAAGAAATCTGGCAGAGGCGTCAAAGCCATGTTATCTGGAGACAAAGAAAGCAAGGGTTGCTTTGATTGGAGCGTCGGCAACCTTCCATGAGTCGGGAATGGCCGGCGGCCAGAGCGGAGAGGTGGGAGGACGGCCGGGGCTTAATCCGCTCCGGTTTGAGACGGTTTATCATGTTCGCAGAGAAAATTATGAGAAAGCCGCCAGCCTAGCTGCGCTGACGAAAATCAACGCGTCCATGGAAAATTCCATCAAAAACGGCTACAAAAATCCTCCGAAAGAGGGAGTGCTGCCGTTTGGAATCTATCAGTTTGAGCTGGATGAGAAGGACTGGATTGAAAGCCGGCCAAATGAAACGGACATGGTCAGGATAGAAGCGGAAATTCAGGAGGCGAAAAAGCAGGCGGATGTGGTTCTGGTAAGCATTCATGCTCATGAATCGGATACGGAGAACATGAAGATTCCGGCCATGTTCTTGGAAACAGCAGCCAGACGGTGGGTGGATGCCGGAGCGGATGCCGTGATTGGCCATGGTCCTCATGAACTGAGGGGAATTGAAATCTACCATGACCGGCCGATTTTTTACAGCCTGGGGAATTTCCTGTTTGAAACAGAAACCGTGGGCCTGCAGCCGCTGGAAGCTTATGTGAATAAGAAGATGCCGCCGGAAACCAAGGTGGGCGCCTATATGGATCAGAGAAGCAAAAACGGTACATCAGGCTATGGAGTGCTGTGGGAAATCTGGCATTCGGTGATGGCAGGCTGGACGATGGAGAACGGAAAGGTGACTCAGATTCAGCTTTATCCGATTTCCTTGGGAATGGAATGCCCCCGTTCCCAGAAAGGTGTACCGGTTCTGACCGGGGATGAGGAAACGCTTCAGTATCTGGCCGGATTGTCTGCGCCTTATGGAACCAGGATAGACATTAAGGACGGCGTGGGCTATATCAACCTTTAAAGTCCCGGCTTGTTTTGGAGGCTGCCGGCCTGTCGGGAAGTAAATGGGCGAGCCGAACGGCGGAGCTGAGGCTGCGTGCTGTAAAAAGAAGCGGAAACGCCGGGCGAAGGCAGCGAAAGAAAACGCAGGAGAAAAGCAGCGAAAGAAAACGCAGAAGAAAAACAGCGGAAGAAAACTCAGAAGAAAAGCAGCAGAAGAAGCAGCAGAGGAAAAGCTGCAGGAAAAGAAGTCTGGCAGGGAAGTGCAAAAAAGAAGCGGGAGAAAAGCCGCAGAAGAAAACAGGAAAGAAAAACTACGGGTAAATATGGGGAGGAATGAATCATGAATCAGATTACAGCGGACAACCGCCTTTTGTTTGAAGGACTGGTGGAAGAGATTAAGAAAAGGCATGAGGCGGCGGGAATTGCCGTGGCCATTGTGGACGCGGAAGGAAAAACTCAGTATGAGAAGTATTTTGGATACCGGGATCAGGAAAAGAAACTTCCGATGGATGCAAATACCATTTTCGGTGTGGCTTCTGTTACAAAATCCTTTACAGCTCTGGCCATTATGCAGCTGGCCGAAGAGGGCAAAATTGATTTGGAGGCTCCGGTCAGCCGGTATGTCCCGGAGTTTACCAATAAAAACCAGGAGCCGGTAAAGGTATGGCACTTCCTTTGTCACAGCGGCGGCTTTTATCCGGTTCACCGGACGGTGATCCGGGAAATCGTTGAGAACCTTGGAAGACCGGAGGAGCTGAAAGCAGATCCGGCTTATGATGAGAAACTGGCAAAGGCAGGGGCCAGGGCCGTTGCGGAGCAGCTGGATGCTCAGACAAAGGAACATGGCCTGATTGGACGTCCTGGAGAATATATGAGCTACTGCAACGACGGTTTTGCCCTGCTTTCCGAGATTATCCGCCGTGAGGGAGGTGAAGCTTCCTTTGCCGAATATGTGGAAAAACATATTTTGAAGCCCCTTGGAATGGACCGCAGCGGCTGCGACTACATTCGCCCGTCCCTGGATGAGAACTGTGCGGTACTTTATAAACACCATAATGGCGCTATGACCGGAGGATGGGATTATTTTGACCATGCGTTCGTGCTTGGCGGAGGCGGGGCGATGAAGTCCACACTTTCTGATATGAAGCGGTATGTCACCATGTATCTGAACTGCGGAAAAACAGCGGACGGCGGAAGGGTTCTGTCCAGAGAGGGCGTGCGGGCCATGTGCTGTCCGAGAATCGAATACCGGCCTGACAGCTTTTACTGTTATGGACTGTCCACCAAAAGACTGGAGGATCTGACGGTTGTGGAGCATGGAGGAAGCCTGACCGGCGTGTCCTCCAATATGTCCTGGTCCTACGATGCGGGAGCCGGTGTTATCGTACTCTGCAACACATCGGATGTGCCGGTAAGCGTGATTGCGGATGCTGCTATGAAGATGTACCATGACCGGAATCCTCTGCCGGACCGTTCCATGTACCGGGAATGCCGGTGGAGCGAGGAAAAATGGCAGGCAGTCTGCGGTAAATACATATCAGAGGAAGAAAACCAGCTGGAGATTTTCCGGAAAGACGGGGCAGCCAAAGTAAGAATCAATGGAACAGAAGCAGAATTTCTGCCGGTGCAGGAATATCTGGGCATTGTAAGACGGGCAGAAAAAGACGATACCATCCGTCTGTTTGAGGATGGGGAAGGAAGAATTTTTGCTGCAGGCTTTGGCGGAAGAATGCTGCCGAGAGTGGAATCTCCGTCGGAGGAATAAGATTTCCACACTTTTGTTGCTCAATAAAAAACTGTATGGTATACTTATAAAAAATAGAATCGTCGGGAGGTAAAGAAATGGACATTTATGAGCAGATTATCAAAATGACAGACGAAATCGCGGATGATCTGGTGGCCCAGCGTCGGGATTTCCATAAGTATGCGGAAAAAGGCTGGTTTGAGATGCGGACTTCGTCCATTATCGCCAGAAAGCTGACGGATATGGGCTATGAAGTTCTGGTTGGCGACCAGGTGTGCAAGAGGGATTCCAGAATGGGAGTTCCTTCTGAGGAGGAACTGGAGGCTCAGTATGAACGGGCAGTTGCTCAGGGCGCGGATCCGGAATTTGTTCCTTATACAAAGGGCGGAATGACCGGCGTGATCGGAATCCTGCGCTGCGGCGAAGGACCTACGGTGGCCATGAGATTTGATATCGATGCGCTTGGCGTATTTGAGGAGCACAGCAGCTGCCATCGTCCTGCCAGAGAGGGATTTGATTCTGTGAATGAAGGCTTTATGCATGCCTGCGGTCATGATGCCCACGCAACCATAGGTCTGGGCGTGGCGAAGGTTCTGATGTCCATTAAGGACTCTCTTCACGGAACGGTAAAGCTGATTTTCCAGCCCGCGGAGGAAGGTGTGCGCGGAGCGAAGGCGATTGTAGATAACGGCCATCTGGATGGCGTCGATTATTTGCTTGCATCCCATGTGACCGACAAAGAGGATGGCGATCCGGCTGTGGTGATTCCTGGAAGCTATGGCTCTCTTGCAACGACCAAGTACGATGTGGTTTTCCATGGACAGGCGGCTCATGCAGGAGGCTCCCCGGAGCTTGGAAAGAATGTAATGCTTGCCGTTGGAACGGCGATTTTAAATCTTTATGCAATTCCCAGACATTCCGGGGGAGCCTCCAGAGTGAATGTGGGAACGGTTGTGGCCGGCAGCGGAAGAAACGTCATTGCTGACGAGGCAAAGATGGAAATCGAAGTGCGCGGTGAGACAACGGAAATCAACCAGTTTATGGAAGATTATGCGGTGAACGTGATTGAAAGCGCAGCCAAGATGCATGGCTGTACCTGTGAAATGAAGTTAATGGGCTCTGCTTATTCCTTAGCCAGCGATGAAGCTTTAATGGAGCGGGTAAAGGATGTCTGCGAGAATCATCTTCATATGCCGGTTTCCAATCTGCTGACGACAAAGAGCGGAGGAAGCGAGGATGTTTCCTACATGATGCGCCGTGTTCAGGAACAGGGCGGCCAGGCCACCTTTATGCGTGCCCTGACCAAGGAAGCAGGCCCGGGACACAGCCGTATCTTCGATGTTGATGAGAAAGTTCTTCCCAATGCAGTAAAGATTTTCTGTGGAACGGTCTATAACATTATGAGTGAGGGAAAATCGGAATAAGATTTTCTGAGTGAGAAAGGAATAAACAGAAACGCCGCAGGCGGTGAAACGATTTTGTTTTGCCGGCCTGCGGCGTTTTTCATGTCCGGATAGGGGGAAAAGTATTCCAAAGAAAAATGAGGGACAATTTTTTTAATGAAACGGAAATTTCTCACATATACTTTAGAAACTGTTAAACCTGAAGGAATATTTTCAGAGGGAGGAAAAGGATGAGAAAGAAGCTGGGATTTGCCGCACTGGCTGCGGCCGCAGTGATTGGCCTTACCGCCTGTTCTGCCGGAGGAGCCAATCAGGCGGCAGCAGGCGGTCAGACGGCGCAGGAAAAAGCAGAAGGAGGAACGGAGGAAGGAGCGAAAAATCTGGAGGAAGGCTCAGGAACGAATGAGAAACCGGGAGCAGACGGCCAGGGAGAGGATGCGCAAACGGACGGCCAGAGTCCGGGGACATCGTCAGGAGGGAGCACCTCTGACGGACAGGAAAAGATTCTGCGGATTGGAACCTACATGCCGGTGACTACGCTGGTGCCCTGGCGCACCACGTCCGATGGAGACGGATATATCATCCGCCAGATTTACCACACGCTGGTGGAAATGAACAAGGAATCCGAATTTACCCCCAGTCTGGCAGAAAGCTGGGAGTGCAGCGAGGATGGAAAGGTATGGACCGTTCATCTGCGGGACGATGTTTACTGGCAGAGGGGAAATGAGCTGTTTGGAGATGAGCTGGTACAGGTGACTGCGGAGGATGTGAAATTTTCTTATGAATATTACCTGGATCCGGACAATGGTTCGGTCCGGTATACTAATCTGGTGGATACCATCGACAAAATTGAGGTGGTGGATGATTTCACCGTGAAATTTTATCTGAAGGATATTGATGTCCTGTTCGAGTATAAGATGTACCAGAATTATATCATTCCGAAAAAGGCCATCGATGAAGGCTGGGATTTTGAGGCTCATCCGGTGGGCTCCGGGGCTTATAAGTTCGTAGAGCATGTGGTGGATACCCGGGTGGTGCTGGAAAAGAATGAGGATTTCTGGCAGGAGCCGGGACTGGATCAGATCGGATACCGAATCATTACCGATAAATCTGTTTCGGCCATCGCCCTTCAAAATCAGGAAATTGATATTTCCCTGGCCATTCTTCCGACGGAAATTGCCGCCATTCAGTCCAAAGATTATCTGAAAATGGACGATACGGGCGGTTCCCTGCGCTGGGTGGGCTTTAATTGCCGGGATGAGCTGTTCCAGGATCCGGAGGTCAGAAAAGCACTGGCCATGGCGGTGGATGTGGATGGTGCCGTTGCGGCTGTGTACGGCAATGATTCCGGCGTCAAGCTGGCGGTTCGCGGCTATTCCTGTGTGACACCGGAACGGCCCGGTTACGATAACGATGCCTGCAAGGCAGTCACTCCTTCTTATGATCCGGCGGGGGCTGCGGCGAAACTGGAAGAACTGGGATGGAAAAAGGGAGCGGATGGAATTTATGCCAAGGATGGAAAGAAGCTTTCCTTTACGATTCAGGTGGGAAATAACGACGCCAACCGGGAAAAAATGGCGGTTATTGTGTCCTCCCAGTTAAAAGCCATCGGCATCGACTGCACGGCCCAGACTGTGGAATGGGGAACGCATACGACGGATATTAAAAATGGAAACGTGCAGATGTACGTGCTTGGAGGCTACAGCAACCTGGACGGACCGTTAAGACTGATGCACAGTGACGATGCTGTCTTTTCGCCCAACTGCGGATATGCCAATGAGGAACTGGATGCTGTCCTTGATCAGGCGTGGAAAACCATTGATTATGAGGACAGGTGTGAGATGATTGCAAAGGCAAGCGCGATGTTTGCAGCAGATGCTCCCCATCTGGCGGAATGGTACGAATATGCCCAGACCGGATACAATACCAGGGTTAAAGATTTTGATTATGCGACAGTTTATCAGGCTCTCTGCAGCACAGAGAGGAACGTGACGGTGGAGTAAAAAGAAAAGCCGGCTGGAAAAAGGAGCGTTGAGTATGTGGAGTTATATGATAAGAAGGATTCTGCAGGCGATTCCCACCCTTCTGGTGATTTCGTTCCTGATATTTTCTCTGCTTTACATAACGCCGGGGGACCCGGTGGAGCTGATTTTCGGAACTGAGGACCAGAGCCTGTCGGAAGAGCAGCGGCAGATTATTATGGAAGAATGGGGGTTAGATCAGCCATTCCTGATTCGGTACAAAAACTTCGTTTTCAACGCACTGCAGGGTGATCTAGGGACTTCCTATGCCACTGGCCAGCCGGTGTTTGAAAGCGTGATAGAGCGGATGCCGGCCACTTTTACGCTGGCGGCCTTCGCCATGGTTTTATCTCTTCTGATTTCTGTTCCTCTGGGGATGCTGGCGGCCTTAAAGCATAACAGCATATGGGATTCACTGGCGACAGCTTTGGCCACCATCGGCGTGTCGCTGCCCAAATTCTGGTTTGGCCTGGTGCTGATGATTTATTTTTCATTAAAATGGGGCCTTCTTCCCAGCACCGGTTCGGCGGATTTGATGACAGACGGGCCGGTGGAGTTTTTAAAGCATATCATCATGCCTGGTTCGGCTCTGGCTCTTGGAATGGCGGCCACCCAGACCAGAATGATCCGTTCCAGCATGCTGGATGTTTTGGGGCAGGATTATGTTCGGTACGCCAGGAGCAAAGGCCTAAAGGAGAAGGCGGTGATCTGGGGCCATGCGTTTAAAAATGCCATGATTCCGGTCATTACGGTGATTGGATCGGAAATTGGCGGCCTGCTGGGCGGAGCTGTAGTAACCGAGTCCATCTTTTCCTGGCCGGGGGTGGGCCGCCTGGCCGTTAATTCCATTTCCAAGAGAGACTATCCCATGATTCAGGGAATCACCCTGCTTTTGTGTACCAGCTATCTTCTTATCAATCTTTTGGTGGATATTGTATATGCCTGGGTGGATCCGCGGATCCGGCTGGATAAAAAATCATAGGAGGGGAGCAGATATGGAAAAAGAGCGGGAGAAAGACTTTGAATTTGAAGATGAAATTTCCCTTCCCGTTACCAGCTACTGGAAAGATGTGGTAAGACGGTTCTGCAAGAACAGGATTGCAGTTCTGGGGTTGATTCTGCTGACAATCATCGTCGTTCTCTGCGCAGGAGCCCCGCTGTTTACCCGATATGATCCGGTGATGGATATGGATCTGATGAACATGCTGACACCGCCGGGAGACAGGGAACATCCGCTGGGAACAGACGATTTGGGCCGCGATATCTGGTGCCGCCTTCTTTACGGGGGAAGAAGTTCTCTTCTGACCGGTTTGTCGGTGGCGGCTTTTGCGGCGGTCATCGGCGTTACCATCGGTCTTTACAGCGGATATTTCGGGGGAATTGTGGAGAGCCTGCTGATGCGGTTTACCGACATTATGCTTTCGTTTCCGTTTCTGATTGTGGCCATTGCCATCATGTCGGTTCTGGGCTCCAGTCAGAAGAATATTATTATGACACTGGCCATCACCAGCTGGCCCCGCTTTGCAAGGCTTACGAGAGGGCAGGTCCTTTCGGTAAAGAACATGGAGTATGTGGAGTCAGCCAGGGTGGCCGGATTTAAGGACGTCAGGATCCTGTTCCGCCATGTCCTTCCAAACTGCATCGGTCCTCTGATTATCCAGGGAACACTGGCAGTAGGGAGTGCCATTTTGTCGGCGGCCAGCCTCAATTATCTGGGTCTTGGAGCCGATGCGGCTGCTCCGGACTGGGGAATGATGCTGAGCCAGGGGAAGAACTATCTGCAGCTGGCTCCTTATCTGACAACCATTCCCGGTATTGCCATTTCCATCACCGTTCTTTCCATGAACTGGATTGGCGACGGACTCAGGGATGCGTTTGATCCGAAGATGAGAAAGTAGAGGGATTGGGACAGAATGCGTGAGAAAGCAGGCAGTATCGGAATCATGCGTTGGAGGGCAGACAGCATCAAAACGGAAAGAAAGCAGGTGATATCAGAATGGAAACAGGGCGGTGCCTTGAGGTAAACAATCTCCGAACCTGGTTTCATACGCCGGAAGGTGTGGTGAAAGCGGTGGACGGTGTTTCATTTCATATAGAAGAAGGGGAAACTTTGGCTCTTGTGGGCGAGTCCGGCTGCGGAAAGACGATCACATCCCTGTCTTTGCTCCGGCTGCTTCCGGAAACGGCGGAATTAAAGGCAGACAGGATTTTACTGAATGGACGGGATGTAACACAGATTGATAAAACAGAGGCCAGACTGCTTCGCGGCTCTCAGATCTCCATGATTTTTCAGGAACCCATGACTTCTCTGAATCCGGTATACCGGATTGAAAAACAGCTGGGAGAAGTGTTCCGCCTCCATCATCCGGGCATTTCCAAGGAGGAGGTGGAAAGCCGTTCCGTTGAAATGCTGCGGAAGGTGGGAGTACCCAATCCGAAGGAGCGGTTAAAGGCCTATCCTCATCAGCTTTCAGGAGGCCTGCGCCAGCGGGTCATGATTGCCATTTCTCTTGCTTCCAACCCCAGGCTGGTGATTGCCGATGAGCCGACAACAGCCCTTGACGTGACCATACAGGCCCAGATTCTTGATCTGTTAAAGCAGCTGCAGAAGGATATGAACATGTCTGTTCTGCTGATTACCCATGATTTTGGTGTGGTATCCCAGATTGCCAGGCGGGTGGCTGTGATGTACGCCGGGAAGATTGTGGAGGAAGGACCGATGGAGGACGTGTTTGCGGAGCCATGGCATCCATATACAAAGCTTTTGATTCTTTCTATTCCGGGAATCAAGGTAACCAGAGGGAAACGGCTGGAATCCATTAAAGGAACCGTCCCCAATCCGCTGCGGTTTCCGGAGGGCTGCCGGTTTGCTCCCCGCTGCCCGTACGCCACGGAAGCATGCAGAAAAACGGAACCACCGGTTTATGAGGAGGGAGGCAGGCGTGTCAGCTGTTTTTTATTTAAGAGAGATACTGTATCGGATTAAAAAAGCAACAGGGTTCCTATGAAATGAAAAACGTTCCGCTGTGGATGCGCACTCCGTGCCCAAGGGAAATGGCTGCTGACGCAGCCGAACTTCGGAGCGAGTGTGCTGCAGCGCACACTTTTTTAGGGGGAAATATGATGAAGAAGGATGAAAACATGCTGGAAATCCGGGATCTGAAGGTATATTTTCCGATTAAAACCGGGATTTTACAGAGAACGGTGGGCCACGTGAGGGCGGTGGATGGGGTCAGCCTTTCCTTAAAAAGGGGAGAAACCCTGGGACTGGTAGGGGAATCGGGCTGCGGGAAAACCACCATTGGACGGGCCATCGTGCGGTTAAATGAGCCGAGCGAGGGCGTGATATCTTACGAGGGGCAGGATATTCTGGCAATAAAGGGGGAGGAGCTGCGCCGGCTCCGGAAAAAGCTGCAGATGGTATTTCAGGATCCTTACTCCTCTTTAAATCCCCGGCATACGGTCCTGAACGCGCTGACGGAGCTTTTGACGGTACAGATGGGAATGTCAAAGACGGATGCAGGAGTACGTGCCGAGGAGCTGCTTCATCAGGTGGGACTCAATGCGGCTTACGGGCTTCGCTATCCGCACGAATTTTCCGGCGGTCAGCGCCAGCGGGTGGCCATCGCCAAGGCCCTGGCCCTGCAGCCGGAGTTTCTGGTCTGCGATGAAGCGGTATCGGCCCTGGATGTCTCTATCCAGTCTCAGATCATCAATCTGCTGATGGATTTAAAAGAGGAATATAAGGGAATGACGTATCTGTTTATTTCCCATGCGTTAAATGTGGTGGAACATATTTCCGACCGGGTGGCCGTTATGTATCTGGGAAAAATCATGGAGTTTGCGGATAATGAGGAATTGTTTGCTCACCCGGCCCATCCCTACACCAGAGCTTTGCTGTCTGCAATTCCTATTCTTTCCGGAAGGACAGGGAGGGAGCGAATCGTTCTTTCGGGAGATGTTCCCAGCGCTTCTCATATTCCTTCCGGCTGCCGGTTCCGAACCAGATGTCCCTGGGCTTCGGCAGAATGTGCAGAACATGAGCCGGAGCTTAAGGATCTGGGCGGAGGACACCTGGCCGCCTGCCTGAAAATCTGAGTCTGAGTTCCTGCCGCCGGCGGAAGGCAGATTATGTATTTAAAAACCAGCGGATTTGGGGAATTGCATGAAAAAAGATATCAACATATTCAAATTTATGGTATAATGTCCGCAGAGCGGACATTATACCTGCGCATACCGGTTTGTGCGTTCACCGCACAAATCCGGGCGCATCAAATGTACTGTGGCCGAAGGCCATGGGATAATGACCACAGAAGGTGGTCGTTATACCTGCGCATACCGGTTTGTGCGTTCACCGCACAAATCCGGGCGCATAAACATACCGTGGCCGAAGGCCATGGTATTGAAATCACGCAAATCTTTTATGGAGGGGAAAGGAGTTACACATGATTGCAATTACCAATGGAAAAGTAGTGACCATTACGCAGGGAACCTTTGACAATGGCACAGTTCTTGTAGAGGACGGAAAAATCAAGGCTGTGGGAGAAGGGATTGAGATCCCGGAAGATGCACAGGTGATTGATGCCAAAGGCGGTTATATTACGCCAGGCCTGATTGACTGTCATACGCATATCTGCAACTTCAGTGAGCCCAGAACCATGCCGGGTCAGCGGGACGACGGCAATGAGGGTTCTGATCCGATTACGCCTCAGGTTCGTGCCCTGGATGCGGTCAATCCTGAGGACTGGGCGGTACAGCCCGTCAGAGAGGCCGGCTTCACGACGGTATACACGCAGCCGGGTTCGGGAAATATCATCGGCGGAACCGGAATCGCCATCAAGCTGTGGGGACATACGGCAGAGGAGATGATGATTCCCGGAACAGAGGAAATGAAATTTGCGCTGGGAGAGAATCCCAAGCGGTTCCATGGACTGGAGCAGCATCGGATGCCCTGGACCAGAATGGGAACGGCAGCTCTTCTTCGGGAAACTCTGTTTAAGGCGAAAAATTATTCGGATAAGCTGAAAGCAGCAGAAACCGATCCGGAGAAGGCTCCTGAGCCGGACTTCAAGCTGAATGCCCTGGTAAAGGTGGTTCGCGGTGAGCAGAGAGTCCGGATTCACTGTCATCGGGCTGATGACATTATCACGGCTATCCGTATTGGTAAGGAATTTGGTCTGGACTTTACGCTGGAGCATGCTACAGAGGGTTACAAGGTAAGGGATGTGATTGCAGAGAACAATCTGTACTGCGTCGTAGGACCGCTTCTGCTTCCTCCGTCCAAACAGGAAATCTGGAATTTGAAGTTAGAGAACCCGGCCATGCTGACAGAGGCCGGCGTCCGCGTCTGCCTGACAGCGGATACGGGAAGCGAAACCAAATGGCTTCCGATGCAGGCCGGACTCCTGTTAAGAAGGGGAATGACGGAGGAAAACATTATGAAGGGCCTGACCATTTATCCGGCTCAGGTGCTGAACCTGGATCACAGAATCGGTTCCCTGGAGGAAGGAAAAGACGCAGATATTGCCATCTTTGACGGAAATCCACTGTACAATACGACACTCTGCAGAATGACCATCATCGATGGAAACGTGGTTTATGATACACTGAACGGGCAGTAGTGTGCCGCTTCGGAAAAGATGGAGACAGAATTGAATGAAAGGTCTGAAATAAAAAGACATAAAAGCTGAAATGAAAAGGTCTTATTGATTAAAATGGAAGAATGAAAAGGACACGGGACAATGCCAATTATGGCACTCCCGTGTCTTTTTTTGGAGCAGAAAGCGCCAATTTAACGCGCCGGCGTGTAAATAAATGAAGGGAAATGTAAAATTTGGAAGGCCCATGTCAGCTCCGGGTAGATTTTTAGATAAAAATGTGGCAAAAATGTCAGATTATGTACAAAAAACGCCTTAAATATGCCAAGAATTTGTTCACATTCTATAAAAGATGTGCTATAATAGGGGAAACCATCTATGTAACTAGAGTATGGGACAAAAAGAGCAGCAAGAGGTGATATCATGGTAAAAAAAGAGATGATAGCAATGCTGTTAGCTGGAGGACAAGGCAGCCGCCTGGGCGTACTGACGCAGAAAGTGGCCAAGCCTGCAGTATCCTTCGGCGGAAAATACAGGATCATCGATTTTCCGCTCAGCAACTGCATTAACTCTGGCGTTGACACCGTGGGAGTGCTGACACAGTACCAGCCCCTGCGTCTGAACGCGCATATTGGAATCGGTATTCCGTGGGATCTGGACCGCAACGTGGGAGGCGTTACGATTCTTCCGCCCTACGAGAGAAGCAAGGGCAGCGACTGGTATACGGGAACGGCCAATGCAATTTATCAGAATCTGGAGTATATGGAATCCTATAATCCTGAATATGTTCTGATTCTTTCCGGCGACCACATTTATAAAATGGATTATGAGGTCATGCTGGAATATCACAAGGCCAACAACGCGGATGTGACCATTGCCGCGATGCCGGTGCCTATGGAGGAGGCCAGCCGGTTTGGGATCCTGATTACGGATGATAATAATAAAATTACGGAATTTGAGGAAAAGCCGGCCCATCCAAGAAGTAACCTGGCTTCCATGGGAATCTATATTTTCAGCTGGAAGGTGCTGAAGGAAGCGCTGGTTCAGCTGTCGGATGTTCCGGGCTGTGACTTTGGAAAACACATTATTCCCTACTGCCATAACAGCGGAAAAAGAATTTTTGCTTATGAGTATAACGGATACTGGAAGGATGTGGGGACTCTCGGCTCCTACTGGGAGGCCAATATGGAACTCATCGACATTATTCCGGAATTTAACCTGTATGAAGAATACTGGAAGATTTATACAAAGAGCGACCGGATTCCGCCTCAGTATATTTCTGCGGAAGCAAAGGTAGGACGCTGCATCATTGGCGAGGGGACAGAAATTTACGGTGAGGTTGAAAATTCCGTCATCGGTTCCGGCGTCACGATTGAGGCAGGGGCTGTGGTGAAGGATTCAATTATTATGCAGGATACGGTTGTTGGAGCAGGAGCCTGTGTGGAAAAGGCGATTGTGGCTGAAAATGTAAAAATCGGAGCAGGCGCCCATCTTGGTGTGGGTGAATATGCCCCCAGCACCTACGACCAGAAGGTGTACCAGTTTGATCTGGTGACCATTGGAGAAAATTCCGTGATTCCGGAGGGCGTTTCTGTCGGAAAGAACACGGCAATTTCCGGAGTGACCGTGCCGGAGGATTATCCGAACGGCTCTCTTCCCAGCGGAGGCTACATAGTAAAGGCAGGTGGAAACGTATGAGGGCAATCGGTATTGTTTTAGCAGGCGGAAACAGCAAGCGGATGCGCGAGCTTTCAAAAAAACGGGCCATTGCGGCCATGCCAATTGCGGGGAGCTTTCGGAGTGTGGACTTTGCTCTGAGCAATATGAGCAATTCTCATATCCAGAGCGTTGCAGTTTTGACCCAGTACAATTCCCGTTCCCTGAACGAGCATCTAAGCTCTTCCAAATGGTGGGATTTCGGAAGAAAACAGGGCGGAATGTATGTATTTACGCCGACCATTACGGCAGAACACAGTGACTGGTACAGAGGAACGGCAGATGCTCTTTATCAGAACCTGGATTTTCTGAAAAAAAGCCATGAACCCTATGTGGTCATCGCTTCCGGAGACGGAATTTACAAGCTGGATTACAATAAGGTCCTGGAGTACCATATTGAAAAGAAGGCGGATATTACCATTGTCTGCAAGGACTTTGAGCAGGATGTGGATGTGACCAGATTCGGAATGGTGACAACCAATGCAGACGGGCGGGTCATTGATTTTGAAGAAAAGCCCATGGTGGCAAACTCCCATACCATTTCCTGCGGAATTTATGTGATTCGCCGCCGTCAGCTGATTGAGCTGATCGAGCGCTGCGCCAATGATGACCGGTATGACTTCGTGCAGGACATCCTGGTACGGTATAAGAATCTGAAGCGGATCTATGCTTACCGCCTGGATACCTATTGGAGCAACATTGCCTCCGTAGACGCATATTATCAGACCAATATGGACTTTTTGAAGCCGGATGTACGCAATTATTTCTTTAAAGAATATCCGGATGTTTACTCCAAGGTGGATGACCTTCCGCCGGCCAAGTATAATCCCGGCGCTTCCGTTAAGAACAGTCTGGTATCCAGCGGCTGTATTTTAAACGGAGTTGTGGAAAATTCTGTTCTGTTTAAGAAGGTATATATTGGAAACAACTGCGTGATTAAAAATTCCATTATTCTGAACGATGTTTATATCGGTGACAACACGGTAATCGAGAACTGCATTGTCGAAAGCCGTGATACAATTCGTGCCAATACGACTTATATTGGACAGCCGGATGACATTAAAATCGTCATTGAAAAAAATGAACGGTATACATTATAGCAATACAAAATATCCGCACAGATGATTGTGGATTGGGGAGGTTATTTATGCAGGTAACAGATGTACGTGTGAGAAAGATTGAAAAAGAAGGCAAGATGAAAGCGATTGTATCCATTACTCTGGATAACGAGTTTGTGATCCATGATATTAAGGTTATTGAGGGAGAGAAGGGGCTGTTTATTGCTATGCCCAGCAGGAAAGCTGCAGACGGCGAATACCGTGACATTGCCCATCCTATTAATTCCGGTACCCGTGATATGATTCAGCGGGTGATTCTGAATAAATATGAAACAACGACGCTGGAAGCGGCCCAGGCGGAATAGGCTGCAGACAGCGAAACATCAAAGCAGACAGCGAAAAGCGCCCGTTTCGGCTCCGATGGTCCGGAACGGGTGCTTTTATAAGGAGAAGAGAGAACAAAACATGAATCCAACAGTCAGTATTATTGTACCGGTTTACAATGCAAAAAAGACTCTGGAACGCTGCGCGGACAGTATTTTAGGGCAGGAATTTACGGATTTTGAGCTGCTTCTGATTGATGATGGCAGCAGGGACGGAAGCGGAGAGCTTTGCGACCAGTATGCTCAGGCGGATGCCAGAGTGCGGGTGATTCATAAAGAGAATACCGGTGTTTCTGACACCAGAAATGCCGGAATCAGGCATGCCAGAGGAACCTGGCTGCAGTTTGCGGACAGTGACGACTGGCTGACGCCGGATGCTACTAAACTGCTGGTGCGGAAAGCAGAAGAAGACGGCTGTGATCTGGTGGTGGCTGACTTTTACCGGGTTGTGGGAGAGCGGGTTTCTCATAAGGGAGATATAGAGGAGGACCGGGTGCTAAGCCGGGAAGAGTATGCCGCCTGCATGATGGAAAACCCGGCCGATTATTATTACGGAGTTTTGTGGAATAAACTGTACCGGAGGGAGCTGGTGGAACGCTACCGGATCTGGATGGATACAGATATCAGCTGGTGTGAGGACTTTCTGTTTAATCTGGAATATATCCGCCGTGCCGAGCGGTTTGCGGCACTGCGGACGCCGGTATACTATTATGTGAAAACAAAAGGCTCTCTGGTTTCCCAGAGCATGAGCATATCCAAAGTGGTTAAGACGAAACTGACCATGTTTGAATATTACAACAAATTCTATAAAAATGTTCTGGACGAGGAAGAATATGAAAAGAACCGGCTGCAGATGTACCGCTTTTTTGTAGATGTGGCCGGCGACGGCTTCCTTTTTCCCGTGGGACATTCCGGTACCAGAAAGCTGGGAGAGGAGCGGAGCCTGATTGTCGGGGAGGCCATTGGGGAAGACGGGATTTTGATGGAAGAATACCGGAACCGGAAGCTTCTGGAACGGTATTTGGAACCGGCTTCCTTTAAATACGGAATGTCCATGCCGGAACTATATCTTCTCTTGTATTTAAAGGATGGGGAGCGGATTTTAAGCAGGAAAAAGCTGGCAGATCTGACAAATCTTTCTGCTGGAAGCCTTACGGTGGCCATACAGAAACTGAGTGCAAAGAAAATGGCAGCATCGCGGGAGGAACCGCGAAAAAAAGGAGAGGAGAGGAAGCTGCGGATCTCTGTTCTTCCGGCTGCGGAGCCTGTTCTCGCTGATTTGGTGCGGGCAGAACAGGACTTCTGCCAGGGGAAGTTCCAGGATTTCAGCGATGAAGAACTGCATCAGTACCGGGTATTGGAAGAAAAAATAAAGAGAAATATTTTGCGCGTGCTGCATTAGAGAACGGAGGGCACAGGAAACCTGATGCCGTACCAGGAGCTGTATTGGGAAGTATAAATTCCCCTATTTTACAGATAATACATTTACCGACAACAGGAAAGATAAATGTCAGAATGTAAAATGGAGGAATTTATTTATGAAAGCAACCGGAATTGTAAGAAGAATTGATGACCTTGGCCGGGTGGTAATCCCGAAGGAAATCCGGAGAACATTAAGACTGCGGGAAGGTACGCCTCTGGAAATCTTTACAGACCGGGAAGGAGAAATCATTCTTAAGAAATACTCTCCGATGATGGAATTGAATGCGTTTGCGTCCCAGTATGCGGATGCCATGGCTCAGTCGACCGGTTTGATGGTCTGCATAACGGATCGGGATCAGGTTATTGCGGCTGCGGGAGGAGCAAAAAAAGAATTTCTGCAGAAACCTATTAGCCGTCAGTTGGAGCATGTGATACAGGAACGAACGATCATTCAGGCAGGAAAAGATGATCGGGCGTATACTCCGGTGGCTTCGGAAGAACCGGAGGGGATTACGGCTCAGGTGGTGGCGCCGATTATCTGTGAGGGAGATGCCATTGGAGCAGTTATCATCATGAGCAAGGAACCCAGGGCAAAGTTTACTGACGCAGAGGTCCGCCTCGCGGCGACGGCCGCCGGCTTCCTGGGACGGCAGATGGAAAGCTGAGCCGAGGGAATGGTAAAATTTCGCCGGGCACTTTCCTGCAGAATCTGCATGAAAGTGTCCGCTTTTCAGTCATGTTTTGTATCAGCGCCAGAAATCTCTTGAGGTCCGGCTGAGAGATATGATAAAATGGCCGCAAAGCTATGACAGGCTGTCTGCAGCCGAAGAGGAAATGCCGTGCGTTCATGAGAAGAAAGCCGATCCGCCTGCGGCAAAAATTATGAACATATGCGGACCGAAGGAGAGGAAGGTTCATGTATACGTTTGAAGATTTAAAGAACATTATGGAGACACTGCGCTCAGAGAATGGCTGCCCGTGGGACCGGGTCCAGACTCATGAATCCATGAAAAAGTACCTGGTGGAGGAATGTGCAGAGGTATTGGAGGCCATTGATCATCAGGATACGGAGAACCTCTGCGAGGAGCTGGGAGATGTTTTATATCAAATCATGATCCATACGGAAATAGAGAAGGAAAAGGGCAATTTTACGATAGAGGATGTCATCGACGGGATCTGCCAGAAGATGGTAAGACGCCATCCCGGCGTATTTGGCGGCCAGGATTTTCCTGAAAACGGGGATCATAAGATGACCTGGGAAGAGATAAAAAAACAGGAGCGGGAGGAGAAGAAGAAAGCTGCGGAAAAGCTGTGAAAAAGCCGGGAAAACGGCAAAAAACCTTGACAAAGCAAACGGAAACATATATAAATGTAAGAGTATAAGGTGACGGTTCTGCGGGCAGTCTGTCCGTGGTTTCAGAGCAATTTTTAGGAGGAATCAGAGATGAATAAAACAGAATTAATCGCAGCAGTGGCAGAGAAGGCAGAGCTTTCCAAAAAGGATGCGGAGAAAGCATTAAAGGCATTTACAGATGTGGTTGCCGAGGAACTGGTAAAGGGCGAGAAGATCCAGCTTGTTGGCTTTGGAACCTTTGAGGTTGCTGAGAGAGAAGAGAGAGAAGGAAGAAATCCGAAGACCGGTGAGAAGATGACCATCGCCGCTTCCAGAAGCCCCAAGTTCAAAGCGGGAAAAGCGTTAAAGGATATGGTGAACGCGTAATTCATGCGTCTGGATAAATTTTTAAAGGTTTCCCGTCTGATCAAACGCCGGACGGTGGCCAACGAGGCGTGTGATGCAGGCCGTGTCATGGTCAATGACAAGCCGGCAAAAGCGTCTGTGAACGTGAAAAAAGGCGATATCATCGAAATCCAGTTTGGAACCAAGTCCGTGCGGGTAGAGGTCCTGGATGTGCAGGAAACTGTAAAAAAGGACGCCGCGACGGAGCTTTACCGGTATCTGTAGCCGGAAATGGAAAGGGCATTTTTGCAAAGGATGCGGCCCGCTGCTTAATTTTTATGAATAAATCAGAAAACCTTCTAATATACTTAAACAGAATAAGTATGTCAGGAGGTTTTTTTTATGGAAGAAAAAACAGGGCTTTCCCATCAGGTTGTGTTAAACGACAGGAACCGGGGAAGTTTAACAGGGATTCTGGACGTCATTTCTTTTGATGAAAATACCATTGTTCTTGATACGGACATGGGCATGCTTACCATAAAGGGAAAAGACCTCCATGTCAGCAGACTGACTCTGGACAAGGGAGAGATTGATATCGAAGGCCGTCCGGACAGCCTGGTCTATTCCTCAGGAGAGGGGTTCAGGAAATCATCTCAGCCGTTTTTTGCCCGACTGTTTAAGTGAGATTTTTCAGTGAGAGTCTGGCTGTGTTCAAAGGGAACGGGAAGCTGAACGGTAAGGTGTCTGGAAAGGCAGAATGCTGACAAACAGGGTTGTCTGGGAGGGAAGAATTGAGCGCGTCGATAGGGATGGAACTGGAATTAATGGCCATGAGCTTCCTTTTGGGGATTCTTCTGATGGCGGCTTACGATCTGCTCAGACTGTTTCGCCTTCTGATTCCCCATGGAAATTTCTGGATGGGGATGGAGGATTTTTTTTACTGCCTTTTTTGTGCCTGGATGACCTTTTCCCTGCTTTTCTGGGAAAACAGCGGCGTTATACGGGCCTATATCCTGGTGTGCGCGTTTCTTTCCATGGTTTTATATGACAGAATTGTCAGCAGAACTGTGCTTGGCCTCTTGAAAAACGCAGGCAGATGGATTAAAATGAAAATAAGACACAGAAAACCCTGGGGAAAAGAGGGAGGACATGGGAGCAGGCAGCAACAGAAGAAATAAAAGAAAATCAAGAGCCAGCTGGGGAAACCGCATGGCGCTAATCGGAATTACGATGGTTGTCATGAGCCTGGGTGTTGTGATCCATGTGGGTACAGCTTCCCTCAGAGCGAAGGAGCAGGAATATGCAGTCCGGGAACAGAACCTGGAAAAGACCAAGGCGCAGGAAGAAGCGCGGGCGGAAGAACTGGAAGAGTACCGGATTTATGTCCAGACCAAGCAGTACGTGGAGAAGGTTGCCAAGGAGAAGCTGGGCCTGGTCAATAAGGACGAGATTTTGTTTAAGGCTGATGATTCCCAGTAGATTTTGTCAGGAGATTTTCTGACTTCTGTCCGGGGATTCGACAGACATTTCCCGACTGCCTGTATATACTGTATGGAGCGACAGTATGCAGGTTAGGAGGGATTTTTTTGTGTTGAAAAGGCGGGCGGTACATAAGGATACAGCGGATGTCAACGCTTACACGGCCAGGCGATTAAGAGAGATGGCAGAGTCCTTTGCGGGACTGTCCAAGGCTTTTGGCGGACGGGAAAACGAATATGGCCTCTCCAGGGAGGACGGGATTGCAGCCATGGAGGCCGCAGCCGCCATGGTGTGCGGAGAATGTGAAAAATGCGGAATCCGCGGGGAATGCCGCAGGGAGGATGGGGAAGAAAATTATTATCTTTATTACCTGCTGAGAACCTTTGAGAAAAAAGGAGCCGTGGATTATGTGGACATGCCCAGGCGGTTTTTGGAAACCTGCAGAAGAAAAGCGGATTATCTGAATCAGCTGAACCGGAATCTGGGACGGGCCACCATGAACCTGACCTGGAAAAGCCGGTTTCTGGAAAGCCGGGACGCGGTGATGGTACAGTTTCAGGAGATGGCCGATA
The DNA here is from genome assembly GCA_018712915.1 of Candidatus Copromonas faecavium (nom. illeg.). Lineage (GTDB taxonomy): Bacteria > Bacillota > Clostridia > Lachnospirales > Lachnospiraceae > Copromonas > Copromonas faecavium. The sequence goes on along the minus strand of DVGC01000038.1, from coordinate 7,774 downwards.
TTCTGGAGGAGTTTTCCGGCCAGATGGAGCAGGCGGCAGACGTGACGGCAGCCATGGAACTGGATATCCGGAATGCACTCCGAAAACGAAGGGTTGCCGTGGAAAATCTTCTGGTACTTCAGTATGAGAACCAGAGGCGGGAAATTTTTTTAAATGCAAGAACAACCAATGGCCGCTGCATAACGGCCAGGGACGCGGCAGATCTTTTGGGACGGGCTGTAAAGGGAAGCTTCCGGCCCTCCAGGGGCGGAAAGACGATCATTACGAGAAATTCGGCGGCTTTCCGATTTGTGGAGGAGGGAAATTACCGGGTGCTGTTCGGTTCTTCCAGGACTCCAAGGGAGGGAGAGGAAGTTTCCGGTGACAGCTATACCTTTAAAAGCGGGCTGCCCGGACAGGCGATTATGAGTCTTTCCGATGGTATGGGCAGCGGCAGACTGGCCAATGAAGACAGCGGCAAAGTCATTGATTTGATGGAACAGCTCCTGGAGACAGGATTTTCTGCCAGAGCGGCATTGAAGCTGGTCAACACCGTTCTGCTTTTAACTGGTTCCAGTGAGCGTCCGGCAACACTGGATTTGTGTCTGATGGACTTATATTCCGGGGTGATGGAAGCCATGAAGCTGGGCGCGCCTGCCTCCTTTGTTATCAGTCAGGATTCGGTGGAAACGCTGGAATCAGAGACGGTTCCGGCAGGTATCTTAAATCCGGTGGAACCTGTGCTGCTTTCAAGGAAGCTGTGGGACGGCGATCTGGTGGTGATGGTCAGCGACGGAATTCTGGATGCCATGCCCGGGGAGGAGAAGGAAGCGGCCTTTCGGGATTTCCTTGCCGGTCTTCCCAGGGGAGGCCCCCAGGAAATAGCGGAGATGATCCTTACTTTCGCATTGTCTTTTGAAGGGGAACCGAAAGATGATATGACCGTGCTGGTTGGCGGAATTTACGGGAAATAGGGGCAGGGAAGAGCAGCAGGGAAGCGGGAGAAAAGAATGAAGAGAACCATAGAAAAAGCAGCCAGACGGAGACGGAAAAGAGAAAGGGCCGGGAGGATATGGCAGGAATGAAGGAACAGAGGAAAGAAAAGAGAGGGGAAGGGAAGGAAGGAAAACGGGACGGAAGAAGGGAAGGAAAGACAGAGCGGGAAGAGAACAAAAAAGAAGAGGGCAGAGGGATTCAGATGGAAAACCGGCGTAAAAAATCAGAAAAGAACCGGACAAGATTGCTGAAGCTCCAGGTTTTATCCTTTATGAGGGAACTGCACATGGCGGACGGAGACGGCGTCCTTGCAGCGGTTTCGGGCGGCGCCGATTCCGTATGCCTTCTTTTTTTGCTCTGGCTTCTTAAGGATGAGCTGTCCATTCGCCTGGCCGCGTTCCATTTGCACCATGGTATCCGGGGGGAGGAGGCCGACCGGGATGAGGCGTATGTGAGGGAGCTTTGCAGCCGGCTGGAGGTCCCGTTCTATTCTGCCCATGAAGATGTGAGTGCCTACGGAAAAGAGCATGGAATCTCTGCGGAAGAGGCCGGGCGTGTCCTTCGTTACCGCCATCTGGAGCAGCTGGCGGATGAACTTTCCTTTGAAAAGATTGCCACGGCACATCACAGAGAGGATCAGGCAGAAACAGTTCTTTTAAACCTGTTTCGCGGAACGGGACTTAAGGGGCTTGGAGGCATCCGTCCGGTAAGAGGAAGGATAATTCGTCCTCTTTTAGGCCTTTCCAGAGCGGAGATTGAGGATTGCCTGAGAGAAAACGGGATTTGCTGGTGCGAGGATTCCACCAACGGGGAAAATGCCTATCAGAGGAACCGGATCCGAAATGAGCTGCTGCCCTGGGTGCAGAAAAATCTCAATGAACAGGCAGCAGAGCACGTGGTCAGGCTGGCCCGTCTTGCATCTGAGGCCGATGATTATTTTGAGAAACTGGCAGAAGAATTGCTGAGAAAAGCGCGTGATGCCGGAATGGCTCCGGGCTGCCTTCCGACGGAAATTCTGGACAGCCAGCCGGAGCCGGTAAGAAGCTATCTGATCCGTGCGCTGATCCGGGAGGTATCCGGAAAGATGCGGGATATCACAGAGCGTCATGTACAGGCGGTTTTGGCTCTGGACGGCCCAGGGGGCGGCTGTCAGACGAATTTGCCGGGCGGACTGACTGCGGTTCGTGATTATGAAAACGTGAAAGTTTTTCCTGCCAAAGAAGAACCATACGGGAATCAACAGACGGCGAAGATGCCTGGAAAACCAGTATCCGGGGATGAGTTGGAGCGGCCTGTGAATCTGAATGGACTGACCGGGCAGGAAGAAAAACAGGATACGGCTGGAATGACCGTGGAAGCCGGCGGATGGCTCTTTCGTTTCTGCGTTTTTTCCGCGGAAAAAGCCGGAGAAATTCCGAAAAACCAGTATACGAAATGGTTTGATTATGATAAAATAAAAGATACGTTATCGATCCGGACAAGAAGGGAAGGCGATTTTCTGGAACTGGCGGGCGGAGGAAAAAAGATGCTCCGGCGCTATTTTATTGACCAGAAAATTCCTGCCGGGCAGCGGGAGCAGATTCTGCTTCTGACAGCGGAAAATCATGTTCTGTGGGTGATTGGCTGCCGGATCAGCGAATATTATAAGGTGACAAAGACAACGAAGCGGATTCTTGAAGTATCCGCAGGCAAAGGAGAAAACCATGGCGGATAAAATTCGTGTGCTGCTCAGTGAAGAAGAAGTGGATAACCGGATCCGGGAGATTGCCGGAGAGATTAACCGGGATTATGCGGGAAAAGAGGTTCATCTGATTTGTATTCTGAAAGGCGGCGTATTTTTTACCTGTGAGCTGGCCAAGCGCCTGACGGTTCCGGTAAGTCTGGACTTTATGTGCGTATCCAGTTATGGCAGCGGAACAGAATCCTCCGGTGTGGTAAAAATCGTAAAGGATTTGGACCAGCCATTGGCGGGAAAGGAAGTCCTTATTGTGGAGGATATTATCGATTCCGGAAGGACTCTGGCTTATCTGATTGAGATTTTGAAGCAGAGAAATCCCAAGTCCATCCGACTTTGCACCCTGCTTGACAAGCCGGAGCGGCGTGTGAAAAAGCAGGTCAAAGTGGATTATACCTGTTTTACCATTCCGGATGAATTTGTCGTAGGCTACGGCCTGGACTATGACCAGAAATACCGCAATCTTCCCTATATTGGAGTTGTGGAGCAGTAAGGAGGCAGCCAGTTGAAACAGAATCAGCAGTTTCGCGCGGTGGGCCTGATTCTGCTGGTGATGGTGTTGATCCTTTTGGCATCGAGCCTGACCCAGCAGACCGGCCTGTTCGGCGATGAAATGACGCATCAGGAGTTTATGGTGGCGGTGGAGAATGACGCCATCGAGTTTGTTCAGATTAACCAGAATCAGCAGCCGCCTACCGGTTCGCTGGAGATTTGGCTTAGGGACGGGGATAAAACGGTGGTAGCCGTTTCGGATGTAACGGAAATGGAAACCCTGTTTAACGAAAACGGCATAGATTATACCATGGAAAATGTTCCTCAGGATAATTATCTGGTGTCCATTATCCTTCCGGTGGCAATTTCTGCGGTTGTGATTATGTTCATGTTCATGTATATGAATGCCAAAGTCAGCAGCGGCGGCGGAGGCAATGCGAAGATGATGAACTTCGGAAAAAGCCGGGCCAGGATGAGCCGCACCAATTCGGTGAACTTCTCTAAAGTGGCCGGACTGGAGGAGGAAAAAGAGGAGCTTGAGGAAATCGTAGATTTCCTTAAAAATCCGAAAAAATATACGGATGTGGGAGCCCGGATCCCCAAGGGAGTCCTTTTGGTGGGCCCGCCTGGAACGGGAAAAACTCTTCTTGCCAAGGCGGTGGCCGGGGAAGCCGGCGTTCCCTTCTTTTCTATTTCCGGTTCGGACTTTGTGGAAATGTTTGTGGGTGTCGGTGCCTCCCGTGTCCGTGACCTGTTTGAGGATGCCAAGAAAAATGCTCCCTGCATTGTTTTTATCGATGAAATTGATGCGGTAGCCAGACGGCGGGGAACCGGTATGGGCGGCGGTCACGACGAGAGAGAGCAGACGTTAAACCAGCTTCTTGTGGAGATGGACGGCTTTGGAATCAATGAGGGAATCATTGTGATGGCAGCCACCAACCGGGTGGATATTCTGGATCCGGCGATTCTGCGTCCGGGCCGGTTCGACAGAAAGGTTGCCGTTGGGCGTCCGGACATTAAGGGCCGTGAGGAAATTCTGATGGTTCATGCCAAGGATAAGCCTCTGGGCGATGATGTGGATTTAAAGAAGATTGCCCAGACGACGGCCGGATTTACCGGCGCGGATCTGGAGAATCTTTTGAATGAGGCGGCGATTCTGGCAGCGAAAAAGGCGCGCCGTTATATTGAACAGGCAGATATTGAGCAGGCTTTCGTGAAAGTGGGAATTGGTGCCGAGAAAAAGAGCAAGGTGATTTCCGAAAAGGAAAAGAAGATTACCGCCTATCATGAAGCCGGTCATGCGATTTTATTCCATGAGCTGCCGGATGTAGGACCGGTTCACACCATTTCCATCATTCCCACGGGAATGGGAGCAGCCGGATATACGATGCCGCTGCCGGAAAAAGACGAGATGTTCAACACCAAGGGAAAGATGCTTCAGACCATTATGGTGGCTCTCGGCGGCCGGATTGCAGAGGAGATTATTTTTGGCGATGTAACCACAGGCGCATCCCAGGACATCAAGCAGGCGACTTCCATTGCCCGGGCCATGGTGACTCAGTACGGCATGTCTGACCGAATCGGTATGATTAACTATGGAAGCGACGATAATGAGGTATTCATCGGCCGGGATCTGGCACATACCAGAAGCTACGGCGAGGAGGTGGCCTCGGAAATCGACAGCGAGGTTAAGAGGATCATTGATGAATGCTATGAAAAGGCAAAACAGATTATTCTTTCCAAAGAAGCGGTGCTTCACCAATGCTGTGAGCTTTTAATTGAAAAAGAGAAGATCGGAAGAGAAGAATTTGATACTCTCTTTGAGAAAACGGGAAAGGAAACGGTAGTTTAAGATAATTAAGTTTTTGGGGTCATGTGCAAAAGAAACATAGGAAAATACTTAAAAAAGTTTTGTAATGTTAAATTCCCACAAATGTCAAGAGGGAAAAGTCAATTTAAACAAATTTTTTTTTGGTATCTGTGAAAGTTTGTGCACACTGATTCGGGAACCTATGTTATATTACTACACGTAACCCCCCCAATACATTATATAGTTTTTGCTATACCCCATAAGAGACATAATACCTTTTCCGAAAAGGGCCGGCGATTCCCCGCCGGCCCTTTTTCTGCAAAAAAGCCGAAGGGAAGGAATCATTCACCATGCAGGGATGAAAAATGTCATAATTTCAGAAATAACGTGCAAATCCTTTGCGTATCCTGTATAATAGATTTGTATTCGTTAAAAATGTTAATGGGGAAAATGATGCGGCTGACGATGAGGGAGGCCTGTATAGATGATAAAAGCAGCGCTATTTTGTGATGAGACCAGGGAATACAGATGCCCGGAAGAACCGGATGCAGGGGATGAGGTCTGCCTGCGTTTCCGGACGGCGGCGGATGATGCGGAGCATGTTTTTCTCGTTTTTGCGGACAGCGCAGAACGGATAGAACTGAAGAAAAAAACAACGGCCGGCCGGTTTGATTATTATGAAACGACAATAACCGTGGGGGATTCCCCCCTTCTTTTTTATTTTGAGATAACAAACGGGGAGGAGGTCTGCACCTATACCCGTCTCGGATTTTCGGATAATATGGAGCGTCAGTGCATGTTTGCCATCACACCCGGGTTCCATGTGCCTCAATGGGCCAAGGGCGCAGTAATGTACCAGATCTTTGTGGATCGGTTCTGCAACGGCGATCCGTCCAATGATGTGCTGTCAGATGAATATGTTTATATTGGATTTCCCGTAACCAAGGTGGAAAACTGGGAGGAAGGTTTGTCTGTTCTGGATGTGGACCGGTTTTACGGAGGAGATCTCCAGGGAATCCTTGACAAGCTGGATTATCTTCAGAGCCTGAAGGTGGAGGTTCTGTATCTGAGTCCTGTATTTGTCTCCCCCTCCAACCATAAGTATGACTGCCAGGATTATGAACATATCGATCCGCATTATGGCGTGATTGTCCGGGATGAGGGGCGGCTGGTGGAGGACAGTGCCAACGATAATAAGGAAGCGGAGCGTTATTCGGTCCGGACGGCAGCGGAGGAAAATCTTTCAGCCAGCGACGCCTTTTTTGCAAAGTTTGTGGAAGAGGTTCACAAACGGGGGATGCGTCTGATTCTGGACGGCGTATTTAATCATTGCGGTTCCTTCAACAAATGGCTGGATCGGGAGAAAATTTACCAGAAAAGCGGCCGCTATGCACCGGGGGCCTATGTCAGCGCGGACAGCCCTTACCGGGATTTCTTTTCCTTTAAAAATCCTGACGGATGGCCGGATAATACCTCTTATGAGGGCTGGTGGGGGCATGATACCCTGCCGAAGTTAAATTATGAGGGATCTGACATCCTGTATCAGTATATTCTGGATGTGGCAAAAAAGTGGTTGTCGCCTCCGTATTCCGTGGATGGCTGGCGGCTGGATGTGGCCGCCGATCTGGGCCATTCTCCGGAGATGAATCACCGCTTCTGGAGGGATTTTAGGAAGGTTGTAAAGGAAACCAACCCGGATGCGCTGATTCTTGCGGAGCATTACGGGGATGTATCCTCCTGGCTGGAAGGGGATCAGTGGGATACGGTTATGAATTATGATGCTTTTATGGAGCCGGTATCCTGGTTTTTGACCGGGCTGGAAAAGCACAGTGACCGTTCAGAACCCCATTTGTTCCGGAACAGCCAGGCGTTTATGAGCACTATGCTGTATAAAATGAGCCGGATGCAGACGCCTTCTTTGATGGCTGCCATGAACGAGCTGTCCAATCATGACCATTCCAGGTTCCTGACAAGAACCAACCAGAAAATTGGAAGGCTTCATACGGCGGGGGCTGCTGCAGCCTCAGAGGGGATTAATTATGGAATTTTCCGCTCGGCGGTTGTGATCCAGATGACATGGCCGGGAGCGCCTACGATTTATTATGGGGATGAGGCCGGGCTCTGCGGCTGGACCGATCCGGATAACCGGCGGACCTTCCCCTGGGGCAGGGAAAATCATGAGCTGACGGAATTTCACCGGTATCTGATTGACATCCGGAGGGGAAATTCCGCATTTCGGACCGGAGCGTTTAAATGGCTGACTGCGGAAAATGGTGTGATTGCCTATGGCAGATTTGATGAACAGGCCAGAGGCGTGGTTGTGGTAAACAGTGAGAGTTACTCTCAGAAGCTGCGGATTCCGGTCTGGGAGGCCGAGGTAACCGGTAATGCCATGGAGCGGGTCATGGAAACCAATGAGGAGCGTTATAATGCAGGGATGCTTTCCTACCCGGTTTATGACGGTATGCTGGAAGTGGAGATAGGTCCCAACAGTTCTATGATTTTTGAGGAAAAACAGCTTGATCTTTAGGCACTTTTGTGCTATCATTTTGACTTGTCAGAGTGAATGGGCGGATTCCCGAGTGGCCAAAGGGGACAGACTGTAAATCTGCTGCAACTTGCTTCGGTGGTTCGAATCCACCTCCGCCCAGTTCTTTCGGAAAACCGGAAGATCATAAATTGAATGGCCATTATGCAATGGCTTCATATGCTGATTTCAATATCGGCGGGCCCAGATAGCTCAGTTGGTAGAGCAGAGGACT
>DVGC01000037.1 GCA_018712915.1 Candidatus Copromonas faecavium (nom. illeg.) | reverse complement strand
GCTTTCGAAAAGCCGTACTCCCAAACTTGCGCATCTGTCAAAGATACTTTCTTCTTATTGCTTTTTACCACTCCGTCCGGAGTGATCACGCCGATATAAGTATCGACTGGCTGCGGATACTTTTTCCCTTTCACGCGTCGGGATGTCCTTTTATAGAGATAATACGAATCTCCCTTTTTCTTCACAGTAGTTCCCTTTGTCCGATATTTCTGAACCCAATCCGGATACTTTTTCCCAGTTACTGGCATAATGTCCTCCTTTCCGTATAGGTGGAGTAAACCTATACTATATAGACATTGTACCTCTACAGGAATAAAAAGTCGAGAGTTATACGCGTCTTTGTATAACACGTATAACCCTCGATAAAATCCGCTCTTCTTATACTTTTAAAAATCTTTCATGAAACAACCCTGTATGGCGAAAAATCCTTGTTATTTTCCCCGTCCCTATGGTAAGATGGTACTGTCGGGAGCGGGTATGCAAAAATCCGCCGCAGGTTTTCCTGCCGGAAATTTCCTGTTCCCGGACTGATATCCCTTAATATACCAACAACAAAGGAGATTTTATATGGGTGGTTTTTTCGGCGTAGCTTCCAGAACGAGCTGCACTCTTGACTTATTTTTCGGTATCGACTACCATTCCCATCTGGGCACAAGGCGGGGCGGGATGGCCGTTTATGGAGACGGCGGATTCCGCCGCGCGATCCACAACATTGAAAATTCCCCGTTCCGGACTAAATTTGACCGGGATCTGGATGAACTGGAAGGTACCATGGGCATCGGCTGTATTTCCGATATGGACCCCCAGCCCCTCCTGGTCCGTTCCCACCTGGGTTCCTACGCCATTACCACTGTGGGCGTGATCCGCAATGAAGATGAGCTTATCAAGGAAGCCTACGAAAACGGACACGTTCATTTTATGGAGCAGAGTATCGGCCGGATCAATGCCACTGAGCTGGTGGCTGCCCTCATTGATCAGCAGGAATCCTTCAAAGACGGGCTTCTCTATGCCCAGAAGCGGATAGAAGGCTCCATGTCCATCCTGGTTCTGACAAAGGACGGCATCTACGCGGCCAGAGACCGTCGGGGACGGACACCTGTCACCATCGGAAAAAAAGAAGGTGCCTTCTGCGTTTCCTTTGAAAATTTCGCCTATCTGAACCTGGGATATACCCACTATTCCCAGCTTGGTCCCGGGGAAATCGACTTCATCACACCGGAATCGGTGGAAATCATCAGTGAGCCTCAGAAGGAAATGAAAATCTGCTCCTTTCTCTGGACCTATTACGGTTATCCCACTGCCAGCTATGAAGGCGTCAACGTGGAGGAAATGCGCTATCAGTGCGGCCGGCTTTTAGCCAAAAGGGACAAGGGCGTCACAGCCGACAGCGTGGCCGGCGTTCCGGATTCCGGAATTGCCCATGCCGTGGGATATGCCAACGAATCCGGCATTCCGTTTTCCCGCCCGTTCATCAAATATACTCCCACCTGGCCCCGTTCCTTCATGCCCGCCAACCAGAAGCAGAGGAACCTGATCGCCAAGATGAAGCTGATTCCCGTAGATGTGCTGATTCGCGGCAAACGGCTTTTGCTCATCGACGATTCCATCGTCCGGGGAACCCAGCTGGGAGAAACCACAGAGTTCCTCTATCAGAGCGGTGCAAAAGAGGTCCATGTGCGGCCTGCCTGTCCTCCCATTATTTTTGCCTGCCCCTATCTGAACTTTTCCCGGTCCACCTCAGAGTATGACCTGATCACCAGACGGATCATACGGGAGCGGGAAGGCGATGACGTATCGGAAGAGACCCTGGCCGATTATGCCAACCCTGACAGCAAAAACTATCAGGAAATGGTGGAAGAAATCCGCAGGCGGCTTCATTTTACGACCCTCCGGTTCCATCGTCTGGACGACCTGGAAGAATCCATCGGAATTGAGCCCTGCAAGTTATGTACATACTGCTGGAACGGAAAAGGCTGATGGCAAAGAGCCTGCCTTAAGCCATAAAAACCCGGAATCCCCTCTGCTTTTCCTCATGCAGAGCGGGACTCCGGGATTTTTCTTCTGAAATCCAGTGTTTCCTTGACAGCCGGTGCCGTTTTTTCCCAAATACCGGCGTCATTCCCATATATTAAGGGGAACGCACGTCTCCTATTCTTCCTGGAACAGATCCTCGGAAGCAGAACCGTTGTTTTCCTCCTCCGGCGCTTTGGAACCGGATTCCGTCACATCCGCTGCAGGAACCAGGAGAGCCTTTTGTTCCCCATCGGCACTCTGACATGTGCCGTCGTAAACGTCTTCCGCACTCTTTTTTTCCTCCGGTTTTTTATAGAACGAAACACGGCTTCCGCACCGGCTGCAGAACACAGCACCCTTTTCCAGCTTTGCACCGCATTCTGCGCAGAAAACGCTTCCATCCACTTTCGCCAGCTCTTCTTCCAGTTCAGCCTTCCGTTTCAGGCTCTTTTCAATCGAAACAAATTCCTCAAAAAAACGTTTGCGGTCTTCTTCTGCGGCCTGTTCATAGACCTTTTTTCCGATGGAACGGTAAAGGCCGTCCAGGACCTCGCCTTCTGCCGCGATTCTGGATTTTATCTGAAGCGTCTCAGAAAAATCCCTGGTTTTCTTTGCAACCTGCCGTCCTGTGGTTTCCAGGCTGCGTTTCATTTCTGTGAAAAAATCCATAGTAAGCCACCTTCTTTCCTGTCTTCCATCTTATCCGACTGAGAAGGGAAAGTCAATGGAATTCCTCCGAAAGACCATAGTTCACGTTTTTCCATCCCTGCTGGTCATACTGAACCGCATCTTTAATAAACTGAGGAATCCTGTCTCCGTCAAAATAATACGATGCGTATGTTTCTTCCGGATAAGAAGCTGTGCCGCTTCCATCCCGTCTGAACACCCGGACCTCCAGCCCGTAATCATACATCTGAAGCTGATTCAGTTCCATCATATCCGACGGAGCGATGGAGTCCAGAATTTCCTGAAGTTTCTGCCTGGAAGCGTCCGTACCGTCATTTTCAATGATAATCCGGTTCCTTCCGTCATACTCAGAAGCACTTTCCGTCTGATAAACCACTTCTCCGTCCTGGAAGCTGATAACGGAATCTGCAGCTTCAAAAGAACCGTCTCCGTAATCATGAACGATTTCAATTCTGTCAACCTCATCAGCAGAAATCTTCTTCTCCACATCGATGCCTGCTTCCTTTAAAAGTCCGATGGTTTTCGTGAACGAAGGATATACCGGGAAAAAGTTGACCTGATTCATATCCTCCAGGCGGAAGTCTCCGGTGTAGCCGGTCACACGATCGGCTGAAATCGCATGCAGATACTCCCGCTCTCCGGTGGTCAGAAACCGCAGGGACGTTAATGGCGCAGTCTGGGAGCGTTCCGTCAGGCTTAATGCAGTCAGCTCCTCCTGATAGGCTGCCAGAAGCTCTGATGTAAATGTCCCGTCACCTTCCACCTTCTGAATGACACCGGCTTTGGCCTCATAAACGCCGACCACATCCGAAGGTTCATAGTTCATAACAGGGTAAACGCCCTTTTTGTATTCCGCAGACTCGTATATCTGGTTCATCACGTCACGGATTTCAGTCAGATTCAGGTTATAATTCCGGTATACTTTGCTTCCGTCCCTGCGCTCGTAGCCAACCTCAGCATATACCTGGTAACCGTCTTCCTGCCCTGTATACCAGGAGCCGGTCATCCTGCTTTCCTTTTCTCTGGCCGCATTCCCGATTCCGTTCTGCGCCAGCGCTTTCATCAATCCGTAATCTGTAATCTTCATATTGCCGGCCGCATACTCATCCTCATTCATATAGTACCAGGTGTATGAGCCGTCCGTATCCTTTCTCGGAAGACCGTAATCATGCCAGTCCTGAAGTCCATAGCAGGAAATGGATGCGGAGGAAAAATCCCCTTCCGACGGAAAATAGCGATCATAACCGGGCAAATCAAACCGGAACACGCCGATGGCGGCCAGTGCCAAAACAGCACAGATTCCCATATGGGTCGGATGCTGAAACAGTTTGCGAAAATCAAAATGATAAAGAATTTCCACAATACAGTGAGTAATCACCAGTCCGAACAGAAATCCGAATGCTGCCCATGCCAGACTGGAATAAATACTCCAGAACAGAACTCCCATCAGAATCGTAACCGGCGTTACAATCAGAATTTTAATAGGCGCCTTGGTCATCGAAAAAGCCATGGCCTTGCCGGCCGCTTCTGACGGACGGAGCCGGTAAAGCAAAAGACCAACCGCTGCCATGATAACGGCCGCCAGGAAGCCGATTCCAATCTTCATGCCCACAGTCCCCATGCCCACAGCAGCGGCCGCATTGGACTGCATCGGTACAGAAAACAGAGACAGTCTCATGCTTTCTGAAACCATGGAGACATAATAGCTGAACGGAGAGCCATTGATCGCCAGTTTCTCAAGAATGTCCATGCCTCTGGTGTTAAACGTCACGAAGAACAGAGACATCAGCGAATAAATCGTCAGCACGATCACCGGAAGAATGCTATGGAGCACCATACCGCCCAGGATGGAAATAAAAAAGTTTCCTGTCATCAAAACGGCAATGGTGGTCAGCCCGTAAATTAACAGGAATCCGACCATATTGACTCCAAAGGCTGTCATGCTGCCGGTCAGGAAAACGGAAGGACCGATTCCGTTGGCCAGGAAAATTCCGCAGGCTAACAGGAGGTTCAGCAGATACATAAACAGGATGATAAAAATGCCGTCCAGATATTTGACAAAATAAAGGACTTCCCTGCGGACCGGCAGACTGTTGTAAAAATCCACCTGTTTTCTGGAGTGCAGGTAAATAAAACCGGTAAGTCCAAGGACGATAGCCGCTCCCATCATAATGCAGACCAATACAAAATTATCGGGTCCGGCAATCTGGCCGGCCAGCTCCACCAGCCGGCTGTACCGCTCAGCTTCCGGTGTGGTCATTCCGCCATTAAGGGTAACTCCTTCCGCCACCCATCTCTGATAAGTCTGAGCAATGCTGCTGGCGCCCATGGCGGCCGCCACAGGCATGCAGAAGAAAAAGGAAAGGAAGGCCAGACCGACTGCCCATATTCGTCTTTTCAAGTCTTCCCTCATCAGTCTAAAAAATAAGCTTCTTGATGTCATAACCTGCCACCTCCGTTTCACTGATAAAAATCTCCTCGAGAGAAAGGGGAATCAGTTCGTAAAACAGCGGTTCACAGGCCCGCATGGCCCCTTCCACTTCTTCTCTTTTCCCCCGGACCGTAATGGTCGCCAGACTTCCCCGGTACTCCACCTTTATCCGGTCCAGTCCCTCAATCTCCTCCGCCTTCATTCCAGGCTTCAGCACGCACTGAATTTTATGAATGTTTAGCTTCATGTCGTCCAGATCCTTTGAAAGAAGGATTCCGCCTTTATGGAGAAGTCCCACATGATCGCAGATATCCTCCAGCTCTCTCAGATTATGGGAAGCGATAATCGGCGTCAGATTCCGTTCGGCCATATCACTGGCAAACAGACTCTTTACTGCCTGGCGCATCACCGGATCCAGACCGTCAAAAGTTTCGTCGCAGAAAATATAGTCGGTTCTGGCACAGAGACCCAGAATCACAGAAAGCTGCTTTTTCATTCCCTTTGAAAAAGTGGAAATCTTTCTCCTGGAATCCAGGCTGAAGGAATCCAGAAGTTTATGAAATCTTGGAACATCAAAGGATGGATAAATGTTCTTATAAAACTGCATCATTTCATCCGGCGACGCATTGCTGAAAAAGTGCTGATCGTCAGAAATATAGAAAAATCTTGCCTTCACCTTCGGGTTTTCAAAAACATGTTCTCCATCTATCTGAATGGTCCCCTCGTCCGGCTTTAAAACGCCGCTGGCCATCCGCAGAAACGTACTTTTTCCGGCTCCGTTGGTGCCAATAAGCCCGAACACGCAGCCGTCCCGAATCTTCGCATCAATATGGTCTACTGCCACAATCTCATCAAATCGTTTCGTCAGGTTTACCGCCTCGATCACGCTTTTCCACCTCCCTCTTTTTTCGCCGCCTGATATTGAATTTCCACCATTCGCTTGATTTCCTCATCGGGTATTCCAAGGCTTATGGCCTCGTCAATCATCTCGCTGACACGGACCAAAAGCTCTTTTTTCTTATTTTCCTTCATGGTGCTGTTTTCAGACACGAAGCTTCCCCTCCCTTTTATCGTATAAATGTAGCCGCGCCGCTCCAGCTCCGCGTATGCCCGCTGAATCGTATTGGGATTGATGGAAAGCTCCATGGCCAGATTTCTGACGGACGGCAGCGGCTCATTTTCACCAAGTACCCCAAGAAGCATCAGTTCTTCCATTTTATCGATGATCTGCTCGTAAATGGGACGCCTGTCTTTATAGTCCAGGATAATCATCGGCCTCCTCCTTTCCGCGCTTCTAAGTGTATTAATATTCTTAATACACTTAGTATAAGTAAAAGACCCGAATGGATCAAGATCCATACCAGGTCTTTTTTCTTACGAAATTATGAATCTTTTCAGCTCCTGTCAATTGACAACCTGCACCCGTTCGTCCAGCACCCGCAGATTATCGACCGGATTGCCCGTCAGAATCAGCGTTCGCAGCGAAGGCGCGCCCGCCAGCGGCCGGATATCCGTCACATAATTTTCGCTGATGTCCAAAATCCTAAGGTTCCCGAGAGAAGAGCCAAACTCCACCTGAGTCAGTTCATTATCGGCCAGGCTCAGGCTCTCCAGGTTTGGATAGTGAGCCAGGAATCCGGTATGTTCATCCAGGAGCACGTCATCCCAGTCCACATAAAGGATACCGCCTCCGCCGTCCACCTGCACGTTTTTATAAAGTTTGAGGCCATCCATACTCAGTTCCTTTAAGGAAGGATTATCCTGAATCTTGTCAAAATTGATTTCACACTCCATTCCGTCCAGGCAGAAGGATTCCAATGTCGGGATATTAAACAGAGCGGATATATCATAATAAGTAGACGCTCCTGTCAGATCCAGCCTTTTTAAGGCCGGCAGCCCGGCAATGAAGCTTAAATCATCCATGTTCCCGGAAAAAGAGGTACAGCGAAGCTCCTCCAGCATTCCCAGCCCCTGGAACACGGCCGGATTGTCCACCGCCATGCTGCTTAAGGAGAGCTTTTTAAGCGCCGGCATGAAAGAAAGGAACGCTGTACTGTCAAAGCCGGAAAGAGTCAGCTCCTCCATGGAGGTAAGGCTGGAAAGATCCGGTGCCTCGCAGTCATAAGGCACTTCAATCTCCAGATTTGTCAGCCCTGTCAGAGCGGAAACCTGGCTGCAGTCTCTTAAATTGTCGCAGGACTCAATCACCAGCTCCTTTAGCGTCCCCGCCTTTTCCTCCAGCCCTGCCAGAGTTACCATGGAGCCCCCGTAAAGCTTCAGACTTTCCAGATTGTCCATATTGGATATAAAGGAAATCGCCTTTAATCCCTCTGATTCTACCGAAAGGCGTTCCAGCCAGTTCATGACGGAAAGGACAGAAAAATCCGTCACCTCGTCACAGTTTTCCAGGTTCAATTCCTTTACCTGCCTGGCAGCCGCCAGTTCCGTTAAGTCCGTCAGTTCATATCCATCAAAGCCAAGACGTTCCACCGATGGAAACAGCTCCAGCCCTTCCAGGCTGTCCAGTCCGGAAGACAGATACAGCTCCTTCAGGCTCTCTGCGGAATCAAACGCCTGGGCAGCCTCTTTGGGACTGTGTGCGCAGCAGGACAGATACTCCAGCTCCAGCCCTTTCAGACACCCTTCCGGAAGATATCCGCCCACTGTCAGCCCCTTCAGACCGGTAAACTGTGAAAGAGCACTGTAATCCAGATCTGCACTGCTTCTGTCAAAATAAAGGGACTGGATGTCCGCATCTTCCTCAGCCAGAGGATTTTCCATGCTGTAGCTGATGCAGATATCCGCACCGCTGTTGGCATAGCCTGCCTGAAGCCATTGGATACTTCCAAACTCCTCCTTCGTAATCTCCTGGGCAGACTTATCAAAAATCTGCTCCGCCGCTTCCATAAAAAGTCCCTGGGGCAGTTCCTGTTCCGCAGACCCCGCCATTTCATTCCCGGCCGGCACTGCCCCTTCCTGCTCACCTGCTCCGGCGCCCGGCTCCTGCATCAGCGGAACAAAAACAAACACCAGAATCAGAACGGCAATAAAAGAGCTCAGCGTGACCGCCGGCCACAGCACCGGCTTCTTCGCCGGTTTCGGGGCGGGTGTTCCCATCTGCCGTCTCTGTGCGGAAACCGCGCCTCCCAGCCTGGCATCGTCCCCTTCCCGCTCCAGCACATACCGGCTCTGACAATATTCACAGACCGCAATGCCCGGATCTTCCTCGCTGATTTTCATCGTCCCGCCGCAGGCCGGACACCGTAGTTCTGTAATCTTCATTCCTTTTCCCCCGTTAATTGTTCTTTTCCTGCCGGCCATTCCGCCCCGGGCAGTTCTTCTTCGCAGACTGTTCTCTCGGCTGCTTTCTTCCACAGCAGTTAACTTTCCCCGGCGATAAAAAAGCCTTCCTGTCTGTTTCCCGAACGTCTGGTCTTTACACCAGTGTATCCGATCTGTATTCCTTTTTCAACTATAAAATAAGGGGATACGATGCCGTTTGTTTAGCAGTGATTCGCAGTGGTGCCGTACAATGATGAATATGTCGGATTTCTTCTTGCAAAGATGACTGGATTTATTTATTGATACTATCCGCCTTTGACCGTTCCGGCACTGACTGGATTTTAACTCATTCTTTCTTATATGAAACCAATGTTAATTTTTCATTGATTTTCTCTGCTTTTCCTGTCTGATGATATCCCATTTTTTCATATAGATAGCAATTCCCTGATTCCTGCAAAATAGTATCCAGTTCCCAATTTTTACTGCCATGTATTTTCTCGACAAGCTTAATGGCTGATTGCGCATAGCCCTTACCTCGATACTGTTTTAGGATAAAAATAGGCGATATTCTTTTTGCTTCTCCCAATTTCTTTTTGTCTACTACTCGAATTGCTCCTACTTTGATACCATCAACATCAACAAAATAAAAATATGTAAACGATTGATTCAATCGCATGATTATCTTTTCTATTTGTTCTGTTGCCGGACTGGTTTCAGTATCTTGATACTTATCATATA
This sequence comes from Candidatus Copromonas faecavium (nom. illeg.), assembly GCA_018712915.1. Lineage (GTDB taxonomy): Bacteria > Bacillota > Clostridia > Lachnospirales > Lachnospiraceae > Copromonas > Copromonas faecavium. Next base: position 7,289 of record DVGC01000037.1, on the reverse strand, counting down.
AATCCTGAAATGCTTCAACTTGCATCTTCCACAACTTTTCCGCACTATCCATACCAATTCTGACTAATTTCATATTCATACTGCCCCACAGCTTCTGATTTATCGCATTGCTTCTTTCTTCAAAACAGTCAGTCCTATTTCATATGTGATCGGCTATTGAAAAAGACAGGACGCATGATGCGTCCTGCCTCTCCACATTCTTAATCGAACCTGATAAAATCAGATTATTTCTCGCTGTTGTCGTACAGAGCAACCAGCTTCTCCAGATACTCGTACTTATCCTTGGCGTTCTGCTCAGCCTCAGCAAACAGCTTCTTTGCTCTCTCCGGATTCTTAAGAGCAAGGGATGTGTAACGAACCTCTCCGCCGATGAAATCCTGATAGGAAACCGTTGCAGGTTTGCAGTCCAGGGTGAACTTCTTCTCTGCAGCCGGGTTGTAACGGAAGATGTTCCAGTAACCGGACTGTACAGCCAGCTTCTCCTCGGTCTGAGCCTTGGACATACCCTTCTTGATACCATGGTTGATACAGGGAGCGTAAGCAATAATCAGGGACGGTCCCGGATATGCCTCTGCCTCTGCCAGAGCTTTGATGGTCTGGTTCATATCAGCACCCATGGAAATCTGAGCAACGTATACATAGCCGTAGCTCATAGCAATAGCTGCCAGATCCTTCTGCTTCACTTCCTTACCGCCTGCTGCGAACTGAGCAACCGCACCGGTAGGAGTTGCCTTGGAGGACTGTCCGCCGGTATTGGAATAAACCTCGGTGTTGTAAACCATGATGTTGATGTCCTTGCCGCTTGCAAGCACATGGTCAACGCCGCCGAAACCAATATCGTAAGCCCATCCGTCACCGCCGAATACCCACTGAGACTTCTTGGAAAGGAAGTCTTTATTCTTCACGATATCCTTGCAGATTGGGCAGTCAATTCCTTCAAGAGCCGCAACCAGCTTATCTGTAGCCGTTCCGTTGAGAGCACCGATTCCGAAGGTATCCAGCCATTCCTTGCAGGCTGCCTTTACTTCCTCGGATGCCTTATCGGAAGCGTAAACAGATTCAACCTTTGCCTTTAAGCCGTCACGGATTGCATTCTGAGCCAGAAGCATACCGTAACCAAACTCAGCGTTGTCCTCGAACAGGGAATTGTCCCAAGCCGGTCCGCGGCCGTTCTTTCCTACGGTGTAAGGAGTGGACGGTGAGGAGTTGCCCCAGATGGAGGTACATCCTGTAGCGTTGGCAATATACATTCTGTCACCGAAGAGCTGAGTCAGGAGCTTCGCATAAGGAGTCTCACCGCAGCCTGCGCATGCGCCGGAGAACTCAAGAAGCGGCTGCTTGAACTGGCTGCCCTTCACAGTGGTCTCTTTGAATTTGTCAATAACATCCTGCTTGATATCCAGGGACTGACCATAGTTGAAGCCGTCCTGAGCAGACAGGTTGTCCTCAAGGCTTACCATGGTAAGAGCCTTCTCGCCCTTCTTGCCCGGGCATACGTTTGCACAGGAACCGCATCCGGTACAATCCAGAGCGGAAATGGTCATTGCAAACTTGTACTGCGGCATTCCGGTCATCGGAATGGTCTTCTGAGTCTCCGGAGCCTTGGAAGCCTCTTCCTCAGTCATAGCGATGGGACGGATAACCGCATGCGGACAAACGTAGGAACAGAAGTTACACTGGATACAGTTGTCCGGATTCCAAACGGGAACGTTTACGGCAATGCCGCGCTTCTCGTATGCAGAAGAACCGGAGGGAGTGGTGCCGTCCACATAATCCTTGAATGCGGATACAGGCAGATTGTTTCCTTCCTGAGCGTTTACTGCAGCCTGTACGGTATTGACGAACTTCACAACGTCCTCTCTGCCTTCGGTTGCGTGAACCATGTCAAGACCTTCGTCCTCACAGTTCTTCCAGCTCTCCGGAACCTTTACCTCTACCACATGCTGAGCGCCTGCATCGATGGCAGCCCAGTTCTTCTTAACAACGTCCTCGCCCTTTCTTCCGTAGGTCGCCTTTGCTGCAGCCTTCATAAGCTCGATGGCCTTCTCCTCCGGGATGATGGCAGCCAGCTTGAAGAATGCAGACTGAAGGATGGTGTTGATTCTGGTCGGGCCCATGCCGGTCTCAATACCCAGCTTAACGCCGTCAATGGTGTAGAACTTAATGTTGTGGTCAGCGATGAATTTCTTTACCTGGCCCGGAAGGTGCTTCTCAAGGCCTTCCATATCCCAGGAGCAGTTTAACAGGAAGGTACCGCCGTCAACCAGCTCCTGTACCATGTTGTACTTGCGGATATAAGCCGGATTATGGCATGCCACAAAGTTTGCCTTATGGATCAGGTAGGTGGACTTAATCGGAAGATGTCCGAAACGCAGATGAGACATGGTCACACCGCCGGACTTCTTGGAGTCATAATCGAAATAAGCCTGGGCATACATATCGGTGTTATCACCGATGATCTTAATGGAGTTCTTGTTTGCGCCAACGGTACCGTCTGCGCCAAGTCCCCAGAATTTGCAGTTGATGGTTCCCTCGGGAGTGGTCACGATGGGCTCGCCCAGTTCCAGAGACAGGTTGGTCACATCATCCACGATTCCGATGGTGAATTTCTGCTTGGTATGGTTCTCATAAACAGCAACGATCTGTGCCGGTGTGGTATCCTTGGAGCCCAGACCATAACGGCCGGTGAATACCGGAACCTGGTCGAACTTGGAACCCTTTAAGGCAGCTACAACATCCAGATATAACGGCTCGCCGATGGAACCCGGCTCTTTGGTTCTGTCAAGAACAGAAATCTGCTTTACGGTATCCGGAATGGTGCTGATAAATGCCTCGGTAGCGAACGGTCTGTAAAGACGTACCTTTACAACGCCGACTTTCTCACCCTTCTTTGCCAGATAATCGATTGTCTCCTCGATGGTATCATTTACGGAACCCATGGCAACGATTACGTGCTCTGCATCTGCAGCGCCGTAGTAGTTGAACAGCTTATAATCTGTTCCAATCTTGGCATTCACCTTGTCCATGTATTCCTGTACGATGGCCGGAAGGGCATCATAGTAAGGATTGCAGGCCTCTCTTACCTGGAAGAAGATATCCGGGTTCTGAGCGGAACCTCTCTGGCAGGGATGGTTGGGGTTTAATGCTCTCTTTCTGAATTCATCAATGGCATCCATATCTGCCATTTCTTTTAAGTCCTCGTAATCCCAGGTCTCGATCTTCTGGATCTCGTGGGAAGTACGGAAACCGTCGAAGAAGTTAATAAAGGGAACCTTGCCCTTGATTGCGGCCAGATGAGCAACAGGAGTCAGGTCCATAACCTCCTGAACGCTGGACTCACAGAGCATTGCGCAGCCGGTCTGACGACATGCGTAAATATCGGAATGGTCGCCGAAGATGGAAAGCGCGTGGGAAGCCAGAGCACGGGCAGATACGTTGAATACGCCCGGGAGCTGCTCACCGGCAATCTTGTACAGGTTCGGGATCATCAGGAGAAGACCCTGGGATGCGGTATAGGTGGTAGTTAAAGCACCAGCTGCCAGGGAGCCGTGTACCGCACCTGCAGCGCCGGCCTCGGACTGCATCTCGGTAATCTGCACCGTCTGTCCGAACATGTTGGTTCTTCCGTCGGTTGCCCATTCATCCGTTGCCTCCGCCATCGGAGAAGACGGGGTAATCGGATAGATGGCAGCCACATCCGTAAACGCATAGGAAGCATGGGCCGCTGCGTGGTTACCATCCATGGTTTTCATTTTTCTTGCCATAGTTGATCGTTCCTCCTAACAAAATATATGCATCGCACAAAGTGCGCCTGCCCGCAGGACATACAAACCTGTATTTTCCCGGGGCTTGTGGAAAGAATTGATAGAAGTAGTACAAGTCTTAATGGACATAAGACTACTTATACTAATTATATCAATATTTCCTTAAAATGCAAATTAAAAAGCCTGGGTTTTACGTACTAAATCATGAACAATGTAAAATTCCGTCAAAAATATTCCGCAATATGGAATATATCATTGTATTATGGAATTATGTTCCATATACGTGATGCCTCCGCCAAAACCTGGCCGTTGCACTCTCTCTTTCCGGCCAATCCTGCCGAAAGGATACTGCCGGCACCGTAATGAATCCCAATTTGTGCCGGAATCCGCGCTTGGGACGGCATTCATTTCCGCTGCAAATGGCAGATTCCTGCCTTGGCTCCGTTCTGCCGGCACTTGTACCTGCTTCCTTTTTTCCGGATCCCGCAAAAAAAGGCAGGTATCAAAACCTGCCTTTTCATATCCTGACTTTAATTGATAGGAGTAATCAGCCCTACATCTCCAGGGCCCTGGGCTGTTTCCGCCGTCTGACCTCCAGAAGTGTCTCCCGGCTGAGGCGAAACCGCTGAACCAGGCTCCGTCTGAGGAATGGTAACCACATTTCCGCCTCCGTTCACATCTCCCGGCCCTCCGGAACCATCACCGGACGCCGTCGTCTCGAATCCTGGCCCCACATTCTGATCTGATGCTGACGTCTCTGTTCCAGGTCCGGCGGCTCCCTGCGTTTCTGTCGGAGAAGCTGCTGAAGCAGATGTACTCTCCGAAGCCTCGCTGGAGGCCTCTGTACTTTCAGAGGAGGAACTTTCTGCCTCTGTGCTCAGAACACTGCCGGATGTATTTCTCCGGATAGTCGCCGCTTTTCCGCTGTAAGTGCTGTTATGAAGAAGGACTTCGTTTATCACCTCACCATCCTTCTCCGTCACCAGATACGTTACCCACCGGCTGCCCGGCGTGGCCTGCTTGGCCACCTGCTCTACTCCCGGCTCCAGTGTCGGATCCTCCTCATAGGTAGGCTCCGGCGGATCCAGCTCCGCTGTTTTTTCTGAGCGCATGGAAAGGGTGACCCCCTCCTCAAGAATCGGATTTCCGTAAACGGAAATCGTCAGCTGCTGGTTGGAAAAACTGGTTTTCAATCCCACTGCCGTCTGAGAATTGTTTACAAACTTCATATCCGGACCGGAATATCCATCATAGCTGACCATAGCATCCTCACCAGGTGTCACATAGCTGGGCTCATAGCTGTGAGCATGCCGTTCCGTCGTCTTCAGCCCGGAAAATACAACCGCATTATACAGGGTGGAAGAAACCTGGCATACGCCTCCTCCCGGCTCCTCAACAAGCACACCGTTCTGGTAAGCGCCCGCCGGACGGTATCCCTTCTCCGTCGTTCTGTTCCCTGTGGTTTCATTAAAGGAAAATTCCTCTCCAGGCTGTACAATTACTCCGTTAATGGCAGCTGCCGCCAGACGGATGTTCTCATTTCTGTCTTTATTGGAAGTCGTTGTGGTCGTAAAGGTCCCAATCCTCTGGAAATTCTCTCTTGCTTCCTCCCTGGTAATCTCCGGCTCCACCGATGTAGCAGTAGCCGTAAGAGATGCACCGAAATCTCCGGATGCCACAGCTGCCGTAATGGCGCTCACCAGGCTCTCCCTGTCAATCAGAAGTCCGTTTTCCTCCTCAGAGAACACAAATTGATCGCTGGCCGCATCATAAGAAGAAATGGAGCCATTTTTCGGCTGCACATCCCACTGGGACGCCAGAGTATCCACCTGGGAGGATATGATCTCTTCCAGTCCTTCCGTACTCAACGTATAATCCCCGGCCTGCCCTGACAAAAATGCCTCTTCAAGAACTGCATCCACATTGCTTTCCATCAGGTTGGGCAGTTCTGCTGTATTCCCGTCATACGTTACCGTCATGGACCAGTTGATGCTCTCCATCACCTTCTCTTTCGCCTGCGTTTTCGTCAGACCGTGAACCGACACGCCGTTGATGGTGATTTCCGCTTCCATCTCAGTCTCTGTTTCTGTCTGGCTTTCTCCTGTCGTCTCTTCTGTCCCTCTGCCGAAAGAACAGCCGCGAAGACCCACCGCCACACAGATCAGGAAGATGATAATTCCGATTCCAATCAGTAAGATCTTGGCCAGATCCGGCCCCTGGTTTCTTCTTCTTGCCCGTCTTCTGGCACTTGTGGAAGTGGCCGTTCTCCTGGCGGAAGAACTCCGGCCGGAAGACGTCCTTGTATTTCTGGAAGCCAGCAGCCGATCGGAGCTCTCCTTCCTGCTGCTCTGCAGGGACTGGCTGCTGCTTCTGGCTGCGGTCTGCCTGCCGCTGCCGCTTCTGCTCCTATATGATTCGCTCATTCCAATTCACCCTTATTTTTCTCTTAACACCCGTCATCTCCTGATTTTGGGCGTACTGCGTCCCTCATCTTGTGTTCGCACTGTCAATAGTATAGCATAATTTGTGGAAAATGGAATAACAGAATTCTTAAATTTCCATCACATTTTTGTCTCAAATATGTTAAAGTATACCTATCACAAAGAAAGGAAGTGCTTTATGAAACTGATAGACCTCCATGTCCACTCCACTGCCTCCGACGGTTCCCTAACGCCTTCCCAGGTGGTGGAGCGGGCATTCCAGAAAAAACTGACCGCCATCGCCCTCACGGATCACGATACAACCTCCGGCATCGACGAGGCGTTAAGCGCTGCCTCCTCCCTGCCGCTGGAGCTGATTCCCGGAATTGAGCTTTCCTGCCTCTATAAGGAAAAGGAAATCCATATCCTGGGGCTTTATCTGGATCATCATGACCCGGCTCTCGTTAAATTTCTTTCCGAGGCCCGGAAAAAGAGGGAACAGAGAAACCTGCTGATTCTTGATGCATTTCAAAAAGACGGATTTGCCATCACCTGGGAGGATCTGATCGGTCATCACCCGGATACCGCCGTCACCAGGGCTCATTTTGCCCGTGCCCTCTTAAAAAAGGGCTATGTTTCCTCTGTCGATCAGGCCTTCCGGAAATATCTCAATCCGGAATGTCCTTATTATCGTCCGCGAAAAATGATTTCCCCGGAAGAATCCCTGAACGCCATCCATGCCGCCGGCGGGTTTTCCGTCCTTGCCCATCCCTGTCTGTACCGTCTTGGATGGGAAGAAACAGAAACGCTCATCGCTTATTTAAAGGAGCTGGGCATGAACGGCCTGGAATGCTGGCATTCCTCCAATACCGCAGAAGAAAGCAGGAAGCTGCAGAAACTGGCAAAGTCCTGCCATCTTCTCCCCACCGGCGGCTCCGATTTCCATGGCGCGGCCAAGCCGGATATTGAACTGGGCTGCGGACGCGGCAGCCTGCGGGTCAGCGCCCTGTATCTGGACGATATCAAGCAGGCCATGGGACTTCTCCCGTCTGCTTCCGACGGAATTTTATAATTCCGCACGCCGGAGCTTTCATCAGCTCTGGCA
>DVGC01000036.1 GCA_018712915.1 Candidatus Copromonas faecavium (nom. illeg.) | reverse complement strand
AAGGATCTGCTCTGCCAATGGCGGGCTTCCCCCTATGATAAAACGCAGGCAGTATTATGAGACTTTGGAATTGGCGGCATAGATAGTGATATCCTTGAGCAAAATGTGTCAACTAATATTGACAATATCAGGTCCACATACACTGTCCTCCCATTTTATTGATTCATTTTTGTCCATCTTACCATACTTTTTGCCAAATATTCCTTACATTTTTCTTATATTATGATACCAGCCGGAACAGAGATTCAAAGCCCCCTTGGAAAGCGGTCACACATGCTGGAATCCGGAGTTCTCCTGCTTTCCCGGCATCCTGTTTTCCCTGCCCTTTGATCCCGGCGCAGCGTTGTGATATAATAAGCGCAGACAGGCCCGCTGCCCCGGTTACAAAATTCCCGGCGGTTACAGGCCGTACCTGTGGTATCATCAGAGATTCCGCATCAGCAAACAAAAAAGCGGATATCCTATCTGCACATATTCATCTGTTTAAGGAGTTGAGTTTCATGGAGATTGAACGCAAATTTTTGGTTTCTTCGCCTCCCGAAGAGTTTCGGCGATGTCCCTTTCATCAGATTGAGCAGGCCTATCTCTGCACCGGACCGGTGGTGCGCATCCGCCGGGAGGACCAGTCCTATTATCTGACCTACAAATCCCAGGGAACACTTTCCCGGGAAGAATACAACCTGCCTCTTACCGCCCAGGCCTATTCCCATCTTCTGGAAAAAGCCGACGGAACGGTTCTGACGAAAAAAAGGTACCTGCTTCCCGCAGACGGCCGCCCCGACCTTACCATCGAGCTGGATATCTTTGAAGGCGCTTTTTCCGGCCTGATCCTGGCCGAAGTGGAATTTTCCAGTGAAGAAGATGCCCTCTCCTTCAATCCGCCCGACTGGTTCGGAAAGGATGTAACCTGGTCCGGCGAATATCAGAACAGCCGCCTGGCCATGACAGAACACCCGGAAGCCATTCTTGCTTCCCTGCCTCATGAGCTATAACCGGCAAAAAACACCGAGCAGACAAAGGCATCTTCTGCTTTCTTTGTTCACCGGAAAAATTCATGCCGGGCAAATTTCATGCTTTATAAAAGGGCCACCGGCAGATTCCCTGCCGGTGGTCCCTTTCTTGCATTCCCTCGTCTGGAACCATTTTCCATCCTCAAGGAAACGTTTTTTTACATACCATTCTGCTGCGGATTACATCATTCCGCCAGCGTTAGCCGGCATAGCCGGAGTTTCTTCCTTAATATTAGCAACCACAGACTCGGTTGTCAGTAAGGTAGAAGCAACGCTGGTGGCATTCTGCAGAGCGCTTCTGGTAACCTTGGCCGGATCCAGAATGCCTGCCTGAATCATGTCCACATACTCTTCCTTATATGCATCAAATCCCATTCCAGCCGGAAGCTCTTTTACCTTATTTACAATGACAGAGCCTTCCAGTCCGGCATTCATAACAATGTGGAACAGCGGAGCCTCAAGAGCCTTCAGGATGATTCGTCCGCCGGTCTTCTCATCGCCGTCCATGGTTTCCACAACAGCCGCAACCTTCTCAGCCGCATGTACGTATGCAGATCCGCCGCCTGCGATGATACCTTCCTCCACTGCAGCCTTTGTTGCAGCCAGAGCATCCTCCATACGAAGCTTTGCCTCCTTCATCTCTGTCTCCGTTGCGGCACCCACGCGGATAACCGCTACGCCGCCGGATAACTTGGCAAGACGCTCCTGAAGTTTTTCTCTGTCGAAGTCAGATGTTGTCTCTTCGATCTGGGCTTTAATCTGTGCAATTCTGTTGGCAATTTCTGTCTTATCGCCAAGACCATCAACAATAATGGTATTTTCTTTCTGTACCTTTACGGATTTTGCACGTCCCAGCTGATCCATGGTCGCATCCTTCAGATCCAGACCAAGTTCTTCGGAAATTACAGTACCGCCGGTCAGAACAGCAATATCCTTTAACATTTCTTTTCTTCTGTCGCCATAGCCAGGAGCCTTTACGCCAACAACGCTGAAGGTTCCTCTTAACTTGTTGACAATCAGAGTGGTAAGAGCCTCGCCCTCAATATCCTCTGCAATAATCAGAAGTCTTGCGCCGGTCTTTACAATCTGCTCAAGGAGCGGAAGAATATCGTTGATATTGGAAATCTTCTTGTCGGTAATCAGGATATAGGGATCATCCAGATTTGCCTCCATCTTTTCCATATCAGTGCACATATAAGCGGATACATATCCTCTGTCAAACTGCATGCCTTCTACCAGATCCAGCTCAGTCTTCATGGTCTTGGACTCTTCAATGGTAATAACGCCGTCGTTGGTTACTTTCTCCATTGCGTCTGCAACCAGCTCACCTACTTCATCACTGGACGCGGAAATTGCTGCAACTCTTGCAATCTGCTCCTTGCCGTTGATGGGCTGGCTCATCTCAGCAATGGCCTTCACAGCCTCCTCCGTTGCCTTCTTCATGCCCTTTCTTAAAACGATGGGATTTGCACCTGCAGCCAGGTTCTTCATTCCCTCGTTGATCATTGCCTGTGCAAGAACGGTAGCGGTGGTGGTTCCGTCTCCGGCTACGTCATTGGTCTTGGTGGCAACTTCTTTTAAGATCTGAGCTCCCATATTCTCAAACGGGTCCTCCAGCTCAATCTCCTTTGCAATCGTAACGCCATCGTTGGTGATCAGCGGGGTTCCAAAGGATTTGTCAAGAACAACGTTTCTTCCTTTCGGCCCCAGTGTTACGCGAACTGTATCAGCCAGCTGATTTACACCGGCTTCCAATGCTTTTCTGGCATCTACGCCATATTTAATTTCCTTAGCCATGATTCATTCCTCCAATTTCCTGTCCGGCCAGCGTCCAAACCGTTTTTTCTCTTTTCCGTGCGGTTCTGCTGCCGTCCTGGTATTTTCTGTTTTCCTGATTTCTATTATTTTACAACAGCCAGAATATCGTTCTGCTTTACGATAATGTACTCATCTTCGTCAACCTTTACTTCCGTTCCGGCATACTTGGAGAAGATGACCTGGTCGCCAACCTTTACCTGCATCGTAACCTCTTTGCCGTCAACCACTCCGCCGGGGCCAACTGCAATCACTTCTGCCTGCTGGGGCTTTTCTTTCGCCTGACCAGGAAGGACGATGCCGGATTTTGTTGTTTCCTCTGCTACCAACTGTTTTAAAACAACCCTGTCAAATAATGGTACTAATTTCATTACTGACTCCTCCTTAATAAATTCTCTTTTATATTCAATCCTAAGACTGGAACCTATTCTATGTTCCCTGTCACAAGTAATGTTATAGCACGAGTTATTAGCACTGTCAAGTGTCGAGTGCTAATTTTATGAAATTTTTTTCGTTTTTTTCATTTTCTTCCCATTTATCCCTTTTCTTTTCCGGTGATTTCGATTATGATTATAAAAACGGCGTTGCCCCGCGGGAAACGCTTCTTGTATGCTGCGGCTGCCGGAAGGAAACTGGCGCCCTGTCCGGCTGACGGCAGGAAAGGAGAATGTGGCATGTCTAAAAAAAGAAATGGCCTGTTAATCGCATTCGGAGCGGTCTTGGGAGCCGCTGTCGCAGGCGTCTCGTATTATCTGAAATACAAATCTTTCAATGACGAGCTTGAACAGGATTTTCACGATTACGAAGAAGAGGAAGGAACAAAGGAAGGGCAAAAAAGCGGAACAGCCTCCTGCGCGGATGCTGCCGGCCGCTGCTATATCCATATCAATTCCGGAAAAAACAATACGGAAGAGGAAAACGAAAAAGAGGAAGCATGTCAGGAAGATACCAGAGAAGCAGAAGCTCCTGCCTTGGCAGACGAAAATAAGGAAGCGGGACCTTCCGGAAAACTGGCGGCTGACGGAGTAAATGTTCCCGAAGAGCCTGAGAAAACGGAAGCAGAATCCGCACCTTCTCCATATCCTCAGACAGAAAAGGAATCCGTATCGCCTTTCGCCGTTGTGATTGAAGAAGACACGGACGGTGCTGATGCATGATACAGAGCCTTTTACGTTCCATGGAGCTTCTTGAGGTCCTTCGGGAAAAGAATACCAGTTTCTCCATTGCGGAGCTGGCGGAGGCAATGGCCCTTCCTCCCAGTACGGTTCACCGAATCCTCCAGACGTTCTGTGAAAAAAAGTACATCATCCGGGATGAGCGCACCCATACTTACCGGCTGGGACCGGCCCTGATTCCTCTGGGAAAAGCGGCTGCCCGCGGGATCCGGCTTCAGGATGCGGCTCACCCTGCTCTGGAAGCATTATCCAGAGAATCAAAAGAGGATTCCTATCTGGTCATCCCTGTGGGAAACAAGGGACTGGTCATCGAAAAAGTGGATGGCCCCAGCCACTTAAAAGTGGTGGAAGAATTTGGCTATGAAATGTACCTGCACTGCGGCGCCATCCGCAAGGTTCTCCTGGCTTACCAGACACCGGCTTTTATTGATCAGTATTTTAAGACGATCATCGTCAACGATCAGGCCTTCCCTCATGTGCGGCCGGAAGAACTGAAAGCAGAATTAAAAAAGATCCGCCGTGACGGTTATGCCATCACCCATGGAGAATATGTCAACGATGCCATCGGAATCGGTGCTCCCGTTTTTAACTCCGACGGGGATCTGGCTGCCTCCATCGGTATCATCGCCCCGGAAATCCGGGTAGAAAACGATGATTACCTGAGCTTCCTTCGGGAACTGGTCAGACGCCATGCAGCCGAATTATCTTCCGATATGGGATACGAAGCCAGACGGGTCATTTAACTTCATAACATCAAAAAGCAGACGAACCTGTTCTTTTAGGAATTTCCGTAAAATCCCTTTCCGACAGCTCGTCTGCTTTTTTCATGCGAAAAAGTTTCAGGCACCAGTCTTAAGACCGGCGCCTGATATACTTCTATTTTCCTGCGCTTTCGCTGCTACTGCATGCTCAGCACATCAGCAAATGCCTGGATTGCTGTTCTTGCCTGTCCGAAGTCTCTCATCTGCTGATCGATTCCCAGCTTGATATGAGGGATTCCGGCATCATCAAGAGCTTTCTTCAGATACGGATACTCCATCTCCTCCGGATCGCAGAACTGCTGCATGAACAGAACAAGTCCCTGAGCTCCGTTTTCCTTTACCATGTTGGCAACAAACTCTCCGCGGCGGTTCTTGCTGGATTCCGGATCATAAAGAAGAACATCGTAATCCTGAGCTGCAAACTGCTCTGCAAGAGCCATTATCGGATCAGGATTGAAGGGAACGTCTACGCGGAAAGCACGGCTCTCATGGGCCACATCGTCTGCCGCAATAGCAATGTTGTTCTCCTCAAAAGCAGCCAGAAGGTTGGGGTTGTCGCAGATAATTCCGGATGTAACAACCTTGGTTCCTTTCCAGTCACAGACAGGAAGCTTCTTTAACTCCTCGTTAAGCTCTTTCAGCTTTGCAGTATATTCCGGCTTCTCCATAAACCAGGCAGCCTTCAATACAGCAGAACGCTTGGTGGGAGTAATAACGTCGCAGTGCTCGTTTGCCAGCTTTACAAACTCTCTGCGGGCAGCACGGCTCTCATTGTACACCTTGATGGCATCCTGAATGGCGTCATTGGTGATCTCATGACCGGCAACCTTTTCCAGCTCGCTCTTTACATGATTGTACTGATCCACACAGAACTGAAGGCCGAAGGGCTCGAAGCGGTTCTGCGGATGAGCCAGGAAAATAACAGCCATCTTTTCATGCATGGCAACACGATAGTTCTGGCTCATGGGACGCAGGGTATCGCAGATGGTGGGCGTGATGATGCCGTCCAGCTGATCCATGGTTCCGTCCAGAAGCATTTCCAGAGCCAGCTGAGCAATCGTGCAGTAGAAGGTCGCACAATACTCTTTTGCCCGGCTGATGGTCTTGGTGTTGGTTCCCCAGATTCCCATGGGAACCATTCCGGCGGCATAAACCAGCTCTTCCGGTGCGAAATAGGGAAGAACGCCGATGACTTTCTTGCCCTGTGCCTTATATTCCTGAAGCTGCTGCTTGGGAGTGGCAGCTTTTACCTTAAATTCATCCAATAATGCATTGATACTCATCTGTTTATGCCTCCTTCGCCTGCATATTTGCATCCATAGCTTCTACCAGGCCCTGCACACGGGTCTCGTACTGGGCGGCATTGAAGTTACGCGGGTCAGCCTGGTCACCGTCAAAGCCGGCGCAGGGCACACCCAGATCCGCCGTAAAGCGGCGCTGCATCTCTGCCATATATCCGCTCCAGGGCTTGCAGCTTCTGTTGTAGTGAACCAGAACACCGTCAACCTTGTTCTCACGGCAGATGCCCTCACGCCAGTCAACACCCTGCTCGATGCAGACAGAGTTGGGAGCCTTGTAGTAAGCGCGGGCCATCTCATCCAGTCCGTCGTAAACGAAACCAAAGGCCGGTGCATAAACAACAGCCGTTACGTTTACGCCATGCTCCTTTAAGGGCTTGAACAGAGCCGGCAGCTTCGGCCAGCACGGAATACCCTCAAACATAACACGATATTTCTCCGGGAACGGAGTTGTGGTGGTGCCGTTCTGAACAGCCTCTTCCAGATCCTTTGCAAGAAGCTCAAATGCTTCGGCAGTCTCCACTCTTGCACGTGCAGTTACAACGTCAGCCATATGGTTGAACAGGTCGAATCCGCTGTAGGGAGCGGGCTTGTACTGAAGGTAGTCACATACCTTTAACCATGCCTTGGCGGTACGGTTTGCGTTAGCACATGCCTCTTCAAACTTCTTCTCATCAAATTTCTTTCCGGTCAGCTCTTCCAGCTGTTTGATGGCCTTATCGAACTGAGCGCGCACATATTTCACGTTGGAATCCTCAACTTCAACGGTGTTGTTGTAGGGGATATCAATCATGATCAGCGGGATGTTGTGCATTCTTGCAATGTTCTCATACCATTTGGTCATGCAGTTGCAGATGTTGTTGCAGCAGAGAACGAAATCCGGCTGCGGAATCTGCATCTGACGAATCGGGGAAATGGCAGCAAGACGGCGCTCTTTCTCCGGTCCGTCCGGCAGAGCGTTGATCTCATTCAAATCATCCAGAACAATGTACGGAGTCTGAGTCTTGGGATCCTTTTTCGGTTTTCCGGTTGCTTCATCAATGATAACCTTGCCGTCGGCATCCTTTAAGGGCTTTCCGGTGCTGGGATCGATGATGTACTCGCCGGTCTCCGGATCATATTTACGGGATGCACGTTTTCCGGCTGCATACGCAAGGCTGATACGGGCATATCCGCAGATATCGTTGTCATATCCCAGATCCTCGGCAGCCTGACAGAGCAGCTCTCCATAACGGTTAGCGGCAATACCGGCAGCCTGGTTTTCCGGATACATTACATTCAGATCAAACGCAGCGGCAAGCTCGCAGGGGAATTTGGATGAAGACCATCCAACCAGCTCTCCTCTTGCTTTGGCCTCACGCGCTTCCTTATGGACGTCATCGACAACCTTACGCAGGGCGAGAACGCCAGGGCTAACTTGTTTTGCCATAATTTTTCATCCTCCATTTTTTGAAAATATCATTGCCGCCTTCCCGGACCTTTTCGGAAAGACGGATTATTTTTTGCGGCTGGCCGCCTGGTAGGCGAACAGGGCTGCTCCCAGGGCGCCGTTGTACTGAGTCAGCGGCGAGGTCTGGATCGGACATCCAAGCTCATTCTGAAGAGCTTCCACAACTCCCGTATTCTGAGCCACTCCGCCTGTCATCACAACAGAGGGAACCACACCAATCCTGTGAGCAAGACCGGTCACCCGGTGAGATACCGAACGATGGATTCCGGCGATGATGTCGCACTTGTCCGTTCCCTGGGAAAGCTGGCTGATGACCTCGCTCTCTGCGAATACGGTACAAGTGGAACTGATCTCCACTCTCTTTTTGGACATGGCGCCAAGACGGCCCAAATCCTCCACCTGCACTTCCAGGACCCGGGCCATAACATCCAGGAATCTTCCTGTGCCGGCAGCACATTTGTCGTTCATCTGGAAATTGGTCATTGCTCCGTTCTCAATGTGCATGACCTTCACATCCTGTCCTCCGATATCGATGACCGTATGGACATCCGGAAACAGGAAAAAAGCACCCCTGGCATGGCAGGAAAGCTCGCTCATCTGTTTGTCCGCAAGTCCCATCAGGGAGTTGCGGCCATAACCGGTGGCAAGAGTATAGGCCATATCCTCCTTTGACATGCCTGCCTGCTCCAGAACTGCATCGATGGCTCTCTTGGGACCGCTGGTACCCGCACCCACATCAATCAGGGATTTGGCGACAATCTCACTGCCATCCTTTAAAATAATGCACTTGGACGCAGTAGATCCTACGTCAATTCCTAATGTATAAATCGAGCTCATACAAACCTCCGGGTTCATGATATCATGCCCTCATCTCCATTTCCATGGATCTTACCGGGCAGACGTGCTTCGCACGCAAAACGATTAAGAAACACATATATCCAGACCGGAGACAGCTCCGGCCTGGATGTCTGGACTGATTCAGAAGGTTCTTCTCAATCAGGCTTTTCCATTTGTTGCGTTCCACTCACGGATCGCCCGCGGCGTTACCATCTGATGGAACGGGCAGATGGTTTCCGGATTCTGGTAAACAGCCTCCGTGAATGCCTGAATGTAGGGACGAATATCCGTCATATCAACGATCTCGTCGGCCATACCCATGATGGTGCAGTATTTCGGACGGGACTTGTCATGATACATCTGAATCATGTCGTTCATCTTACCGATAATCGGCTGCAGATCCTCGCCGGCCTTCTTTGCCTTCACCAGTTTTCTGGAGTACATGGCGTTGGCTGCCGTCTCACCGGGCATTACGTAATATTCGCTGGCGCCGGTGGCGATGGAAAATGCATTGGTGTTGTTGCCCTGGGGTCCGCCAAGAACGTAATGAGCTGCCGCGCTGGCCTTTCTTAAGGTGATCTCCAGAGACGGAAGCTTGGAGTTCTCGATGGAGTAGATCAGGGACTGGCCCAGTCCAAGAAGCTCAGCCTTCTCCGCGTCGTCGCCTACATCGATACCGGTGGTATCCTGCAGCCAGATAAGCGGGATACGGTCACGGGCACAAAGGGTAACGAACTCGTTCATCTTAATCAGACCCTGACGGTACAGCTTTCCGCCGATACCAACGGAATTCTGCTTGTACTCCGGATAGTTCATCAGAAGGCCCTGAACATTGGCAATGACACCAACCAGAAGACCGTTGACCTTGGCAAGACCGGTTACCATCTCCGGACCATAGCCCTTCTTGTACTCGTTGAACTCGGAACCGTCAAACAGACGGGCAATCACATCATAAATATCGTAGGGGCGCTTCTGGTTCATCGGGATGATGCTGTAAAGCTCCTCTGCGGAATACAGCGGATGCTTGGGCTCGTCTACACGGAAGAACTCAAGATTGTATGCCGGAAGGTATCCGATATATTTCTTGATTCCGTCGATTACGCCGTAATCATTCTCATAAACCTCGCGGAAGAAACCAGTCTCATTATAATGAATCGGAACAGAGCCGGGAGCCGGAACATGCTGCTTGCTGTTCTCAATCTGAGCATTAATGATCTGCTCTGCAGCTTCCTCATCGATATATCCCTTGGGATTCATTCCGGAAAGGATTCCTGCACCGCCGACTGCCATGTTAGCCTGGCTGTGGGCAATCAGAACCGTAGGAGAAATGCTGTGGTATCCGCCGCCGGCCGGGTTGGTTCCGTAAATACCTACAATAACCGGAACGCCAAGCTGATTCAGCTCTGCGTTTCTGAAGAAAGGCGTGCCGCCTCCTCTTCTGTTGGGGTAAACCTTATCCTGGTTGGGAAATTCAACGCCGGAGCAGTTTAACAGATAAACTAACGGAAGATGCATCATCTTTGCCGCATCGGAAGCACGAAGCAGATTGTCTGCCTGTCCGGGCACCCAGGCGCCGGCCATCTTCTTATTATCGGATGCGATGATGTAAACCCATTTTCCATTGACACGGCCAAGTCCGTTGATGACGTTGGTGGTTCCGAACTTATTGCCTTCCGGATTGTAAAGGCTGTTTAAGGGGCACCAGGTTCCCTCGTCAATCAGGGCGTTGATTCTCTGCATGGCGGATAACTGTCCGCGCTCATTTAATTTTTCCTCGCTGGTAATACCGGCTGCCAGAGCCTTTTCAATGGACTCATGGATGTCTGTCTCAACAGCCTTGATCTCAGCTTCGTTTTCCGGATTTGCGTTTACCAGCTCCTTGCCTACTACAGGCATGTTCTGGAAATATCCAGGCATGGAATAGTAACCCATGTTCTTCCTCCTTATATCTGCGATATGCTGCGGCAAAAGAGGCCGCCGCCTCTTCGCCGCAGTTCATTTTACGCCGTCAAATTAGTTGGCCGGCTCCTCCTTGGGAACCTGAATGAATGCCTGACCGGGGTCGATCTCCTCACGGATCATGCGGATAACCTCCGGATCCGGCGGATCCAGCTTCTCGGCTCTGGAAACATCCAGCTCGAAGCCGGTGTTCTCCTGAACTTCCTCCGGAGTGGTGGTCTCATAGTATCCGGCAAGGTACATTCTCTTGGTCTCCTCGTCAAATTTCAGGATACCAAGGTCGGTAACAACTGCCTGCGGTCCGCGGTTGCCCGGAAGTCCCAGTCTCTCACGTCCGCCAGGGCCGTCGATCCAGCCGGGGCTGGTTACATAGTCAATCTTCTGCATGAATCTTCTCTTCTCATGCTGAATCATGATAATGGTATTTGCGAAGGTTGCGATTCCGTTGGCACCGCCGGAACCGGTGAATCTGGTCTTGGGATGATGATAATCACCGATACAGGTAGAGTTTACGTTTCCGTAAGGATCGATCTGAGCGCCGCCGATGAACGCGATCAGTCTCTCATTATCATGAAGCCACTCATTGGCCTCGAAGCCGATGAAGCGGACATTGGGCCACTGAACACCGCAGTGAGCCATGAAACGAAGGTCACCTACGGAACGGGGAACCTCGATGGGGGAGCAGTCCATCAGACCGCTCTCAACGATCAGGTTGCATTTCGGAGCAAATAATCTTTTTGCGACGGATGCACCAATGAGCGGAAGTCCGGTACCAACAATGGCGATCTGTCCGTCATGAATGCATTTTGCAAGCGTAATCGCCTGCATCTCCTTATTTGTATACTTTGTATAATCAGCCATGATTAATCCTCCTTACTAACATCAGCAGCATAACCGAAGCCTGGTGTTACTTTTAAATTGATAAGGCGGGAAGCGCCTAATTTATCCAGATATTCTTCGTGGCTCTTAAGGCCGTATACCCACTCGTTAAGGAACTCCTTGAAGCCTTCGTCTGTCTTGCTGGCTGCGCCGTATGCCTTTAAGAACGGATTGTCGTAATCATAGCAGCCGTAGCACTGAGTGGGATGGGCACCGTAAGGAACATGAACGACCGCGCTTACGCAGAAGCTGGGAATCTTCGTAACGGTCGGATCTTTTCTGATTTCTTCATTGCTGACCAGCTCTTCACAGGTAACAACCACTTTCTTTGCAGCTACTGCAATATCCACGTCATGGAACTCATCGCCGACGATGATGCAGGTTCCATCCGGGGAGGCTTTCTGTACGTGAATCACAGCCGTATCAAGCTTGGGAACCGGAACGGCAACAACCTTCTCGCCCGGGTTGAAGGGGTTGTCCATATATACGAACTTATCATCAGCAATCTTGTCGATGGTCTTTCTTACCTCTTTGCTGATTCCCCACTCATCCACAAGTCCGGAACCCATCATCAGACGTACCGGCAGGAAGGGAAGACCAAGAGATGCGGCATGAAGCATTAACATAACTACGTCCTGGGAGTAGTCCTCATAAATCAGCTCGCCTCTTTCGATTTTTGCACGGAACCGGCGGGAAACATTGGTTACGCCGGAATCTGCCGTATAGCAGTTGATATACGCTTTTACGCGATCCTCACCGATTAACATATCCCAGTCCATTCCGGCCGGACCCGCAATTGCAATGAAATCCTTTTTGCCCTGGCGAAGGATTTCACGAACAGCAGCGTGCGGTTTCTTGTTGGTTGTAAAACCACCAAAGGAGATAACGTCGCCGTCTTCTACGTACTTTGCGATTGCTTCTTGTAATGTGCATACTTTATTACTCACAATAAAGCCTCCTTTTAATTCTATTGTCCATACCGGCGCCGGGCAGAAACATCTGGGCAGCCAGTGCGCCGGTACGATTTTTAAGTAAACAGGCGGGTCCGTCAGCAAAGGTCCCACCATTTATGAAGGAAGTAAGGAAAGCCCGGCTGCCGGACAGAAAAGAGTCCGTCCTATCTGCCAACAGCACAGGCAGATTTTCATGAACAGTCAATTAGCCGATGGTTACCATAGGAGCACCGGACTCTACCATATCGCCGCTGTTTACATGGATGGCCGTTACGGTACCGCTGGCAGGAGCAACAATTTCTGTTTCCATCTTCATTGCTTCCATTACAACAACGGTCTGTCCGGCTGTTACAGCATCACCCACATTCACCTTTACGCCAAGAATCTTTCCAGGCATGGGAGCATCTACAGACTGTCCTCCTGCTGCCGGAGCGGGAGCCGGAGCTGCTGCTGCCGGAACAGGAGCCGGAGCTGCTGCCTGAGCAATGATCGGAGCCGGAGCTACTGCCGCCGCTCCTCTGTCAAGGGGACGGTATCCATCCACTCTCTCAATTTCGATTTCGTATTTCTTTCCATTTAAAGTCGCAACATATTTCATAGCTGACTACATCCTTTCTGCTTTCTCATACATTTTACATTTCTCTTATGCTGACTACTCGATATTCTTCACCCGACAATCTTCCCTCTTCGCTGACAGCTGCCAGAAGCACTGCATAGGAATCTTCGTCGATTGCCGGAGCCGGGGCCGCAGGAGCCGCCTGCGCCGGCGCATGTGTCTCCTCTTTTCCCCGGGACTGAGTCATTTTGATTACCCAGTACACAATCAGAGAAAGGATAATCAGCACAACCAGACCGGAACCCGGCATATTCAATAGCTCCGCCATACTGCTTTCCGCACCTCCTTCATTTCACGTTCCTCTTTCGGAACTTTAGTAAATTCATGATTTCATATTGTGGAATGCATTCCAAATTTTAGCAAAGACAGATGGGCACCCAATTCTTCAGCACCCATATATTGTTGTACCCTATGCATTTTTCACAATATCTTACAGAAAGTATATCAGCTTTCCCGAAAAAAGTCAACAAAACCCAAAGGAAATCAGGGCGGTTTTTGCGGAGCCTTTACACAGGGGAAACGCCTTGAAAATCCTCGAAAAATGCGTCATTTTTCCCCTTTCATTGACACGCGGCACCTCTTGTACTAAAATAGAAACAACATGTTTGAAAAAGGAGAAGGAATTATATGAAGATGAAAAAGGTCACATTGATCGGCCTCGGCGCCATGGGTGTATTTTTTGCCCCCAGGATTTCCGAAAAGCTTGGCGCCGGTTTCCGGATCCTGGCCGACGGAAGCCGGAAGGAACGGCTGGAGCACCGGGGCGTCACGGTCAATGAGGTCAATTACCGTTTCCCGATTATTACACCGGATATGGAAGGGGATCCGGCAGATCTGGTTATCATTGCCGTCAAAGGATATGACCTCCCGCAGGCCATTCAGGACATCCGGAATCAGGTTGGGGAAAACACCCTGATTCTTTCTGTATTAAACGGCGTGGAAAGCGAAAAGCAGGTGGCAGAAGTATATGGAGCAGACCATGTCCTCTATTCCTATATGCGGATCAGCGTCGTTATGAAAGACGGAAAGACCAGCTTTGATCCCAGCAAAGGCTCCATTCATTTCGGAGATTTGAAAAACGATCCGGACAGACTCTCTCCCAGAGTCCTGGCCGTCAAGGAATTGTTTGATGCCTGCGGAATCGGATATAAAATAGATGAAGACATGGAACGGGGCCTCTGGTTCAAGTTCATGTGCAATGTGGGAGAAAACATGACCTGCGCCATGTTCGGCGTTCCCTTCGGTGCCTTCCAGAAAAGCGCCGACGCCAATTATTTCCGGACGGCAGCCATGTGGGAAGTCATCCGTGTGGCCAACGAGCTGGGAATCGGCATCGGACAAAGCGACATCGACCGTCAGGAGCACTCCATTGGCCGAATTCCCTATAACAACAAACCGTCTACCCTCCAGGATCTGGAGGCAGGAAAACGGACGGAGGTCGATATGTTTGCCGGAACCGTGGTCCGGCTGGGCAAGGAAGTGGGTGTGGAAACGCCTGTCTGCGAAATGTTCCTCCACGGAATCCATCTGATTGAAGACCGGCTCTTCGGAGCTGTTTAGTTCTTCCGGGGTATCCTGCCCTGATAAAGAAAAAGCGTTAAGATCAATTCGCCGGAACCTGCAGAATGATGTTAACGCTTTTCTTTTTCAATTTTTTCAGTTTTTCTGCCTTTTTCATATGTCATATTCCCATGTTTTCTCTTTTTCTACTCACCCCAGACAATCAGATTATTCCAGAGTACAGACTGTGCCTGCCCATCCTCCAGCACATAAGTCCGGTCCTCATGATCTCTGGCGCCTAACGCATAAGTACCTGACGCCTCGGAATATACCCAGCTGTCATTTAAAACCGTAACGCCTGCCGCTGCCTCCATATCCCAGGAAAATACTTCCCCGTCTGCGCCTTCCACCTCATAAACAAACGCTCCGTCCAGCAGATTCTCCGAATAAGTGCCGCTTTTTTTAATTCCGGCATAGCTGCCCTCGGGAATGGTCTCATAATACCGATAGCCCGTTTCCCCTTCACCATTCATTTTTCCATTGCTCCAGCTTCCTGACGCATACGTATATCTCGGCGCATCTGTCACCACGGCCTGTACTGCCAGACAGCTTCCCTCAGGCCTTCCATTCTGAAAGCTTCCGAAAAAAGCCGTATTATACCGGGAAAGAGCCAGCCCGTCACCGGCCGCTCCTTCCCCAAGCTGTTCCATATAATGCAGAGAGGTCCCATTTTCCTCCTGCTCATAATAAAGCCAGGCCTCTCCGTTTAGAGTCTCTGCGGTAAGGGTTTTCAAAGCTTCTTCCTCGGTGTTTAAGATTTCAGCCGCCTGGGCAAAATCTCCCACCTCCATCGCTGCATACAGAGAACTTAAAATCTCCTCCTCCGCATCGGAAACCGGAAGCTCCGGCTGCAGAGAAACCGTCTCCGCTTCCGTTCCTTCTGTAGTCTCTGCTCCCGCAGTTCCTGCTTCCGTTGTTTCATCTCCCACCGGCGTGGGATCATCGAACTCCGTGTAGCCAAAAAGCACACTGATTCCAAAAAAAACGATGACCGTCCAGACAGCCATCAGCGCCCGTATTTTCCAAACCTCTTTTTTGTCATGATTCTGATACATGCTTACTCTCCTGCTGTTTTCAAGAGGGCCTGTACTAAAAGCCCTGCTCCTGTTCTGATTTCATTCTCCTGAAGGCCTCCATACCCCAGTAGGATGGTGCCTCTGCCCGTACACTCCTCCCGCTTCATATAGAAACCGGAAAGGCCATAAACGCGAAGGCCGGCTTCTTCCGCCGCCGCCGTCAGTTCGTGTTCCGGCCATGGTCCTCTGGCTCTTATAAGCACATGAAGGCCAGCATATTCTCCCAGGATTTCAAACTGCCGTTCCAGCGGCTTTAAAAGAGAAAGAAGCAGATCGTGCTTTCCCTTATACCGCTCCCGCATCCGGTTCAGATGACGTTCAAAATATCCGCCGGCAATGAACTGTGACAGAATTTTCTGATCCACACGGGATACAGTGGAGGAATAAAAGCGGGCCGACTTCTCATATTTCTCCAAAAGCTTTTGCGGCAGCACCAGATACCCCACGCGGATAGCCGGCGCGATGGCCTTGGAAAAGGTTCCCATATAAACCACCCTCTGACTCCGATCCATTCCCTGAAGCGCCGGAACCGGCTTCCCTTTATAGCGGAATTCACTGTCATAATCATCTTCAATCAGATACCGTTCCGGCTGAGCCTCCGCCCAGGAAAGGAGCTCCTGCCTCCGTCTGACCGGCATCACGATTCCCATGGGAAACTGATGGGACGGCATCACATATGCTGCTCCAGCATGAAGCCTGGAAAGCTCCTGCACCAGGAGGCCGCTCCGGTCCATTCCAACAGGAATAACCGGATGTCCCATGGCCGAAAGGACCCGGTAAGCCTGACGGTAAGTGGGGTTTTCCATGGCAATTCCTGTTTCCCGCCCCAAAAGCTGGGATAACAGCATCAGGAGGTACTCATTCCCGGCCCCAACAATAATCTGCTCCAGGCTGCACTGAACTCCGCGGGCCGTATGAAGATAATCGCGGATGGCCTCTCTTAAAGACAGATCCCCTCTGGAATCTCCCTTTAAAAACAACCCCTTCTCTTCCTCCCGTAAAACCGCCCGGCTGATTCTTCGCCAAGTAGAAAACGGGAATCCTGCCAAATCGATGCCGCTGGGAGAAAAGTCAACTAAAGGACTGTTCCCCGTCCGGTATCCTTCCGGTCCCTCAAAAAGCTCTTCCTCTTCTTTTTCTTCCCCAACTGCCTCCACCGGAGCCAAAAGCCCGTCCAGACGGGCCGGAAAATACCCTTTTCTGGGAATTGCTTCCAGATAACCTTCCGATACCAGCTGCTCATAGGCAAGCTGGGTGGTACTGCGGCTGACTTTTAAGTGTTCCGCCAGCTGTCTGGTGGAGGGAAGCCGCATCTGAGGCCTCAGATTCCCATTGCGGATTTCCGCTTTGATATGCCGGTAAATCTGTTCATACAACGGCCGCTTCTCGTGGGGATCCAAAGGAATCATCAGCTCCATGTTTCTCCCTCCGCCCTTCCTTTCCGGCTTTTTCCGGTTCTTCCCGGTTCTCCTGCCGGTTTCTTTCTGTCTTTTACTTTTTCTCCGCACGCTTCCGGTGTTCCCCGATACCGGAGTTCTTATTTGGGAAGCTTGAAGGAGCTCTTTAAGGATACGATTCGGTTATACACCGGCGTTCCTTCTTTGCTGTCCTTGCAGTCCACACAGTAGTAGCCGTTTCTCATAAACTGGAAGCTGTCATAGGCCTTGGCCTCCATAAGTCCCGGCTCCACATAGGCCGTTGCCACCGTCTTGGAATTGGGATTTAAGTTCAGAGTACCGTCTGCATTGAGTTTTCCCTTCTCCTCATCCACAATATTCTCATACAGGCGGCATTCCACCTGTCCGGCTGTCGGAATCGATACCCAGTGAATGGTACCCTTCACCTTGCGTCCCGTAAAGCCGGAACCGCTCTTGGTTTCCGGATCATAAGTACAGTGAACCACGGTCACCTTTCCGCTCTCATCCTTTTCGTAACCGGTACAGGTCACGAAATAAGCTCCCATCAGGCGGACCTCATTTCCCGGGAACAACCGGAAGTATTTCTTCGGCGGCTCCTCCATAAAGTCCTCTCTTTCGATATAAAGCTCTCTGGAGAAAGGTACCTGCCGCTCTCCCATTTCCGGATTTTCCAGATTGTTGGGAATGGAGAGCATCTCCGTCTGTCCCTCCGGATAGTTGTCAATTACCAGCTTCACCGGATCAAGAACCGCCATCATCCTCGGTCTCTTAAGCTTTAAGTCCTCCCGGATGCAGTATTCCAGCATCGCATAATCCACGGAGCTGTTGGCCTTGGATACGCCTACCAGATCCACAAACATCTTTAAGGACTCCGGCGTATATCCTCTTCTTCTCAGGGCTGCAATGGTCACCAGGCGGGGATCATCCCAACCGTCCACGATTCCATCCTCCACCAACTTCTTAATGTAGCGCTTTCCGGTCACCACGTTGGTTAAATAAAGCTTGGCAAATTCAATCTGGCGGGGCGGATTCTCAAACTCACACTCCCGGACCACCCAGTCATAAAGCGGGCGGTGATCCTCAAATTCCAGGGTGCAGATCGAGTGAGTGATATGCTCGATGGCATCCTCGATGGGATGGGCAAAGTCATACATGGGATAAATGCACCACTTATCGCCGGTGTTATGATGAGACATATGGGCCACACGGTAAATCACCGGATCTCTCATGTTGATGTTGGGAGATGCCATGTCGATTTTTGCACGCAGCACCTTCTCACCGTCCTGATAAAGACCGTTCTTCATATTTTCAAACAGCGTCAGATTTTCCTCCACGGAACGATCCCGGTAAGGGCTGTTCTTTCCGGGCGTATTAAAGTCTCCCCGGTATTCCCGGATCTGCTCCGCCGTCAAATCACAGACATAAGCCTTTCCTTTTTTGATCAGCTTCACCGCGCATTCGTACATGGTATCAAAATAATCGGAAGCAAAGAACAGCCGGTCCTCGAAGTCGGCTCCCAGCCATTTTACATCTGCAATGATGGATTCCACATATTCGGTTTTTTCCTTAGTGGGATTGGTATCGTCAAAACGGAGGTTGAATTTTCCTCCATACTGCTGTGCAAGACCATAGTTCAGAAGAATGGACTTGGCATGTCCGATATGAAGATAGCCGTTGGGCTCCGGAGGGAACCTGGTCTGGACGTGGTCATATACTCCCTCTGCCAAATCCTTGTCGATTTCCTGTTCGATGAAATTTCTGGAAACCACTTCCTTTGTTTCCTCTGCCGGTTTTTTGTTCTCCACCATAATGATTCCTCCATTTATTTCCGAGAGCAGTGTTCCAGGCGGATGTGCCTGCACATCCATCCGGCCAGCTCTGCATGATATCTGTCTGACCGCCGTTCAGTCTTTGTTCAAAAGATTGTTAAAAAAATAACTTGACACTGCCCGGCCTGCCGCAATATAATAAAGTATCTTATCACATTTTCCCCGATTATTAAAGGGAAAAATGCGGGAACACTCTATAAAAATGAGGATCCTCCTGCAAAAGTACAAGAACCGCCGTATATTTTCCACGGTTTTTATAAAAAATGGATCCTGCCGGCACGGCCGGCGGACAAAAAGAAAGGAAGGCAGCTATGACAAGAACAGACAACCGAAAAATTGCCCTTGTAGGAACCGGGATGGTAGGCATGAGCTTTGCCTACAGCCTGCTTAATCAATCCGTCTGCGATGAACTGGTTCTCATCGACCTGGATAAAAAAAGAGCCATGGGAGAAGCCATGGATTTAAATCACGGACTGGCCTTCTCCCCTGCCAATATGAAAATCTATGCCGGTGACTATTCTGACTGTGCCGACGCGGATATCGTCACCATCTGTGCCGGCGTGGCCCAGAAGCCGGGAGAGACCAGACTGGATCTGTTAAAACGCAATGCCCAGGTTTTCCGCTCCGTTGTGGAGCCTGTTGTGGCCTCCGGTTTCCATGGAATTTTCTTAATCGCAACCAATCCGGTGGACATCATGGCCCGCATCACCTATCAGCTTTCCGGCTTCCCCAAGGAGCGGGTCATCGGAAGCGGAACCACCCTGGACTCTGCCAGACTCCGTTATCTTCTGGGGGAATACCTTCAGGTGGATCCGAGAAACATCCATGCCTATGTGATGGGTGAGCACGGAGATTCCGAGTTTGTTCCCTGGAGCCAGGCCCTTTTATCCACCAAGCCGGTTTTAGAAATCTGCGAAGAATCCAGCGGGGCGCTGCGCTTTTCCGACCTAGAGCAGATTTCCCAGGATGTGAAGAATGCCGCCTATAAAATCATCGAGGCCAAGAAGGCTACCTACTACGGAATCGGCATGTCCCTTACCCGGATCGCCCGGGCCATTCTCGGAGGAGAAAACAGCGTTCTGACGGTTTCCGCCTGCCTGTCCGGCGACTATGGCGAGGACGAAGTGTTCGTAGGCGTTCCCTGTATTCTGAATCAGAACGGCGTATCCCGCATTCTCCATCTGAACCTGACTCCGGAGGAGCAGGAGAAGTTCCATCATTCCTGCGAGACTCTGCGGACATCCTTCGATGCCCTCTCACTGTAAATGGCAGAAGGCAGACATATCCCGCCTCCCTCTCCGTTGAGGTTTTGTAGGCATCCTTTCATGCCCTCTCACTGTAAATGGCAGAAGGCAGTGAGATCCCGCGGACATCCTCTGATGCCCACTACTGTAAATAACAAAGAGTGCCGCCCAATCATTCATGACGGATGATCGGACGGCGCTCTTTTTATTTTCAAGCATAAAAGAGGAGCCGCTGCTCCATCGATCAAGTCTCGTCGATGTTGCAGCGGCTCCTCAAAGCCTTCTGCCAGAGTACGAAAACAGCACAGGCAGGTTACTGTTTTCCCAAATCGCAAAGTACCTGAGCAGTCGCATGAATGCCGCTGTAGTAGCAGGAAAGCTTCAGGTTTTCATTGGGTGCATGGTTGTTCTCATCCGGATTTGCGTAGGGTACGCTGACCACCGGAATCCCTAAAATATCGGAGAACACATAGTTCGGAAGGCTTCCTCCCATTAACGGCAGATTGACCGGACTGGTATGGTATGCTTTCCCCACTGCTTCCCTGACTGCCTTTACAAGCGGCAGGGAAGGCTCGGTTACCGAAACCTCCATCGCCGAATCATTGCTGATGACAGCCAGAGGCTCCACCTTCTCCACGTGCCGTTTCACCTTTTCCAGAATATCCTGGCTCTTCTGTCCCTGAACCAGACGGATATCCATCTTCACCGAAGCCCGGCAGGGAATGATCGTCTTCGTTCCATCTCCCTGGTAGCCGCTGGTCAGTCCATTGATGGTCAGAGTCGGAAGGAACATCAGGTGCCGGTAAAATTCCATTTTGTCCTCATACTTTACCCGTTCCACGCCGTAAAGCTTTGCCAGCTCCTCCGGCCGGAAATCCAGTTCCTCCATCATTTCTTCCTGGGCAGGAGAAATGGGAGCAATGGTATCGTAAAAACCGTCAATCAGCACATGACCTTCCTCATCCACCATGGAAGATAACAGCTTCACCATTCTCCAGGCAGCATTTTCAATCACGCCGCCCTTGTTTCCGGAATGGTTGTCTCCTGACGCCGTTTCCAGATGGATATCAAAGGACAAAATTCCCCTGTTGCCGTAGGCGATCTGAGGAGTCACATCGTCATACATGCCGCCGTCGGACACGTACATCAGATCTGCAGAAAGAAGTTCTCTGTAGTGCTCTGCAATCCAGGGCAGGCTTGGACTTCCGCTCTCTTCTTCCCCGTCCAAAAGGAATTTAATATGAAGGGGCACATCCTCAAAAAGCTCCAGGAAAGACCGGACTGCCATCACATGAGCCATGAACTGGCCCTTGTTGTCTGCTGCCCCGCGCCCGTAAAGGACTCCGGAAATCACGGTCGGCGTAAAGGGATCGGTCTTCCAGAGTTCCAGCGGCTCCGCCGGCTGTACGTCATAATGACCATAAAACAAAATGGTCGGCGCATCCTCCCGCTTGGAGCGAATCTCTGCATATACCGCCGGTTTCGTGGGAGAAGGAAGAATTTTCGTCTCCAGTCCCAGACTGCCGAACAGGTCCATCAGCAGGCTGCAGCAGTCCTCCACGCCAATATCCTGCGCACTGACGCTGGGCTGAGCAGCCACCCTCTTTAACTCCTCCAGAAAGGCATCCCTGCTGCCGTCAATATGTTCATGAAGCTTTTGCTCCAGTTCTGCCGTGATTTTCATATGTGTGCTCCCCTCTCCATCCTGTTTTTTGCTTTCCATCCTGTTTTTCGGTCCGGTGCAAAGCCGGTCCGTATTTAATCAAGATCGATAAACTCCAAATCGTCGTCCGCAGAATCCTCTCCGGCCGCAGCAGTCTCCCGCTTTGCCGTCTCTCTGGAAACGGCTTCCTCTTCCCGTAAGGAATTTCTGAGCCGCTCCTTCCCGGTATTCGTTTCGTCCGGAGCAGGAGCATCGAAGTCCAGATCCAGGATTTCCAGTTCATCTGCCGCATCCTTCTGTGCGCTTCTGCCCTTCTTCCCTTTGGGCATTTCCTTCCCTTCGGCAGTATTCTTCCAGCCATCAGCTTCCTGACGGCCTGACGCTTCCTTCCAGCTATCGGCAGCCTCCCTCCGTCCGTTCTTCGCTGCGGAGCTCTTGTTTCCTGCTCCGGATTTCCGGACAGGAGTCGCATCTTCGGCTCCCTGCGGATCCCCGGCCGCTTTTTCCTGGTTTCTGTCTGCCGTCCGGCGGTTTGCTGCCGGGCGTCCGGAGCTCTTTGGGCCTTCCGGTCCTCTGCCCGTACTCTCCTCCTGATATCCGCCGTCCCTGGGGCCTTTCGGCTTTCTGGTCATCAGAAGAATCACAAGAACAATCACCAGCAGAATGGAAACGCCAAACAGTCCGGCCACAAGATAACCTCGGATGTTATAGTCCTCCAGCAGGCTGTTGTAGTCTTCCGCCACCTGAACGTATCTGTTTCGGATTTCTTCTGCCGCCGGATCCTGGAAATAGCGCTGAACTGTCATTTCCTTCTGATCGTAACGGTAAAGGTTTTCCTCTCCGTCTTCATTCATTCCGTAAACCACACAGTATTCCGGAGTCTCACCTTCGCTGCTCTCCCAGATCCATCCGTGAACCGTATGAGTTCCGATGTCAATGGTACACTCTACGAAACCATCGGGAAGCTCCATTCCTTCCGGCAGACGCTCCGGGGGCAGAACCACAATGGACTTCTCCGATACTTCAATGGTCACATAGGGCGAAAGGATTCCCTGCTCTTCGTCATATACGAAGAAATCGCCATTTCCATTTTCATCCGTCATATAAAGGAGGATCGTGCCGTTTCCATCTGTACCGGCCTGAACCTGCGTGCCGTCATAGGTAATTTCCGTCTGAGTAAATCCACTGGGCAGAGCCGCCGCATCAAAGCTCTCAGCCACCTGCCAGGTTCCTTCATCCACAGTAACCTGAACGCCGCTGCCTACTGCGCCGGCATCCACAGAAGCTTCTGTTCCGTCCTCAGAAGAAGCTTCGTCAGTCTTTGTTACCGTAAGCGTGTAAGTTCTGGTGGTTTCTCCATCCTCCGCCGTTACCTGACAGGTTACCGTGTTTTCTCCCATTTGGAGATTTTCATTGCCGTTAATGGAAACGGTGGCCCCGTCATCAGTGGCCGGTGCGCTGATGGTCAGTCTGTCCACATCTCCGGGAACTGTCACCGAATACTCTGTCACGTCCGGTGAAAAGGCCGGACTCAGCTCTCCCGGTGACACCGTAAGAGAAGAAAGGGAGGCGTCACTGGAATAGGTAGATGGCGCGCTTACCTGAACCGCCGAAGTTCCCACATGGCTTAAGGAAACCGTCTGGGAATCTGCATCATAAACCTCATAAGAAGCTACAGAAATGGAAGAGGTTCCAGCCTTCAGTGCCCGGAAGGTCAGTGTAAAACGGAAATCTGTCTGATTGGCCTCCTCCATGGAACCCACAACACGGATGGAGCCGGCTCCCCCGTTGGCATTGGTTCCGCTGACAAATTCCAGAGCCGATGAATCATAATTGAGCATCACATCCGACGCTCCCAGGGCCGAATCCGATGAAATCCGCATGGAAACAGTCACCTGGTTTCCAACGGTGGCCGTCGGATCCGAAAAGGTAATCTGTCCGGTGGCCGCAAAGGCAGCCATGGGACGGGCCGCAAACACTGCAAACAGCATTGCAAACGCCAGCAGACCGGCCGTCAGTTTTCTTATTTTCCTGTTCATAATTGCTTAATCTCCTTCATATCTGCCGGAATCCTGCACCGGCATTTCTCTAACTCCCGAGAATCCTGCTCTGGAGTGCATCCGCATCAGCGGAGGTAATGGCACCGTCTCCATTGACATCAGCAGCAGAAGCAGCACTTCCGCTTAAGGATGACTGCCCCAGCACATGCTGGCGGATCAGCATCACATCAAGCATACTTACCTGACCGTCTCCGTTGCAGTCACCGGATCCCGGGGAACCGGACTGGGAAGAGGCAGCTGTGGTTTCCGGTGCTGCCGTCGTTTCCGGCGCGGCTGTGGTTTCTGCTGCTGTAGTTTCCGGTGCCGCAGTTGCTCCAGGCGCTTCCGTTGCAACCGATGCGCCGGAGGTTTCCCCGGCCGGTCTGGTGGCCGTCGCCGGCTGTCCCACTCCCGTAGCTCCTTCCAGGCCAGAAGAAGATGCGGAGGTTTCCGCTCCCGGACCGGACTGGGAAACAGAAGAATTAGAGGAGGAAGAACCGGAAGAAGAACTTCCTGGTCCATCCGTCTGTCCCGGGCCGATAATCTGAACAGAGTTTCCGCTCTGCCCCGTTCCGGGGTCGACAGTAACCACCGGGGCATCTGCCTGGCGAACCACATTCAGCTGATAGGTTCGTACATCACCATTCTCTGCCGTTACCGTAATCGAAATCGTATTGGCTCCGCTCTGCAGGCTGACCGTACCCGTTCCGCTTACCGTCGCTTTCGAGTCAATCGCCGCAGCCGATACAGAAACCGCGCTGACAGACGGATTCACAATCACGTCATAACTTTCCGTATCCATACTGAACGTAGGCGTCAGCGTATAACCCTCCACCGACAGACTGGACAGCTTGTTGTTGGGGCTTCCGTCAATGGCCGGTTTGGCACAGGCCGTCTCCGGCATATTGTTAAACACCGGGATTTTAAACGTCAGCGCCTGGGTTTTCATTTCATCCGTATAGGCGCGGGAAAGCTTGGCTCCCTCGCCGGCCGCCGCCTCCACATTGGTCATATACTGATGCTTATACAGATTATTCCCCTGAACATTAAATTTTTTCAAATAAAACGTATCCTGACCCTGTTTTACGAAATTTTCTCCATAATACAGGGCTCCGCCCACAATGGATTTCTCAATGGAATCCCAGGGACGGCCATAGCTTCCCGACTGGGAAGCATACCAGAGTCCTCTGGTAACCGGCGACATGCCGTCAGACGCATAGGCACCGATGTTGAAAAAGTTATAATATCCCTCATAACCGGACGTTACGCCGGAAATGCTTCCTGAGGTACCGTTTCCCTGTTCCTGGAGAATCATGGCTCCGAGGACATAAGGATTTACGCCGGACTGAGCTGCCGCATTCATCAGAATATCCACATAGCTCTGGCCGGACGGGGCGGGAGATTCCGATACGGATCCCGTCGTATCGCCGGTAATCACTGACGCATCCATTCCGGGGCCGTATTCCACACTGGGCAGGGCCACCGTTGATGTCTGTCTTTCACTGACAGTCAGCGAAGGTCCTTCCAGGCTTACGTCCTGGCTCCCCGTGCTGTTCTGCTGCGTCTGTCCGGAAGAATCCGAAGGAGCAGTGACGGTCTGTGAAGAAGAGCTTTCATATCCCGGCCCTACGCTTTGACCAGGTGTCAGACTCTGTCCGGAGGACCCGTCCGATGAACTGTCCTGTCCCGGTCCTGTCACAGACCCCGAAGTTTCAGAACCGGAAGAGCTTTCCGTTTCCTGGGAGCCGCTTCCCGTTCCTGCGCTGACTGCTTCCTTCTCCAGAAATGTTCCCGCCACCAGGCTCTGCAGTCCTTCCCGGGTCTGGCTGGAACTGTCATATGTATGAAGCAGGAACTGGAACACATAGGTATCATTTAAGAAATTTCTCGGATCCATATAATAGGCCACAATATCCCGGGATGCCGCCACCCAGGTGGCGCCGTCAAAACCGGTCCAGGTTCCCGTATTCCAGTCATATGCTCCATATTCCGTGGATTTCCAGGACGAAATGCTCCCCGAATCCACCAGATTGGAGCCTACCGCACTTTCATTGTCAATCACTTCAGTCCAGTCCAGTCCCGTATGCTGAGCCCGAAATACCCAGCTGGGATGCTCTGCATGAAGCGTCCTTAAGGATTCCTTGTAACTTTCCGGAAAGCCCTGACTGTTCAGATAGCTTTCGAAATCGGAATCATAGGAATAGGAAACCGGAAATTTCAGATATGCCGAAGATACATAACCGGTTTTTGTCTCTGTACCGGAAGTATACTGGATTTGATACCATAAGACGCCGTCAGAACCAGTGGTTTCCCCGATGGTAGACACCGTGGTTCCGTAATTCAGCCGGGCCACCAGGGAATATCCGGTTCCGGGGCCGCTGCGTACATTAAGAGTTGTCGCATCCACCGTTGCCGTCTGTCCGTATGCCCTGCCGGAATAATTATTTAAAAAGCCGGGCTGTCCCGCCGACTGGAAGGCAAGTAAAAGCCCTAAAGCCGCTGCCAGCACCCGTTTTCCTTTGTTTTTCATGATTCATCTCTCCCGCTGTTTTTCCCCGACTTCAGGGAATTTTCTTCCCTTTCTGCCAGAAAATGACACTACGACCATTATACTGACAAAAAGACTTTTCTGTCAACCTTGCATGGGAAAGTTCACACTTTTACCAGCAATTGCCTCTTTTTCGTAAGATTTTCTTAATGAATCCCGATCAGTTTACAAAATTTGCTGATCGAACGGCCGCAGAGCCAAAGACTATCCCGGCAGGATCAGACAGCAGCCGGAGCTCGCAAAAACTGCACTGCTCCAGGAAAGGCAGGCAGAATCCGGACCAGAAAACAAGGGCCGGCATCCGCTTTGGGACACCGGCCCTTCTGATATTCATCAGGCATCCCCTGAGGAAAAGCGGCTTTTGCCTCCTTCTCCAACACGGGATTTCATTTTTTATACCGGATAAGCCTTATTGGTCTTATCTGCTTTTTTCTGATCCACCCCGGTCTGCTGAGCCTCACGATACTCAAAGAACTCTTTGGCCACCGCCGGGAACAGAGCGTAGGATAAAACATCCTCATCCTGCTGCTTCCACGGAGCGCATTCCTTCTCGAACTGCGGAAGCTGAGGCGGAATCAAATCGGCCGGACGGCAGGTAATGGGCTTGGCATTTCCGATGATCTTCTTCTGAACCTCCGGATTGAACGGTTTTACCGTCTTTCCGAATTCGCCCATCATTAACTTCTTGGACTCCTTGGGAACCAGTTTGTAGCGCTCGCCGCTGATCACGTTCATAACAGCCTGAGTTCCAACGATCTGGGAAGACGGAGTAACAAGCGGCGGCTCGCCGAAGTCCTTTCTTACTCTCGGAATTTCCTCCAGCACCTGACGGTACTTGCTTTCCTGTCCGGCTTCCTTTAACTGGCTTACCAGGTTGGATAACATACCTCCGGGAACCTGATAACGAAGCGTCTTGATGTCAACTCCAAGAACCTTCGGATTAAGCAGTCCGCTCTTTAATGCCTCCTCACGAATCGGAGTAAAGTAATCGGCAATTTCTGCCAGCAGCTCCTGATCGTATCCCGTATCATAAGGAGTGCCGCGGAACGTCTCTACCATAACCTCTGTCGCCGGCTGAGAAGTTCCCATGGCCAGCGGAGACATGGCGCAGTCAATAATGTCGCAGCCTGCTTCCACTGCTTTCAGATAAGTCATGGAAGCAACTCCGGACGTATAATGGGTGTGAATATCGATGGGAAGCTTGGTTCCTTCCTTTAAAACCTTCACCAGCTCCTCTGCATGATAAGGCGTCAGAAGACCTGCCATATCCTTAATGCAGAGGGAATCGGCTCCCATTTCCTCGATTTCTCTGGCAATATTCTTCCAGTAGTCCAGCGTATAAGCATCACCCAGGGTATAGCTCAATGCAATCTGCACATGGCCTTTTTCCTTTTTGGTTGCCTTTACTGCTGTCTCCAGGTTTCGGATGTCGTTAAGACAGTCGAAAATACGGATAATATCGATTCCGTTGGCGATGGATTTCTGCACGAAATATTCCACCACATCATCTGCATAGTGGTTATAACCGAGAATATTCTGTCCGCGGAACAGCATCTGCAGCTTGGTATTCTTAAATCCGTCTCTCAGCTTTCTCAGCCTGTCCCACGGATCTTCCTTTAAAAACCGCAGACAGGAATCAAAGGTCGCTCCACCCCAGCATTCCACCGCATAATAGCCAACCTTATCCATTTTATCCACAATGGGGAGCATCTGCTCTGTGGTCATTCTTGTCGCAAGCAAAGACTGATGAGCATCACGAAGGACTGTCTCAACAATCTTTACCGGCTTTTTCTGAACTTCTGCCATTTTTCAAATTCCTCCTAAAAGGGCAGATCCGCAAAAGCGGATTCTGCCGATATAAAGTCAGGTACTACACTCCGAAAATCGCCATGAAGGCACCGGCGGCCACGGCCGTACCGATAACACCTGCTACATTGGGGCCCATTGCATGCATCAGAAGGAAGTTGGTGGGATCCGCTTCGGAACCAACCTTCTGGGATACACGGGCTGCCATAGGTACTGCGGATACTCCGGCGGATCCGATCAACGGATTCACCTTTCCGTGGGTCAGCCTGCACAGGATCTTACCGAAGATAATTCCTGCGGCCGTACCAAAGGCAAAGGCCACAAGGCCAAGAATGACAATCTGAATCGTTGTTACCTTTAAGAATGCCTCAGCACTTGTGGTAGCGCCAACGGAAAGTCCCAGTACAATAACCACGATATACATAAGCGCATTGGAGGCCGTTTCCTGAAGCTGCTTGACAACGCCGCACTCACGGAACAGGTTTCCTACCATAAGCATACCAACCAGCGGAGCCGTGGTGGGAAGAATCAGGCAGACCACAACGGTAACGATAATCGGGAACAGAATCTTTTCCAGCTTGGATACGGGACGAAGCTGTTCCATCTTGATTTTCCGTTCTTCCTCCGTCGTTAAAAGTTTCATAATCGGCGGCTGGATAATGGGTACCAGAGCCATATAGGAATAAGCTGCTACAGCGATAGGGCCAAGGTACTCGGTCTGGCCAAGTTTTCCGGCAAGGAAGATAGATGTAGGGCCGTCAGCACCGCCAATAATGGAAATAGCAGCGGCTGCCTTATCGTTAAAGCCCATGAAAATTGCCAGGAAATAGGCCGCATAAATTCCGAACTGAGCAGCAGCTCCCAAAAGGAAGCTCTTGGGATTGGCAATCAGGGGACCAAAATCCGTCATTGCACCTACGCCCATGAAAATCAGGGACGGAAGGATGCTCCATTCATCCAGCAGATAGAAATAGTAGAGAAGTCCGCCAACCCCATTGGATGACTCCTCAATCTCCAGCATAATATCCGGATAGATATTAACAAGCAGCATACCGAAAGAAATCGGAACAAGAAGCAGCGGCTCAAACCCCTTCCTGATGGCAAGATACAGGAACAGGAACGCCACAAAGATCATAATCAGATTTCCGAAGGTCAGGTTTAAAAATGCCGTCTGCTGAAGAAGATTCACAAGTGTATTCTGTATATATTCCATGTTAATCCCTCCATGTGAAATCTGCAGTCAGCAGACTATTAATTCATTGTTGCAAGAACTGCGCCCGGATCCACGGATTCTCCGGTGGACACATCGATAGATGCAATGACTCCATCCTGAGGAGCTACGATTTCATTCTCCATCTTCATGGCCTCAAGGATCACCACAACCTGGCCTCTCTTCACAGCCTGACCGGCGCTTGCCTTCACGCCAAGAATCTTTCCGGGCATGGGAGCCGTAATCTCAACACTTCCTCTTCCGCCTGCCGGAGCCGGAGCCGCCTGCTGCACGGGTGCCGGGGCCGGAGCCGCCTGCTGCACGGGGGCCGGAGCCGGGGCCGCCTGCTGTACGGGTGCCGGGGCCGGAGCCGCTGCACGGGCGGCCGTCTTTGCTCCGGTAAAGCCTTCCTCTACCGTTACTTCGTAAACATTTCCATTCACTGTAATTGTATAATTCTTCATGATTTTTTCCTCCTGATTTAAGGTTATCTCCAGTTACGTCTGGAAACACGTTTTACGGAACGGACCACAAGACCATTGGCGGCCGTCTTTCCCTCCGCCGCGGCAATAGCTGCCGCAATCACGGAAATCAGTTCCATATCGTCGCTTACATCCTGCACTTCATAAGCTGCCGGCTGAGCAGAAACTGCGGCCGGAGCGGGTACTGCCTGCTGCACAGGAGCCGGGGCAGATGCTGCTGTCTGTACGGGAGCCGGAGCGCTTGCAGGTGCAGCATTTTTTTCTGCCTGAGCCGTCTTCTTTGCCTCAGACTCCTTAAACTTCGCCTCAAAGCGGTTAATGTACTTGAACAGGCTGATAAGCCAGCTGATAAAAATCAATACCAGGAATACAACGCCCATTCCAATTAAGGTATTCATTGCCGCTTTGGACATTTTCTCCGCAACCGTGTATTCGGGGCTAAAGGAAATTCCTTCCACCTCGCTTAAATCATCGCTTACTATCAGGCTGAATTCCATATTCCGCTTTTCAAATGCGGCCTGGATTCTGGCAATATATCCGCCATCCGTTTCTTCCACTGTCACTATGCCGCTGGAGACATAAGCGCCCAGATCATCCTTAACATTGTCCCAGGATTTGAACGCGTTCTCCATCACATAGTCATTATTGGCCTCGCTTTGGGCAATATACTGCTCCAGCTGCTCGTCTGTCAGGCTGCTGAACAGGGCCAGATACTGCTGAGCTCCCTGCTGCATCGTGATTACTGCCGACGGATCCAGCTCCTCCTGCGTATCAGAAGACGCCGCACAGCCGGAAAGCGCAAGCAGAAGGACGGACATACAGAGCGCAAGCCAGATTCGCTTTATATTCTGTTTCATATCTCTGCCACCTCGCCTTAAATCGTTCCGTGCTTCTTCGCCGGCCGTTCCTCTCTCTTGGTAAACAGCATTTCAAACGCTGCAATTACCCTCTGCCTGGTCTCGGAAGCGGGGATAATATCATCCACATAGCCGCGTCTCGCAGCTGAAACGGCGCTTGCCTGTTTTTCCGTATATTCCGCCGTTTTTTCCTTAATCAGAAGTCCGGGATTGTCTGCCTCCTCAATTTCCTTCGCATACATAATCTTCACAGCCGGAACCGCCTCCATCATGGACAGGGATGCATCCTTCCATGCATAAACGATATCGGCGCCGATGGATTTGCTGTTCATGGAAAGACCTGCTGTTCCGTTGGCCTTTCCTGTGATCACCGTTACCTTGGGAACGTCCGCATTGGCAAATGCATAGGTCATACGGGCCGCCGCTTTGGCAATTTTCTTCTCTGTACACTTGCAGCCCTTATAGCCTGTGGTGTTCACAAGGGTCAGCACCGGAATATTAAACGCATCGCAGAAGTTTACAAATTCTGCCGCCTTCTCACATCCCTGAGCCGTAAGCTCCGTTCCGTAATCAGCTGTCTTCTCGCCGTTCTCCAGGCTCTCGGAACGGTTGGCCACGCAGCCCACGGTAATTCCGTTAAGGCGGATAAATGCCGTTACCATCGAAGAAGCATATTCTTTCTTTAATTCCAGATAAAATCCATCATCAGAAATCATGGACAGCGCTGCAGCCGCATCGCCAGCAAAGCTCTCCAGTCCTTCACAAAGACGGTTCAGATCATCCGTACACTCATCATAAGATAAATCATCTTCATTGTTCGCCGGAAGGACAGACACCAGCGTATGAATCGCAGAAAGAATTTCTTCTTCCGTACCTGTCATGCAGACATTGCCTGCTTCCTCACTCTGGAACTTGGCTCCGGAAGTATCCGTATCATTGGACGCAATGGCATTGGGAGCGCTGACAAACAGGTTTGCTTTCTCCTCCATAAATGTGAAATCTGCCATAGCAGACGCCACTGCCATTCCTCCTCCGCAGGTACCGAATACGGCCTGAATCTGCGGAATCACTCCGGAAGCCATGGTCTGGCATAAATAAAGCCGGCCAAAGCCGTCCAGCGCATCCATTCCCTCCTGAAGCCTGAGACCTGCGCAGTCCAAAAGGCCAATCACCGGTGCCCCGGTTTTCATAGCCATCTGATAAAGCTTCTCAATCTTACCGGCGTGCATCTCCCCCATAGATCCGCCCATTACAGACGCATCCTGGCTGTACACATAGACAAGAGCCCCCTCAATCGTACCGTATCCGGTAATCACACCGTCACCCGGAGTTTCCTGGGCCTGCATGTTAAAGTCCGTACTCCTGGCAGTGACATACGCACCGACTTCGACAAAGCTGCTGTCATCAAGCAATTCATGAATCCGTTTCATTGCTGACGTCTTAGTCATTTTGCTGTCCTCCATTGTTCATATATTGACGAAAATCAAATTTCTGCCTAGTATAATAATATACAGGTTCTTTACAAATTTCAAGGGATTTTTTCCCTGTTTTTACATAATTTTGCCTCCGAAACGAAAGGCCGTCCGCAATTTTTCTTTCTTTTGCGGCCGGCCTTTTTTTCCTTTTTTTATAAAGATCCTGTCTGTATTTTATAAAATCACGACTGAGCGGAATGCCCCTTCTCCGATACAGGAGAGCGCCGTGATCAGGTATATTTCTTTGTCAGGGTAAAGCCCCTTCCATGAACCTCTCCCACCTGGTTGATGATCATAAACGCGTTCTCATCCAGCTCCATCACCAGGCTGTTGAGCTTCGACAGCTCTCTGGCGGAAACCACTGAAAGAACGGCCTTGGATGGCTTTTTCAGATGGCCTCCTTCGATATGTAAAAGAGTCGTTCCCCGATCCAGCTTTTTCTGAATCATTTCGCTGATTTCCTCATACCGTTCGCTGATAATTTTCACCTGCATCTGCCGTGTGCCCATCATCAGAACCTTGTCCAGTACCACCGTATAAATCATGACCATAATCAGGCCATACAGGATTTTTTCCTTATCCCGGAACGTAAGCTGAGTCAGAAGAATCACAAAGTCAAAGGCATACATGCTGACGGAAACGGGAATGCCCAGCCGTTTTCTTAACACCAGCGGCGGAATGTCCATTCCTCCGGTGGAAGCTCCCGCACGGATTACGATGCCCAGGGAAAAACCAATCATCAGCCCGGCAAAAATCGCGCACAGCATGGGATCCTCCGTAAACACCCAGTCTCCCACAATGCGGATGGCCTGGTCCAGGGCAAAGGGATAATAAAAGGTGGCAATCAGGGTGGACAATGCAAATTCCTTTCCCAGCTCTGCCAGGCCCAGAAGAAACATCAGTACGTTAAAAGCGGCCACAAAAACAGACAGGGGAAGTCCCCAGTAATGCTCCGCCAGAAGGGCCAGTCCTGTGGTACCGGCCGCAATCATATCCGAGGGCAGTACAAAAAGAGCCGTTCCGATGGCATAGCAGGTCAGCCCCACCAGGATTGTCAGTATCTTAACCGCCAGCTTTCGATATTTTTGTTTCTGATTGACTGTCGTTTCCATCACTTCACTTCTTCCTCCATTTACTTCTTTACTTTGAAAAAGCGCATAAAAATAGGCGCCCCGAAGGGCGCCCGGCGCAAACGCGCACCGAAACGCGCGTTATTTTCCAAATACAGCTTCATAATCCTTCTGGAATTTCACAATTCCCTGATCAGTCAGCGGATGATGGGTCATCTGCTCGATCACCTTATAGGGCACAGTTGCGATGTCTGCACCTGCCAAAGCACAATCAGTCACATGGGCCGTATGGCGGATGCTGGCCGCAATAATCTCTGTCTGGATATTGTGAAGATTAAAAATCTCCGATACGGTTTCAATTAATTCCACGCCGGACTCGGAAATATCATCCAGCCGTCCTACAAACGGAGAAACATAGGCAGCTCCTGCACGGGCAGCCAGAAGCGCCTGGTTGGCCGTAAAGATTAAGGTCACATTCACCTTGATTCCTTCGGAAGCAAGAACCTTCGTTGCCTTTAATCCTTCCACAGTCATCGGAATTTTAACAACCATATTAGGATGGATCTTCGCAATTTCCCGGCCTTCGGCAATCATGCCGGCCGCGTCCTCTGTGGTGGCCTTCACCTCTCCGCTGATGGGACCGTCCACAATCTGGGCAATTTCCTTTAGCGTCTCCACATAATCCTTTCCCTCTTTTGCAATCAGAGACGGATTGGTGGTAACGCCGCAGATTACCCCC
The DNA here is from genome assembly GCA_018712915.1 of Candidatus Copromonas faecavium (nom. illeg.). GTDB lineage: Bacteria > Bacillota > Clostridia > Lachnospirales > Lachnospiraceae > Copromonas > Copromonas faecavium. Next base: position 20,929 of record DVGC01000036.1, on the reverse strand, counting down.
ATATCATTGGCTTTTCTGATTTCATCCACATTCGCGGTATCAATAAAGAATTTCATTCGTATCCCCCTTCGTGATAAATTCTATCCCTTTCCCTCATTTTAAGCAATTGGAATGCCAATGTCAATTGCTTTTTCACTGCTTTCCCGTTTCCTCATTCCGGCCTTCCGCAGTGCGTCGGCAGAAAGCGCAAGACCGCGCTTTCTCTATGCAGGCCGCTGTTCATTCCCGTCCTCTGCGGCGCATCGGCGAAAAGCCGCATCTGCATCCGGAGCTGACCGTTTCAGGCTCACCGGGCGTCCGGCACGATCAAGGAAACAATGACTGGTTTCCCCCTCCGCCTTTACTTCTCCCGTATGTTTATCCCTCACCTGATAGGACAGTACCAGCCGTACACTGTTATAGGACCTGATCTTCACTTCCACCAGCACCTGATCACCAAAATGCGTCATTTTTTTATAACTGCACTGGACAGTCAGGACCGGGCTGATAATCCCCGTTTCCTCCATTTTCTTATAGGAAACTCCCATCTGATCCATAGCGTCGATCCTGGCCGACTCGAACCAGCGGATATAGTTGGAATGATGCACAATTCCCATCTGGTCCGTTTCATAATACTGAGCAGTTATCTCGTAGGGCTTTCGCATAACGTCTCTTTATACCTCCTGTTTTCTCTTCTGCCATTGGATAAAGCAGACGGCTCCAACAAGAAGCACGGCTCCAACCCAGACGGACCGTTCTGCAAACATACGGCAGCAGATGGTTCCGGCGGCACCTCCAATCACAAAGGCCACATCGATCCAGTAATACCACAGTCCCTTTTTCTTCTTATCCGAATCGTGCTCAAAAGCACCTACCGTCAGAAGCTCCGTTCCGCTGCGCAGATTGCCCGTACACATGGTGGTGGCAAACGCCATTCCATGCATTTTCCGGAAGGCCTCCACCTGCAGAGCGCAGACGAAGGCGATGGAGGAGTTTACCAGAGAGTTAAACTGCTGAGGCAAAAAGCCTGCGATAAACAGAACGAAAATTTCCAGAAACAGGACGCTCTCCTTCCAATGCAGCATCTTCTTTTCTCCCACATGCTTCTTAAACCACTCTGCCGCAAAAATACCAAGGGCGAAGCACGCAATCGGAAACAGGTAAAAAATCGCCTGTCTCCATTGCCCCTGGGCCAGATGAATTCCCATAAGGACAATGTTTCCTGTCTCTGCGTTGGCAAACACACCTCCCCTGGTCAGGTAGGAATATGCGTCCAGAAATCCTCCCACAAAGGTCAGAAGTGTGCCCAGACGTATGGATTCCGATACCCTTGCTCGTTTTTCCACCTTAATCCCCCTTTCCCTGGCCTGAACCAAACCTGTTCTCCACCCCGTACCTGGTTTGCTTTTCCTTTTTCAGGCCTGCTTTTTCGCTCCCTTCATTATAAGCAGACCGGCTGGTTCTGTAAAGTACATTCCGCCCGGAAGCATGGTTTCCTTCCATTTTTCCACAAAAATCGCCGTCCGGTCCCCGGTTTTTACCGGTTTCCGAACGGCGGTTTCCAAACAGTCGGATGAATTCCTCCATCTCTCCTGCCTATTTTATCCGTTTATCATTCCAAGAACTACCACAATCACAAACAGAACACACATACAGCCGATGAAAATATCCAGCGTCCGAACCGACACATGAACCTTTTCATAAAGCCGTTCTTTCAGAGGCAGAGCCCTCAGCCGCTCATTCTCTTCTCTCAGCTTCCGGTTCATTTCCTGAAGCTGTCTCATAGCTTCCGCAGCTCCCTCCCCGTCCGTTTCCGGAGAAGCTTCTGTTTCCGGCGCAGTTCCTGTTTCTTCACGAAATTCTTCCATATCTTCCATCAGCCAATCCTTACTTCTTGGCAATGTACTTTCTGATATCGAGGGCAATAGCCACTACGATAACGATACCCTGTGCAATATACTGGTAGTTGGTATTCACACCCAGGTACTGCAGACAGGTCTTCAAAATCTCGAACACCAGAACACCGACGAGAACGCCGGAAATCCGTCCGATACCACCATTTACAGATACACCGCCGATGGTACAGGCAGCAATTGCCTCCAGCTCCCATCCGTTACCCATGTTAACGGATGCACCGCCGGACTTGGCGCCAACAAGATATCCGCCCAGTGCATATAAAGCAGCCGCCATAACGTAAATGATAATCTTGGTTCTCTTGGTATTCACACCGGAAACCTCTGCTGCCTGCTCATTTCCGCCGATGGCATACATATATTTTCCGTGAGGAGTCTTATTGTAAATAAACCACATCACAAGACCAACAGCCAGGGCAATCAGGAACAGATAAGGAATGATACCGAACAGTCTTTCTCTCGCAACTGCGGTATAAGCCTCATGATAACCTCCGATAGGAGTCGCATTGGTGTAAACCAGGCAGACACCGTAAACGATCAACTGCATACCCAGGGTACCGATGAAAGCGGGAACCTGAAGGTAGGAAATTACCACACCGTTGATCAAACCGAAAATACAGCAGACGGCTACACAGATTAAAAGAACTGCGATGCACCATGCCCACCACATGTTTCCAAAATCCGGAAGGCCCTGATAAATTCTTCCGCTGTAATCCGGTCTCTGCAAAAGAGTACCTGCCAGGCAGGCAGCCAGACCAACCTGACGTCCGGCAGAAAGGTCTGTACCTTTCGTAATCAGGCACCCGGAAACACCACAGGCAATAATGAAACGCGGTGCCACGTTAAGGGCAATGTTGATAAAGTTATTCGGAGTAAAGAACGTGGGCTGCATGATACTGGTATAAACCGCCAGCACAATCAGCACGACGATAATTCCGTTATTAATAAGGAAATCCTTTAAATTGAAATTCTTCGCTGACATCATTTAACCTCCCATATGGTTTTACTAACTGGCGGCTCCGCTCAAATCAAATTTTGTGGCGAAGGCCATGACTTTCTCCTGAGTTGCATCTTTTCCTTCCAGCTCGCCGGTGATTCGGCCGTTGCACATAACAATCACCCGGTTGGACATTCCCAAAAGCTCCGGCATTTCGGAAGAAATCATGATAATGGATTTCCCCTGCTTCACCAGATCGATCATGATCTGATAAATCTCATACTTGGCGCCGACGTCGATGCCTCGGGTCGGTTCATCCATAATCAGAATGTCCGGATTATTGGCCAGCCATCTGGCAATAATTACCTTCTGCTGGTTTCCACCGGATAAAGACTGAATCAGCGTCTTTCCGCTGGGCGTCTTGATATTCAGCTTGGCGATGCTGTCCTTTACAACATCATCCACCTTTGCTTTGTTAATGACTCCCATATGGGTATAGTTTTTATAGGAAGCGATGGCTGTATTGTCATCGATGCTCAGACATCCGAAAATACCGTTGCCGCGGCGGTCCTCCGTGATCATTCCCACAGAATGATTGATGGCATCCTGGGGACGTTTGATATGAACCTTTTTCCCAAGAATTTCCACTTCTCCGCTGGTCACATGACGCATTCCGAAGATCGCCTCCATAAGCTCCGTTCTCTGAGCGCCTACCAGTCCGCCAAATCCTAAAATCTCTCCGCGCTTTAACTCGAAGGAGCAGTCCTGGAAGGAATTCTTATGGATGCTGGTCAGATGGCTGACTTTTAAAACCGTCTCGTCCGTCCGGTAATCATCTTTAGGCGGATATGCATTGTTCAATTCCCGTCCTACCATCTGTTTTACAATTTCCTCATCGGAAATCTCATCAATTGACCAGGTTCCCACATAAGTGCCATCACGCATAATGGTAATATCATCAGAAATCTGCCGGATCTCCGCCATCTTGTGGCTGATATAAATCATGGAAACGCCTCTGGATTTCAAGTCCCGGATAATCCGGAACAGAGCCTCAACCTCGTTATCCGTCAAGGAGGAGGTGGGCTCATCCAGAATCACCAGATTGGCGCTCTGGCTGACAGCCTTCGCAATTTCTACGGACTGCATCTGACCGATGGACAAGGTTCCCAGTCTTGCCTTGGGATTAAAATTCATCTTTACGTCCTTCAGCCATTTCTCAGCCTCACTGTTCATTTTTGCATGGTCCACCATTTTAATCGGACCAACCTTTTTAATCGGGTATCTTCCCAGATACATATTTTCCGCAATGGAGCGGGCCGGAATCGGCTGAAGCTCCTGGTGCACCATGGCAAGTCCCTTGTGCAGTGCATCATCCGGATTCTCAATCACGGTCTTGACGCCATCAATATAAACTTCGCCTTCATCCATCTTATAAATGCCAAACAGGCATTTCATCAGTGTGGACTTACCGGCGCCGTTTTCTCCCATCAGCGCATGAACCGTACCGGGACGCACCTTCAGATTCACTCCATCCAATGCCTTTACGCCTGGAAAGCTTTTCTTGATTCCTCTCATTTCGAGTCTGTACTCTGCCATCCCAAAACTCCTTTCAGTTTCTCCGTCTGCAAAAGGCAGAAGTTATCCCCTTTCAGGTACCACTCCACCACAGAAGTATAAACCGGATGTGTCTGCTGACACACCCGGCTTTTGTTTGTCAAGAAAAAACTAGTTCAGCATGTCCAGGATTTCCTGAGCGTTCTCCTGTGTAACCTTTGTGTAGTCAACCATGTTTACTGCATCAACGGTCTCACCTGCAAGCATCTGAACAGCAATATCACCAGCTGTCTGAGCCTGAGAGAAGTGGTCATTGAATACGGTACCGGTCTGCTTTCCGTCGATAACATTCTGTACAGCCTCGGTAAGAGCATCAACACCTACAAGGTAGATATCCTCGTTTACAGTGCGGCCTGCAGCCTCGATTGCCTGCAGAGCTCCAAGAGCCATTGCATCGTTGTTGCAGAATACAACTTCGATCTGATCACCGAACTGAGTTAAAGCATCCTGTGCGATCTGCTGTGCTTTTGCCTGATCCCAGTCACCACGCTGAATCAGAAGCTCGTTTACTTCCATTCCGGCATCGGTCAGAGCCTTTACGGAATACTCGGTTCTGTACTGAGCGTCAACGTTCTCCGGGTCACCCTGGATCATGATATAGGAAACAACGCCGTCTCCGTTGATGTCGCCCTTGTTCTCGGTTTCAAGAATTTCTTCGCCCTGGAATGTTCCGGACTGTCTTGCATCACATCCTACATAAGTAGCTGCGATACCTTCGGAAGCCCATCTTTCTTCCTCAGCTGCATCCGGCTCACGGTTGATGTAAACAACCGGGATTCCGGCCTCATGGCACATATCAGTAATGTCAGGAGCGGAAGAAGCCTGTACCAGGTTTAAGATCAGAACATCGTACTGCTGAGTGATGAAGTTCTGAATCTGGTTGGTCTGCTCTGCCTGGTCACCCTTACCATCCTGAACAACAACGTTCTCTGCTGCAAATCCAAGATCCTCGGTCAGGTAACGAACAAGCTCTTCTCTGTAAAGAGTCATAAAGTTATCGTTGAACTGATAGATGCTGATTCCGACTCTCTTATCGGAAAGGTCAACATCACCAAGAGCCTCAGCTGCGGTTGTAGCTGCTTCCTCAGCTGCCTCTTCTGCAGTTGTTTCTGCCTCAGTTGCCTCTGTAGCTTCTGTTTCAGCTGCTGTTGTTGTCTCAGCTGCTGTTGTCTCTTCTGTTCCGCTGGAGCATCCGGCCAGAGAAAGGGCCATCATGGAAGCCAGCGCAACTGCTGCTGCTTTCTTTGTCATTCTCATTGTTTTGAATCCTCCCATTCAAAATTTTTCCTTACTGTTTTGGCATTTTTCCTTAACAGCAAAGTCATTATACCCTGCCTTTGTGCATATTTCCATACTATTTTTTACGATGATTTATTGAATTTCTTTGATTTTATTAAAAAATCTTTACTCGTATTTTAGATTTCTATACATATAACATGAAAATGCCAGGTATCCATTACCCAAAAGGCACAGATACCCGGCATCCTGCCGCATGTTTTCCCCGCAGATTCCATCAGTTTACTACAACCTGCTGAGGACTCCAGGAATACTTCTCTCTGGTCACCGTTTCTCCCATGACCAGCTGCCTGGCCGTCTCAAAAATTGCTTCCGCGTAGGCCTGCCGGTCCGATTCCACGGTACCCAGAAGCTTTCCGGCACGGATAGCCTCCAGTCCCGCCGGCGTTCCGTCGATTCCTACCACCTGAATGGTCCCTGTCAGAACTCCGTTCCGTTCCATGGCATCGATGGCTCCAAGAGCCATATCGTCATTATTGGCAATTACCAGTTCAATCTCTCCCGGATACTCAGAAAGCCACTGTTCCATCAGCGCCGATGCCTGGCTTCTTTCCCAGTTGGCAATTCCGCCGGTGATCCGTTCGATGGGAACGCCGCCGTCCTTTAATGTCTGAATGGACTGTTCTGTCCGGATCAGGGAATCCTGATGGCTGCTCTCCCCTTCCAGAAGGACATAGCTGACGAGCCCATCCCCGTTTTCATCCAGAGTCCTGGGGTTCTCCTGATATGCATTTACCAGAATCTGTCCCTGAAGCACCGCCGATTCTCTCGGATCCGCCCCCACATAGTAGAGCTTGTCCCAGCGGTTCATATCTTCCTCCACCGGCTCCCGGTTAAAGAACACGATGGGAATTCCCGCCTCCATGGCCTTATCAATGACTCCGGATGCGGCCGACCGGTCCACCATATTCACGCAGAGCGCATCACATTCCAGAGAAATCAGCCGATCAGCCTGGGAATCCTGAGTCAGCTGACTCCCCTTGGCATCCATAATATCCAGAGTCACCTTGATTCCGGTCTGAAGCTCATATTCCTTTGCCTGCTCCTCGATGGCTCCCCGGAGGGTGCTGATAAAAGTGTCATCTCCGCGGTACAAAAGGACACCAATGCGCATAGATGTTCTGGGCTCTTCCCCATTTTCCCTGTTTCCATAGACAAGCAGTCCGCCGCAGACGGCCAGGACAAGTGCCGTCATTCCCGCTCCTATCCATCTTCGCTTCACCTTCTGCCTTCCCTCCTATTCCATCGGATACAGCATTTTTTCATACGTTCCCTTTCGCAGATCCTCCGCCTTCACATAGACAAAATCCAGCTTTTCCTGACTTTCCGGACGTTCTCCGGCAATCGCCTTCACTGCCTTTTCCACGCTTAAATAGCCTTCGTCAAACTGGTTGTAGGCCATCAGTCCGTCGATGATACCGCGATCCATCTCATTTAAAATTCCCACGGTGCTTCCAATTCCATACAGCGCCTCCACATGCTCCTGGTACACACTGCTGCCGGAAATAATGTCTGCCGCCTCATATAAAGATTCCGGCTCCAGGGCAATGAGTACGGTCCTGGCAAGTTCCGGATAAACCGTCTTTTCAATGACGCTCCGGTAGGTATCCGAATCCTGTTTTTCCACAAGAGTTATCTGGAACTGATGAGCCTCCAGCACCTCGGTCAGGCCCTGATAAAGTTCCTGACCTCCCGTATAGGAAAGGCCCTCCGAGAGGACACAGACCGGAATTTCCGGATTCTCCTGCTGCACCACCTGCTCCCCCAGGTTTTTTCCCATGGCATACATATCCGGCGCCACTGAGTACACCGAAGAACCGCCGAATGCCAGCGTCCCCAAAAGGACCACCGGATAGCCTTCCGCAGCCTGGTTCAAAACAGAAACCTTGCTGCTTTCGTCCACAGGAGCCAGAATCACAGCCCTGGCGCCGTCCCTCACTTCTCTGCGAAACAGTTCTTCCTGCTCCGCACCACTGTTTTCTCCATACAGGGTAATGAAATTTACATCCACATGATACTTCTCTGCGGCCATATCCACGCCCTTCCGGAAATTGGCATAATATTCATCATTGGTATCATCCAGAATCACGGAAATCGGATAAATTTCCGGTTCCCTTTCCTTTAAAATCAGATCCGTGGAAGACAAAAGAAAGAGAAAGATTAACAGCAGGGCACTGATGCACCAGCCGGCCTTTTCCTTATTTATCATGCAGCTCTTCTCCTTTTTCCACACGTTCATAGGGCACCGCCCGCAGATGAATGGTCACCATCGTCCCCACATCCAGCTCCGACTGGATGGTCAAACCATATTCCTTTCCGAAATACAGTTTGATCCGCTCGTTTACATTGCGGACCCCAATGCCTGAGCCATGGCTGGAAGGCACATGGGACGTATCATGAAGAATCCGCTCCGCCTGCTCTTCCGTCATTCCAAGTCCATTGTCGGAGACTGTCATATACAGATCTTCTCCCTCCCGGAAGGCGCGGATCCGAATCTCCCCGTCCCCGTCCATGAACTCCATTCCATGGTAAATAGCATTTTCCACCAACGGCTGGAGAATCAGCTTCAGGCTTGCAAGCTCCAGCACCTCATCATCTGCCTCAATGGTGTAGGTAAATCTGTTTTTAAACCGCATATGCTGGATGGTCAGATAGTTTCTCACATGCTCCAGCTCATCCCGCACGGAAATAATGCTCTTTCCCCTGCTTAAACTGATCCGGAAAAATCTGGCCAGGGCAGTTACGGCCTTAACGGCCTCCGACTGCTTCTCGTTTTCAATCATCCAGACGATGATATCCAGCGTGTTATAAAGGAAATGGGGATTGATTTGGGACTGAAGCACGTCAAATTCATTCTTTCTTTTGGACTCATGCTCTGCCACGATATCATCCATCAGCCGGCGGATCTGCCTGGCCATATTTTGAATGGACGCGCCCAGATGCTGAATCTCATAGGAGCCTTCCGCATGAACCTCCGTTTCCAGTTTTCCCGCTTCAATCTCATTAACCGAACGTTCCAGCTGCTCAATGGGTTTAGTGATCTTTCTGGAAATATAGGAATTAATGATCGCCAGCAAAAATACAACAAAAAATACGATAAATACAATCAGAAGCCGTGATTTTACATTATTAAAGGAAACACCGCCCATGGGAGTGACCCCCACAATTTTCCATCCCGTATATCCTACGGTTTTTACCGTAACCAGCCGTTCCTCGCCGTTAAAGGTTTCCTGATGATTTCCATCCGCATATCCGGCCGCCGTCTGATGATTTTCCTCCTCAATGCCGGAATAAATCAGCTGGGAATCCGGATGATAAATCAGCTCTCCATCGTTTCCAATCAGATATACATAGCCGCCGTTTCCCAGACTGACCCCGTTAAACAGCTGCTCCAGGCTGTCATAGCGCACATCCACCAGAAGAACGCCCTGGTAGGTATCGGCTCCATAAGTCAGCTCCACCGCCCTTGTCAGGGAAATCACCCAGCGGTAGGTATTTTCTCCCGCTTCAAAAGCGTACTGGACATGGGGCGCAGAAAAATGGAGATTTTCCGTCCTTGCCAGCGCTTCCTGAAACCAGCCCGCTTCCGTCACATCGGCTGTAGGCTTCAGCCTGGTGGCCGGTACCGCCTCTAAGAGCTCCCCATCCAGAGAAAACAGGGCAATGTGCTCAATGTTGTCCTTGCTGTTGTCATAAAGAAGAGTCATCTCCTCATTGATGCTTTCCGCAGACAGATCCGCATTCTTTATGACGCCGTAATACAGGGTATCCGACAGCTTCATATTGCTTCTGAGCCAGGAATCCATGGAACGGTTCAGCTGGTTGATTAAAATCTGTGTTTCCTCCCGCATGGTCTCCGACACCTGGGCCGACATCCTGGTATACAGTGAAATCCCGATAAGAATTCCGGCGGCCAGGGCCGTTACCGTAAAATAGATGAAAATGCTGTAGCGGATGCTGATCCGCTTAAACAGTTCCTTTTGCCTGTCAAAAAGCATCCTGTCTCCTTTGCTTTCCGGCATCTGCCTCATTTAACCCGCATTACCGGTTTCCCCTGAACTTGGTCGGCGAAACTCCGAACCTTTTCTTAAACACATAGCTGAAATAATTCTGCTCCTGATAGCCAACCTTGGAGGCAATAACATACGTTTTATCGTCGGTCATATTCAAAAGCTCCACCGCCTTATTGAGGCGGATTTCCGTCAGATAGGCAACGTACGTCTGCCCGGTGGCCTTTTTGAACATGGTGGAAAAATAGGCCGGGCTCATATGCAGATACCGGCAGATCTGCTCCACCGAAAGATCCGGGTCCTGATAGTTGTCCATAATATACTGCTTCGCCTTCTCCATTACCTGGCGGGCCGTATTGTCTCTTTCCCGGTTCATGGCCCCGTTAATCTTAAGAGCCGCCTGATACAGCCACCGGCTGAAATTATCCCTGTTTAAGGCCTGCTGGATCACCGTAAACGGATCCAGCCCCAGAGGATCGTCCGCAAAAATTTCTTCCAGATTCAGATCATACTGCTGGGTCAGCTGAATCATGCAGTTGGCCACGCTCAGTACATAAGCCTGATACTGCCTGACATGGACCCTGGCATCCGACATCCGCTTCACGATCTGCTGAACAGCCTCTTCGATTTTTTCCTCCGGCCCAAACTTGATGGCCTGAACGAAAGCAGACTCATCCTCACCGCCGAACTGAAGCTTGCCTCCGCTGACAGGCTCCACATCGTTAATATAAATCGTTCCGCCGGTCCCGACGATGGCCCGGTATCCCAGTGCATCCAGGGCAGATTTAAAGGAAACGGAAATGTTTCCCAGCTCCGCTGCGCTGTGCCCGATGCCAATGGTAACCGGCACCTTCACCAGTTTGCGAATCTCCTTACAGATATCTCCCAAAATGTCGATCAGACCGGTCTGGGAATTGCCGTTGTCCACGGCAACAATCCCTGCAATTTCCGCCTCCGCCGTACCGGAGAAGGAAACCAGGGAAAACCGGTAATAGGGCTTTAAATTTTCCTCCATAATCTGGATCACGGAAATGGGAATCAGGTTTTTCTCCTCATGCAGAGGCAGGGGGGCATCCTCCTGAGCCAGCTCCTGCTCCAGCTCCACAGCAATGGCAATCCATTTTTTCGCCCCCGCCAGAGGGATTCCATACTCCTCCACCAAATCAAGCACCGTTTCCTTTTCCATGGGACGGCTGATCAGATCCTTTAGAAACTGTTCCCTGAGAATCGGCAGACTCTTCCTGTAATTTTCCCTCAGCAGGGTCACATTCCGTTTCTGTTCAATTTCTTCATCCAGATTGGTCTTAATCCTTTTTAAAATTGCCGTCAACTCTTCCACATTCACCGGCTTTAGAATATACTCGGTGACGTTTAACTTGATGGCACGTTTCGCATATTCAAAATCATCATATCCGGAAAAAATCACAATTTTCATGGACGGATATTTCTGCCGGATCCGCTCCGCCAGCGTCAGTCCGTCCATATAAGGCATCCGGATATCCGTCAGAACCACGTCCGGCTCCAGACCCTCGATTTTTTCCAGAGCCTCCTCGCCGTTCTCTGCATCTCCCACCACCGTAAATCCGACGGAGGTCCAGTCAATTTTGCGGATGATGCTTTTTCGTACTTCCTCCTCGTCGTCAACGAGGATGATTCGGTATAAATCCATGGGGTACTCCTGTATTTACTACGTTGTATCGACATTCCAACTTCCGGCATGTTCTTTGCCTCATTCTAGCATACAACGAAGTGGATGGCAAGGGATGCATCGGAATCAGTATGATTGCAGTACAATCCTCTTTTCCTATACAAAAGACAGCGGTCGAATGACCACTGTCTTTTGCTGCCTTATTCAGTCCCCTTTGTTTCTTTAGACTCCTTCAATGAACTAGCTTGCTGCTCTGTTTCTGCATGTTCTGTCCTATCAAACAATTCCAACGGTTCTTCCGACAATACGTCCCCAATCCGTAAAGGAAGCTTTCCCACAACCTTTCCCAATTGTTCATATACTTCAAGAAGCTTTTCCTGAGTCTGTCTCATCGCTTCGAAATGAGACATAATCTTATAGCGTGCTAACTTTAAATTCTGCTCCTCTTGCTTCCTTTTATCCGCCATTTCCTGTTCCGCATTTTCCCAATAAGTCTGTGCCTCTTTCTGGGCAGCAGTCAAAATTTCTTCTGCTCCAGACTGGGCAGAAACCGTAATCTCCTCCGCGTCCTTTTTTGCAATTTCAATAATCTCCTCCGCATTTTTACTGGCTTCTTCCACAACTTCTCTAGCCTGGGTCTTCATGCTTACCATCAAATCCATAAAATTTGAATATCCGCTTTCGTACTTTTTCAATTGTTCTTCTTTTTCTGAAAGACTCTTCTCCAGTTGAGTTAATAGCTGGACTTTTTCTTCCAGCTCCTTAAGCTGTTCCCTTGCTGCTTCTGCTTCCTTTTCTTTATCTCCCAACTGAATTTTTAATTCCTGAATCTGATTATCCTTTTCAGCACTTTCCCCACTTGCCTGCGTCAGTTGTCCCACCTGATTTAGTAAAGATTCTACATATTCATCGACTTCTTCCTTCTGATAGCCATTAAAAAAAACTGTACGGAATTTCTTCATATTTCTAAGCCCTTTCTATCTTTTTATACACCATTAAAAAAACTCCTGCCGATCTTCCAGTGTCTTCAGAAGACTAGCTATCTTCTCTCTTGTACCATTCAGTGACTGGCGAGCCTTTTTCTCATAACTGCTCAGTTCCTCCTGCATACATTCACTTAAAGGTAACGAATCTGAAGCTGTCGATTCCGTTCCTGAGTCCACTTTCTCTTTTGTTGCCTCCTCATCTGCCTGCTCTGTCCCATTAGAAACAAGGATAGCCTGCTGCCCAGAATCAGATACCATACTTTCTTGAGGGGTCTGTCCTGCTGTCTCATTTTCCTTTTTTGGCAAAGCGTCATCCGGAACCGTTTTTATCTCCTTCATTTCTGAACTCTCTATTTCTACCTTTGGAACCTGAGCTGCATTTTCTTTTTCCTGCTCCATTTTATATCCTTCTTCCGCCTGTTCTTCTGTTTCTCCGAGTACGGTTCCCGAACTGGATACAGCCATAATACACCTTTCAAGCTGCTGGCATCTTTTTTCTAACCGTTCATTGCTTTTCTTCATTTCTTCCATCAATTTCTGAAGTTCCAAACGAGCATAGTCATTCGTTTCCTCCCTGATTTGTTCAGGATTTTCTTGCCAGTTCTTTTTTTCTTCCTCCAGATATGTTATTTTTTCCTGCATAGCAGCTATTCTTTTCCTCATTTCTTCACTGGCAGCTTTTTCCCTCTCTAGTTGGGCTTTAACACCATTACTTTCCTTCCTAGTCAATACGCGTATCGTTTCCTTTTCGTTCTCCAGGGAGCGTACATAATCCATCACATCATCTTTTTGATAACCTCCAATGACTGCCGTCCGGAAAATATCTTTCTTTCCCATTCTTCCGTCCCCCCTGTCCTAATCCACTTCAAATGTGGTACCATTTATTCCGTCAAATGCATAAATCATATTCACACCATCGCGATAATCTTTATTCATACAAAGTTCTACTGCATTTTTCCCTGTCAATGGATCAACAATTCCCACCCCAATAGAATATCCCTCTCGAAACAAATCGTTAAAAGGAATGTGGTTCACCGTTGTTATACTTTCGCCTGGAACAAGCTGGGTCAAATCTATATCTATTTCCTCCCAAAATTTCTGGTTCCCAGCTTCATCGTACACATACATCATTACCATCCAGTCAAAGTAAAATGATGCTAAGCCATCATTTTCCCAAGTAAGGCGAACTTCGAAATTCTGTCCTCCATAATCCATATTCGTTTCCATATGAGAAATCCAAAATCTGTATCCCAGCCGTTGTTCAATTTCATCTACAGTCTCCTGTTCCACCTCATACTCCAGAGGTGTATGAGGCCCAATAAAGGTCATATGTGATTCTTCAATTAACGATAACGTCTGATTTAAATTCTCGCCAAGCATTTCCTCCATGCTGTTTGCCGGAGTGAATTCTCCTCCTATCGGCGCTTGTTTCCAAATTTGATCTGCTGGTTCATAAGAGATCTCCCCATCCGGCAGTTCATATGCCCCACCATTTTTCTGCCAATCCAGCCACTCTTTTGTATCATCCAGATCACCCGTCATATCATTATAGAGTCCCATATTCCCTTCCACTGCCATCACATAATTACGCCTCATCAGCAGCCTTGCATTCGGAAAACTGTCAGAATAATGATTCGCATAGATCCAGCAAATTTCCGCATCCGGCATGGAAGGAATCCCTTCCTCATGTTTCGTATGCCATTCTCCCCAGTGACCCAGGCTTCCAAGCTCTACAAATGCCACAAAGTTATCCTGGCTGCAATAATCTCCCAACGCATTGAGAGCTTTTTCATGAGCGTTTAGGAAATATTGATTCTCATAGTTAGGCGCATAGCCCTTCCCATATTCTATATCATAGAATTCCCCATCCGCCGTTTTTTCATAAAGCCATTGAGGAATATCCATATGCTCTTCATTCCCCGGCTTGTCACAAACAAAACGCAGCACAGCATGTTTTCCTGCACTTTTCCATTTATGGATCTGGTATTTTTCTTCAAAACCGGTAATGTTGTACTTTCCTTCCTCTGGTTCCCACTCCGCCCAAGTTAGATCCATATAAACCAACTGTTCCTGTTCAGCTAATTTTACATTACTGGCCCAAGGTGAATAACCTGTTAATGGATTATCATAAATTCCTTTTCTGTCTACCTGAAAATCAACACTAACAGACAAATTATACAACCTAGGAATCAAAACGTAAAGCGCCAGGAAAAAAAACAGAGTTAGAAGCACCAGTATTGCCGCCACAAGTTTCCACTTCAGTCTGTTACCCATGATATTCTCCATTGTATTGAATCAATGTGACATCCTTCACCTGCTCAATATTCTTGATGTTTTCAAGGAATACTGTACTGTCAGTTCTACAGAAAACCTCAAGAATCATCTCCGTTATATCTCCCCTTAAGGTTTTTGACTTCATCTGGTACTTCATTTTTTTCATAGTACGGAGCACCTCATCTCCGGTCAGTTCGCCTTCGTAATGTACCACCATAATGTAAATCATACCATTCTTCTGCCGGTGATACAAAATATGAATCAAAATCACAAGAAGTACGCTTCCTGAGATAGCCAGAATATACATATTGGCACCTAATGTAATCCCGACAGAAATCGACCAGAACAAATACAGCAAATCCATGGGTTCCTTGATCGCCGTTCTGTAACGTACAATAGAAAGAGCACCGACCATACCAAGAGAAATCACAATATTAGTACTGATTGCCAGTGTCAGCATGCAGGTCAGCACCGTCATACCAACCAATGTTGTCGCAAAAGAGCGGGAAAAAACTACGCCGCCAAAATAAATTTGATAGATTTTGTAAATAAAAAGTCCCAAAATCAAGGAAGCAGCCATTGCCAGAATAATCTGAAGCATCACATCCCCTGTCAAAGTCTGGCTACTCATAAAAGACTCCCATACTGACTTCTTAAAGTAATCCTGTAAATTCATACTCTCCTCACATTCTGCCGCCCATCGCAGCTGAATTTACCATGATTTTTCTGATTTGGATACCAGATGTAAGGCATCCGTCCGATGGTAAATCCTATCATAACTTAGGGTATATTTTGATATAGCTGAAAATTCCTGCTCTCCCGGAGGAAGCACCTCCTTAATATACTGGGGCAGAAATTCTGTAAATTTTACTTCCATTACAAGCATTTCATAAGGAAACACTTCATAAGATGGTAATTCCGGATTGAAAATATCCTGCTCTGGCGCTCCCGCCCGTATATCTCTGTCGAAGGTTATCCGTACATTACCCTCCGGTAGAATGAACGGCTCCCGCTCATAATCTACAATCAGCTTGGGACGCATCACATGAACCGTACACTCATAGTAAAATTCTCTGCATAGCTGATTCGGATGATTTAAAAGGAACTCATATTTTCCTTCCATAATCCGCTCATATTCCTCCCTGGTCAGAGAAGCAGACTCCTTGTAAATATAATTGCCTTCTTTAATCTTGCGTTCCAATTTAATAGATGAATCGCTATAATTATATATTCGAATTCTGTACTTTTTCCTATGATTCACTCCAGACATTTTATCTTGATAGGAACTGTCCCAATAATCATCAAAGTACAAACTGCGAAGTATATAGACTCCTCCTTTTGCATAAGGATCCCTCTGCATCACTGCTTGAAATCTTTCTCTCAATACCTGGCAATCCCAGAGAGAAAGATAATATTTCCATTCATTGCGGAAGGTTCTGGCTTTATAAACCAGACTTTTATCACTATTCCACCCGAATATCTTCCTCAATTGAACCATCCTCCAATATGTAAAAACATTTGGTGCCATATACTTTGCCTTCATCAATTGAATAATAGTCAAACGCAGTTTGCGTCTTTCCAGACTCATTTTCTGCAATCACTCGCACAAAATATTGTCCCGGCGGAAGAATGTTTGTTTCCATTTCTGGAATTCTGAGATCTGTTGACGAATAAATAATATTTTGGAATAGATAATCAGAAGACACATCAATGCTGTAAGTGATGTTTTCTCCATCAAAATCGTAAGCAGTATCCCAAACGAATGTTAACTTATCACCTGACGCTTCCGGAACACCAATATAAAAAGGCATTGGCTTCTCAAGCGATTCTAAATATAATTGATAATTCTCTTCAACTTCTTTTGCGATAGAATCAGCAACAACATCATATTCAGACTCCGTAAGAGGCGCATACATCAAATCTGGCATACGATATACATAAGGCTTCGTCACAATTCTGTAAGTAGAAACCAATGAATTTATTTTTTCTTCCGTTAAATATTGAGAACGCAAATCTTCAATTGCTGCCGTCAATCCGTCTCGATATTCTTTTACCTTAAACATACGTTGATACAGGATATTTCCCCAGTAATTGCTAAGTCCGTGCTCCCAGCTGTCTTCTTCACCAATTTTCCCGGATACCTGATCCTCCATCGAATGAAACGAACCATCATTATCCCACGAAAGGATGTAAAATTTATTTACATTCAAAGGACTATACAAAAAATAATTTCTGGAATTAGTATCATTATTTCCCGTTAATATATGAAATCCCATCCAATAAAATAAGTTCTCAGTATCAAACCATTTTTCAACGGTTTGCTCAATAGGAATTGAATAGTCATTTACATCCTGAAGCATAGCAATCAGTTTACTGTGATCTTCGTCTCCTTTAACCTCAAGATAATCTTCAAATATTTCTAAATCATAAGACGGATCTGTTGAAAGTTTAATTGCATCTTCGTATCGTTGGAACTCAAAAAATTCTATTTTATAAAGCTGGCCATTATTATCTAGTCCATGTTTTCTTAAATATGTTTTATTAATCTGTTCCACTTGCGTAAACAATCCATAATCCTCAAAAACGCCGCTTCCTCCCGCCGTCTCATCCTTAACATATAAATGAACAAACTGTGTCCTAGCAGACATCATTTGAGGAATCTCTTTCATTAAGTCATATGCCAGTTTATTTCTAAATCGCAGGCCCTCATTTACATGTTTATTTAAATTAATCGTCTGCTGTCCTCTCCATTCACCCTTCCCATCTTTCAGCTCTATCTTATAGTTTTTTTGTTCCCGTCTTGTAGAAGTCTGTCCACGTATCTTGATAATTGCATTTGGAACTGTCTCCCCATAACCAACTTCTCCAACTTGAGGACCATTTTCATCTCCAATTTGAAGAATTCCTTCTACCGCATACTGTGGAATATTGTTTTCCTCATACCAATATTTAGAATAAGTGTTCACCTCCGTCCAAGTATGGTTCGTATTTTCTGCTGAATTACCTTCCCGAACCGTCAAGTACATAGTAACAATGCTGCCTTCTTCATCTTCTTCATATACAGACACTTTATCTCTAAGATGATAATCCTCTAATGTTGCAGTCTCCTTCTCTACGTAGTTTTCATTAGCAGTTTCTGTCTCTGTTTCGTCTGCCGGCTGTTCTGAGGATTCCGCACAACCAGAAAGCAGCAATACTCCCATTCCCATGATTATCAGCCATTTTACCCTATCCTTCATTCGCATTTCCTTCCTTTTCCTCCAGATAATTACATATTCTAGAAAACAATCCTATTTTCTTATTTTCAACTAGTGCTCTTCTTCCCAGCAAAAAATAGGGTAGTCTTTTCGTATACCATTCCAATCTGATCCAACTGACCAAATAGAAACCGATCCCACCCAGCAGGAATCCAACCCCAAAATAGTTCACCTCACCAAATAGGATCTGCCAAATCGTTGCCAAAATACTAACTGCCGCGAAAACTGCCGTAGCTGTTAAAGCCCCAGTATAATCCTCAAAATACAAAAGAATCAACATTATCGTGTTACTAACGGCATACAAGCCATAACCGGCACACAAAATACGATAAATTCCCATTGATGTGTCATTAAACCCCAGCGGCAAAGATTCAAGAACAATCGATCCAATAACGATAAACAATAGTGTAGCCAACAACTGCTTGTGAGCATTGAAGGTAAGTTCCTGACGCAATACAGAAATCATTTCGTTTTCCGCCTGCTTAATATCCATAATTGAGCCGTTATCATTAAATAAACTGTAATAGTTTCTGTATTGAGGATAAAACTGTACCTCAACCGAAGTAACAAAGTTAATTGTTGTAATCAAAATGGAAAAGAATGCACAGAGAGCCGGCACATCGTGCATAGGCGCCCCATAAAACAGGCCTTCCACTTGTACCTGCAAAGGCCCAAAATACATAATCACCAGATGAGCAAATAATCCCAAATTAACGAACGCTCCTATAAAAGCAAGAGAACGGAACTTATCGAACCAACGCAAGAAAGAGAATTTACTCCCCTCACTGCTGGGAAAATATTTCAACAGCTGGCGGAAATAAAGTATCATCAAAAGTCCATAAGCCAAAATTACGCAAAGAAACAAAGTAGCAATATTGACCTGCCGGAACAGAACCAAAAAAAGCGCCAAAAGCAAACCTGTTCCCAATGAAACAGCAAAATCGCAGACCAAAACTTTATAATCCTTCAAAGCAGTCAAAAAATTCATTTCCATCCATGTAACAATCAGAATCGCATAAAACCACATGCATAACAACCTGTATAAAACAGGAACACCAGAAAAATGAAGGAAAACTGCCCAAAGGATACATCCTCCAGTCAGCATAATTCCAATACTTCCATAAAGACTTGGCATGATGCGCGCAGTTCTTTCCTCATATAGCATATCAGATACATACCTGGTTACTGGCATGTTAAACAAACTGGTGGTCGTCAGAGATGCCAGCAAACAGTAGGTCAGCATACAGTTTAAAAGCTCCCTGTCATGCCTTGCCATACCAGCCAACTGCGAAAGAAAGGCGATCGTTACAAGAAGTATCACTCCTAAGATCATGGGGCCAGCACAAATTAAACCTGCATAACCATAAGCTCGGCACAGGTTAAATACTCCCTTTTTCCGGAACAATTTTTTTAGTGAGAAACCGATTCCTGCCATCTGCTTATCACCTCTGTATACGTTTGTTGATAGTTGCGAATCATATCTTCATGACGAAAATATTGCTCCACCCGTTTCTTCCCAATCTGCCCCATCCGATAGCGCTCTTCTGTCCGGATACACATCCGTTCCATTGCTGCACAAAGCGCTTCTCTCTCCATTGGAGGGACACAGATTCCCGCCTGACCTAAATGATCTCCTTCCATACCTTCAATCAATTCTCTGCAGCACCCCACATCCGTTGTCACGCAAGGTCTTCCTGCAGCAAACGACTCCAGAACCGAAAGCGGCTGTCCCTCTGAAATACTAGACAGGACAGTATAATCTAAATTTTTCATATATTCCAGTATATTTGTCATTCCAGTGAAAACCAAATCTTTTACTCCCAGCTGCTCTGCTAACTCGTAGCACTCTTGGGCATACTGAATATCATCCTCCGGACCAATAATATGAAGGCGGACTTGTTTCAAGCGGAATTTCAACTCATAAAATGAATAAATCAATGTCTTAACATCTTTAATTGGTGCCAAACGAACAATAGCGCCAATATCTATCCATCCATTTTCTTGTTTTAAAGGAATATCTTTAAAACGCTCCACATGAATTCCATTAGCGATGACACGGCATTTTTCAGGGATACAGCCAATATTTATCTGTGTTTTTCTTGCATTAGCAAACAAACTGGTTACCATCGTTGCACTATCATAAACTGCAGCCGATAACATATAAAAAAAACGAACCCAAGAACGCTTGAAGCTGGATGGAACCCATCTCGCCCGGATAATTTCCTCTTCACGTTCTCTGGTATAAATGCCATGCTCTGTCAACATAAATGGAACACCGTATTTGTAACTGCCCAATCTTGCCATCAGTCCACCATACCCTGTGGCAATTGTATGGTACAGATCAGCTCTTGGGACTTCCTGTCCTAGTACATACAAAACAGGAAGGAACATAGAACGCATCGTATGAAACATATCAGAAAAGGCTATATAGGGATAATCTTTCTCACAAATATCCACTAAGATATTCAAAAATTCCTGGCTCAGCAAAAAAGACATCGGAGATATTTTTCTATCATTATACATTTCAAACAACACGTCCCAATCCGGCTGTTTACAGTGAACAAAATCTGTCAGGGCCTGAATTTCGTGCTGATTAAATTGATACTTTTTTCTCTCTGGCTCCATCTTTAAAGCATCTTGAAGAAAGACTTCATGAACTTCTACGACATTTTCTGGAAGCTTATACTTAAATTTCCCTCTGTCCTCCGAAGATGCAGCTACTGTCCATAAAACAAACTGATGTTCTCTCATGGCCTGAATATATTGATGGATCCAAGTGGAAACCCCTCCTGTCACATATGGGTAACACCCTTCCAAAATCACGCAAATACGCATTCCGACCTCCTGTCCAAAGGCTTCTTAAAGAATTACTTTTCTCCTCGTTGAATTACAATGTGATTCTGAGAAGCCTCAATTAAATACAGCCCATCTCCCATTTCCGTTAAAGTTCCTCCTTCAATACAAGTTTGAAGGTTTTCCGGCTCTCTCCCATTAATACGTATCATCAAGTATGCC
>DVGC01000035.1 GCA_018712915.1 Candidatus Copromonas faecavium (nom. illeg.) | reverse complement strand
GCATAAACATGCAGAGTAGGCGTATGCGCGTTAAGTGCCGGCTGAACAGGGAGTTGTCAGCCAGACGAAAAGAAACGGCCGGAGGCGGTTTCTTGCGGTGCGTATGCCGCATCCCGCTGCAACAGGGATAGCATCATCATCTCCGTTTGTAGTTCGAGAGGTCTGCAAAGGAGGTGTTTTTTTATGAACCGGAATCTGTTTAACCGCTCCTTGCAGGAACTGAGAAGCGCTAGGACCATTACCGTCTGTGCCATGATGGGCGCAGCGGCCCTGGTTTTGGGGGCGTACTCCATCTATCTGACGCCCACCATCAAGATTGGCTTTTCGGGCCTGCCCAATCTTTTTGTCGCATGGCTCTTCGGTCCGTCCGTAGGGATGATCTTCAATGGAACTATGGACATTCTGAAGTATTTCATGAAGCCGGTAGGGGGATTCTTTCCGCCCCTTACTTTGGTTACCATGACGGCCGGCGTGATTTATGGCTGCTTTTTTTACGGAAGACAGCTGAGTTTCCGGCGTGTTCTGGCAGCAAAGCTGGTGGTGGTGATCGTATGCAATATTGTGCTCAATACCTACTGCCTTTCTCTTCTGACCGGAAAGGGATTTTGGGGCATACTGCCGGACCGGATTGTGAAAAATCTGATAATGTGGCCCATCGATTCCCTGATTTTTTACTATGTGGCCCGGGTTTTGGAGAGTGCAGGACTGTTCAGAGCCTTTGCCCGGAGGGTAAAAAGTGAGAAATAGGAAAGAATTTTCAGGAAAAATCCCCTAATATTGTTAAAAAGCCGACGAGCTGTTTCAAAAAAAGTACAGAAAATCAAAATTGGGTGTGCTATGATGTTCTCCAGATAGGAAAGCAATGGAGGGAGAAGATTAAAAATGGCAGTACATGTAATTGATGAGGCGAACCGGTGTTTACAGTGCAAAAAGCCCATGTGTCAGCAGGGCTGTCCGATCCACACCTCTATTCCCGTGATGATCAAGGCTTTGAAGGAAGGGCGGCTGGAGGAAGCGGCGGCCATGCTGTTTGAAAATAATCCCATGTCCCTGGTATGTTCCCTGGTCTGCAACCACGAGAATCAGTGTGAGGGGCACTGCGTTTTGGGAAGAAAGGGACAGCCGGTCCACATCAGCAGCATTGAAAATTATATTTCTGATACCTGTTTTGAGCGCATTAAGGTGGAATGTGAGCCGAAGAACGGAAAAAAGGTGGCGGTCATCGGTGCTGGTCCTGCGGGCATCACCATTGCCATCATGCTGACGAAAAAGGGATACAGCGTGACGATTTTCGATTCCAGAGACAAAATCGGCGGCGTGCTTCAGTATGGAATCCCGGAGTTCCGTCTTCCGAAAACCATTCTGCAGAGATATAAAAAGAAGCTTCTGGAAATCGGAATCAAAATCCGCCCCAACACCACCATCGGTGGAGCCCTGGAGATTAAGGATCTGTTCCGGGACGGCTATGAGAGCATCTTTATCGGAACTGGCGTATGGCGTCCGAAAACTCTGGGAGTGAAGGGCGAATCCCTGGGAAATGTTCATTTTGCGATCGATTACCTGGCAAACCCCGATGCCTACGACCTGGGCAACCGGGTGGCGATTATCGGCGTGGGAAATTCTGCTATGGATGTGGCACGCACGGTCATCCGCCATGGCTCTCACGATGTAACCCTCTATGCAAGAGGCGACCATTCCGATGCCAGCCAGCATGAAACCTCTTATGCTATGCTGGACGGAGCTAAGTTTGAGTATAACATGAGCATTGTGGAGATTAACGATGACGGGCCGGTATTCCGCCATGTCTACCGGGACGAGGAAGGAAAGGTTACCGGCTACTCTGAGGAGACAGAGCAGGTATATGCGGATTCCACGATTATCTCCATCAGCCAGGGTCCAAAGAGCAAGCTGGTGAATACCACGAAGGGCCTGAAGGCCACCCAGAGCGGCCTGCTGGAGACCGATGAAAACGGGGAGACCACGGTGGAGGGAATCTTCGCCTCCGGAGATGTGGTGCTGGGAGCCAAGACGGTGGTCCAGGCGGTGGCTTACTCCAAGAAGGTGGCAGAAGCTATGGATGCCTATATGAAGAGTAAGGATGAGAAGAATCAGGAAAACCGGCAGAATTCAGAAGTCGAGTAACAAAGAACGGCTCCGCGGCTACTGGAAACAGTAACGCGGAGCCGTTCTTCCTAAAGAATATAATGTTATCCCATCATGACAAACTCTAAAAGTCGTTCCATATCTTCTTTTTCAGAAGCAATAATGTCCATTTCCGGAATCTCATTTCCCTGAGAAAAAACTTTTGCCATAGCCAGATATTGCGTCAATTTGGATTTTAAGTTGAGGCGGTCACCTTCATCGGTTACCAATTCAACTCTTCCTTTACACTGACCAACCGCATTGAAAAAACCGTCAATATCGCTGATGTGTCTGAATTTCATTTGTATGTTCCTCCTACTGAAAATGTTATTTTGATGCCTACATATTACCATCTATTTGCCATTTATTCAAGCAAAATAACATTTATGACTAAGAGTATTTCAAAATTATGTGATGTTCTTGGCAATAGTTCTGTATGGCCGAATCAGGAGCTTTGTTTGAGCATATGATATCCGCCAAAGTGAGAGGACCTAATGAAATCAAGGAGGTGTGGCCAAACTTGGAGTCGTCCAGAACGAAACAAATGGTTTCGGATTTCTGGATTGCGGCGAGTTTGGTCTCCCGTTCCAATGGGTCGCTGTGCGAAAAACCGTTGGACAACGATACACCGGAGGCTGCAATGAACGCCTTAGTAATGTTATAAGAAGCAAAGGCCTCCTTTGCGTTGGTAGGAGTAAAGGAGTTGTTCTTTTTATTCAATAAGCCGGGAAGGACAAATACGGTCACATTGTCCATGGAAAGAGCCTTGACGATAATATCAATATTGCCGGTGATTATCGTCACATTGTTTAGGTGACCGATATAATCCAAAATATAGCAGGTAGTGGATCCGCTGTCCAAATAAATAATATCATCTTCCTTAATCAGCTGAGCGGCGATCCGACATGTTTCGCGTTTGGCTTCGGTATTCAGATTCGCTCTCAAATGGAATGGAATAAACTTCCGTTTGCTGGTGGCATATACGCAGCCATAGCGCTTGTTGATCACGCCCCGTTCGCACAGAACGGCCACGGCGCGGCGCAATGTGCTCATAGAAATGTTAAATTCTGAGCACAATGTGGTCAATGATACGTTTTCGTGGTCTTTTACATAGTCTTCAATTTTTTTGAGTTTCTGCTCGTTCACGATGAAAATCTCCTTAACGCTCTCGTTGAAAATTCAGACAACTGCAATCTGATTTCCGTATTTTTTAAAGGTTTCCTCGTATTCGCCGGACAACGGCAGATCGGTAACCAGAGTATTAACCTTGGAAGTGGGGCAGTAGGTCATTAAAGTGCTGCGTCCGATCTTGCTGTGGTCCGCTAAAAGGAAAACCTGCTGAGCTTTTTGAACCGCCATGCTTTTGATTTTATATTCTTCCACGGAAAAGCTGGTAGCGCCTGCGTTGAGAGAAAAGCCGACACAGGAGAGGAACGCCTTAATAATATTGTAGGTCTCCAGCTGCTGGGCACTGCTTTCTCCGGTAAAAGACATGGTGGACCGATTCAGGATGCCGGGAAGCATAACCAAGGTGATATTGCTCTTCTTGATTACCGAGTTTACAATGCTGACGCTGTTGGTAACGATGGTTAAAGGCAGTTCGTCCGGTATATAGTAAGGAATAAACGAAACGGAAGTTCCGTTGTCAATGTAAACGATGTCATATGCTTGAATTTGAGAAGCGGCGTATTTGCAAAGCCGGTGTTTTTCGCTCATTTGAGGAATTTCTCCGTAATTTGGATAGGGAGAAAGAGAAGACCTTTGAGGATTTTTTACGGTGATACCGCCGTATACCTTCTGAAAGTCACTGTTTTGTTCCAAAAGCACAGCGATGTAGCGACGGACGGTGTTGATGGAGATATTAAAATGCTCCTGGAGTTCCTTGAGGGAAATGGTCTGACGGAATCGAATATATTCTTCCATTTCTAATAATTTTTCACTTTTCATAATTCATTATTTCCCCCTATAGCATATTAATTTGCACTTTACTTATGTGTAACATGGCGGTACCCGCCCAGTTTATGCAAAAATGACGATAATCGATGAAAAAGATGATAACAAAATGATAGCATATAATAGGCAAAATAGTCAATATACTCTTTAGTATTGAAAAAAAGACACAAAAAATATCAAAAACATGTTGCAAAAATAGCAAAATCATACTATTATAAAAATAAATGAAATAAATATAGTCAAAAAAAGAAATAAATATGACTATTCAAGAAAGGAGAAGCTATGGAAGAAATCAAAACATTGGGGTTTTATGCAAATGGGAGGTATTTGGACTCAAAAACTGACCAGTATAGGGAGGCCTATGATCCGAGTACCGGAAGCGTATGCGCAAAAGTACCCTGCTGTACGCGGGAGGAAGTGGAGTACGCGATTCAATGCGCGAAGGAGGCCTTTCCCTCCTGGTCCGCTACGCCGGTCATCAAGAGGGTGCAGATTCTCTACCGGCTGAGAGATCTTCTGGTGGAACATATGGATGAGTTGACGTATCTGGTGGCCATGGAGAACGGGAAAGCGTGGGACGAAGCCAAAGGAGATGTTTTAAAGGCAAAAGAAGCTACCGAACAGGCAATCGCGGCTCCGTCTTTGATGATGGGCGAGAGCTTGATGGATGCATCTTCAGGATATGACACGGTGCTGTACCGGGAACCTTTGGGGGTATTTGCGGGAATTGTGCCCTTTAATTTTCCGGCGATGATTCCTATGGGGTGGATGACTCCGATGTGCATTGCCTGCGGAAATACAATTGTCCTGAAAGCGGCGACCTTTACGCCCCAGACATGCATGAGGATTGCGGAGCTTTATAAAGAAGCCGGGCTGCCGGACGGCGTCATCAACATTGTCACCTGCTCCAGAAAAGAAGCGGAAATCTTCCTGACGCATCCAGATATTAAGGGAATTACCTTTGTCGGCTCCACCAGTGTAGGAAGACATATTTATGCCACTGCAGCCGCTGCCGGAAAACGTGTGCAGGCGCTGTGCGAAGCGAAAAATCATGCGCTTGTATTAGAGGATGCGCCGATTGAGAGAACAGCGGCTGGGATTATCAATGCTTCCTTTGGCTGCGCGGGAGAACGCTGTATGGCCCTTCCGGTGGTGGTGGTGCAGGAGAGCATTGCGGACCGCCTGGTAGAGGCGGTTGTAGAGCAGGCGAAAAAGATTGCGGTGGGCCCGGCCTACGACAAAAATACAAAAATGGGACCGCTGGTAAATGAGAATCACAGAAAGTCCGTTCTGGATTGGATTGAAAAGGGGATTAAAGAAGGAGCAAAGCTGGTTCTGGATGGACGGGGAATCCGGATTCCCGGATATGAAAATGGATTCTACTTGGGCCCCACAATTTTTGACCATGTGGAGCCGGGGATGACGGTAGGGGACCAGGAGATCTTCGGGCCGGTTCTCTGCATTAAGAGAGTCAGAAACTTTGAGGAGGGCTTGAAGGTTATGAATCAGAACCCCTTCGCAAACGGTTCGGTGATTTTTACTCAAAACGGTCATTACGCCAGAGAATTCGCACGCCATACGGATGGGGGAATGGTAGGCGTGAATGTGGGAATTCCGGTGCCGGTTGGAATGTTCCCGTTCTCGGGACATAAAAACTCCTTTATCGGAGATCTGCACTGCCTTGGCAAAGACGGATACCGCTTCTACACGGAGACGAAAGTTGTTACAACCAGATGGTTTGACGAGGAAGAGAAGAAAAATCAGACGGTCAGCACCTGGGATGGAACCATTTGACAGAGAAAAGGAGATCAGATATGAGCAAGATTCAATTCGATCAAAGCCGGGAGTTTGATGTGATACCCATTGGGAGAATATGCCTGGACTTTAATCCGGTGGAATATTTTAAACCCTGGCCTCAGTGCGACAATTTCAAAAAATATGTAGGAGGCTCCCCGGCGAACATCGCGGTGGGGATGGCCAGACTGAAATGCAAAGTGGGATTCATCGGCTGCGTGTCCGATGATCCCATGGGGGATTTCTGTATTCAGGTATTTGAAAAAGAAGGGATTGACGTTTCTCATATAGTGCGGGCCCGACATGGAGAAGCTATGGGGCTTGCTTTCACGGAAGTGGTCAGCAAGGACCAGTGCAATCTGATCATGTTCCGCGATCATGTGGCGGATCTGCAGCTGGAGCCTACAGATGTGAAGGAGGACTATATAAAGAAAGCGAAGATGCTGGTGGTCAGCGGTACCGCCCTGTCCGCAAGTCCGTCCAGGGAAGCGGTTTTAAAGGCGATTTACCTGGCCAGAAAGCATCACACCGTGATTGTGTTTGATATCGATTATCGTCCCTATACCTGGAAAAATGACGAAGAGATAGCGGTGTACTATAGTCTGGCCGCCAAGGAAGCGGATATTATCATGGGTTCCAGGGAGGAGTTTGATAAAACGGATCTTTTCCTGGGAAAGGAGCTGTCGGATCAAGAAATTGCAGAGCGGTGGTTTGTCCAGAGGGCGAAGATCGTGGTGATTAAGCATGGAAAACAGGGTTCTACCGCCTACGTAGACGGTGAAGGCTCTTACAGCATACGTCCGTTCCCGGTGGATGCGGTGAAATCAACGGGAGGAGGGGACGGCTATGGCAGCGCGTTCCTGAACGGCCTGCTGAATGGCTGGGACATTATGCGATGCCTGGAGTACGGCAGTGCCTCGGCCTCCATGCTGGTAGCAAGCCATGGATGCTCTCCGGATATGCCTACATTGGAAGAAATTACGGATTTTATCAAAAAAGAAAAGGAAATCTATGGGGAAATGGTTGCGACCGTAAAATGAGGTGAACATATATGCTTTGTACATTAAAAGAAGCCGCCGGCCTGGCGAAACAGGCCGGCCATGGCCTGGCGGCATTTAACGTATTTGGATATGAGGATGCGGCGGCGGTGATTTGCGCGGCAGAGAAAACAGACCGTCCGGTTGTGCTGATGACGAATAAGTTGGCGGTGGAACATATGGGAATCCCCATTCTTGCGCAGATGCTGCGCTATATGGCCGAACGGGCTGCAGTGCCGGTGTGTGTCCATCTGGATCACGCTACGGAATTGGAAAAAATCCGGGAGGCGGCGGAATGGGGGTATACGTCGGTTATGATTGACGGTTCGGGGCTGCCTTTTGATGAAAACGTGGCCATTACACGGGAAGCGGCTGCCATTGCGCATCCTCGCGGAATCAGCGTGGAAGGGGAGATTGGTTCTGTTGGATACAGCGATCATAAGGAGGTACACGGCAGGTTTACGGAACCGGACGAGGCGGAGAAATTTGCAAAAATTTCCGGTGTGGACGCGCTGGCCGTCGCGGTCGGCACTGTTCACCGGATGGAGGAACAGGGAGTTGACCTGCAGTTTGACCGTCTCAGGGAAATATACAGCAGGGTGGATGTTCCGTTGGTAATTCATGGCTCAACGGGTGTGGCGGATGCTGACCTGAAAAAACTGGTGCAGGCAGGGGCATGCAAAATCAATATGGGAACTGTTTTGCGCATGACTTTCGGGCATTCTATGAGAAAACAGCTGGAACGGGACCCGGCTCTGTTTGATCGCATAAAAATATTTCAAAATTGCATGAAAGATGTAGAAAAAAAGGCAATTGATAAGATTAAATGTTTGTAAAAATGTAAAATATTATCAAAATATACTCAAAAATAATTAAAATGAAAAAGTTTTGGCAAAAATATTGACTAAAACTTGATGGACTGTTATAATGAGTAACATGAAAATACACAAAAATATAACAAAAATAAGAGATAAAAAGTAAAAATGTACAAAAATAAGGAGAAACATGAAAGCGATTGCCATTGATCTGGGAAGCAGTTTTGTCAAATATGCAATTTTCGAGTTGGAAAATGGGATGATTTTGAACCAAAAAAAGATAACATCTATTCCAAAACGAAACGCTCAGGATCGCCTTGTGTTCGAGATTCCCGTAATGGGGATCGTGAAGCAGGTAAAGGAAATACTGGCTCAGGAGACTCAAAAATATGACGATATCGGCGCGATGATTTTTTCCACGCAGATGCATGGCTTCGTATACCGCACGGAAGGAGAGCAGGAGCCGGTTTACGTTTCATGGCAGGATATGCGCTGTCTGCACCAGAGAAAAACAGGAGAGACTTATCTGGAATATCTTCAGGGACTGTTTTCCAAGGAGGATATGAAGGAATGCGGCGTATACATTAAGCCTTCCCTGGGGCTTTGCAATCTTTTCACCATGTTGGATGAGAATCCTGCCCGGCCTCGGAACGGAACGCTTTATACCCTTGGCTCCTTTGTGATTGAACAGCTGACAGGAAACAATATTTGCCATATTACCAACGCCGCCCCTTTGGGACTGGCGGATGTGACAAGACACTGCTGGTCCGAGAAGATCATAAAGCGGGCGGGTTTTGATGAGATCAAGTTTCCGAAAATTGCGGAGTCCGATTTTTCCTCCTGCGGCGTATATGAGGTAAACGGAAGTAAACTTCAGGTATTTCCGGACTATGGAGATCAGCAGATTGCCGTTTTGGGGAGCATGTCTGCGGCAGGAGAAGGGCTGATCAATATTGCCACGGCGGGGCAGGTATCGGTGATCGCCGAGGAATTTCAGGCGGGAGATTTTGAAAATCGTCCTTATTTCGAGAAGCTGTATTTGAGAACCATTTCCAATATGCCGTCAGGAAGAGGGCTGGACGTACTGGTACGGTTTGCCGCGGACACGGTAGAACGGCTTACGAATAAACAGATGGGCATAGGAGAGTTCTGGAAAATCCTGGAGAAACAGTTTGAACCGGACACAAAAGGAATCCAGGTAGATATGAGCTTTTATGAAACACCATGGAAACTGGATGGGGGAGAGATTCGGGGGATCAAGCCGGGAAATCTGAATTTGAACACATTGTTTTCAGCGGCCTTTCGGGATATGGCTGAGACTTATAAGAAAAATTTGGATATCCTTTCTCAAAATACTCCATTGAAGGCGGTGGTGTGCTCGGGAGGCGTATCCTGGAAAAGGCCGGAGCTCATCCGGGTTATCCAAACTGTAATGGGCTGCCCCTGCAGACTTTCGGCGTTGGATGATGAGGCAGTAGCAGGACTGTATCGGATGGCTCTATGCTGCAGTGGCTTGTACAAGAGTCTGGCTGACCAGGGAGAGCAGGTGTTAAAAATTCAGAATATGGAATAGGGGGAATATTCACATGGGAAATTTAAAAGAAAGGGCGGGAAGAGGAGAGCAGGTGTTGGGAACGATGATTTCGGAAATATCCTGTCCCAATTTGCCGCGCATCTTAAAGGCTGCCGGATTTGAATTCTTTGTTGTGGACTGTGAACACGGTTACTTTGATTTTTCTCAGCTGGCCGCCATGATTTCGGTGGCAAAGGGAGCGGAGATCGAAGCCCTGGTCCGGATCCCTACGATTGAAAGAGGAATAATTACAAAAGTTATGGATATGGGGGCCGACGGTCTTTTAGTTCCCATGGTGAATACAAAAGAGGATGCCCAAAAGATCGTGTCGTTTGCGAAATACCCGGCTTTGGGACATAGAGGAGCCTCTACTCAGAGAGTACATACCAATTATAATCCCCCGAAACTGGAGGAATATTTTCCGATCGCCAATAACCGGACCATGATATGGGTTCAGATTGAGACCGGGGAGGCGATGGGAAACTTAGAGGAGATCGCCTCGGTGGAAGGGGTAGATGTGATTATGGTAGGTCCCAATGATCTGTCCATTGATCTGGGAACGCCGGGAGATCTGTTCTCGCCGGTTATGACGGAGGCCATGAAGACGGTGGCGAAGACCGCGGGAAGGGCAGGAAAAGCATCGGGAATTCTTACTTCCAATATGGAAGCAATCCGCAGCTGCCGCAGTTGGGGGATGAATGTAATCAGCTGTGACAGCGAAGTGGGGATGCTGATGAAAATGGCTAAAAGTGTGGTAAAAAAACTGTCGGAAAGCGATTCGGAACAGTAAAGGAGAACGCCATATGCTGAATGTGACAAAAGGCAACCTGGTCAGCCAGCTTTGCAATGATGTGGAACTGCCGGAAATGATTCGGGTCCGGCAGAAGTTCGACCCATCCCATATCGAAAAGGACCAGATTGTCGCAGTGGTAAGGAAAGAACTGGAGCAAGAAAAATTTGACCAGGTGATCCGCCCGGGAATGCGCATTGCCATTACATCCGGGAGCAGAGGGGTGGCGAATGTGGCGCTGATTACCAAGGCCATTGTGGATTTTGTGAAAGAAAAAGGAGGAGAACCTTTCGTATTTCCCGCCATGGGAAGCCATGGAGGAGCAACGGCTGAGGGGCAGAAAGAGATATTGGAATCTTATGGGGTATCCGAATCCTTTTTAGGTTGTCCGATTTTGTCTTCCATGGATACGGTTCAGGTGGGAAACCGGCCCTCCGACGGAAAACCGGTGTTTGTGGACCGGTACGCGGCGGAAGCGGATGGAATTATTCTCTGCGGCAGAATTAAGGCTCACACGGCATTCCGCGGTCCCTACGAGAGCGGGCTGCTGAAGATGTCGGTAATCGGAATGGGAAAACAGCATGGAGCGGAGCAGGTTCATGAATCTGGTTTCGACCACATGGCCAAACTGCTGCCTGAGGTGTCCAGGGTCATATTTGACCACACCAATATCCTGATGGGCGTGGGCACCATTGAAAACGCATTTGATCAGACCTGCCGAATTAAAGCCCTGCTTCCGGACGAAATCTGGGAACAGGAGCCGGAACTGTTAAAAGAAGCAAAGAGCAGGATGGGGCAGATTTATTTTAACGATATCGATCTTCTGGTAGTGGACCGGATTGGCAAGGATATCAGCGGAGACGGAATGGATCCCAATGTGACGGGACGTTTTGCCTGTCCCAGAACAGCCAGCGGGGGAATCTCCACGCAAAGAATTGTGGTGCTGGGTCTGACAAAAGCAACCCACCATAATGCCAATGGAATCGGTATGGCGGATATCACCACAAGGCGTATATTGGACGAGACGAATCTGGACGCTACTTATCCCAATGCGGTTACGTCTACGGTTCTGGAGGTGGTGAAGATTCCTTTTATAACGGAAAATGATCAGACAGCCATACGCCTGGGGATCCGGACCTGCAACGAGATTGATAAGAGCAATCCAAGGATCGTGAGAATCAGGGATACGATGCATGTGGAAGAGATCGAAATATCCAAAGCGCTTCTGCCGGAGGCGGAGGGCAACCCCAATATAGAAATTTTAGGCGGGCCTTACCGCTGGGAATTTGATGAAGACGGTAACTTATGGTAATGAAATTACAGAAACATAAAGGAGGAAAGTTCATGAGAAAGATGAAAAAAGGGTTTGCATTGGGACTAGCGGCAACCATGTTTTTGCTGTCCGCCTGCAGCGGCCAGGGAACGGCTTCCGGCGATCAGTCCTCAGCAGCGGAAGATGCGGCTGCGGAAGTGTCAGAGGAGGCCGGGGCATCCGGAGAGTCCGGGGCGTCCGGCGGAGATGTGATTAAGATTGGCTGTCCCCAGCCGCTGACCGGCACCAATGCTCTGGTAGGAGATTCGGCTGTAAAGGGCGCTCAGCTTGCGGCCAAGGAAATTAACGAGGCCGGAGGAATTCTGGGAAAGCAGGTAGAGGTAATCGTCTATGACGACCAGGCCTCACCGGAGGAGGCAGTGAAGATCGCTACGAAGCTGATTGAGGTGGACCAGGTGGATGTGGTTGTGGGATCTCTGATCAGTAGCTGCGTGCTTTCGTCCGGACAGTATTTTGACGAAGTTCAGATCCCCTGCATCGGTACTGGATTAAGCTCCACCTGGATGGAACAGGGATGGGAATATGTATTCCGGGCCTGCCCCAATTCCGGTATGGGTATGCCTGCTCTGGCTGAATATATGAAGAGTATGGGAATCACAAAGATTGCGATCTTCCAGGGCCAGGACGATTCATCTGCATCCGGAGCAAATGATATGAGAGCCGCCTGCGAGGATGCAGGAATCGAGGTTTTGACTTCTGAGACTTACGTGGAAGGCGATACCGACTACTCCGGACAGATCGCCAAGATACTGAACACCAATCCCCAGGCAGTCTTTACATCGACATTCTCCGTAACTCAGGCTCCTTTCGCAAAGCAGCTGAGACAGTTTGGGTATGAAGGACTGATCTTTAACAAAGAAACGCTGTCTGTGGACAACATCAGAGTAGCAGGGGATGCCGGAAACGGATACTGCTTTATGTTCCCGTACGTAACCTATGCCACAATTGAAGAAATTCAGGATCCGGTTTTAAAGGAATTTAACCAGGCCTTTTACGATGAGTATGGCGAGATGCCCTATCATGACTGCGCATACAGAGCTTATGATTCGATGATGGTATTTAAAGAGGCGATTGAAATTGCCGGAACAACCGATGGGGAGGCTGTGAAGGATGCGATCTTAACCATCAATGATTTTGAGTCTTTGGGCGGAACACAGGATTTCACCAGAGGCGACAGAGAAGGTATGCATATTGAAAACTTTAAGCCCTGGATTGTATGGAATGGAACACAGATCAATTTGGAAGACTGGCTTGAAACAGATGCATGGACTGAGATGAAAGCAACCATGGGACTTTAAAAGGACCGCAGGATAATTAAGATGACTCTGGCATCGGAACAAGGTGCCAGGCGCATGCAACAAGGAAAAGGCGGGTTGAAGATAACTCGCCTT
The DNA here is from genome assembly GCA_018712915.1 of Candidatus Copromonas faecavium (nom. illeg.). Lineage (GTDB taxonomy): Bacteria > Bacillota > Clostridia > Lachnospirales > Lachnospiraceae > Copromonas > Copromonas faecavium. The sequence goes on along the minus strand of DVGC01000035.1, from coordinate 1,946 downwards.
TTCCGGCAAAAACATTACTTTTGAGAGGGGGCTTACTGATATGCTTTTGCAGATTTTGATTTCCGGTCTGGTTATTGGAAGTATTTATGGCCTGATCGCCTTGGGATATAGTTTGATTTATAAGTCATCAGGCCTTATGAGTTTCGTTCAGGGAGATATGCTTACCTTTGGAGCCTTTTTGGGTTACACATTTTACGGGGTTATGGGAATTCCCTTTATTATCTCTTTTATACTGGTCATTCTGTTGATGTTTGCAATGGGATTTGCGATCGAAAAGAGCGTGATCCACCGTCTTGTTTCCAAGAATGTTCTCCCAATCTATACGGTTCTCGCCACAATCGCGATTTCCTATATCATACAGAACGGTTCCATGATTATCTTTGGCTCCGATATAAAATATTTCCCTTCTGTTACACCGATTAAAAGCTTGAAAATTGCCAGTCTGAACGTGCAGACAGAGTCGGCTTTATGCATTGTAGCTTCCGTTATCTTTATGATTCTGTTTAACTTCTTTATGAATAAGACTTCCCACGGAACGGCTATGAGAGCTGCCACCATGGACCCGATGGCAGCAAGGGCCTGTGGAATCGACGTGGGATTGACCACAGGCCTTTCCTGGGCCATTGCTTCCGGAATCGCAGGATTTGCCGGAATGCTTCTGGGACCGGTCTACGGCGTATATACCACAATCGGATCGGTAATCGGAAGAAAGGGATTCAGCAGCGCGGTAATGGGCGGTTATGGAAATATGCTGGGAGCGATTGTAGGAGGCGTACTCCTGGGATTGATTGAGACTTTTCTGTCCGCGTACGTATCATCGGCCCATAAGGATATTATCGCATATTCTATTTTGCTGATTTTCCTGTTTGTGAAACCTACCGGTATCTTTAATGAACGTGCAATCGCAGACTAATGGGAGGGGAATATGGAAAAAAAGAATAATAAAATCGTGTATATTCTGGTGGGAATTGTCCTGCTGGCATTCCCCTTCGCAGCGGAAAAGGTGTTTAACTGGAATTACGGCGTCCTGCTGGCAAATTTCATGATCCTCTATATTATCGCGGTTTCCGGTCTGGACATTTTGTTCGGATATTCCGGTCAGATTTCCATGGGGCATGCGGCCTTCTTCTGTATCGGCGCTTATGGTTCCGTGCTGCTTCACGAATTTACCGGTCTCCCGGTTTTGATCACGATTCTGATCGGAACGGTTTTGGCTACATTGATCGGTTCTCTGCTGGCTTATCCTGCTTCAAAACTGGTATTCCATTTCCTGTCTCTGGCAACCATCGCGTTTGGTGAAGTGGTTTATCAGCTGGTGGCCCAGTCACCGGGAAACATTACCGGCAACTTTACCGGTAAATTTACGGAGACCATATCCCTCTTCGGCTTCAAATTGAATACCTATACGAAGTACTATTTCTTCTCTGTTGTTTGTATGGTGATCTTTTTGATTATCAAGACAAATTTGGTGAGATCCAGAGTGGGAAGAGCGTTTATCGCCATCCGGGAAAACTCTCACGCGGCCAACGGCATGGGAATCAACGTCCGCAAGTACAAAGTAATCGCCTTTGCCACAAGTGCTTTTTATACGGCCTTTGCCGGAGGTCTGTACGCGCATCTGGTTCGTTTTATCAGTCCGGATACCTTTACCCAGAAGCAGTCGGTTATGTTTTTGACCATGCTCTTGTTCGGCGGAAGCGCTTCGGTAGGCGGAACGGTTACGGGCGTATTTACCGTACAGTTCCTCAATGAGATTCTTCGTTCCGCGGAGCGTTACCAGCTTCTGATTTACGGCGTGCTTCTGCTGGTTGTAATTCTGGCCTTCCCGGGAGGATTGTTTGGACTGGTGAAGCAGGCCATAAAGAAGGTAAAGACAAGAAAGGAGGCCAATGCAAATGCTTCTGCAAGTTGACCATCTGACTTTAAAATTCGGAGGCCTTGTTGCC
>DVGC01000034.1 GCA_018712915.1 Candidatus Copromonas faecavium (nom. illeg.) | reverse complement strand
GCAAGGAGGAATGACTTATGTTGATGCCCAGTATTTTTGGAGAAAGCTTATTTGATGAATTTATGAAGGATTTTCCTTTTTATGATGATAAAGATATGAAAAAGGCGGAGAGAAAGCTGTATGGCCGCCGCGGGAAAAATATGATGAAAACCGATGTAAAGGAAAAGAAAGACAGCTATATCCTGGAAATGGATCTTCCGGGATTTACCAAGGATGAAGTTAAGGTGTCCCTGGAGGATGGTTATCTGACCATCAGCGCAGCGAAGGGACTGGACCAGGACGAACAGGAGAAAAAGAGCGGCAGATACATCCGCAGGGAGCGTTATGCCGGAGCCTGTGAGAGAACCTTCTATGTGGGCGATACCGTGTCGCAGGAAGATATTAAGGGCGAATTCAAGCATGGAATTTTGAAACTGACGATTCCGAAAAAGGCTGCGGCCGTTCCGGAAAGAAAATTTATTTCGATTGAAGGTTAAAACGTGACTCGATAGAAAGGTGCGGACATCAATCCGAAAGGAAAGGTGTTCCGCACCTTTTTTGCGTATGGCGTGTTTTCCATCAGTTCCTGTAATTAAAAGAAACCGGAGTTTTCGGTACGAAGAAAGTTTTCGCTGGAAGGGCAGGCATGCTCTGAAGCCTGAAAGAGGGATGCCCGGCTTGCCAAAGGAATATCTGTATGCTAAGATTGGGACAGAAAATACGGGTATCTGATAGGGAGAACAGACCGATAACAATGCAGGGAGAGAGCAGAGTGAACAATTTGCTGATTCATGGAATTACCATCGACTGGAGCAAGGTGGACTCAGAGAGTTATTTAAGAAAGATTCCGGCAATCGGAGGACTGGAATGCCTGGAGTTTCACAGGCCGGTCACGTTCTTTGCCGGGGAGAATGGAAGCGGAAAGTCCAGTCTTCTGGAAGCAATTGCCATTGCCTGCGGCTTTAATCCGGAGGGCGGGACAAAAAATTATTCTTTTTCCACCTATGATTCTCATTCTGACCTACATCAGGCGGTGACCGTGCGCCGGGGATACCGGAAGGTCCGCTGGGGATATTTTTTCCGGGCAGAGAGTTTTTATAACGTGGCCACGAAGGAACGGGAGTATGCAGATCTGCTGCATCCTTCGGCAGGATATCATGAAAAGTCCCATGGAGAAAGTTTTCATGCACTGATGCAGAATCAGCTAAGGTCCAATGGTCTGTATCTGTTTGATGAACCGGAGGCGGCTCTGTCTCCTCAGCGGCAGATGACGCTTTTGATGGAAATTGATCAGTGTGCCAGAGAAGGTTCTCAGTTTGTGATTGCGACTCACTCCCCCATTCTTTTAGGGCTGCCGGACGCGGAGATCCTGACATTTGACCAGGGGCCGGTTCATCGCTGTACTTATGAAGAAACGACGGCCTATGAGGTGATGGAACTTTTTATGAATCACAGGGAGCAGATGCTGAACCGGCTGCTTGGCAGGAACGGAGAGAGGGCAGCGGGGGAGAGTCGTGAGGAGAAAAGTCATGGGAAGAAAGACCATATGGAGAGGAAAGATGGGAACCTCTGAACCGAAGCATCTTCAACAGAATATTTAAGCCGAAAACATATCGGAAATATGGTAATAAGAAAACAGGGAGGAGTTATGAAAAGAAAAAGCAGGAAGGGGAAAGCTGACGGATTTGCATATACGGCAGCGGCAGCGGCCGTGGCGCTGCTTCTGACTGGCTGTTCGCTTGTGAGCAGCGGATCACATACGGAAGTTTACCTGGAACAGACTCTGGCACAGAGCCAGGCTGCGGAGGAAAATCGGGAAGCGGAAGGAAGCCAGGCAGCAAAAGAAAGCCAGGCAGCAGAGGAAAACCAGGCAGCAGAAGGTGGCTGGGAAGCAGAGAAAAATCAGGGTTCAGAAGGAAGCCAGGCTGCAGAGAAAGGCCAGGTGACAGGAGAAGACCAGAGAGCGGAGGGGAACCAGTCCGGCGGCGACGGAAGACACGTGGTACTGAATACAGAAAATGGGCAGGAATCGGGGAAGGAAGGAACCAGAGATGGCGCCGGCAGCCAGGAGAAAGAAAGCCTGGCGCCAGGAGAGAAGCCGGATGGAGAGGTAAGTCTGGTCTTTGCCGGTGACATTCTGTTTGATGAAAGCTATGCGATTATGGCGTCCATGAATCAGCGGGGAAAGGGGATTGAGGGAGGAATTTCCGGAGACCTTTTAGAGCGTCTGCGTGCGGCAGATATCTTTATGGTCAACAACGAGTTCCCCTATACGGACAGAGGAACACCGACGGCCGGAAAGACCTTTACGTTCCGGGCAAAACCGGAATCTGCTTCCTATCTGAATGACATGGGAGCGGATCTGGTTTCCCTGGCCAATAACCATGCCTATGATTATGGCGAGATTTCCCTTTTGGATTCTCTGGATACGTTAAACCGGCTGGGGATTCCCTATGTGGGAGCCGGAAGGAATCTTGAGGAGGCTTCCAGGCCGGTGTATCTGACGGTTGACGGCCTGACAATCGGATTTGTGGCAGCGACCCAGATTGAGAGAATGCTTTCTCCGGATACCAAGGGTGCGACGGAAACCTCTGCCGGCGTGTTCCGGTGCCTGGAAATTGACGGACTTTTGGAATCTGTCAGGGAGGCAAAAGAAAACAGCGATTTTGTGATTGCTTTTGTGCACTGGGGGACGGAAGGAACCGATGAGCTGGATCACTGGCAGCTGGAGCAGGCGCCTCAGATCGCTGAGGCGGGAGCAGATCTGATCATCGGTGCTCATCCCCATGTGCTTCAGCCGGTGGGATACTGCGGTTCGGTTCCGGTGGTGTACAGTCTGGGAAACTTCCTGTTTAATTCCAGGACATTGGATACCTGTATTGTGGAGGCTGTGGTGGATGAAAACGGACTGAAAAGCCTTCAGTTTGTTCCGGCGCTCCAGTCCGGATGCCGGGTTTCTCTGGCAGGAGGGATGGAAAAGGAGCGGATTCTTCAATACATGCGGGACATTTCTCCGGAAGCATCCCTGGATGAGGAAGGGTATATCAGCGGAAAATAACGCTAAGCAGGAGAACAAAAAATTTCGGATGCAGTGACTCGCAGGAAGATTTTCAGACGCACCGATCTGCAAGAAGATTTTTGGATGCAGCGGCGGGGAAGATGCTGCCGGGAATGGCATTAAAATTTGGTATTTACAGAAAAAAAAAGCTGTGGTAAACTGTATGGCATATGATGAAAGAAACACAGGGCGGATCTGCCGTCTAATATGGGAATAACAAAAGGATGGGATGAACGATGGCAACATTGCTGGAACAGTGGAGAACCCTCGCTTATGGCGATGGACTCGATGATAAAAAGAGAGAGGATCTTTGGAAAAATTACTTTGCAATTGAGAAGGGAATCTATGAGAAGATCCTTTCCAATCCGACCGAGGTTGTGGAAGGAACCGTTAAGGAGCTGGCTGAAAAGTACGAAACGGATCTGCTGATTATGACCGGCTTCCTGGATGGAATCAATGAGAGCTTAAAGGGCTATGAGAATCCGATCGAGACAATGGATGAAAATACGGCCGTCAAGATCGAAATTGATCCGGAGAAGCTTTATTACAACATGGTTGAGGCAAAGGCAAGCTGGCTGTATGGACTTCCTCAGTGGGAGGAGATTCTTCCGGAGGAGAAGCGGACAGAGCTTTATAAGAAGCAGAAAGCGTCCGGCACCGTACGCCGGGAGGGGCATAAGATTTACCCCAATGATCCATGTCCCTGCGGAAGCGGAAAAAAGTACAAAAAGTGCTGCGGCCGCAACGTATAACAATGACGGCAAAGCCATTACCTTGCGGGGTAGTGGCTTTTCTTTGTTCCAGGAGAAAGGCGGGATGAAATGGAAGCATATACCGGCTTTGCAGCCGTTTACGATACGTTTATGGATGATGTTCCCTATGAGGAATGGAGCCAGTATGTCAGAAGCCTTCTGACGGAATACGGGGTGAAGGATGGCCTCGTTCTGGATCTGGGCTGCGGCACCGGAAGTATGACCGAGCTTCTTTCTGCTGCGGGATATGATATGATTGGCGTGGATAACTCGGAGGAAATGTTGGAGCTGGCCTGCGGGAAGCGGGAAAAATCCGGACGGGATATCCTGTATCTGTGCCAGGATATGCGGGAATTTGAGCTTTATGGCACGGTGGCGGCGGTGGTTTCCATCTGTGACTGCATGAACTATATCCTGGACCTGGAAGATTTGGTGACGGTTTTCCGCCTGGTCAATAATTACCTGGATCCGGGCGGGATTTTTATTTTTGATATGAATACGGAGTACAAATACCGGGAAGTCATGGGGGACTGCGTCATTGCCGAGGACCGGGAGGACGCGGCCTTTATCTGGGACAACCAGTATGACGAAGAGGAGCGGATGAACATCTATGATTTATCGATTTTCGTCCGTGAAGAAAAGGATTTGTACCGGAAATATCAGGAAACCCACTATCAGCGGGCATATTCCATCCAGGAGGTTCAGTCAGCCATCCTGAAGGCCGGAATGGAGTGGGTTGCCGTTTATGATGCGTTTACCAGGCAGGAGCCGAAGGCGGACAGCCAGAGAATTTACATCATTGCAAGAGAGCATGGAAAGGAATTGGAAGCATGACCGATTATCTGATTCGGGCAACGGCTGCCGGCGGGCAGATTCGTGCCTTTGGAGCAACAACAAGAGAAGTAACGGAGACAGCAAAGAATGCGCATAATACCAGCCCGGTGGCAACGGCCGCTCTGGGGAGACTTCTGACAGCAGGCGCCATGATGGGAGCCGATCTGAAGGGGGAAAAGGATTTGCTGACTCTGCGTATCGAAGGAGACGGACCTATGGGAGGGCTTCTGGTGACGGCCGATTCCCAGGGAAATGTCAAAGGATACGCCTTCCATCCGGAGGTTCTGCTGCCTCCGAATGCGGCTGGAAAGCTGGATGTGGGCGGAGCAGTCGGAGCCGGAATGTTAAGCGTGGTAAAAGACATTGGCTTAAAGGAACCCTATGTAGGTCAGACCAGCCTGGTTTCCGGTGAAATTGCGGAAGATATTACCTATTATTATGCGACTTCGGAGCAGATTCCCTGTTCGGTGGCTCTTGGGGTTCTGATGAATAAGGACAACACGGTGCGGCAGGCCGGAGGATTTATGATTCAGCTTCTGCCGGGGGCATCGGATGAGATGATTGACAAGCTGGAAGAGCGCCTGGGAACGATGGCGTCGATTACTTCTCTTTTGGATGAGGGAAAATCTCCGGAAGAAATTCTGACGGATCTTTTGGGGGACTTTGATCTGGAAATCCTTCAGAAGCAGCCGGTGCAGTTTTGCTGCGACTGCAGCAGGGAACGGGTGGAGCGGGCCATTATCAGTATCGGAAAGAAAGAAATTCAGGAAATGATTGATGAGGACAAGCCCATTGAGGTCTGCTGCCAGTTTTGCGGAAAGAAGTATTCGTTTTCTGTTCCGGATTTGTCCGGAATGCTTGAGAAAGCGGTGCGCCCGTAAGAAAAGACGGATTTTTTCGGCCCGGTGCAGGAAGAGGAGCGGAATGCGGGGAAGCGAGTCCGGCCCGGAAGAGAGCATACACTGCGGGGAAGCGAGTCTGTTCCGGGAGAAAGAAAGGGATGCGTGGAATCGGGCCCGGCCCGGAAGAAGCACGCGACGCAGAAAAGCCTAAGATAAGAAAAATGGCGCAGCGTGAGAAAATCCGGGCACTGAAAAACAGGCTGCTGCTTTTGGCAGCGGCCTGTTGAGCAATCATGTCATATCGAATTATGCGAAAAAGGCACAATAGGTATGGATTATAATTTTGTAACGTTGACTGCCTGCGGTCCTTTGGCTCCTTCAATGACGTCGTATTCTACCTCAGCGCCTTCGTCCAGGGTCTTAAAGCCTTCCATATTCAGGCCCGTGTAGTGAACGAATACGTCGTGACCGGTCTCGTCAGAGATAAAGCCATAACCTTTCTGGTTATTAAACCACTTAACTGTACCTTTCATTTTTTCTACCTCCGAATTTAAGACGTGCTGCAGAGGACTGCAGCTATCCAAACCATAGCACATTTTGATAGGGATGTCAAATGGAATCGTATAAATGATTCTGCTATTTTTTTGAAAAAAGGCGGGAAAAAAGCGTAATGATAAAAGAAAAACAAAATATTCACAACAATCGTGAAAACCTGAACCAAAGAAAAATCTGGTATCGAAACGCATGGCATCATTTTCTGACCATTACCCATCACAAGCTGGTGGTTATGCAGGGCTGTTTTCGCGTCGGCCTGTTTAAACAGGGACTTCTCCATGATTTGTCCAAATATTCCTGGGAGGAATTTCGGACCGGAGTTCTCTACTATCAGGGGACCAGAAGTCCCAATGCGGCGGAGAAGGAGGAAAAGGGCTATTCCCGCGCCTGGCTCCATCATAAAGGCCGCAACAAACATCATTTTGAATACTGGACCGATGTGTCCACCAAGGAGGAACACTGGCAGATGGTTGGCGTCAAGATGCCGGTCAACTACCTGGTGGAAATGGTCATGGATCGGATTGCTGCGTCAAAAATCTATCAGGGGAAAGCGTATACGAACGCGTCCCCCTATCAGTATTTTTCCCGCAATAAAGAGTATCTGGTGATGCATCCGGAGACCAAGGCCTGTCTGGATAAGATTCTCAGGATGTTAATGGAAAAGGGAGAGAGAAAAACCTTCGCCTATTTAAGAAAACTGCTGAAAGACGGAACCTATTAGGCGTTTGAGGCAGCCGCTTCAAGCCTTTTTGCGTCTTTCAAGGCCGTATCCAGGATCGCTTTTACATAGGAAGAGAGCCGTTTTTCGTCGGAAAAACAGTCCGGAGTCAGCTCGAAAAAGGAAGTCTTTTCTTTCCGGGAGAGCTTGAACTCCGGCGTCCAGATGGGAACAGGCTGGGGCAGGAAACTGCCCTCTTTTTTTGTGTAGCAGGTGTCTTTAGTTGCCTTCTTTCTGGCCTGCCGGTCCACGTATTCTCCCACACTTTTATGGATGGCCGTATCTTCGTAAATCAGATAATAATAATCCTGATAGTTTGGATAATAATGCTTCAGCATACCGGAATAGGGCTGGATGGACAGTTCCAGGATATGCTCATGGGCATAAAATGCATAGCCGTCTGCGGATGCCCTGACGGGAACAGGAAGAGGCATCTCCTTTTCGCCTTCCAGAATCAGTAGAAGCTGCCCGGAATCCTTTTGGGGAAGTCTGAGCTCTGACAGGGAAAAGTCCTGCCGGAAGAAGGTTCCGTAAGATAAAATCGGAAGGAGGGCAGGCATGCCGTACAGATCTTCCTCATTGTGAAGGAGAAGCAGGGAGAGAAGAGTGTCCTCTTTCGTATGCAGATATTCCTTATATACATCAATAAGCTGGCCGCCGTTATACTGGTCTTCCCGGTGGATTCCAAGAAACCGTTCCACGGATTTCTGCTTCAGATTTTCCAGCCCCAGGAACTGCTTCAGAGGACGGATTTGCTTATAGATATCAATGCTTTCTAACTTTTCCAGGGGAGATGGGACTCCCAGTATTTCTGCCCTTCTGTTTAAAAACGGCAGATCAAACGTGTCCCCGTTGAAATGCACCAGGGCAGAAAAAGGGCAGAGAAAAGAGAAAAAGGCAGAGAGTATGTCAGCTTCTGACTGTCTGAAGTCGGCAAACCACTGATAAAAGCGGAAATGCTCCTCTTCCGGAACCAGCGCACCGATGAGATATACAGACTGGTAATCGGCGGAAAACCCCGTGGTTTCGATATCAAAAAATACTGTGCTGCCCGGCTCTCCCAGCCGGTTCAACGGATATTGAGTTTTCAGGTTCACTGTTTTTTCTATGGTAATCATGGAATCAGTATAGCCCGGGGGTCTGAAAAAGTCAATGAGGCAGAAAATTTGTTCGGTGGCTTGCAATGGCCGTTTCGGTATGGTATAGTTTCTATGAAAGCCTGCCGGATTGGAGGAAATTCTTTTGATTTCATATATACGAGGACCTCTGGCGGAAAAGTTTGAAGATTCCGTTGTAATAGAGGCCGGAAACGTGGGTTACCGGATTTTCGTGCCCATATCGGTTTTGGAAGGACTTCCCGGTCTTGGGGAGGAAGTAAAGCTTTATACTTATTTCCAGGTCAGCGAGACGGGAATGAGCCTTTATGGTTTCTGCACCAAACAGGATCTGGAGATGTTCAGACAGCTGATCGGCGTCAACGGAGTAGGACCCAGGAGTGCCCTTGGAATTTTATCGTCTATCCGGCCGGATGCTCTGCGTCTGGCAGTCCTTTCTTCCGATGTGAAGGCGCTGACCAAGGCTCCGGGAGTAGGAGCAAAGACGGCTCAGAGGATCATTCTGGATCTGAAGGATAAGGTGAAGGCGGAGGATTTGCTTGTGGCCGCCGACGCAGTTCCTGCGGCAGGGGATGCTTCCGGCCTGTCTGGCTTTGATGAGGCGGCCAGGGAGGCGGCAGAGGCTTTGACGGCTCTGGGATATTCTGCTGGTGAGGCTTCCCAGGCAGTCAGAAAGGCTGCAGCGGAAGGAATGACTGCCGAGGAGATTTTAAAAGCCTCTTTAAAATATCTGGCTTTTTGATGAAAACAGGCCGGAAATGGTAAAAATGACAGGATTAGGTGTGTATGAGCCGGAAAATAATAACGACGGAAGAAACGGAAGAAGATAAGAAAATAGAAGGAACACTGCGGCCCAGGTATCTGAAGGATTATATCGGACAGGAGAAAATCAAGTCCACGCTGCGGGTGTTCATCGATGCGGCCAAGAGCCGGGGGGAAGCGCTGGATCATGTGCTGTTTTACGGCCCTCCCGGACTGGGAAAGACGACGCTTTGCGGAATTATTGCCAATGAAATGGGTGTAAACTTAAAGGTAACCTCCGGCCCGGCCATCGAAAAACCGGGGGAAATGGCGGCGCTTTTAAACAATCTCCAGGAGGGAGACGTGCTGTTTGTGGATGAAATTCACCGGCTGAACCGGCAGGTGGAGGAGGTTTTATATCCGGCTATGGAGGACTTTGCCATTGATATCATGCTGGGAAAGGATTCCTCTGCCCGTTCCATCAGACTGGAGCTGCCCAAATTTACGCTGGTGGGCGCTACCACGAGGGCCGGACTTCTGACGGCACCTCTCCGGGACAGATTCGGCGTGGTTCAGAGGCTGGAATTTTACTCGCCGGAGGAGCTGTGCGTCATTGTCAAGCGTTCCGCATCGGTTCTTGGCGTGGAAATTGAAGAGAGCGGAGCATGGGAGATTGCGAGACGGTCCAGAGGAACGCCCAGGTTAGCCAATCGTCTGCTAAAGCGTGTCCGGGACTTTGCTCAGGTGAAATATGACGGTGTGATTACGAAAGAAGTGGCGGATTTTGCACTGGATATTCTGGATGTGGACAAGCTGGGTCTGGACAATAATGACAGGACGCTGCTTCTGACGCTGATTCAGAAATTTTCCGGCGGGCCGGTGGGCTTGGAGACTCTGGCGGCTTCTATCGGAGAGGACGCGGGAACCCTGGAGGATGTGTACGAACCTTATCTTCTGATGAATGGACTGATTAACCGGACACCACGGGGGCGTACGGCGACAGAACTTGCCTACCGGCATTTTGGGATAGAGCGGCCCCAGGCTTAAAACAGCCGGCCGTGGAATGGATAAAAAGGAAAAAGCGAGGGGAAAATGCGATGGCGGATAAAAACTATACGCAGGTCCTGATTGATGGAAATGTCTACACACTGGGAGGCGCTGAGGAACAGGCCTATCTCCAGAGAGTAGCTGCTTATATAAATGAAAAGATCGGAGAGCTGAAAGCCCAGCCGGGATTTACCAGGCAGAATAAGGATTACCAGGAAGTGATGATTTATTTAAACCTGGCGGATGATTATTTTAAAGCCCTTCAGGAGGCCAAGGCATATAAAAGCCAGAAGGAAGAGCTGGAGCGGGAAATTTACAGCTTAAAGCATGAACTGATCAGTGTACAGATGAAGCTGGACGCGCTGGAGAAGGAGGAAAAGTAGGAACGGATTCTGGATGGGATCCGAAGAAAGGCAGGGGCAGCCGCACGGACAGATGCAGCGGCCCCATTTTCGTTTGCCGGCCCTGATAGGAGAGGGAGCCTGTAGGATGGAAGGAGAAAAGATGAAACACAGAAACGTGGAGCTTTTGGCGCCTGCCGGCTCCTATGAGAGTATGAGAGCGGCTGTCAATGCGGGAGCCGATGCGGTTTACATTGGAGGGAACCGGTTCGGAGCCAGAGCATATGCAAAAAATCTGGATGAAGAGGATATGGTGCGGGCCATTGAGTTCGTTCATCTGCATCACTGCCGGATTTATATGACGGTCAATACTCTGGTGAAGGAACAGGAGCTTTCCGGACTTTATGAGTATTTAAAGCCATATTATGAGGCCGGACTGGATGCGGTTCTGGTGCAGGATCTGGGAGTGTTTTCCTATATCCGCAGACAGTTTCCGGATCTTCCTGTCCATGTAAGCACCCAGATGACTGTGACGGGAAAGTACAGTGCCAGGGCTCTGAAGGAAATGGGGGCCTGCCGGGTGGTTCCGGCCAGGGAGCTGTCTCTGGAGGAAATCCGGGAAATCGCGGAGGATACGGGAATGGAGGTGGAAACCTTTGTTCACGGTGCTCTTTGTTACTGTTATTCCGGTCAGTGCCTGTTCTCCAGTCTGATTGGGGGCAGGAGCGGCAACAGGGGCCGGTGCGCCCAGACCTGCCGTCTGCCCTTCGAGGCGGAACGGGATCGGAAGACCATCAGCAAAAGGAAAGAATCCTACCTGCTGAGCTTAAAGGATTTGTGCACGCTGGAGCTTCTGCCTGATATTCTGGATGCGGGCGTGGTATCGTTAAAGATTGAAGGACGGATGAAGAGTCCCCGGTATACGGCCGGTGTGGTCAGCATTTACCGGAAATACGTGGATTTGTATCGAAAAGAGGGCCGTGCCGGTTACCGGGTCGATCCGGAGGATAAAAAGCGCCTGCTGGATTTGTTCGACCGGGGCGGACAGACCAGAGGATATTATGAGCAGCATAACGGCAGGGACATGGTGGTTTTAAAGGAAAAGCCGGCATTCAGAGAGGGAAACCAGGCCTATTTTGATTTCCTGGATGAGACGTACACGGCTCAGGACAAAAAGATACCTGTTCGCGGAACCGGGTATTTTGCCGTGGGGAAACCGGCCAGGCTGACCCTGGAGTGGGAAGGAGAGACCGGAGGCTTAAGGAAGAATCAAGCGCCTGCCGGAAGGAAAGACGGAGGGCAAGATCCGGAGAAGGAACCGGAGAAAGTTTATGCAGGAGCGCCGGACTGGAGTGGAAAACGGAAAACGGCGGAGTTCCTTTTTGTCCGGAATGAGGGGGAGTGCGTTCAGGAAGCGAAAAACGCTCCGATGGATGAGGAACGGATCCGAAAACAGCTGCTAAAAACCGGAGATTCTCCTTTTGAGTTTCAGGAACTTCATGTGTACGTGGAGGGAAATGTGTTCCTTCCGGTTCAGGAGCTGAACCGTCTGAGACGGGAGGCGCTTTCGGAGCTGGAGCAGGCCATTCTTTCCAGATACAGGAGAGTGGCTCCGGAGAAGCTGCCGGACGAAGAAGCGGCAAAGGAAGCTGCATGCAAAGATACGGCAAAAGAAACAGTGGGCAGAGATGCGGCGAAAGAAACCGCAGGCGAACATACGGCTGAAGAAATTGCGGGCAAAAATACGGTTCTCCCGAAGGAAAACTGGAAGGAAGGGGAGCAGAAGCCGGAGATTTCCGTCTTTGTCAGCACCAGGGATCAGTTTGAGGCAGCCCTGCCAGTTTTGTCCGCATGGAGCGGACAAAAAGGACGGACATGCTCCGTTTATCTTGCCAGCGAGAGCTTTGGCGCCGGAAGCTGGAAGGCGGCAGTTTCCGTCTGCCATGAGAGGGGGATCCGCTGCTATCTGATGCTTCCCCGGATCTTCAGGAAGGAAGCGGAAGTTTACTTTTTAAAGAACCGGCAGGCCTTTTTAGAGGCCGGATTTGACGCTGCCGGAGTGGGCTCCATGGAAGAACCGGGATTTTTTAAGGAATATGCGCCGGAGCTTCCCCTGTATTTTGATCATGGCATGTATTGCTGGAACCATCTGGCCGGACAGGCCATGGAACGCTACGGCGCCGCCCGGGTGACGCTTCCGGTGGAATTAAATCAAAGGGAGCTTCTTGAGATCGGCATTCGGGGAGAGCTGATTGTTTACGGATATCTTCCGATGATGGTATCGGCCCAGTGTATCCGGAAAACGACGGAGGGATGCACAGGAAAGCCGGAGCTTCTGTATCTGAAGGATCGGAAGGGAAAACGGTTCCCTGTTATGAATCAGTGCCGTTTTTGTTATAATACGATTTATAATTGCGAGCCTTTGTCTCTGTTCGGGCTGTCTGCCCAGACGGAGGAATTGAAGGCTGCGGCATTCCGGCTCAACTTTACGGTGGAGGACGGAGAGCAGACACGAAGGATATTGGATGTTTTTGATGATGAGTTTGTTTCCTGCATCGGAAACAGTACCTTCCCGGGTGCCTATACCAGAGGGCATTTCAGGCGGGGAGCGGAATAAACGAAACAGGCAGGTGAGAGTATGACGACCTTGGTGGTGGGGATTTCCCGGTATCTGATGATTCTTCTTATCGGGATCTATGCCTATTACAGTGTGCGATATTATTTTATGAAGGATGAGACAGCCCAAAACCGCGCCGTCGGGCGTCAGGTGGTCTGCCTGTTCATGCTGCATTTTCTTGCCAATCTTCTGATTTATCTGAATACGGATTCCCTGCTTCTGGTGGTTTTTTATGCCGCGCAGGCCGTATTCCTTCTGGGTTATATTTATCTGTACCGGCTGTTTTACAGGAATGTATCACGGATTCTGGTCAATCATGTCTGCCTTCTGCTGATGACCGGCTTCGTGATGCTGACCAGGCTGAATCCTGACCAGGCCATGCGCCAGTTTGTAATCGTGGCAGCTTCGGCTGTGGTCACCTGGATCATTCCCTTTGTGGTGGACCGGGCCTGGCAGCTGGCCAAAATTCCGTGGATTTACGGAATTTTAGGGCTGGTTCTTCTGATTCTGGTCTGTGCCATCGGCAATACGTCTTACGGAGCTCAGCTTTCGTTAAATTTTGGGGGCATCTCGGTGCAGCCTTCAGAATTTGTAAAAATCAGTTTCGTATTTTTTGTTGCCACCATGTTTTACCGTTCCACAGAATTTAAGAATGTGGCGGTGACTACGGCTGTGGCTGCCGCCCATGTGCTGGTGCTGGTGCTTTCCAGGGATCTGGGAAGTGCGCTGATTTATTTTGTGACTTACCTGGCCATGCTTTTGGCTGCCACCTCCAATTTGCTCTATTCAGGAGCCGGCCTTCTTGGAGGAGCGGCAGCGTCGGTGGTTGCCTATCAGCTGTTTCCTCATGTCAGGCGCCGGGTGGCTGCCTGGGCGAATCCATGGGCGGATATTGCAGATACGGGATACCAGGTGACCCAGGCGCTGTTTGCCATTGGAACGGGAGGATGGTTTGGCACAGGACTTTATCAGGGAATGCCGGAGCGGATCCCGGTGGTCAATAAGGATTTCATTTTTGCTGCTGTTTTTGAAGAACTGGGCGGGCTTTATGCTCTCTGCCTGCTTCTGGTGTGCCTGTGCTGTTTCTTTCAGTTTGTACTGATTGCAATGAAAATGCAGGCCATGTTTTACAAGCTGATTGCCTTCGGCCTTGGAACGGTTTACATTACCCAGGTATTCCTGACTGTTGGCGGCAGTGTCAAATTTATTCCTTCCACGGGTGTTACGCTGCCGTTTGTCAGCTATGGAGGCAGTTCGATTCTTGCCACCTTTATCCTGTTTAACATCATCCAGGGACTGTACATTTTAAAGCGGGGAGAGGAGGAGGAAACCAATGAAAAAGAATAAACCAAATCCGGGTGCAAACCAGAGCATCCGCTGGTTCTGCGCCGCGGTTGCGGTTCTGTTCGGCGCCATGGCCCTCTACCTTGCCTGGTTTCTTGTTTCAGACAGCGAAGCGGTGATTAATAATCCTTACAATGCCAGGCTTTCTGCTTTTGAAGAACGGGTGATTCGGGGAAGCATCCTGGCTGATGATGGGACTGTCCTGGCACAGACTGTTCTTGCTTCCGACAGCAACGGGACACCGGTGGAACGGCGGGAGTATCCCTATGGGGAATTGTTTGCTCATGTGGTGGGGTATTCCACTACGGGAAAGACGGGAATTGAGTCATTGGCCAACTTCCAGCTTTTGCGAACCCACGGAAATTATCTTGGCAATGCCATGAACGAGCTGGCGGGGGAAAAGAACACGGGGGACAGCGTGGTGACGACGCTGAACCTGAAGCTTCAGCAGATTGCCTCCGATGCACTGGGAAACCGGAGGGGCGCCGTCGTGGCCATGGAGCCGAAGACAGGACGGATTCTCTGTATGGTGTCAAAGCCGGCCTTTGATCCCAATACGGCTGCCGAAAACTGGAATGATTTGATTAATGGAGACAGCACGGAGGCCAGACTTCTGAACCGGGCCACCCAGGGGCTTTATCCTCCCGGCTCCACTTTTAAAATCATTACGGCCCTCCAATATATGAGGGAGCATCCGGGGACTTATAACGAATACCGGTTTGACTGCAGCGGAATCTTTTCCTATGAGTCCTACCGGCTTCAGTGCTATCACCAGAATGTCCATGGAGATCAGAATTTTACCGAAGCCTTTGCCAATTCCTGCAACGGCGCTTTCGCCAATCTGGGACTGACGCTGGATTTAAACGGGCTGAGAGAGCTTTCCGAACAGCTTTTATTCAACCGGGAACTGCCCATTTCTCTGCCATACAGCAAAAGCTCTTATCAAATGAATGCAGATGCCGGAACCTGGGAAATTCTTCAGACTTCCATCGGACAGGGAGCGACTCTGATGTCTCCCATGCATAATCTTCTGATTATGTCAGCCATCGCCAATGACGGTGTTCTGATGACGCCTTATTTGATTGACCGGGTGGAAAACTCTGCCGGGGAACTGGTAAGGGAGTATTCCCCATCTGTTTCTTCAGAACTGATGGTACCCAATGAGGCGGCCGCCTTAAAGGAGCTTCTGATTCAGGTGGTAAATGAAGGAACCGGCTCTGCCCTGCGGCGGGATTCTTACCAGGCAGCAGGAAAAACCGGATCGGCGGAATTTGAAACCGGGAAGGAAACCCACGCATGGTTTGTGGGCTACGCGCCGGTGGAGGATCCTCAGATTGCGGTCTGCGTGATTGTGGAAGAAGCCGGATCCGGAGGTGCTGTTGCCGCCCCCATTGTCGCAAGCCTCTTTGACGCCTGGATTCTGGGCGAGTAAGGGTTATCCATAAAATTCGTATATTTTCAGAAGGAAATCCTATTCCTTTTTAGGAAAAGCCGTGGTACACTGATTTGGAAGAAAACGAAAACGGCTGGCCGGGCCGGAGCAAACGGCTTTGACCCGCTGCTTTCACGGGAATCAAAATTTATTTATCCAGGAGGAAACGCATGAGAATTTTAGTAACAGGCGGAGCAGGATATATTGGAAGCCATACCTGTCTGGAGCTTTTGAATCAGGGACACGAGGTTGTGGTGTTCGATAACTTAAGCAATGCTTCAGAGGAATCCCTGAACCGGGTCAGGAAGATTACGGGCAAGGATCTGACCTTTTATAAGGCAGATATGCTGGATCGGGAGGCCATGGAGCGTATTTTTGACCGGGAAAGCATTGATGCGGTGATTCATTTTGCCGGATTGAAAGCAGTAGGGGAATCGGTGGCGAAGCCATTGGAATATTATTACAATAACCTGACGGGAACGCTGATTCTTTGCGACGTTATGAGAAAGCATGGCGTAAAGAAAATTATTTTCAGCTCCTCTGCCACGGTTTACGGAGATCCGGCCTTTGTTCCGATTACGGAAGAGTGCCCCAAGGGACAGTGCACCAATCCCTATGGCTGGACCAAGAGCATGTTAGAGCAGATTCTGACAGACATTCAGAAGGCAGATCCGGAATGGACCGTGATTCTTTTACGGTATTTCAATCCGGTGGGTGCCCATGAAAGCGGCCTGATTGGAGAGGATCCGGAAGGCATTCCCAATAACCTGACGCCTTATATCACTCAGGTGGCTGTAGGAAAGTTAAAGGAAGTCGGTGTGTTCGGCAACGATTATGATACGCCTGACGGCACCGGAGTCCGCGACTACATTCATGTGATGGATCTGGCCGATGGACATGTGAAGGCGCTGCAGAAATTTAATGATAAGCCGGATGTTTATGTTTATAATCTGGGAACGGGCCATGGCTACAGCGTGCTGGATATGGTTCATGCGTTTTCACGGGCCGTGGGAAGAGAGATTCCTTATGTGATTAAGCCCAGACGTCCCGGCGACATTGCTGCCTGCTATGCGGATCCGGCCAAGGCAAAGAAAGAACTGGGCTGGGAGGCAAAGCGGGGCATCGATGAGATGTGCGCCGACAGCTGGAGATGGCAGTCCATGAATCCCAATGGATATCGGGATGCAAAGAAAGAAGCGTAATCATTTATGAAAAAAACCGGAAATATGAGAAAGACAGCGATCCTGGCAGCAGGAGGAGGCGTTTTGCTCCTGGTGCTTGGAACAGGAGCCTTCGTGTGGCATGACTATGTGAAGGCAGCCTCCGGATTTGAGGAAGGAGCCCTGATGGAGCTTAACATGGAGGCCGGGGACGGGATTCTTGTCTCCTGGACAGAAGCTTCCTCTGCAGAAGGATACCGGGTTCAGGCCTGGCCGCTGTCTGATGGTACTTCCGGGGAAGATACACCTTTGTTCAGCCTGGATACGGAACAAACCCAGGCTGTGCTGGAGGCTGTGCCAAAGGAGGGCGTGACGGTATCCGTTGCGCCCTTTTCCACTTACTGGACTCCAATGGGGAGAAAAATCAGAGAAGGAAGCGGAGTTCTTTTCGGAGAGGCGGATGCAGAAGCGCTGGAGGCTTGTGAAGTCAGAGCCTTTACCGACAGAGAGGCCCAGACGCTGACGGTTCAGTTCGAAGCCGGAACCGGGGAGGGACTTTCCTATGAACTGATTCCGGAGGAGAGCCGGATTTCTGATGAAGCTGCATCTGGAGAACCGGGGCCGGAGGCTTCGGAAGAGCTGCCGGAAGAGAAAATGGAAGAAGAAGTGTCCGGAGCGGAAAGCAGTGAAGAAGCACCGGCAATGGAAACTGGCGCAGAAGCACCAGGAGCAGGCATTTTTGAGGAAGAACGGACAGAAAGCACAATGGAGGCAGGAAGGTCCGGCGGGCAGGAGGAACTGCTTCTGCATTTCGGAGAGGACGGAGACTATCCGGTTCCGGAATATGGCGCTCCGCTTTCTTTTGTTTTAAGACCGGTGATCCGCGGGGAGAATTATGTGGCTGTGGGAGAGTGCTCGGAGCCCATTGTGGTGGAACGGGACGATGTGCTTCCTGAGAGCCCTCTTCTGGAATGGGAGGCACTGGGCGGCAACCGGTTCCGGTTTTTCTGGACAGAGGCAGCAGGAAACGCATATGAGCTGCAAAGCCGGACAGAGGACGGAAACTGGGAAACCGTGGATACGTTTTCTCTGGAGGATGAACGGGAATACCAGACCGGCGTTTTGCCGTCGGCGCGCTCTTATTCGTACCGGGTGTCCATGGCGGATGAACAGGGAAATTTTCTTGCCGCCTCCGGAGAGACTGCTTTCAGGACGGAAATTTCTTCCCTGTACTGTACCATATGGCCGGTACGGGAGCTTCCTGTTTATGCTTCGGCAGACATGAGCGGAGAGACGGTGGGGACCGTTTCCGCAGGGAATGCCTATTGTGTCCTGGGAGAAGAAAACGGGATGTTTCTGGTGAGGACAGATGGGAATATCCTGGCGGGTTCTTCATTAGAAGACGGAGTGCAGGGATATATTGACAGCCGGTACTGTATGATTAATCTGCCGGAATATCTGGGAGACCTGTGTGATTATGACATTACCAACAGCTATGCTTCCCGCTGTATGATGCATGGATATTCCATTCCTGAGGTGACGGGAACGGTGATTCCGGGCTATGAGAAGGTCCGGCTGGCGGATGGAAATTTCCTGGCGCCGTATCTTTATCCCAGCAGCCAGAAGCTGATTGCTGCTGTTGAGACGGCCGCGGAAGACGGCTATCGGTTCCGGATTTATGATGCCTACCGGCCTCATGAGGCAACGGCGGCCATGTACGAGAGAACGTCACGGATTTTGGATGAACCGCTGCCGGTTCTGGATGGTGACGGCGGGAACGGGGAATTTGCGGACGGGTCTGCTGCCGGCCCAGAGAATGCAGAGGGGATTCCGGCTGCCAGCAGCGACCTGGCACAGGGGACAAAAGAACCGACTGCCAGCGAAAAGCCGGTGCAGGAAGCGGCAGGAGAATTTGCCGCCGATGCAGGGGACGGACAGGGGACAGGAACCGAAGCAGTCCGGATTCCGGTTTACCGGGATCTGGTGGATCACGGACCGTATACGCTGGCCAGCTTCCTTGCAAGGAAGGGCTCTTCCCATAATATGGGGATTGCGCTGGATTTGACTCTTCTTACGAGCGAGGGAGAGGAGCTCCCCATGCAAAGTGATATGCATGATTTAAGCTGGTATTCGGTCACGCCTGAGAATACAGAGGCGGCCAACTTGCTGAGCCAGTATATGACCGAGGCAGGATTCCACACGCTTCTGTCAGAGTGGTGGCATTTCCAGGATAATGAAACAAGGGATACGCTGGGGCTTGAATATCTGGAAGAGGGAGTGTCTGTGGAAGGCTGGAAGGCTGGTAACGAAGGCTGGAGATACCGAAATGAGGACGGAAGCTGGGAGTGAGGAGCCGGAAGAAAATACCGACAAGGTCAGAAAAACCGGAACGAAACCAGAAAGAAACCAGAAAGAAAACAGAAAGAAAACAGGGAAACTTTTACGCGGGAATGAATGATTTCATTCCCGTTTTTTGCATTAACCGGCGGGTATAAACTGGTAAACAGATCGGAAATTCTGTAAATCATGGGGAATGGATTATACTCTATTTAAAGAGCATGAAGTCTGCTTTGTGGGAAGGAAGGCGGCTGGGAATGCCGGAAGTCTTTCGGAGCGGACGGAATGCACAAGGAAACCGGGAGCAGTCAGCAGACAACCGGTAGAAAAGGAGAGGAATCAGATGAACATAAAAAAATTTGGAAAACAGACGATTTGTTTATTATCAGCCGGTGTCCTAGCAGTTTCCCTTTCTGCCTGTGGGGATGCGGCGGCAGACCAGGACAGTGTATCAGAGACTGAGCGTGCAGCAGAGCAGGTCAGCACGGTGGCGGCAGAGAGCGGAGCAGGACAGGTAGGTACGTCGGGAGCAGAGCAGGCCGGCGCGTCGGTGACAGAAAATCCGGCATCGGAAGGAGACAGTCATATTCTGATTGCATATTTTACTGCCGCGGAAAACAGCGGGGTGGATGCCGTTTCTTCCGCCAGCTATTCGATGATAAACGGTGAGGCTGTGGGCCGGGTTCAGGCGGTTGCCAACATGATTCAGGAATATACAGGCGGCGATCTGTTCTCCATTCAGACTTCCGTGGTTTATCCTGCGGACGGAGGAGAGCTGATTGATTACGCTGCCACAGAGCAGGAGGAGGATGCCAGACCGGAACTGACCACTCATATTGAAAATCTGGATCAGTATGATACGATTTTTGTCGGTTATCCCAGCTGGTGGGCGGATCTTCCCATGGCAATGTACAGCTTTTTTGATGAGTATGACTTTTCAGGGAAAACCATTGTTCCGTTCAATGTTCACAACGGCAGCCGTTTTTCCCGTACCATTCAGACCATTGAAGAGCTGGAGCCGGATGCGTCCGTGATTGAGAATGGATTTACGGTCAGCGAGCAGACAGTGGCCGACGCAGATTCGGATGTGGCCGCATGGCTGGAAGAAATCGGATATTAGGGACGGGCAGGAGGAAACGATGAGAAAACGGATGCTTTTTCTGTTAATTGGCTCTGTAAGCCTGCTGCTTTTTGGCTGCTCTTCTCCCCGTTACGCCAGGGCGCAGGAGGATTCTTCTGCGCCGGAGCAAAGTGCGGATGCCGTGGTATCGCCGGAGCAGGGTACAGATTTGCCTGCACCATCGGAGAATGGTGCACATTCTTCTGCGGCTTCCGATGTATCGCAGGAAACAGATTCGCAGGTTCAGACGGGACTCATTGCGGAGCAGATTCTGGAGGGAGAGACAGGAACAATTCATTACAGCTATTACCTTCCGGAGGGATACAGCGATGAGACGGAATATCCAATGGTCGTGACCATGCCGGGGTACGATATGATGTGGTTCGGGGAGCAATCTTCCGGAGCGAATCTGAACTGGGAAGGATTTCTTTGCTGGACGAGGCTGCCGGAGGATTTTATTGTTGTTTCCGCTCAGCTTACGGACTGGAGGGAGACATCCGCAAACCAGGCCATCGAGCTGACAGAATATTTTCTGGAGCATTTTTCCGTAGACAGGGCCCGCGTTTACGCAGCCGGTTACTCTGCCGGAGGGGAAACCATGTCCCAGGCCGTATCCATGCGTCCGGATCTGTATGCCGCCTATCTTCATGGGGCTTCCCAATGGGACGGAGCTTATGAGCCGGTTGCCCAAAACGGGACAGCGGTTTATATTTTCATGGCGGAACATGATGAATATTATGGTTCGGAACGGGCAAGGACGGCCTATGAGAACCTGTATGACGCATATGTGCAGGCCGGATGGACACAGGAGGACATTGACTCGGTTCTTCAGCTTCAGATTCCCGATGGTGAGTGGTTTGCCAGCCGGGGAATTACGGAAAATTACCATGGCGGAGGAAATGTGGTATTTAAGGAAGAATCGGTACTGAATTGGGTTCTGTCCCACAGAAAACAGGAATCATGACAGAACGGATGAGGAAAGGTGGTGCGAAACATGCCGAAAAAGACCGTTTTTAAGATTCTGGTGGACGTGCTGATGACCATTGCGCTGTTGTTTCTGATGACGTATAACATGCTGGGGGATGCCTTCCATGAATGGGTGGGCGCTGCCATGCTGATTTTGTTTCTCCTGCATCATGCACTGAATGTGCGCTGGAGCCGTGCCGTTTTTCGCGGAACCTATACGGCATACCGTGTTTTGCAGACGGCTCTTGTGGCGGCGATCCTGGTTACCATGGCCGGTTCCCTGATCAGCGGAATCGTTTTGTCACGATACGTGTTTTCATTTCTGAATCTCAGCACAGGCCGTTCTCCGGCACGGACCGTCCATCTGGTTTGTGCATACTGGAATCTGGTGCTGCTGGGCCTGCATCTGGGTCTGCACTGGAACATGCTCATGGGGATGGCAGGGAAATTCGGTAAACAGCCGTCCGCTGCCCGTACTGCGCTGCTGCGTGTTCTGGCTGTCCTGGCGGCCGCATATGGAGCCGTCTGCTTTGTAAGGCGGGATATCGGCAGTTATATGACGCTGCAGACCCAGTTTGTGTTTTTTGATTATGGTGAGCCGTTTGTGTTTCTGTTTGCCGATTATCTGGCGATCATGGGATTGTTTGTGTTTCTGGGACATTGCCTGACATCGGCCGTCCGGAGGATTTCAGGAGGGAAAAGGAAGAAGGCTCATTCTTAGAAAAATTTCGGTTTTCATTCCCGGGAAGTTTGGAGGAGTTCATTTCCAGGAAACTTTCCGGATTCTGCTTTCTGGAAATTTGCAGGATTTCAATTCCGGGAAATCTGAAGGTTCCATTTTCAGGAAATTTCTCGGATTCTGTTTTATGGAACTTTCCAAGCTCTCATTCCCGGAAAATCTGCAGGATTCCGCTCCCAGAAAACTACGGTTGCAAATATGCTTAAAAAGAAGTATACTAGATTTAGTTAGAGAATACACACCACGAGAGCGGAAATTCCGCCCTCAGTCAGGAGGAGATTGCGATGATTGAAGCAACGAGCTGTGGCGGTGTGGTGATATTTCGTGGAAAAATTCTGGTGCTTTATAAGAACTACAGAAACAAGTACGAAGGATGGGTGCTGCCGAAGGGAACGGTAGAGGAAGGAGAGGAATTTAAGGAGACGGCCCTGCGTGAGGTAAGGGAGGAAACGGGAGTGACAGCTTCCATTATCAAGTACATCGGAAAAAGCCAGTATTCCTTTAATACTCCCCAGGACACGGTGGAGAAGGATGTGCATTGGTATCTGATGATGGCGGACAGCTATTACAGCAGGCCGCAGAGGGAAGAATATTTCGTGGATTCCGGATACTACAAATATTATGAGGCGTACCATCTGCTGAAGTTTTCCAATGAAAAGCAGATCCTGGAGAAAGCTTATCATGAATACCTGGACTTAAAGAAAGGCAATCTCTGGGGAAGCAAAAAGTATTTTTAAGCATGACACAAAGCAGCCATGAAACGCGTAAATATGGAATAAAGGACAGGAGTCGAAAGGCTCCTTCTTTTAATGGTTCTTTTGCAGAAAGAAGCAGATTTGCGGACCATGGCATGGACGAGGAAAACGCAGACAGGTTATAAGGAGTGTATGAAAATGAAAATCATTGACGCGCATCTTCACTTCTGCCCGGGATACGGACATTTTGATGAGCTGGCCAGGAAGGCAGAGCATGAAAATACGGCGGAACATTTAAAAGAAGTGTATGACAGACTGGATATTGCCGGCGGAATCGTAATGGGAAACCGGGGGCTTGCACCGGAGGAGCACGTTTATCCGGAATTTCTTCGGTACTGTATCGGAGTGGACGGAAGCTGCCTCAGAAGCCGGGAGCTTCGGGATACGTATGATTCCATCGAAGAAAATTTAAAACGGGGAGAATGTGTGGGCATCAAGCTGTATCCGGGATACAATAAAACCTATATTACCGATCCGGATTATGAGCCTATTTATGAACTGGCAGAAACATACGGGAAGCCGGTGGCCGTTCATATGGGACAGACAGCCGGCTCCAGGGCCTATTTAAAATATAGTCATCCGCTGACCATGGACGAAGCGGCAGTCCGACATCCAGGAGTTCAGTTTGTTATGTGCCATTTTGGGAATCCCTGGCTGATGGATGCTGCAGCCGTTGTGGAAAAGAACGAAAACGTGGCGGCAGACCTTTCCGGCCTTCTGGAGGGAAAAGTGGATTTCCCTCAGCTTTTGAAGAAACAGTCCGGATATTTTGAGGCCTTAAAAACATGGATTTCCTATTGTGATAATTATGAAAAATTCATGTTTGGTACGGACTGGCCTCTGGCCAATTATGAGGATTATATTTCCATGGTAAAATGGCTGATTCCCGAATCGGAGTGGGAACAGGTATTTTACTGGACCGCGAAAACTATTTATCGGCTGTAGAATGATGCTGACCGGGGAGCTGCTCCCCGGCTTTTTCTTTGTATAAGCCATGGCGCCAGTTAATCTCGGCTCCGAGAAACAGAATGCAGATGCAGACATAGAGCCAGAGCATCATTAAGATTACGGCAGTCAGGCTTCCGTAGGCGATGGTATATGTGCCGAAATACTCAAAGTAAACAGAGAAAGCCATGGAAAAAGCGGCCCATCCGATGGCGGAAAAGGCGGCTCCGGGAAGCTGAAGGCGGATTTTCTGCTTTTTATATGGAAGGACCGTGTAGGCGGCGAGAAAGAAAATTGTCAGCACGCCCAGGGAGAGCAGGGTTCTGGACGGAGGAAACAAAAAGGAAAAACGGGATAACTGTGGGATCCATAAGAACAGCTGCTTTTCCAGCGTACTGCCAAAGACCAGAAGCGCCAGGCAAATCACGCACATTAGGGTGAAAAGGATCGTATAGCCGGTGCAGATTAAGCGGCGAACCAGATATCCTCTGCGAACCGTGACTCCATAGGCCCGGTTTAAGCCGCGTTCGATGCTTAACATTCCTTTGGAGGAGGACCAGAGGGCAGCGACGGCAGAAAAGGACAGGAGGGCGATGGAGGAGTCAGAATAAAGGTTGGCAATGATGGTGATAACCAGATCGTCTAAATTGTCAGGGAACGTATTCATGATCACCTGAACCAGATCAGTTTCATGAACCAGGGGAATAATCTGGATCAGGGCAAGCAAAAGCATAAGAAAAGGAAAGGCCGACAGAAAAATAAAAAAGGAGGCCTGTGCGGCATAGACGGACATTTCATCCCTGGAATATTTATCAACAATCTGTTTGCCGGTCAGGATCAGCCAAATCATGGAAACACGCCTTTCTGCTTCAATCATTTCAAAGATTTGCCGTGAAAAGGGGACGACGCTTTGCTTTTGCGGCCAAACGGGCCGCAGTCTGAATATGTTCCCCGGTATCTTCCCATCATATTAGCATGGGAAAAGAAAAATGACAAGGAGTGGAATATTTTCCATTGCGGACGCATAGACATATATAGTAAGCCGGGCCCCGGGCTCCGGCCGGTCATTTCAGACTGGGTAAAAAGAATATAAAGGAGAAATACTATGTCAGAAAAAGTAATGGAAAACAACAGGGTAAGTGTCATCGGAACCATCGTTTCGGATTTTACGTTCAGCCACGCTGTCTTTGGAGAAGGTTTTTACCTTCTTGACCTTTCGGTCAACCGTCTGAGCGAGCAGGCGGATATCATTCCTCTTATGATATCGGAGCGGCTAATTGATGTTACCAAGGATTATAAGGGCTGTACCATCGAGGCCATCGGCCAGTTCCGCTCCTACAACCGTCATGAGGGAGCGAAGAACCGTCTGGTTCTTTCCGTTTTTGTGCGGGAAGTCCGGTTTATGGAGGAGTTTACGGATTATACGAAAACCAATCAGATTTTTCTTGATGGGTACATATGCAAGGAACCGGTTTACCGGAAAACGCCTCTGGGAAGAGAAATTGCCGACCTGCTGGTGGCTGTCAACCGCCCGTATGGAAAATCGGATTACATTCCCTGCATTGCCTGGGGAAGAAATGCAAGGTATGCGTCAGGCTTTGCAGTGGGAACCAGGATTTTAATCTGGGGCCGGGTGCAGAGCCGGGAATATACCAAGAGGCTGAATGAGACGGAATGTGAAAAGCGGGTGGCCTATGAGGTGTCGGTCAGCAAGCTGGAATGCGGGGAGCAGGAGCTGGAGTAATGCGGAGCGCAGGAACTGGAGTAATGCAGAGTGCAGTAGCCGGAATTACGCAGAGGCAGAGTCTGAAAGGCTTCCCAAGGGCTGAATATAGAAAGAAAACTTGCAAATAGTTACGAATTATGCTAATATTAGCACGTTCTTTAAACAGTGTTTCCTCCATACGGGAAACGGGAAAGTACAGTGAGCGAGGTGCATGAAATGGCAAAAGGCAGCGTACGGGTCATCTGTGGTCCTGGAACGGGAAAATCCGCATCGGCACTGGGATATGCCATGATGGGAATTTTTCAGGGGAAAAAGGTGATTATGGTACAGTTTTTAAAGGGCGTGCTGGATGGAGGCGCAATGGACGTTCTGAAAAAACTGGAGCCGGATTTGAAGGTGTTTCAGTTTGAGCGCTCCCACGGACTGTTTGCGGATTTGCCCAAAAAGCAGCAGGAGGAGGAACTGATTAATTTAAGGAACGGATTCAATTACGCGAAAAAGGTTATGGCCACGGGAGAATGTGACATCCTGATTTTGGATGAGGTTTTGGGCCTGGTGGATCAGGGGATCATTACCCGTGAGGAGTTTTCTGCGTTTCTGGATTTCAGATATGAGGAAACGGAATTAATTATGACCGGACGGATTTGTCCTCCGGGCATTGAGAAATATGTGGACTGTATGTCACGAATGGAAAACGTGACGGAAGCATAGAAAGAACGGAACATCCATCCGCTGTGAAAGGAGTTCATGGCGGAGGAATTTTTATACCAGACGATGAATGACAAAAGGAGGGGTCATATGGCTATTTTTGAGGGCGCCGGCGTTGCTCTTGTTACGCCATTTAAGGAAACCGGGGAAATCAATTTCGATAAGCTGGATGAGCTGGTGGAGGAGCAGATTGCAGGCGGAACGGACTGCATTGTTGCCATGGGAACGACCGCAGAGTCCGCTACGACGACGGAGGAGGAGCATCTGCAGGTGATCCGGTTTATCTGTCAGAAGGTGAACGGACGCATCCCTGTCATTGCCGGTACCGGGTCCAACTGCACAAGAACTGCCGTTGAGCTTTCTGTGGAAGCGGAAGAGGCCGGTGCGGACGGTGTGCTTTTAGTATCTCCTTATTATAATAAGGCGACTCAAAACGGGCTGAAGGCCCACTTTACCACCATTGCCGATGCAATTAAGATTCCGGTCATCCTTTATAATATTCCAAGCCGGACGGGAGTCAACATTGCACCGGAGACGATTGTGGATTTGTGCCGGAATGTGAAGAACATTGTCGGAGTGAAGGAAGCCAGCGGAGACTTTTCTGCCATTGCTTCCATGATGAATCTGGCTGATGGATGCGTGGATGTTTATTCCGGAAATGATGACCAGGTGGTTGCCATGATGTCCCTTGGCGCGAAAGGCGTCATTTCTGTCCTCTCCAACATTGCGCCGAAGGAAACGCATGATATGTGCGCAGAGTTTTTGAAAGGAAATCTGGAGGCCAGCCGCAGCATTCAGTTAAAGGCCATGCCCTTGATTAAAGCGCTGTTCTGTGAGGTCAATCCGATTCCGGTGAAGGCAGCCATGAACCTGATGGGAAAAGAAGTGGGAGAGCCCAGACTTCCTTTGACGGTGATGGAGCCTGCTCGCCAGGAGATTTTAAAGAAGGCAATGAAGGATTTTGGAATCCTTTAATCCTTCCGGAGAGAGGAGATACGATATGATAAAGGTAATTATCAATGGCTGCAACGGGGCCATGGGCCATGTACTGACGGATATTATTTCCCAGGAAGAGAACATGGAAGTTGTGGCCGGTGTGGACATGAATACAGAGCAGCATGGAGGATATCCGGTATTTTCTTCCCTGACGGAGTGTCCGGAGGCGGATGTCATCATTGATTTTTCTGTTGCGAAGGCAACGGACAGCCTGCTGGCTTATTGTGAGGAGAAGAAAGTTCCCCTGGTACTCTGCACCACCGGACTTTCTGATGAGCAGTTAAACCGGGCGGAGGCATTAAGTAAGACCAGCGCGGTTCTGCGGTCTGCCAATATGTCGGTGGGAATCAATCTGCTTCTTAAGGTGCTGAAGGAAATTTCTCCGGTTCTGGCATCTGCCGGATTCGACATTGAAATTCTGGAGAAGCACCATAACCGCAAGCTGGATGCTCCCAGCGGGACGGCTATCGCCCTTGCGGATGCCATCAATGAAAGCTTAAACAACGAATATCACTATCAGTATGACCGGACGTCCAGACGGGCCAAGAGAGATCCGAAGGAAATCGGCCTTCAGGCCATGCGGGGCGGCACCATCGTCGGTGAGCATGACATCATGTTTGCCGGACGGGACGAGGTGATTACGCTTCAGCATACCGCCTATTCCCGTGAAATCTTCGCCAAGGGTGCCGTAGAAGCAGCCAAGTTCCTTGCCGGAAAACCGGCGGGAATGTACGACATGTCGGACGTGATTGGATAAAGCAGCCGGCCGGGAAATTTCCGGAACCTGAGTAGACACGCCATGAAAAGCGGTTCGCTTTCCATGTTCGGAAATCAGGTTTTTCGATGGAAGGAAGAACACCGGCTTCGGCTGAAAGCTGATTTTTTTAAAATTTTATCAAGACAAAATCTTCCGTAATAATCTCCTTTTTAGAGCGCATACTAGCCTTAGAAAGGAGATTATTTTTATGGAAAAAATCAAACGGATTGTATTATGTACGACTCTGGCTGTCCTCCTGTGTTTTGTAACAGCCTGCGGCAGCAACGATTCCAATAATGTGGAAGGAACGGGTTCTCAGGGAAGCGCTTCTCAGGGCACATCATCTTCTGTCAGAGATACATCAGCCACGGATTCCAGGGATGAGACCGGCGGTGTTCTGGAGGAGATGGTGGATGATGTCGGAGACGGCATGAGGGATGCCGGAGAGGATGTAAAAGACGGTGCTGAGAATGTAAAGAACGATGTGGAACAAGGCGTGAAGGACGTAAAGGATGGAATGGAAGGCGATATGACCGGAACGTCTGCTTCTGATGGAACGGGAAGCGGAGCGTAAATACAGGGTTCAGGAAATCAATAAGGAACAGAACAGGCGGGAGCGCTGTGCAGTTTTATGGAGAGCTGCATGGCGCTTTTTTAAATGGAAGGCTGTCATCAAATATTTTTTGTGATGGAAACATGGCTTAAAGGGCTTGTGCGGCGGAGAAGGAAAACTGGCTCTTTACATTTTCCGTCGTTTTTTTATAATGGAAGTAAGACAGCAAGACAGATGACCGGTTTGGAATGAAAGGAGGGAGGAAGATTCGCTATGTATACAGGCCGTCTCACCCATGGCGGCATGGATACAGAAGAAACATGTGCCGGAGGCTGGCCATTTGGGGAGTAAGAGTTTTATTTTTGCTCGAAGTGCTCTGGTTTGCAGTGGCCTATGTGAAAAGCCATACGAGAGAGGAAGAATACCGGATCAGAACAGAGGAGAAAGGAAGCCAAGGAGAGGGGAACCATTCGGACGATGAGGTTTTCGGCGTTGGAATTGAGAAGGGGAGCGGAACCATCTTCTGGTTTCATGAGAAGACAAAAGAGGACGAATAAACAAGAAGGCTTCCGGAATCAAAAGGCTGAGAAATAAAAATCAGACGGAAACCGGACGGCAGAGCAGCAGGAAAAGGGAAACAAAGGAAGAAAGAAATAGGTACGGACAGAGGCCAATGGAAGTTTTCCTTGATTTTCCACAGCCCATGTCTTATAATTTTTTCTGGACTGCCATGGGCCGTCTGAATAGAACGGACATGTCCGCAGCATGCGGACCCCACAACATATGAAAAGGAAGGTCGAAGCGATGAAGAAAGTGGAAATGCTGTACGAAGGAAAAGCAAAGAAGGTTTATACGACGGAGGATCCGGATGTATTAATCGTAGATTATAAGGATGACGCCACCGCCTTTGACGGCCAGAAGAAGGGCACCATTGTGGGAAAGGGCGCCATCAATAACCGGATGACCAACCACATTTTCAAACTGTTTGAGAAAGACGGAATCCCGACCCATTACATTGAAGAGCTGTCTGACAGAGAGACTGCTGTAAAGAAGGTGGAAATTATTCCTCTTGAGGTGATTATCCGCAACATCACAGCTGGCAGCTTTGCAAAGAAGATGGGTGTAGAAGAGGGAATCGTATTAAAACGTCCGACTCTGGAATTCAGCTATAAGAATGATGATCTTCATGATCCGTTTATCAACCGTTACTATGCCCTGGCACTGGATCTGGCAACAGAGGAAGAGATCGATACCATCGAGAAATATGCATTCCAGGTAAATGAAATCATGAAGAAATATTTCGACAGCCTGGGAATCGATCTGGTGGATTTCAAGATCGAGTTCGGACGCTATAAAGGACAGGTAATCCTGGCCGATGAGGTTTCTCCGGACACCTGCCGTCTCTGGGATAAGGAAACCCATGAGAAGCTGGATAAGGATCGTTTCAGAAGAGACATGGGCAACGTAGAGGACGCATACAACGAAGTATTCAGAAGACTTGGAATCGAGGACAGAAAATAAAAAATGAATGACATGCCTGCTTTGGACTTGGGGAGGGACAAGCTGCATGAGGAGTGCGGCGTTTTCGGAATGTATGATTTGGATGGAAACGACGTGGCTCCCACGATTTATTACGGCCTGTTTGCGCTGCAGCACCGGGGACAGGAAAGCTGCGGCATCGCAGTCAGCGATACCAGCGGGCCGGAGGGAATGAATGCCTGCAAGGGAATGGGGCTTTGCAATGAGGTGTTCACTCACGAAGCAATCGAACGGTTAAAGGGGAACATCGGAGTCGGCCATGTGCGCTACTCCACCGCCGGCAGCAGCACGAGGGAAAACGCGCAGCCGCTGGTGCTTCACTATGTAAAAGGAACGCTGGCGCTGGCTCATAACGGAAACCTGGTGAATGCGCCTGCTCTGAGGCGAGAGCTGGCTTATGACGGCGCTATTTTTCAGACCACCATCGATTCTGAGGTGATTGCCTACCATATTGCCAGAGAACGGGTCAAAACGAAAACCGCCGAGGAGGCGGTGGCTAACGCCATGAAAAAGATTGTGGGCGCCTATTCGCTGGTAATTGCCAGTCCGAGAAAGCTGATTGGTGTCAGGGATCCCCAGGGATTTAAGCCGTTGTGCATTGGAAAACGGGACAACGCTTATATTCTGGCATCGGAAACCTGCGCCCTGGATACGGTGGGAGCAGAATTTATACGGGACGTTCGTCCTGGTGAGATTGTGACCATTACGGAGAACGGGATTGAATCCAGCCATATTTTTTCCAACGGACGGCCGGAGGCGCGGTGTGTGTTTGAATACATCTATTTTGCCCGCCCGGACAGCGTGTTTGACGGAGTCGGCGTGTACCATTCCAGGATCTACGCGGGCCGGTGTCTGGCCAAGGATTCTCCCGTGGATGCAGATATTGTGGTCGGCGTTCCGGAATCGGGAAATGCTGCCGCTTTGGGTTACTCCATGGAATCAGGAATCCCTTACAGTATGGCCTTCGTGAAAAACTCCTATGTGGGCCGTACCTTTATTAAGCCGAAGCAGAGCAGCCGGGAATCGGCGGTTCGGGTAAAGCTGAATGTGCTGAAAGAGGCAGTAAATGGGAAACGGGTGATTATGATTGACGACTCCATCGTCCGCGGAACCACCAGCAATCTGATCGTGAATATGCTGCGGGAGGCGGGGGCCAGGGAGGTTCATGTAAAGGTGAGCGCACCGCCCTTTTTATATCCCTGCTATTTTGGAACGGATATTCCTTCCAGTGATCAGCTGATTGCCTGGAACAGGACGGTGGAAGAAATCTGCAGTATCATCGGAGCCGACTCCCTGTCCTACCTGAAGGTGGAACGGTTAAAAGAGATGGCGGGCATGCTGCCGGTGTGCACGGCCTGCTTTACCGGGGACTATCCGCTGGATCCGCCCAGCGAGGATATCCGGGGAAGCTATGAAAAATAAGATTTGAGGCGGAAACCGCCGGGAAAGAGGATTGCCATGTACGACAGATACCAGAGCCCTCTCTCTGAGAGGTATGCAAGCAAGGAAATGCAGTACATTTTTTCTCCGGAAAAGAAATTCAAAACCTGGAGAAAGCTGTGGATTGCCCTCGCAGAAACAGAAAAGGAGCTGGGGCTTCCGATTGCGGATGAGCAGATTGAGGAGTTAAAGGCTCATCAGGACGATATTAACTTTGAAGCTGCGAAAGAGCGGGAGAAGTTAGTGCGCCATGACGTAATGTCCCATGTATATGCCTATGGCCTTCAGTGTCCCAAGGCGAAGGGAATCATCCATCTGGGAGCCACCTCCTGCTATGTGGGCGATAACACGGATCTGATCCTGATGACGGAAGCTTTGCAGCTGGTGAGAAAAAAGCTCCTGAATGTGATGAGCGAGCTGGCGTCATTTGCAGACAAATATAAAAACCAGCCGACTCTGGCCTTCACCCATTTTCAGCCGGCTCAGCCGACAACGGTCGGCAAACGTGCCACGCTGTGGCTTCTGGATCTGACATTGGATCTGGAGGATCTGGACCATGTTATCGGTTCCATGAAGCTGCTGGGCTCCAAGGGAACCACGGGAACTCAGGCCAGCTTCCTGGAGCTGTTTGACGGCGATCATGAGAAATGCCGGAAGGCGGATCAGATGATTGCGGAAAAGATGGGCTTTAAGGAGTGCTACCCCGTGTCCGGGCAGACTTATTCCAGAAAAATTGACAGCCGTGTTCTTGGCGTGCTGGCAGGAATTGCCCAGAGTGTGCATAAATTCTCCAACGATATCCGCCTTCTGCAGCACTTAAAAGAGGTGGAGGAGCCCTTTGAGAAGAATCAGATTGGTTCTTCAGCTATGGCATATAAGAGAAATCCCATGAGAAGCGAGAGAATGGCTTCTCTGGCCAATTATGTAATGTCTGATATGATGAACCCCATGCTGGTGGCTTCTACCCAGTGGTTTGAGCGGACTCTGGATGATTCGGCCAACAAGCGGCTTTCCATTCCGGAAGGTTTCCTGGCGGTTGACGGCATTCTGGACCTCTATCTGAATGTGGTGGACGGCCTGGTGGTATATCCCAAGGTGATTGAGAAGCGGCTGATGTCCGAGCTTCCCTTTATGGCCACGGAGAACATTATGATGGATGCCGTAAAGGCCGGAGGCGATCGGCAGGAGCTTCATGAGCGGATTCGGGAACTTTCCATGGAAGCAGGAAGGAATGTCAAGGTGGAAGGAAAAGACAACAACCTTCTGGAACTGATCGCAGCCGATCCGTCCTTTAATCTTTCTCTGGAAGAGCTGCAGAAGACCATGGATCCCATGAGATACGTGGGCCGGGCACCGCAGCAGGTGGAAGAGTTCTTAAATGAGGTCATTCGTCCGATTTTAAAGGAAAATGAGGAAATTCTCGGCCTGAAGGCGGAAATCAACGTATAATTTTCCGTATGGCGGCAGCATGTGTCCGGGAATGTGAAGATTGATCTGGTGTACGGCAAAGATGTTCTTTACTTATGGGCATATTTGTTGTACACTAGAGCAGTGTGTTGTTTTGGCAGACGGTCTGAACGCTGCCGCATGGATGACGATAGCTGTAAAGAAAGGGCTGAAGCGGCGTTTTCTTGAGAATCAATACAGCGAAGATCCAAAGGAGGATATTAAGAATGGTTAGAGCAATCGTAGGCGCCAACTGGGGTGACGAGGGAAAGGGAAAGATTACGGATATGCTTGCCAAGGAATCCGATATCATTATCCGTTTCCAGGGAGGAAGCAATGCCGGTCATACAATTATCAATAATTACGGCAAGTTCGCCCTTCACCTGCTTCCGTCCGGTGTTTTTTATCAGCATACCACAAGCATCATCGGCAACGGGGTGGCCCTGAATATCCCGTTTTTGAAGGAGGAAATTGAGGAACTGACGAAAAAGGGAGTTCCTGCTCCGAAGATTCTGGTTTCCGACCGGGCTCAGATCATGATGCCGTATCATATTTTATTTGATACGTATGAGGAAGCCCGTCTTGCAGGGAAATCCTTCGGATCCACCAAATCCGGGATTGCTCCGTTCTATTCAGATAAATACGCAAAAATTGGTTTCCAGGTCAGTGAACTGTTCGGAGATGAGAAGGAACTGATGGAAAAGGTGGAGAATGTCTGCACCTTAAAGAATGTGATGCTGGAGCATCTGTACCATCAGCCGTTGCTGGATCCCAAGGAAGTATTCCAGACTCTGATGGAGTATAAGGAAATTGTCGAGCCTTATGTATGCGATGTTTCCAAGTACCTGGATGAGGCAATCAAGGAAGGAAAGAACATCCTGCTGGAGGGTCAGCTTGGTTCTTTGAAGGATCCGGATCATGGAATTTACCCCATGGTTACTTCCTCCTCCACTCTGGCTGCATACGGTGCCATCGGAGCGGGAATTCCGCCTTACGAGATTAAAAACATTACAGCAGTTGTAAAGGCTTATTCCAGTGCCGTAGGAGCAGGAGCCTTCGTCAGCGAAATCTTCGGCGAGGAGGCTGACGAATTAAGAAAGCGCGGCGGTGACGGCGGAGAATTTGGAGCGACCACCGGACGTCCCAGACGGATGGGATGGTTTGATGCAGTGGCAACCAGATATGGCTGCCGGGTTCAGGGCGCTACGGAAGTGGTTCTGACGGTTCTGGATGTGCTGGGCTATCTGGAGGAGCTTCCGATCTGCGTAGGTTATGAGATCGATGGAAAGGTTACAAAAGATTTTCCGACGACTCACCTTCTTGAGAAGGCAAAACCCGTTTACAAGAAACTTCCCGGTTGGAAGTGCGATATCCGGGGAATCCGCAATTATGAGGAGCTTCCGGAAAACTGTAAAAAATACATTGAAGCGATCGAGGAAGAAATCGGAGTACCGGTTACCATGGTATCCAATGGACCGGGACGGGACGAGATCATCATCAGAAAGTAGCGGAAAAGGTATTAAAAATAGAGAAAAGGACGACAGAGAATCAGGATTCTTTGCCGTCCTTTTTTTCATCTTTTTTTGTGACCCGGTAGAAAAGAATACATCCATAAAGGATCACCGGGAAAATAATCAGGCAGAACAAAACAGCCATAATGGTGTTGGCCTCTGCTCCTGTGGCCGTCAGGATAATAAGAAGCAGAAACAGGGCGGCAATCACAAAGATGCCGATCCATGCGAGCACTCGTTTCATGGGCGCCTCCTTTTTAAAACGGGGAAAGTACGGTTCCGTGTTTTCCTTTATTATAGCTGATTCATATAAAAATGTACAGAGGAGCAAGGTCTGGTTCGGAGGATTCCGCATGCTTAGATGGACGGAAAAGGTGCGGCAAAATTCCGGAAATGCTTACGAATACTTACGATTGCCCGGGAATGGTTGTGGCATGAAATACGGCTGTGCTATACTGAAAAGAGAAGGAATGAGGGGCGGAGATGTGAGAGAAGCGGGTCAGGGGAGGATATAAACGGCCTTGCAGGGGACATAAGCAGCCGGGAGAGGACACAAACGGTTCAGGGTGTGAAACAGATGGTCCAGGATGCAAAGCAGATGCTCCGGGACAGATAAAGAAGGAGAGGGAAATGGGGATGAAAAAAAGGTATTGGAAAACATGGATTCTGGCAGCGGCGTTATCATTGGGAAACATCTGCCTTTGCTTTGGAGCAGATGGAACCTGGATGGATTTGGGCGACGGCGGATGGAGCTATCAGAGGGCCAACGGCAGCATGGCCAGGGGAAGCTGGGAAGATATTGACGGAGAGTGGTATTATTTCGGACCGGATGAGCGAATGGCTACCGGCTGGCAGGAGATCAGCAACATCCGGTATCATTTCGAGCCGGACGGCAGACTGACGGAGGGCTGGAAGTGCTACGGGGACGGGGAAAGCGGCCAGTGGCATTATTATGATTCTGCAGGAAATGCGGTGATCGGCTGGTTTGAAGACGGAGGGGACTGGTACTGGTTTTCGCCGGAGGGAATTTTAAATCAGGAGAGCTCAAAGACCATAGGAGGCAGGGAATACTGGTTTCTGCCGGACGGCAGGCTTTTATCCAACCGATATGAGGGAATCCATTATTATAACAGCCTGGGGCAGCCGGATCCGTCCTATGATGTAAGGGTCTGGAATGAACAGGGGGAAACCATAACGCTTTCTGCCGGTGAGGAGAAAGCGCTGGAAGAGAAGTTAAACCGGCTGCCCGGCGGCTGGCTTAAGGCTTTCGTGGACGGTGACTGGCATTTTGTATACTGTCCGGAGCGGGGAGCTTATCAGGAACTCTCAGATGGAGCAGGGGGCAGTTATCCGGTACGCTATGAGCTGAATGACGCAGAGCGGACATTGTATGTTTCCAGTCCGGAAGGGATTCTGGATGGATTCGGCGCCTTTTTATATCTGCGTTCCGCTCAGGATCGGAAGGATTATCAATATCCGAGCATTCTCCGTCACAGGGAGTATTTTATCCTGGAACTGACGGGAATCCCCCAGAGCCATAAGAGGGATGAGTCTCTGGTATTCGGCGCCTTATTTGCCGCCTATCTGGATGAGGAGGGAAAGGCCTATATGGAGGAGGAAATGAACGACATGGCCTGGTTGATGGGGACGATCATCGACAGCCGTGCGGCTGATGGGACGCGAAAATAAGGGGAAATGGAAGCGGGGGAGTCAGCATAGGAACAGGGACCGCGAAACGAAAGCAGAGAAGAGAACGCAAGGGTGAGAAACCGCGGGAAAATCGGATGGTTCAGAGCGGCAGGAATTGCCACTTGACGAAAATGCGTTCGTCTGTTACTATATGAATATAACAGATGGAATATCGAAGCAAAACGAAAGACGGTGAGTCCATGATATTAAAAATTGATTTTAACAGTGAGGAAGCGCTGTATATACAGCTGTGCAATCAGATCATCGTGGGAATTGCGACGGAGTCGCTGCGGGAGGGGGACAGCCTGCCTTCTGTAAGACAGCTTGCGGATGAAATTGGGATTAACATGCATACAGTCAATAAGGCATATTCTGTATTAAAGCAGGAAGGATTCCTCCGCCTTGACAGGAGGCGGGGAGCCGTCATCGCCCTGGATATGGATAAACTGAGGGCCCTGGAGGACATGAAGGAGAACCTGACCCTTCTGGTGGCCCGTGGGATCTGCAAGAATGTCGGAAGAAACGAGGTCCATTCTCTGGTGGATCAGATTTTTGACGAGCTTGGCGGACGGGCATGACCGGAAAAGGAGGAGCAACATGCTTTGTGAACATTGTAAAAAACGGGAAGCAACCGTGAAATATGTGGAAGTGATAAATGGAGTAAAGACGGAGCACAATCTGTGTACTCAGTGTGCCAGTCATATCGATATGGGGCAGTATTCTGCTTTATTTGAAGGGGAATTTCCTTTGGGCAAGCTGCTGTCAGGTCTTTTGGGAATGCAGGAAACGGACCCGGCCAGCGAAAAATTTTCCGGCGTGGTCTGCCCTGTCTGTGGTACGACATACGAAGAGTTTGTAAAAAACAGCCGGTTTGGATGCCCGGACTGCTACAGCGTGTTT
Organism: Candidatus Copromonas faecavium (nom. illeg.); assembly: GCA_018712915.1. GTDB lineage: Bacteria > Bacillota > Clostridia > Lachnospirales > Lachnospiraceae > Copromonas > Copromonas faecavium. Next base: position 23,296 of record DVGC01000034.1, on the reverse strand, counting down.
GACCCGCTGATTGCGGAGAACATCCGTCATCTTCAGGGAAGTGAAAAGCATGTGGGAAAGCGGCCGGCATATCTGACCCGTGGGACAGAGCAGCCGAAGGAAGGGGAGGAGGAAGTACCGGGAAGCTCCACGCCGGGCGCCGAAGGACCGGCACCTCTGACCATGGAAGAACGGGTTCGTCTGCTGCGAACCAGACTAAAGGACGCGGTAAAACGGGAGGAATATGAGGAGGCAGCTTCCCTGCGGGACGAGATTCATAAGCTGGAGGAGGAGAGCGGACAGCATGAGTAAATGGTATGAAGAACCGGGACGTCCCGGCTCCAACGTGGTATACAGCCGCGTTCGGCTTGTGCGCAACTGGAGGGAATATCCGTTTCCTGGAAAAATGACAAAGGAACAGAGCGCGGAGATGACCGGAAGGCTTTATGAGGGACTGGCCGGTATTGGTTCGCTGGACGGAAAGAATTTCCGCTTTGCCTATCTGGACCGTATGGCAGATTTGGAGAAGACAGCGCTGTTTGAACGGCGGGCCATTAACCGCAGTGTGCTGAAAAAGCATGCGGCTTCCGGGTTGATTCTTTCAGAGGATGAGCGGGAAGGAATCGTATTAAATGGGGATGACCATATCCGGATTCAGACTGTAGATATGGGATTCTGCCTGGAGAAGCTTTATCAGGAAGCAAACCGGATTGACGATTATATCGGCGGCCGTTTTGACTATTCTTTTGATGAAAAATATGGTTTTCTGACTTCTTTCCCGACCAATGTGGGAACCGGGCTGCGGGCATCGGTGGTGGTTCATCTGCCCATGCTGTCCCGAAGAAAGAATTTTAACAGCCTGGTGGCCGATATGGCCCGGTTTGGCACTGTAATCCGTGGAGTCTATGGGGATGGCGGCGAGAATTTCGGTTCTCTTTACCAGGTGTCCAATCAGAAGACTCTGGGACAGACAGAAAAGGAAATTGTGGATCTGGTGGCAAAAACGGCGGCCGAGCTGGATGTGCAGGAAAGAAAACTTCGGAGCGATGCCATGGCGCAGCGTCCCCTGGGCCGGGCAGACGAGACATATAAATCCTATGGGGTGTTAAAATATGCCAGACGGCTGACAAGAAAGGATGCCATGGAATTTTTGTCCCAGCTGATGGCGGGAATCAATGATGGGATTTTAAAGTCAGAGACTCCCTGTTCCGTCTTTGGACTGATGCTGGGAGTCCAGCCGGCCAATTTGCTGAGCCGTGCGGAGAAACCGCTGGATAAGGAAGAGCTGGATGCAGCGAGAGCCCAGTTTTTAAGGGAGCGGCTGCCCCAGATTTTGTAAGGCGGGAAACTGGAAAAGCGGAAAGGCATGTGGAGACACGAAATTGGATGGTTCAAATAGGAAAACAGGAGGAAAACAGACAGAATGGATCAGTACACAGAAAAGGCTAAGGAAGCTCTTGCTCTTGCCATGGAAACGGCGGAGAGTATGGGAGTCCGCATGATTGGAACCGAGCACATTCTTGTTGGTCTGATACAGGAGGGAAGCGGAACGGCGGCCAGAGTTCTGGAGGCCAATGATGTGAAGCTGGAAAAGCTTCTGGCTCTGGAGCAGCAGCTGGTGGCTTCTTATCAGAATACGAAGGTGCGGGATCGGGACGGTTATACGCCCAGTGCCCGCCATGTTCTGGAGAACAGCTATCGGGAGGCAGTACGGTTTCGTGCACCTTTAATCGGAACCGAGCATATTCTGATGGCACTTTTAAAGGAGTCAGACTGTGTGGCGGTCAGACTCTTAAATACCATGAATGTCAATATCCAGAAGATTTACGTTGATCTTCTTTCCCCCATGGGAGAGGATGGAGCTGCCGGACGGGAGGATCTGGCATCCGGCCGTGCCCAGAAAGGAAACGGGCAGGGAACGCCGACCTTGGACACTTACAGCAGGGATCTGACTCAGCTGGCAAAGGACGGCAAACTGGATCCGGTAATCGGAAGGGAAAAAGAGATTCAGAGAGTGATTCAGATTCTAAGCAGAAGGACCAAAAACAATCCCTGCCTCATCGGAGAACCTGGAGTTGGAAAGACGGCCGTTGCCGAAGGCCTGGCGGAGATGATTGTGTCCGGAGATGTGCCGGAAACCATTCGCGGAAAACGGGTGGTGGTACTGGATCTGTCCGGCATGGTGGCCGGTTCCAAGTATCGGGGAGAATTTGAAGAGCGGATTAAGAATGTCTTAAAAGAGGTGCGGGAAGCAGGAAATGTGCTCCTGTTCATCGATGAGATTCATACCATCATCGGTGCTGGAGGAGCGGAGGGAGCTCTGGATGCTTCCAACATTTTAAAGCCGTCCCTGGCCCGTGGAGAAATCCAGCTGATTGGAGCAACGACCATCGAGGAATACCGAAAGTATATCGAAAAGGACCCGGCTCTGGAGCGTCGGTTCCAGCCGGTGACCGTGGATGAGCCTACGGAGGAAGAAGCGCTGGAAATTTTAAAGGGGCTGAGACCGCGTTATGAAGAGCATCATCATGTGCGGATTACGGATGAGGCCTTAAAATCGGCAGTAAAACTTTCTGCCAGGTACATTAACGATCGGTTCCTGCCGGATAAGGCCATCGATTTGGTAGATGAGGCAGCTTCTAAAATCCGTTTGACGGTCTTTGTGGAGCCGAAGGAGATTAAAGAGCTGGAGGCCGAGATTAAGGCGCTGGAGACGCAGAAGGAAGACGCTATCCGTGCGGAGGCTTATGAGAAGGCGGGAGAAATTAAAAAGGAACAGACAAAAAAGAGAGAACAAATCGAAAAATTGAAAGAAACCTGGGAAGAGGAAAAGAAATCCAAACGGCTGGAAGTGGGAGAGGATGACATTGCCGACGTGGTGTCGGGATGGACAAAGATTCCCGTGTCCAAGCTGGCGGAGGAGGAAACCGAGCGGCTTTTAAAGCTGGAATCCATTCTGCATGAGCGGGTGGTTGGACAGGATGAGGCTGTGGCCGCCGTGGCAAAGGCCATCCGCCGCGGCCGGGTCGGCCTAAAGGATCCCAAGCGTCCGATAGGCTCCTTCTTATTCCTTGGACCTACAGGCGTAGGAAAAACCGAGCTCTGCAAGGCGCTGGCCGAGGCCATGTTCGGAACGGAGAACGCGCTGATTCGCGTTGATATGTCGGAATACATGGAGAAGCACAGCGTTTCCAAGATGATTGGCTCGCCGCCAGGATATGTGGGATATGAGGGAGGCGGACAGTTAAGCGAAAAAATCCGCCGCAATCCCTACTCGGTTGTGCTGTTTGACGAGGTGGAGAAAGCCCATCCGGATGTGTTCAATATCCTGCTTCAGGTGCTGGATGACGGCCATATCACCGATTCCCAGGGCCATAAAATCGATTTCAAAAATACGATTATCATCATGACATCCAATGCGGGTGCGGAAAACATCATCGCTCCCAGGCATTTGGGCTTTACTTCCCAGGATGATGAGAAGGCGCGGTATGACCGGATGAAAACAGGAGTCATGGACGAGGTGAAGCGCCTGTTCAAACCGGAGTTTTTAAACCGGATTGATGAGATTATCGTTTTCCATCCGCTGACCAAGGATCATATGAAGGAAATTGTATCCATCCTCCTTCGTTCCGTCAGCAAGAGAACCAGCCAGCAGATGTCCATTACGCTGGAGGCCGGGGATGATGTGAAAGAATACCTGATAGAAAAAGGCTACGATGAAAAATACGGTGCCAGACCCTTAAAGCGCACCATTCAGAATCTGATTGAAGACAAACTGGCTGAGGAAGTTCTGGAAGGTAAGGTAAAAGAAGGGGACGCTGTAACGATCAGCGTCGAGAACGATTCCCTGAAATTTTCCTCCCTCCCAGCACAAACAAGTGGCAAAAGAGAGGTTGATGTGGTATAATGTTCGGGAGGCAATGAGCAGGGCAGTCTGCGGTAGAGGAAGATTTCCATCATGCTTGCATGAACAAAAATCCGAATATGCCTGAGACTATCGTGCGAACGCACGCGAGCGAGATGAAGCGAAGCGGAATCGAGCTCCCCTGCGCGGCAGAGCGACCAGGTTTTGCGCGGCAGAGCGACCGGATTCTGCGTGACAGAGTGATCGGACCCTGCGGGCAGGACGTTCATACCCTGCAGCTGATACCGTGTATCCCGGCAGCGTGTTCACCGCACAAAGTCGGGCGCATAAGATATGTTATGGTCAGGGACCACGACATCATGGCCGCAGAACCAGTTTCTGCAGGATAAGCAGGAGGAAACACAAAAGGAGATTAAGTATTATGCCAGTAATCAATGAATTAATCCGTTCGGAAGAAGATGGAACCATCAGCTTTGGAAATTATACGCTTGCAGCAAAATCCAAAGTGGAAGATTTTGAACATGACGGAGATTTGTATAAAGTAAAGACGTTTAAGGATATTACCAAACTGGAAAGAAACGGCATGTTCGTTTACGAGTCGGTTCCCGGAACGGCTGTGAACCATTTTTCTGTCCGCGATGCGGATGTGACCTTCCAGGTAGAGGGAACGGAAGACGCACAGATTACCGTGCAGCTTGAAGATGATATGGAATACGAGGTATTTGAGGACGGTGTTGCTGTCGGAGGAATGATTACCAATATGAGCGGAAAGCTGAGCCTTTCTGTTGAGCTTACCGAAGGCAAAGCTGTTGAGGTCAGAATTATCCGTAAATAAGAAAGAAAATGAAAAAGTGCTCCGCAGAGAAGCTTCTGCGGGGCGCTTTGGGTTTGACGGGAAGTTTTGAAATCCGGGAAGGGAGTGCAAGTGGCGAAGGCAAAGAATCATACAGTATTTTTCTGCAAAGAATGCGGATATGAATCGGCAAAATGGATGGGGCAGTGTCCGGCCTGCAGGCAGTGGAACACCTTTGTGGAAGAACCGGTGGCTGTAGATGCAGGAAGACCGGGAGGAGGACGAAAGGCATCGGGAAAATCTGCGGTACCGGTACCAGTTTCGGAAATATCCCTGGAAGAGCAGGACAGAACTTCCACCGGATTCGGGGAGCTGGACCGGGTTCTGGGCGATGGAACTGTGAAAGGAAGCCTGGTTCTTGTGGGCGGGGATCCGGGAATTGGAAAATCCACACTGCTTTTGCAGGTATGCAGGAATCTTGCTGCGGCAGGGAAAAAGCTTTTATATATTTCCGGTGAGGAATCCTTAAAGCAGATTAAAATGAGAGCCAACCGAATCGGAGACATTTCCGGTGAACTGCTGTTTTTGTGTGAAACCAACCTGGATGCCATTTCCGGCGCCATCGAACATACCAGGCCGGAGATTGTGGTGATCGACTCCATACAGACCATGTACCGGGAGGATTTGTCCTCGGCTCCCGGGAGTGTGAGCCAGGTTCGGGAATCCACCAATCTTCTGATGCAGATTGCCAAGGGATACGGTATCACCATTTTTATCGTAGGGCATGTAACCAAGGAAGGCGTTGTGGCCGGACCAAGAGTGCTGGAGCATATGGTGGATACGGTGCTGTATTTTGAAGGAGACCGCAATGATACTTACCGGATTCTGCGGGCAGTGAAAAACCGCTTTGGCTCAACAAATGAGATTGGCGTCTTTGAAATGGAGGAGAGCGGTCTTGCGGAGGTGAAAAATCCTTCGGAAATGCTGCTTTCCGGACGGCCCGTCGAAGCGTCCGGTTCGGTGGTGGCCTGCTCCATGGAAGGAACCAGGCCCATTCTTCTGGAGGTTCAGGCACTGGTGACGGAAACCGGCTTTGGAATGGCAAGGAGGACAGCCAACGGGGTGGACTATAACCGCATCAATATCCTGCTGGCGATTCTGGAAAAACGCTGCGGTTATGCCATGGGCCGGTATGATGCTTATGTGAACATAGCAGGAGGGATGAGAGTCAATGAACCGGCGCTGGATCTGGCATTGGTCATGGCGCTGGTGTCCAGCTTTAAAAACCGTGCTGTGGATCCAGGGATGCTGATTTTTGGTGAGGTGGGCCTTTCCGGTGAGGTCCGGGCCGTTTCTCAGGCTGCTCAGAGAGTTTCTGAGGCAGTGAAAATGGGCTTTACCAGCTGTCTGCTGCCTGCGGCCAATCTGGAAAAACTAAAAGGAGAAAACAGGATTCGCCTCATCGGTGTATCCAATGTGCGGGAAGCAATCAGGCAGCTTTCTTAGGCAGATATGAGAAAAGCCGGGGGACTGAAAAGGGGAACGCATTTTTGAGAAATTATTGAAAACGTATGCGAAAAGGCCGGTGTAAATCTTGAAATATGCAGGTGCAAATCCAGGCGCAACGTGTTATACTACAAGAGGGACAGAACTGAAAAGGCTGGCAGAGCTGCCCGAAACAAAGGCATTTTATGCAGCCTATAAGCAGAAAGGAAGGGAATCACATGAAAGCAAAGGTCTATTTTTCCAGAAATCTGACGCCGGAAACGGTGGTCAGCCTGTGCAGAATGGCAGGAAAGGAACTGCCTGGCAAGTTTGCAGTTAAGCTTCATTCCGGTGAGGTTGGAAACCAGAACTTTTTAAAACCGGATTTCTGGAAACCGGCGGTGGAAATGGTAAATGGAACAGTCGTGGAATGCAATACGGCTTATGCTGGTGAGCGGGACAGCACAGAGAAGCATGTAAAAACACTGGAAAAGCACGGATGGACCAGATATTTTACAGTGGATTTGCTGGATGCGGAAGGGCCGGACATGGAGTTGGAGATTCCCAACGGAAAGGTAATTAAAAAGAATTTCGTGGGGAAGGATCTGGTCAATTATGATTCCATGCTGGTACTGGCTCATTTTAAAGGCCATCCCATGGGAGGCTACGGCGGGGCGTTAAAGCAGCTGTCCATCGGAGTGGCCTCTGCTTACGGAAAGGCATATATCCATGGAGCCGGTGAGCCGGAGAAAATCTGGACTTCCGATCATGATTCCTTCCTGGAATCCATGGCGGATGCAGCTTCCTCCATTGTGAACTATTTTAAGGGCAATATCCTTTATGTGAATGTGATGAAGAACATGTCGGTAGACTGCGACTGCTGCGCAGTAGCGGAAGATCCGTGTATGAAGGATATAGGAATCCTTGTTTCCACTGATCCGGTGGCCATTGACCAGGCCTGCATCGATCTGGTATACGCTTCGGATGATCCGGGAAAAGAGCACTTCATTGAGCGTGTGGAATCCAGAAACGGCGTTCACACCATCGAAGCGGCGGCTGCTCTTGGAGTGGGAACCAGAGAATATGAGCTGGTGGAAGTTTAAGTTAATTTGATTTTAAGGAAAAGCGGATCCGGAGCTGTCTGGATCCGTTTTCTTTTGGAATCCGTGTGTCGGGAAGGCAGGAATGAAGAAAAGCAGGACAAGAGTGGAGCCATCAAAGAAAGCTGGAGGAAGCTGGAAGAAACCGGGCAGCGGGGATGTTGAATAAATATTTTGTGCGAATGGAAAGAACAGGCACAATGCTGGAACAATGTCAGACAGTTAAAAAAGTCGTTGACAATTTGAGCTTCCTGTGCTAATATTATCAAGCGTGAGATACGAAGGGGAATAGTTCAATGGTAGAGCAGCGGTCTCCAAAACCGTAGATGGGGGTTCGAGCCCCTCTTCCCCTGCTTCTTTAAAAATCGGATAAATGGCTACGATTCCTGGTAAAATAAGGGGTTGCGGCCATTTTTATATTTCCGGGACATTTCTAAAAGACGGCGTTCAAATAGAAAGAATGGTTTCCTGGTGTTAAAAAAACAGACACCAGAGCAGACACCAAATGTCATGGTCGTTTCGAATCGCACTTTTTTGGCCATTCTCATTCATTCCAGTCTCGTTTATCAAGGAAAATTTTTGCCGTAAAATTTATGAATTTCGCTGCAAAAAAACAGAACATTCCTGGAAGGCCGGGAAACCGGATGAAAGTCTGATTCGGAACCTGGAGGGGCTTCCGGAAAGCATCAACCGGAAGTCCGCAAGGTTCTGCTGTTCAGCAGATAGTAGGTATTAAGAGGAAGCGCAGCGATCCAGGATGGTCTGCCGGCTTAACTGTTCCGCCGTTTCGTTCAGAAGGCGGACCGTGTTGGTAAGGTCTGATTCATCCGTTTCCGGATTGAGGATGCACATGCGCAGAACCTTCTTTCCGTCCAGCTCTGTGGTCAGAATCTGGACATAACCGGTTTTGTTGACAGTCTGGGACAGCTGCTGGTTTAAAAGGTCCCACTGACTGGAGGGAAACTGTCCCGGAACCCAGCGGAAGTTAATGATTCCCTGCTGTGCCGGAGAGATAATTTCCCACCGGGAAGAGCGGCGCAGGAGAGACTCGGTAAATTCAGCCATTTCACAGCCATGGTCAATCATTTCCTCCATGGACTTTGTTCCGGTCATCTGAAGAGTGAGCCAGAGCTTTAGGGCTCTGGCCGGGCGGGTCAGTTCTGGCCCCAGGTCCCAGAAATTGTCACCAACGCTGCCGTCGTCTGCATCCTTTAAGTATTCCGGATGAGCCGAGAAAGCGGCAGTCAGCGCAGAAACATCCCGCACCAGAACCATGCTGCAGCCATAGGTCTGACGCAGCCATTTATGGGCGTCCCAGCTGATGCTGTCGGACAGCTCGATGCCGGAAAGACGGCTGCGGCCTTTTTTGGAAAGAAGCAGGGAGGCCCCGAAGGCGCCGTCCACATGCATCCACATATGGTATTCCCGGCAGATACGGCTGATTTCATGGAAGGGATCGATGCTGCCGGTGTTGGTGGTCCCGGCGGTGGCAATGACCGCGAAGGGGAGAAGTCCGTTCTTTAAATCTTCCTCGATGGTTTTTTGCAGGGCAAGGACATCCATCCGGAACAGCCGATCGGTCGGAATGGCCCGGATCTGCTCCGGATAAAAACCGATGATGCGCAGTCCCTTGGCCACGGACGAATGAGTCTGGGAAGAAACATAGGCCACGGCTCTGGCGCGGTTTTCTTTTGTCAGGCAGCGGTCTCTGGCGGCTGTTAGGGCCGTAAGATTGGCCATGGAACCTCCCGATACGAATAGACCTCCCGCGGTTTTTGGATAGCCGGCCAGACCGCACATCCACTGAATCAGCCTGCGCTCCACCAGAGCAGCTCCCTGGGCATTCATCCAGCATCCGGCGTGGCGGTCATAGGCGTTTGTCAGAATATCGCCCATCCAGGAATAAACAGAGACGGGGCTGGGAATGCAGGAAAAGCAGCGCGGGTGCTGGATACTGGTTCCCGGCGCGTAGACATCGTGAATCATCTCATCCAATACTTCCCTGGCCGGACGTCCTTCGGCCGGAATTTCCATTGTTTCAAGTTTTTCCAGGGAGCCGGGGGACGGTTCCCGGAATACGGGAGTTTCTTTGATATTCTGATAGCCGTCAATGGCGGAATCCACGAATTCCTTGATCCACTGACCGGCCTGTTTTTCTTTTTCGTAAGCAAGTGTTCTCATTCTATTTCTCCTGTCTGCTGATTAGAAGTATTATGTTAGTGCAGCTGTGCCAAAGCTGCTGTATTAATGCAGCTATGTCTGAGCTGTTATGCCTGCGCGATTGTGCCTAAGCTGTTGTGTCAGTGCTGCTGTGCTTGTGCGATTGTGTCAATGCAGCTGTGTCAGTACGGTTATGTCCGTGCCGCTGTACCTGAGCTGTTATGTTTGTGCCGCTGAGTTTGTACTGCTGTGCTTGCACTCTCGCATTTGTACAGTTATGTTTGCATCGCGGCTTTGGCCGGGGATGCGGGATAAACGGATGCAATCGCTGTCAGGGGATTCTTGACAGCCTCTGTTAGATACGGTACCATAAAAGTACATATTTGTTAAATTCATACTTTTCATAGATTCAATGAAAATTTTTAATAGATGGAGCATAGGAAGAATGGAGCTGCGGAACATACAGGCATTTATTAAAGTAGCAGAATTAAAAAGCTTTTCCAGGGCCGGGGAGCAGATGGGATATTCCCAGTCGGCCGTGACGGTTCAGATCCGCCAGCTGGAAAAAGAGCTGGGTCAGCCGCTGCTGGAACGAATCGGGAAACAGGTAAAGATAACCCAGGCGGGAGAACGGTTTCTTCCAAAGGCCCTGGCCGTTATGGATGCGGTCCGGGAGGCCAGGGATGCGGTTCGCCCTCCGGGGGAGCTTTCTGGAAGGCTCTGTATCGGAACGGCGGAATCGCTTCTGCTTAACGTGCTTCCTCCGGTGATGCTAGAGTTCAGCAGCCGGTATCCCCTTGTGGAGGTCAGCACCAGGACTGCTCTGGTGGAGGATTTGTTTGAGATGCTGCGGCAGAATGAGCTGGATTTGCTGTACTTTTTGGATCGGAAAACAGATTTTCCGGAATGGGTCAAGGTGGGAGAATGGAGAGAACCGGCATTCTTTGTTACCAGTGTGCAGAATCCCCTGACGGGAGAAAAGAAGATTCCGCTGGAACGGCTTCTGCAGGAACCGTTTCTTTTGACGGAAAAGGGGATCAGCTACCGTTATGCCATGGAGCAGATGCTGGCTGCGAGAGGGGTGGAGATACATCCCTTTCTGGAAACGGGAAATACGGATCTGATTACCAGAATGCTTCTGGGAAACAGGGGGACTTCTTTCCTTCCGGAATTTGTGGTACGTGACTGTCTGAAGAAGAATCAGCTGGCGGTTCTTGATGTGGACTGTCCGGAAATTGAGATGTGGGGACAGCTGGTGTATCACCGCAATAAGTGGCTGACGCCGCAGATGGAGCGGTTCATGGAGCTTCTGGCAGACTGCAGGGAGAAAAACGGATAGGCGGTGAAAGGTCAGTTTCGAGGCGGCGAAAGAACGGGGCTCTATCTGGACGGAACATGGAAAATATGCTAAAATGGAAACATAAAAAACGCCGCAAGACGGTCTTGCAGGCAAAGAGGAGGTTTGGTCATGAAGAAATTTGCGTTTCTTTTAATGGGGGCAGGATATGATCCGGAAAAGCACCAGTGCTGTTTTTGCAAGGAAAATTCTGAGACTCATATCTATACGGTTCGCAATTTTGACGAGGCGAAGGAGCTGGTCTTATCGCTTTACCGGGATGGGTTTGGTGCCATTGAGCTTTGCGGAGCTTTCGGAAAGGAAAAGGCGGATTTGCTGGCTGAACTGACGAATTTTGAGGTGGCCATCGGTTATGTGGTTCATAATCCGGAGATGGATGAGTTGTTTGTAAGATTCTTTGGCAACTAAAGGAACGCCGTGAAAATCGGGAGAATTGCCGGAAATTTGCAGAAATTTATAAAAAACGAATAAAAAATCAGCGGATAGGCTCTGAAAAATAGTGATATTTACTCGTTGACTATTTTTTTCTGGAATGTTAAAATGTTTCAACCACAGAAAACAACGTTTGCCTGGACCAGATTGCAGAATTTGGGACAGGAAAATGAGTAAAGGAGTTTGAATGTCATGATGAAGCAGAGAAAAATTAAACTTTCGTCTGCCGCTGATGCAAAGGAATTTGTCCGTCGTGCAGTTGAGTGTGATTTTGATGTGGATGTCTTCTACAATCGGGTAATAATCGATGCCAAGTCCATTCTTGGTGTGCTGAGTCTTGATCTCACAAAAGAGCTTACTGTGGAATTTGATGGTGAGAACAGGGAATTTGAGGAATTCCTGCAGGAAAAAGATGCGGCAAAGATTCATGCCGTTGCGTAGGAAGGCGATTGCACCGCCGTGCTGATTGGCACGGCGGCTTTTTTTCATTATAGGGAACGGACCGCCGGAGGAGGAAGCAGACTGCCGGGAAGGATTGTCAGAGAACAGGACAGAAAGTAAACTGCCGGAGGATGGTCGGAGCGCGGAACGGGAAAATGGGAAGATAAAGCAGGCAGGCTGCAGAGAGGAGAGGGATTGACCATGGAGCCGTCGGAAAAAATCATACGAATTTCTGTCCGCAGCCTGGTGGAATTTGTCCTGCGTTCCGGAGACATCGACAACCGCCGCCTGGCGGGAGCGCAGAAGGAGGCCATGCTGGCCGGAGGAAGAATTCACCGGAAAATTCAAAAGCAGATGGGAGCAGGCTATCAGGCGGAGGTCGTTTTAAAGCATGAAGCGCAGGACCCGGAGGATGGTCTGATTCTTCTGGTGGAGGGCCGGGCGGACGGGATTTTTGAGGAAAACGGAATCCCGGTCATTGATGAAATCAAAGGGATGTATGCGGATGTGGCCCGGTTTACGGAGCCGGTTTTTATTCATCTGGCCCAGGCCATGTGCTACGGATATTTTTACTGCTGCGACAGAGGACTGGATGGAATCCGCCTGCAGGTGACCTACTGCAATCTGGAGACGGAAGAAATCAGACGGTTCCGGCAAGACATGTCCAAAGAGGAGCTGGAGGAATGGTTTCAGGGTGTGGTTCATGAATACTTTAAGTGGGCCCGTTATCAGTATCAGCATAAGCTTCTTCGGGATGAGTCCATCCGCGGCCTGGAATTTCCTTTCCCGTACCGGACGGGGCAGCGGGATCTGGTGGTTTCTGTTTATAAGGCTGTTTCAAGAAAAAAACGGCTGTTTATCCAGGCGCCGACAGGAATCGGAAAGACGCTGTCAACCGTATTTCCTGCCGTAAAGGCAGTGGGCGAGGGAAAAGGAGAGAAGATTTTTTACCTGACGGCCAAGACGGTGACAAGAACCGTGGCGGAGGAAGCGTTCCGGATTCTGTGTTCCGCCGGGCTTATCTTTACTTTTGTCACAATTACAGCCAAGGAAAAGCTCTGCTTCCTGGAGAAAGCGGAGTGCAATCCGGATGCCTGTCCCTATGCAAAGGGACATTTTGACCGGGTCAATGAGGCAGTATTTGACATTCTTCATCTGGAGCAGGAGATGACCAGGGAGAAGGTACTGGAATATGCCGGACGGTATCAGGTGTGCCCGTTTGAGTTCTGCCTGGATATTTCCAGCTGGACCGACGGCATTATCTGTGACTATAATTACGTCTTTGATCCCAATGTGCGGCTGAAACGGTACTTTTCGGAAGGAATCAAAGGGGAATATCTGTTTCTTGTGGATGAGGCCCATAACCTTGTATCCAGAGCCAGAGAGATGTACAGCGCTTCTCTTGAAAAAGAGGACTTTCTGCTGGTGCGGCGGCTGATAAAGGGAAAATCACCCAGGCTGGAGCAGGGGCTGATGAAGTGCAATAAGCTGCTTTTGCAGATGAAACGGGAGCAGGATGGATGGCAGCTTCTGGAGGATGTGGCGCCTCTTGCCGCTGCGGTTATGGGAGTGTATTCCGAGATGGAGGATTTCCTGGAGGATTTTCCGGACTTCCTGGACCGGGGTCTGGTTTTGGATTTCTACTTCCGGCTGCGGGATTTTTTATACGTTTATGAGCGTCTGGATGAACATTACCGGATTTATGGAGAACCGAAGGGAACAGAATCCTTTCAGGTTCGGCTGTTTTGCGTCAATCCGGCCAGGAATCTTTCAGAATGCATGGATCAGGGAAACAGTACCATTCTGTTTTCGGCCACGCTTCTTCCTATCCGCTATTATAAAACCCTTCTTTCCGGCCAGGAGGAGGATTATGCTGTCTATGCAGGCTCTCCGTTCCAGGAGGAAAAGCGGCTTTTGATGGTGGCGGATGATGTAAGCAGCCGGTACACCAGAAGAACGGCATCGGAATACCGGAAGGTAGCCGGCTATATCCGCGCCATGGCCGGAGCCCGGCAGGGAAATTATATGGTTTTTTTTCCATCCTACCAGTATATGGAGCAGGTGGAGGACTGTCTTGAGGAAGAGCCGCTGAATGCGGAGCTTCTGGTTCAGGGACAGGGCATGGATGAGGAGGAGCGCCAGGAGTTTCTTAAGGAATTTGAACGGCCCAGGGATCATTCTCTGGTGGCCTTCTGCGTCATGGGAGGCGTGTTTTCGGAAGGAATTGATTTAAAAGAAGAGCAGCTGATTGGTGCTGCCGTCGTGGGGACGGGACTGCCCATGGTCTGTGTGGAGCAGGAGGTACTGAAGGGATATTTTGAGGAAACCGAGCAGGCAGGATTCGATTTTGCCTATCAGTATCCGGGAATGAACAAGGTTTTGCAGGCGGCCGGGCGGGTGATCCGGACGACGGAGGATGAGGGGGTCATTCTGCTGCTGGATGACAGGTTTCTGCGCCGGGACTATCTGGAACTGTTTCCAAGGGAATGGGAACATGTGCAGCGGGTGAACCGGCAGAATGTGGGGCAGTGCCTGAAGGATTTCTGGGACGGCAGGGATCTGGCGGCGGGAAAGAACAAAAAAGGATAAAAGCCGGCCGGGTCAGGTTGGCTGCCCGCTGCTTAACATATCCATAAACTGTCTGGCGGCCGGAGGCACCGGGAGACTTTCGCTGCAGGCTGCCACAAGCTTTCTGGAGGGCAGCTCTTCTTTCAGTTTCAGCACAAACAGTCCGTCGTCTTCAGAGGGGATGCAGTAGTCCGGCACAAAGGCGATGCCCAGACCGATGCGGGCCAGATCGATCAGAAGGTCATTGCTGTTCAGCTCGATTTCCGGAGCCAGATCCAGATGAGAATTCTGGAAAATGGAGTGGAGAAATTCACTGGTGGTACTTCTCCGGTCCAGCATCATGATCGGATAGTTTAAAAGCTCCTCCAGAGACAGGCATTTGTCCTGCAGGGGAAAGTGGCTGGGACTTGCAATAAATACGTCATGAAATTCATGGATGGGACGGATATTCTGGGTGCTCTGCAGGCCTGAGTTGGGATAGTTGGTCACAATCACATCCACCTGGCCGTTTTCCAGAATGTGGGCACAGTCGATGGAGGTGGAATTGGTCACTTTGATATGGATCCCCGGATAGGCGCTGTGAAACTTATTAAAGTAGGGAACCAGAAAGTACCGGCAGATGGTATCGCTGGCGGCAATACGCAGCTGGCCTCCGCTTAAGGTGCTGGCATCCATTAACTGTGCTTCCCCTTTTTGAATCAGGTTCATGGCCGGTTCGATATGCTTGAATAAAATTTCTCCCGCCGGGGTCAGAGATACCCGCTTGGTACTGCGGACAAACAATGTCTGGCCCAGTTTTTTCTCCAGGGTTTTTACGGACTGACTGACGGCCGACTGGGAAATGTAGAGGTGCCGGGAGGCATCGGAGAAGCTTAAGGTTTTTGCTACATAATAAAATACTTTATATAATTCATAATTAACATCCATGATTAGTCCTCCTTATAAAACGCGTTCATTTTATCATAAATGGGCCGGTTTGAAAAGAGGAAAGAAGGGAGCGTGTTGTCGATGGACAATTTTGATGAGGTGTACATGGAGGAGCTTGCGTCCATTGAGCCATGTACGGAGGAAGAAACGAAACTTCTGATTGCTCAGATCCGCGAGGGCAATCAGGCGGCCAGGGAACGCCTGATTGAGGGAAACCTGAAAAAAGCGTTGTTTTTCGTTCAGGATTATATCAATCAGGGAGTTCCTCTGCAGGACCTGATTCAGGAGGCCAGTATGGAGCTGATGCTCCTGGCGGACGAGGGCTTTGAGGGCAGCTTTGAAAAGCTTCTGGAAAGCAGGATCCGGGTCCGCATGGAGGAGGTTTTGCGGGAACAGAAGGCGGAGTCCGACATCGAGGAAGAAATGCTTGCCCGGGTCAATGTACTTCAGGAGGTATCAAAGGCCATGGCAGAAGAACTGGGACGGGAGGCAACTCTGGCAGAGCTGGCGGAACGGATGCGCATGAGCGAGGATGAGATCCGGGAGATCATGAAGGTGACCATGGATGCCTTAAGCATGAGTGAGATCAACCGTTCCCTTCAGTCTTAGGGCCAAAAGCGGCAAAGGCAGAGGACGTGCCGGTGACGGATGTCCGGCTGATTTTCCTGGAACGGACATTCTTATATAGTAATTAGAAAAAATAATAAATATAATAAGTGATATTAATTTTACTAATCATTATCCTTTGTGATATGATGATTCCAGAACCAGAAGACATTTAACGAAACGCCGCAGCGCGGCGGCAGCTGTTGGATGGAGAGCGGAGTAAAAACTTCGCCGGATGTGATTCAGGAGGAGAAGAACATGAGCGTAAGACGCGTATATGTTGAGAAGAAACCGGAGTATGCCATCAAGGCCAGAGAGCTGAAAAACGAGCTGGAAAATTATCTGGGCATTTCCACTGTGACCGGTGTCCGGGTGCTGATTCGCTATGATATTGAAAATATTTCCGACCGGGTTTATGAGGAGGCTTTGGGAACGATTTTTTCCGAGCCGCCGGTGGACGAGGTTTTCGAGGAAACCTTCCTCTGCGGAGCAGGAGACACGGTATTTTCCGTGGAATTTCTGCCGGGACAGTTTGACCAGAGAGCGGATTCTGCCGAACAGTGTGTGAAGCTCTTAAGCGAAAAGGAGGAGCCGGTGATTCGTACGGCCACCACCTACGTGATTCAGGGGGCCTTAAGCGAAGAACAGGCTGCGGCAGTCAAATCCTTCTGCATCAATCCGGTGGATTCCAGGGAAGCTTCCACAGAGATTCCCAAGACCCTGGCAACCGTTTTTGAGGAGCCGGCAGATGTGGAAATTTTAAGCGGTTTTTCTTCCATGGAGGAGTCTGCCCTGGAGGAGCTTTACCGTTCCATGAATCTGGCCATGACCTTTAAGGATTTCCTTCATATTCAGAACTATTTTAAGCAGGAGGAGAAGAGAGACCCGTCCATTACGGAGATTCGGGTTCTGGATACCTACTGGTCCGATCACTGCCGTCATACAACCTTTGCGACCGAGTTAAAGAATGTAACCTTTACAGACGGCGATTACAAAAAGCCCATTGAGGATACGTATCATCAGTATCTTTCCGATCATCGGTCTCTGTATGCAGGAAGAGACGATAAATTTGTCTGCCTGATGGATCTGGCAGTTCTTGGAATGAAGAAGCTGAGAGCCGAAGGAAAGCTGGAGGATCTGGAGGAGTCAGAGGAAATCAATGCCTGCTCCATCGTGGTTCCGGTGGAAATCGACGGGGAAACTGAGGAATGGCTCATCAACTTCAAGAATGAAACCCATAACCATCCGACGGAGATTGAGCCCTTCGGCGGAGCGGCCACCTGCCTTGGCGGAGCCATCAGAGATCCGCTGTCCGGACGTACCTATGTATATCAGGCCATGCGGATTACGGGAGCTGCAGATCCCACAAAGTCTCTGAAGGAAACATTAAAGGGAAAGCTTCCCCAGAGAAAGCTGGTGACGGAGGCGGCTCATGGCTACAGCTCCTATGGAAACCAGATCGGTCTTGCCACCGGCTATGTAAAAGAAATCTATCATCCCGGCTATGTGGCCAAGCGGATGGAGATCGGAGCCGTTATGGGAGCTGCTCCCAGAAAGAACGTGATTCGTGAATCCTCTGCCCCCGGGGATGTGATTATTCTTCTTGGAGGACGGACCGGACGTGACGGAATCGGCGGCGCTACTGGTTCTTCCAAGGTGCATACGGAGGCTTCCATCGAGGTCTGCGGTGCAGAGGTTCAGAAGGGAAATCCGCCCACGGAGCGTAAAATTCAGAGAATGTTCCGCCGTCCGGAGGTTTCCAGACTGATTAAGAAATGCAATGACTTTGGTGCAGGCGGTGTCTCTGTTGCCATCGGCGAGCTGGCAGCCGGACTGTTTATCGACCTGGACAAGGTGCCGAAAAAATATGCCGGTCTTGACGGAACGGAAATTGCTATTTCCGAATCCCAGGAGCGGATGGCCGTTGTGGTGGATCCGAAGGATGTGGAGGCGTTCCTTCAGTATGCCGCAGAGGAAAATCTGGAGGCAGTAACGGTGGCAACGGTGACGGAGAGCCCCAGACTGGTGATGAACTGGCGGGGAAAGACCATCGTGGATTTAAGCCGTGCATTCCTTGATACCAACGGCGCCCATCAGGAGGCTGAGGTGACTCTTGAGGTTCCCAGCCGGGAAGGACGGCCCTTTGACAGACAGGATGTACCGGATGTAAGAGAGAAGTGGCTGAAGCTTCTTGGCTCCTTAAACGTGTGCTCCCAGAAGGGACTGGTGGAGATGTTTGATGCCTCCATCGGTGCAGGGACGGTTATGATGCCCTACGGCGGTGCCTTCCAGCAGACGGAAATCCAGACCATGGTGGCAAAGCTCCCGGTGTTAAAGGGAAAGACCGATACGGTTACGATGATGAGCTATGGATTCGATCCCTATCTTTCCAGCTGGAGCCCCTACCATGGAGCCATTTATGCGGTACTGACATCCGTTGCGAAGATTGCGGCAGCCGGCGGTGATTTCCGGAAGATCCGGTTCACCTTCCAGGAATATTTCCGCAGAATGAGCGAGGATCCCAAACGCTGGAGCCAGCCTTTTGCAGCTCTTCTTGGCGCTTACAGCGCTCAGCTTGGCCTTGGCCTTCCGTCCATCGGAGGAAAGGACAGCATGTCCGGAACCTTTAATGAAGAGGATGGCGAGGAATTAAATGTTCCGCCAACCCTGGTTTCCTTTGCTGTGGATGTGGCCAGTGAGAAGACGGTAATCTCTCCGGAGCTTAAGAAGGCCGGAAATAAGCTGGTGGTTTTCAGACTGAAGAAAGACGAGTACGATCTGCCGGATTATGAACAGGCCATGGACGGATACGGCAAATTGTTTGAGGATATTAAGGCCGGGAATGTGATCTCTGCTTATGCGGTGGAAGGAAACGGCCTGGCAGAAGCGGTCAGCAAGATGGCGTTTGGAAACCATCTTGGCGTGAAGATTGAGCACAACGTGGATCCGAGAGATTTCTTTGCTCCCGGATGGGGCGATATCGTATGCGAGGTACCGGACGGAAAGGTTGGAAATCTTGCCATGACCTACACGGTGATCGGTGAGGTAACAGACAGGGCAGCTTTTGAATATGGTCCGGTTTCCATCAGCCTGGAAGAGGCACTGGCAGCCTGGAATGCACCGTTGGAGAAGGTATTCCCGACAGAGTCCGGTGTCGAGCAGAAGGAAGTTCCCAATCAGATCTTCCGTGCGGACAAGATTGCTGTCTGCACCCACAAGATTGGAACGCCCAACGTGTTTATCCCGATCTTCCCGGGAACTAACTGCGAGTATGACAGCACAAAGGTCTTCGAGCGTGCCGGAGCCAACGTGACGTCACAGGTATTCCGCAACAGAAATGCACAGGATATTCTGGATTCCGTTGAGGTTTACCGGAAAGAAATTGAAAAGGCTCAGATTGTGATGTTCCCCGGCGGATTTTCCGCAGGAGACGAGCCGGAAGGTTCTGCGAAATTCTTTGCGACTGCCTTCCGTAATGAGGCCTTAAAGGAGGCGCTGCTGTCTCTTCTGAACGAAAGAGATGGACTGGTGCTTGGCGTCTGCAACGGTTTCCAGGCATTGATCAAGCTGGGACTGGTGCCGGATGGCGTGATCGAGGAGCAGAAGGCAGATTCCCCGACGCTGACGTACAATACCATTGGCCGCCATGTATCCAAGATGGTAAACTTAAAAGTGGTTTCCAACAAGTCGCCATGGTTAATGGAGGCAGAGCTTGGCGGAGTTTATGTAAATCCTGTTTCCCACGGAGAGGGACGGTTCGTCGCATCCGACGAGTGGCTTAAAAAGCTGTTCGCCAACGGACAGGTGGCGACTCAGTACGTGGACGAAAAGGGCAATCCCACCATGGATGAATACTGGAATCCCAATGGCTCCTATATGGCTATCGAAGGAATCACCAGTCCTGACGGCCGGGTATATGGTAAGATGGCCCATTCCGAGCGGCGCGGGGACGCCGTGGCTAAGAACATTTCCGGCCAGCAGGATATGCGGATCTTTGAGAGCGGCGTGAAGTATTTTAAATAAGTTCTGACGAAAGCCTGGCAAATAAATTCTGGCTGCAGGATGGCAGACAGAAGAAGGGCTCAGCGGGCCAAAGAAATCCGAAGCCTGCTGGGGAACAGATATAAAAGGGCGGGCAGAGGCTGACAGAAAAATGGAATGCAGGAAACTGCAGGAGAAATATGGGACGGAGAAAGAAAAGCCGGATGGCGGAGTCTTTCTCCGTCTTTTTCTTAAAATCATGTTTCTCGTTCAATAAAACGCTTCTCAGGAGCTGTAACCTGATGGTTTAAGCTCGAAAAAAAATCGGAACTTCCGGTAAAACGGACAATTGAATATAATACATTCATAAGAAAAAAAGAATTACAGGGAAGGAGCTGGAAGTTTTATGAAAACGAAAAAAATACTGTTTGTCAATGGAAGTCCCAATCGGAATGGTCATACGGCAGGGCTGGCCAAAACGCTTTTGGAGGGCAGGGAATATGAAACTCTGAATCTGACGGATTACAAGGTTTATAGCTATGGGCAGAGTTTTCCGGATGATCAGTTTGAAGAAGTGCTGGAAAAGATTCGGGAGGCGGATGTTCTGGCAGTCGGTTCCCCTCTTTACTGGCATAATATCTGCGGAAGCGTCCGCGACCTTCTGGACCGGTGCTACGGTCCGGTATCTTCCGGTGAATTTTCCGGAAAGACACTTTATTTCCTGTTTCAGGGAGCAGCTCCGGAAACATGGATGCTGGAGGCCGGTGAGTATACAATGAAGCGGTTTGCGGCTCTGTACGGCATGACATATATGGGAATGGCTTCCAATGGCAAAGAGGCGAAGGCGCTGGCGGAAACTCTTTCGTAATGGAGAAAAAGAGGATGAGACGTGTTTTTACAGGTGTCAGGGGATTGGCTGTCCTTTTGATGGGGCTGGGACTTGTGCTTTCCGCCTGTCAGAGAGCTGAGGGAATGAACACTGCGGGAGCGAATACCGTGGGAGAGAGCGCTGTGGGAGAAAGTGCCGCGGGAACGAACACTGCGGGAGCGAACGCCGTGGGAGAAAATACTACAGGGACGAATACTGCGGGAGCGAGTACCATGGAAGAGAACACTGGGAGCAGTGCTTCACCGGGAAATCCAACGTCCATGGAGGACAAATCGGACAGTGAAGAAGGTGAAGAGATGGAGTTTGAAGCGTTTACGAAGGATTCTACGGTAGCGGATGTGATTTCTGATCCTGCTTTTGGGGATTTTGGCCGTCTGCTGTTTCCGGTGGACATCCACGTCCCTGATGATTTGACCATGGAGGAAGTCAGCAGCAGTCAGATTTATCTCTGGTACTCCAACATCCAGACAGAGAAGACGCTGGATATTCTGAACAGTCTGAAGGCCCAGGCATTAAGCGGAGAACCGGTTTTTTATCGGTTTTATTCGGAAGAAGAGATGGAAGCGGATCCGTCGAAACGGGACACCGGCCTGTTTTTCTTCCGGGGTGAGCCGGGAAAGGAGTTTGCGGTTACCAATGCCGGAGGCGGTTTCTACTATGTAGGCGCTATGCACGACAGCTTTTCTCATGCACTGGAGCTGAGCAGGAAGGGATATAACGCGTTTGCTTTGATTTACCGGCCGGATGATCCTTACATGGATCTGGCCAGGGCAATTGCATACCTTTATGACCATGCAGATGAGCTGCAGATTCAAAAAGAAGGCTATTCCCTCTGGGGCGGTTCTGCCGGAGCAAGAATGGCGGCTGTCGGAGGAAACAGGGAATATCTGTGGGAACTGACGGGACGGGAGGACATTCCCCAGGCGGCGGCCGTCATTATGCAGTATACAGGATATTCCAATGTGTCTGCGGAGGACGCTCCGACCTATGCCTGTGTGGGAACGAGAGATGGAATTGCCAGCTGGCGAACCATGGAGCGCCGTCTTAATTCTCTGGAAAACCTGGGTATTCCCACAGAGTTTCATGCATATGAAGGACTGGGCCATGGATTTGGTCTTGGAACGGGGACTGTGGCAGATGGATGGCTGGAGGATGCGGTAAATTTCTGGCAGGAACAACTGGCACGTTAAGGATGGAACCAGCTGGCGGAGCTTTTTTGCAGAACAGGAAGAAACAGGGCGGGAGCTATCGGAACAGGAAATATCAGAAGGAGGGTATCCCATATGAGAAAACGAGGGTTATTATTTCTTGCTGCATGCGTGATGGCAGCCGGGGTGCTGGCCGGATGCAGTTCTAATCGTGAAGCAGCAGGCAGTACAACACAGGAGGCAGAGACTACAACCGAAGCAGAGACAACAACAGAATCGGAGACTACAACCGAAGCAGAGATGACAGCAGAGGCGAAGGCAACAGCAGAGGCAGAGTCTGAGTCGGAAAGCAGTCCGGCCGCAGCAGAGGAGACATCTTCTGAAGAAGCCAGTGCAGAAGAAGGGAATGCCGAGGAGGAAGTAAGCGCAGAAGGAGCAGAAGGAAAGACTCTGGTCGTATATTTTTCTGCGACAGGAAATACAGAGCGCGTGGCTGGGGTGATTGCAGAGGCAACCGGCGGAGATTTATTTGAACTGGAGCCTGCTGATCCTTATACGGATGAAGATTTAAACTATAATGATGACAACAGCCGTGTTTCCCAGGAGCATGCGGATGAGAGCTTAAGAGATGTGGAACTTGTTTCTGCAACGGTGGAAGGATTTGATGAGTACGAGACGGTGTTTGTAGGCTACCCCGTGTGGTGGGGTATTGCGGCATGGCCGGTAAACACCTTTATCGAAGCAAATGACTTTACAGGGAAAACGGTGATTCCATTCTGTACATCGTCCAGCTCCGGATTAGGAGAAAGCGGCGAACTGCTGGCTGAACTGGCTGGGACTGGAGACTGGCAGGAAGGGATGAGATTCCGGTCAAGTGTCTCTGAGGAAGATGTGACAGCCTGGGTGGAGAGCCTGGGGCTGTAATTGTCAGGAATAGAATATGTAGAAATGTGGGCAGGGTGTTATGGCATCCTGCCTTTTTATGTGCCATTTAAAGCGCCGAAAGGTATTTTTAATGTCGCTTTGAATTTCAAAAACTGTGTTTAATAGGACATTAATAGGACACAATGTCCTGTTAAATAGTGACGTAGATGGAAACAATATGAATAAATCAGATGTGATTGACAAAGACAATAATTTTAAGTACACTAACGATAAGTAAATAAATAATTTACTTATCGAAAGGAAAGCGGTTATGTTATATCAATATTTGAAAGAAAATTATATTCCAGGAGAACCTATTTTTACTGGAGATATTGATATCCCAGGGATGACAGAAGAAAATCTTAGATATCATTTAAAAAAACTTACTGACAGCGGTAGCATATGCCGATTTGAGCCGGGAGTATACTATTTCCCTAAAACGGATATTTTCGGTGAGCGGATGTCTTTGTCCCCGGATACAGTAGCTATTCATAAGTATATCATGCGCAGGGGAAAGCGGGTGGGCTACTTTTCCGGCTATACATTGGCAAACTGCATGGGATTATCCACGCAGGTTCCGTTTACTCAGGAGATAAGTAGCAATTTTGCTCCGGCATTGGTAAGGAAAATAACGATTAAAA
>DVGC01000002.1 GCA_018712915.1 Candidatus Copromonas faecavium (nom. illeg.) | reverse complement strand
GTCGGATCATCGTCCAGCACAAGAAGCTTTATCCCGCTGCTTTCAATCTCCTTCTGAAGCATCCCATCGATTCCGGCCTCATCCACCGACGGATACCGGTTCAGAATCTCTGCCCTTACGGCCTGCTCACTCATGACTCTGAATCCTCCTGCTCCATCTTTTTTACGACCACGTCGGCCAGCGCTTCAAAATACTGGACGATTCCGCCATGATCCTCCTCCATATGCCCGTGAATTTTCAGGCTCTGCAGGATCTCAAACAGCTGCGCGCTGTAGGGAACCGGCACGTCCAGCTCGTGGGCCGTATTGATGACGTTTTTCATGTCCTTGTGATTGATGGAAATCTTCCCGCCCGGCTTGAAATTCCGTTCCACAATCATCGGAATTTTGGCGTCCAGAACGGCGCTTCCCGCCAGTCCGCCCCGGATGGCCTCATACACCTTAACCGGATCCGCCCCGGCCTTCACGGCCAGAACAAAGGCTTCCGATACAACGGCAATGGTATTATTCACAATCACCTGATTCGCCAGCTTGGTTACGCTTCCGATTCCCGGGCCTCCCACTAAGCAAGCGGAAGATCCCATCATCTCCAGGTACGGTTTTACCGCGTCAAAATCCTTCTGCTCCCCTCCGGCCATGAATGCCAGCGTCCCGGCCACGGCGCCCGGCTCTCCTCCGCTCATGGGAGCGTCCACAAAGCCGATCCCATGCTCATGGAGCTTTTCCCAGCAATATCTGGACTCCCCAGGCGTCACCGAGCTGCAGTCGCAGACCACGGCGCCTGCCTTCATGGCGGATGCGGCTCCGTCTGCTCCAAACAGCACGCTCTGAACAATGGAGCCATTGGGAAGGCTCGTAAATACCAGCCCGCAGGCTTGGCCCATTTCCCTTAAGGTTCCCTCACAGGCTCCGGCCTCTTTTAATTCCTCCACAGGCTCCGGATTCGTATCATATACCATCAGCGCCTGTCCTGCCTTTAACAGGTTCTTTGCCATCGGTTTTCCCATAATGCCAAGTCCGATAAATCCAATCATATCGTTCCTCCTCATCCTGTGCATCTGTCCTTCACAATTACTATCATACTATTGCATATTGGCATTCAAAATCAATCATCCATTTCATTTCCGGCGTTTTGCATGAAAATTGCTGTAACTTTTTGTCATATTCCACAATTCTTTTTGCCCCATTGCTCAGCACAGCGTCCTTCCATGCATATCACAAAGCCCTGCATGCACTCTCTGCATATACCCCCTGCATATGCTCGCTGCATATGCTCACTCCCTGCCCATGCTCCAGATGCGCCGGAATCCTGCGTGCTTTTGTTCCGTCCCATCCAGAAGGGATTGAATTACGTTAATTCCCACACGCCGGAGGAAATCGCGAAAACCATTCAGCCCCAGTTTCAGGAAACAGACGTGGATACCATTGCCACCATCGTAGGAAGGTACCAGTCCCAGGATACCTGGAAAGGCGATACCATTTTCCAGGAGGAAAGCTTTGACCTGCTCCAGAATATTCTGGAGGAAGCCGGTGAGCTTGAAGAACGGGTTCCCTACGAAAAGCTGGTCACCACGGAGTTTGCAAAAACGGCGGTCTCCGAGGCCGGTACCCGGTAGTTTTCGTCCCTGTTCCATGATGGGGCGCGATACACGGCGCCTGTCCGGCAAATGCACCTCCTGCAAACCCCCAGACGTCTGCCGCTTTCCTGCGTCCATCGTCAAAAGACAGCCGTAGCACGGAAAAAACAAATCCGTGCCGCGGCTGTCTTTTTGATTTCTTCTCCATCCTCATGCCTGTGCCATGCGAAATGCATCCCATAGTTTTTCCAGATAATCCAGATACCCGGCCTCCCTGATGTCCTCCGCTGCTACAATCTGCACCCGGCCCAGTTCTTCACCATTTAACCAGTACACCAGATACCCGGCCACATCGCCTTTCTTCACGGGAGCAGGAAGAAATTCCTCCAGTTCCAGGCTTTTCTCAATCTCTCCAAAGGTCTCTCCATTCATTCCCAGATAGGTAAACGGGCCGGAATAAAGAAGCCCGGATGATTCCTCAACGCCATTCTTTACGGGAATTGCAGGAAGCTCAGGCGGAGCATCGTCTCTGTAAAGCCGGCAGATTCCGAAACCATAATTTAAAAGAAGAACCGCATCATTAAATCTGGTCTTATAATCCGGTGCCGCCATGATCGCCGCGATCAGTTCCACCCCATCCTTTTTCGCCGTTGCCGACAGACAGTATTTGGCCAGGCTGGTTGAACCGGTTTTTAGTCCCGTTACCTCAAAATTAACGGGCATCTTCAGCAATTTGTTGGTATTGGACAGTCCAAATTCTTTGGTCCCCTGCCTGGTTACATGGGTGATGTTCTCCATCCATATGGTGGCATAATTGGATATTTGAGGATATTTGGTAATTAGTTCCCTTGACATGATGGCAATATCCCTGGCGGTAGTCACGTGATCAGGTGAATCCGTAAGACCGCAGCAGTCAACGAAATTGGTGCGGGTCATGCCAAGTCCCGCGGCTCTCTCATTCATCATCCGCACAAAAGCTCCCTCATCTCCTGCCACATATTCGGCCATGGCCACGGAAGCGTCGTTTCCTGATGCAATGACGATGCACTTGATTAAGGTTTCCACCGTCTGGATCTCCCCTTCCTCAAGAAACACCTGGGAGCCTCCCATGGATTTTGCATAGGCACTGGTTACTACTTCATCGCTCAGACTGATTTTTCCCGACTGCAAAGCGTCAAAAATCAGAATCAGCGTCATGATTTTTGTCACACTGGCCGGATTTCTCGGTTCATCCGCATTTTTCTCATAAAGCACCGTCCCTGTACTGGCCTCCATTAAAAGCGCAGATGGTGCACCAATTTCCGGCCCCGGCGCCGCATTTCCCGTTTCCCCAAGTACCGGCAGCGGCCAGCATACTGCCGTTATCAGGGCAAGTGCCAGACAGAGCATCCGTTTCCCAATCTTTTTCATCCCCGTCACATTCCTTTCCCGTTGTCCAAAAGCGGCCGGAGCATAAAGGCCGCCTTTTATGAATCCTCTATAAAATATGGAGCGGACAATGGGAAATATTCCAGCTTCCTGCTTTCCCCATATTTTCCCCGATTTCCAATGACAAGAATAAGGAAATATGGTAGAATTATTCTACCCCTTATACTCTACAAATGAGGTGAACATTCATGCAGTACGATGACGATTACGAGCGCCGCCGGTCCTATATTGCCAGAAAACGGGAGGAACGCAAACGCCAGAGAACCGTCCGGATCATTATTTTTCTTCTGGTACTTGGCGCCATTGCCCTGGTTCTTGGCATCGGCGGATGGTTTTACTTCCAGCATAAAAAAAATGGAACCTCCCCGGAAGGGTCCCTGGCCCAGTCTCAGGAAAATGAGGAAGCAGGCTCTGCTTCCTCCGGCGGAGAACAGCCGGGCGGAGAGCTTTCCCAGACAGATTCCTCCGGCGGAAACTCTTCAGGAACCGGGGCCGGCAGTGCAGAAGAAACCGGGCTGGAGGCACTTTTATCCAGAGCCCAGGCACTGGCCGACACTTATGATTACGACGGGGCCATTGCTCTTCTTCAGGCTTCTGAAGAATATAAGGAGGATCCCCAGGTTCTGGAAGCGATTGCCTCCTGCGAAGAGACAAAAACCGCCCTGGTGAAAGCGGATATTTCCTCCATCCCCCACGTATTCTTCCATTCCATTATCATGGACAACGCCAAAGCTTTTGACGGAGATGCTGACACCAATGGATACAACCAGGTCATGACCACCAAAAAAGAATTTCTGGCCATTTTGGAACAGATGTATGAACGAGGCTATGTTTTGGTGCGGCTCCATGATCTGGCCCATGTGGAAACTGATGAAAATGGAAATGAAAAAATGACCGCCGGAGAAATTCTTCTTCCCCCTGGGAAAAAGCCTTTTGTCATGTCCCAGGACGATGTCTGCTATTATGAATATATGGACGGTGACGGCTTCGCATCCAGAATTGTTGTGGGGGAGGACGGCAAGCCCACCTGCGAAATGAAGCTGGATGACGGAACGGTCTCCGTAGGGTCTTACGATCTGGTTCCACTCCTGGAGGATTTTATCAAAAAGCATCCGGACTTTTCCTATAAAGGCGCCAGAGCCGTCATCGCTCTGACCGGCTATCAGGGAGTTTTCGGCTACCGGACCGATCCCACCTATCAGGATTCCAACCCCACTTATGAAGCGGATCTGGAAAGTGCGAAAAAAGTAGCGCAATGCCTCAGGGACAATGGATGGGAACTGGCCTCCCATAGCTGGGGCCATATCAATTACAATTCCCGTTCCGCGGAGGATGTGATCACGGACGCAGAAAAATGGGAGGATCGGGTAGAGTCTCTGATTGGAGAAACAGATGTGATTCTTTATCCTTTCGGTGCCGACATCAATGATTGGCACCCCTACAGCCATGACAACGCCAAGTACGATGCCCTTTACAACATGGGATTCCGCTATTTCTGCAATGTGGACTCCAGTCGGTCCTGGGTTCAACTGGGAACAGATTATCTGCGTCAGGGCAGGCGGAATCTGGATGGCTATCGGATGTACTATGACTTGCCGGAAACCAATCCTTCCAAAACGTATCTGGACGACCTTTTTGATGTGAGCACCGTGTTTGACCGGGAACGGCCCACGCCTGTACCGCCTATGTAAAACATCCGTGACGGGCACAGGAGAAGAGCAACTTCCGTACACAGGGTAAAAACGGCTGCCGGCCCCAGATAGAAGCAGCCGCCGGTACGGGAAAAAACAGCCGCCAGTTCCAGGTAAAAGCGGCCGCCGGGTATAAAAAACGGGAGGCATCTGCGGTATTTCACGCGGCCATGCCCTCCCGTTTTTCTGTTCGCCTTAAAACTGGACGATCTCTTTAATTTCCTTTGCCGGCTCAACCTGCTCTCCATAAAGTACCGGTCCTTCGCCGTCATAATCCTGCCAGAACTCATAAGCAATCTTTGCCCGCACCTTCACCCAGGCGCCTGTTTCCAGAGTGCGAGCTTCTCTGGCCTTGCAGATAAAACCGAGGAATGTCATGTCAGCCTCACAGCATGTCATGGCCATTCTCCCGGGAACAAAGTAATTCTTGGGAAATTCCGGTGCCTTTAACACCATGGCCGTAAATTCCACAACCTTCCCCTCGTACCGTTCCCTGTTGTCCAGAGCATCAATATACCAGATTCCATAATCTTCCGGCTTGATTTCCACCACATCCGCCGTCAGATCGTAAGGCAGATCCTCCTCCAGCAGATCCTGGGGGATTTCTCCTTCCGCATTTTCAAAAATCATATCTGCCTGCGGGTTCAAAGCCTTAAGTCCCCTGCGGTATCTGGTAATGTTCTCGTCGCTGACATCATCACAGCGGTTCATAATAATCAGCTCGGAATTTCTCACCAGCAAAGCCAGCAGCGGCTTCATATTATTCAGATACAGTTCAAACGTGGAACCGTCAATGATGGTAATCTGCTGAAACAGCTGGCACTCATCAGGCAGGCGCAGCTGGTCCTGAGGCCACATGCCATTCCACTCAATCAAAACCCGGTCAGGGTGATAAAGGGCATCCAGACGGCCAAAGAAATCATTATCCAGCTCCGATGCATCCTCTACCGTAATTAATTTTGTTCTGGTTTGCTTTAAAAGCTCCGGATCATATTCCGTATCGCCTTCCTCACAGAGAACCAGGATGGTGGTTCCGTCAGACTGGAAATAATCCTGCTGGAGCGTATACGAAATAAACTGCGTTTTTCCTGCCTCGAGGAAACCGTTTATGACAAATACCGGCAGTCTGTCTTCTTGATTGATAATCATATCTTATTTCTCAAACGCTTCCTTCAGCGCATCCTCCTTCAGATTGGAACCAATGACGCATACTTTTCCGGTATAAATCGGGGCTCCTGTACGAATTTCCGTTTCTTCCGGAACAAGGTCAAAATAGTGCCAGGTTCCTTCTTCGTCAGGCAGCATTCCCTTGGCCCTGAGAACCTGTCCATATTTCTCTGTATGGGCCAGATCCTGAAGGATTCCCTCCAGCTTCTCCCGGGAAATTTTCCGGCTGGTTTCAAGGCCCCAGCTGGTAAATACCTCATCTGCATCGTGACCATGGTGATGGTGATGATGATGGTCATGACCGCAGCCGCATTCTTCCTCTCCGTCATGATGATGGTGGTGCTCATGGCCGCAGCCGCATTCTTCCTCCCCGTCATGATGATGGTGGTGCTCATGACCGCAGCCGCACTCCTCTTCCTCACCATGGTGATGATGGTGATGCTTTACCTCCTCAAGAAGCTGTGCCGCCATATCGTCTGCCGGCTTCTCGATGATTTCCAGAAGCTGCACACCAGACAGGGTATTAATCGGCGTGGTCACGATGGCCGCCTTGGGATTCTTTTCCCGAATCAGTTCCACGCACTGAGCCACTTTCTCTGCGTCTGCCACATCCGTCCGGCTTAACACAATGGTTCCGGCGCTTTCAATCTGATTGTTGAAAAACTCACCGAAATTTTTCATATACATTTTGCACTTCTGTGCATCCACAACCGTCACAGAACCGTTTAATTCCACATCGATCTCGCCAGCCACATCGCAGACTGCCTTCATAACATCCGAAAGCTTTCCAACGCCGGACGGCTCAATAATCACACG
>DVGC01000033.1 GCA_018712915.1 Candidatus Copromonas faecavium (nom. illeg.) | reverse complement strand
GGGCATCCGCATCTCCTATGACCTTGTGGGCTTTATCCCCGTGGAAGAACTGATGAAACAGGAAACGGCATGACCGAAGCCATGCCGTTCCTGCAAAAAGCAATATTACTTTCTTATGACCCCCGGCCATTTGGCCGGGGAGCTTTTGCAATTGTGGAAATTCATCTGCGTATGTATAGAATTATAAGTCCGGGGGGAGCCGGATTCCGGCGGCCATTGTCATTGGAACGGCTGTTCTTTATTCACTGTCAGAAGGTTCCTGTGTAATGGTGCCATCTGCAGCATTGACATACACGTTTTGTTTCTGGCCATTTGCATCCGTTCCTTTAAGTTCATATAAAACCGTCCCGTTTTCCGAGTCCAGTTCTGATTTTGCGAAATTCCATCCCGGATTGGCTGCCTGAGTGGCGGCTACGGCATCCGCTTCGGTGATTTTGGCCTGAGCAGCCAGCTCTGCCTGCTTTGCCGCATCCTCGGTGTCCTCGTCCCCTGTTCCCTGTGCGTTCACAGTAGAATCCGGGCTGCCGTTTGCCGTTTCCTTGGCCTGTGCCTGCGCGGGAGCCTGTAAGGCGGCAGAAGGTGCAGGCGCCGTATTTGTTGCATATGCCGTAATACCTGTTGCTCCCAGCGCCAGGAGTGCACATAAAAGTTTGGTTGCTGTTTTGTTTTTCTTCATGACATTTTCTCCTTTCCTCTGTTTATTATGTAAGATTTATTTTCATAGAGCCTGAGCGAATATGGCATCTGTGAAAATGCCATTATTCTAAAAGTCAATGTTAAATAAAAAGAGGAAAACAGTTAAAATAAATTTAAAAAGATAGTAAATAAAATGGAACAGGCTGTGCCGGATTTATGCTGCCGGAGAGGTATCCGCCGGCGGAACTTCCGCGTCAGCTGACCATTCCCCCGGCCATGCCGCTGAAGGCACACATGGCAAGGACCGGAAGCAGACGGATTGTGTCACCGGGAATGCCGCCGCTTTGCGCTGCGGACATGAAAAACAGAAAGAGAAAATAAAGCAGCCCGATGAGAAGCCCCCAGAGAAACCGCCTGGTTTTCATGACCTTTCCGGCAATAAGGCCGCCGGCAAAGCAGGAGAGGACATAGACGGCGCTGATGGCCGCGTTGACCTGAGGCTCCTGCAAATGAAAACGGTAAAGAGCGAAGGAGAGGGCCACCAGAAGAATGGCGGAGATAAAATAGGTGATGATCAGGGTGCGTATGACGCGCCAGACAGCGGATAATGACATGGAAAGCTCCTTTCGGAATCGGTTTGACTGTGGTTTTTACAGTATATTCTTCTGCCGGTGCTGACATGCATGGGGAATTTCCACGGCCGCATCCGCAGACCATATCTGCGGCGAATATCCCTATTGCATAATGGAAAATCGTATGGTATAATTTCTTAACGAGTTTGAAGAAAGCAGGGGGTATTCTGCCCTGCCGGCATAAAAGATAGGAGGAACAGAATATGAGACACGTAAAGACACTGAGCTCCAACACCTTAAAGAACAGCATGAAGAAGGGCGGCTGCGGCGAGTGCCAGACATCCTGCCAGTCCGCATGCAAGACATCCTGCACTGTTGGAAACCAGAGCTGCGAAAACAGCAACCGGTAAGAGATACGGGCAGCCGTTTTTTTAAGGAGGACCCCTACGGTCGTATGATTGTAGGGGGATTCTTTTGAATGATTGAGAATTGGAGATGTGACGTTGATACATCAGTATATAAATAATGGATATTATATCATTCTTGATGTGAACAGCGGATCAGTTCATTCGGCTGATGCGCTGCTTTATGATGCCGTAAAAGTGCTTGCGGATCTTGTTCCGGACATGGAAAAGCCGATGCCCTTATCTTCAGAACAGAAACAGGCAGTGCGGGATGCGCTGGCTGGACAGTATGAAGCCGGGGATGTGGAGGAGGCGCTGGAAGATATCCAGGCTCTGATTGATGCGGAAGAACTGTTTACTGCAGATGTGTATAAAGATTATGTCATGGACTTTAAGAAACGCCAGACAGTGGTAAAGGCCCTCTGTCTGCATATTGCCCATGACTGCAATCTGGCATGTCAGTATTGCTTTGCCGAGGAGGGTGAATACCACGGGCGGCGGGCGCTGATGAGCTTTGAAGTAGGGAAAAAAGCACTGGATTTTCTGATTGCCAATTCGGGAAACCGTGTCAATCTGGAAGTGGATTTCTTCGGCGGAGAGCCGCTGCTAAACTGGGATGTGGTGAAGCAGCTGGTGGAATACGGCCGTTCCAGAGAAGAGGAATGTCATAAGAAATTCCGCTTTACTCTGACCACCAACGGAGTCCTGCTCAATGATGAAATCATGGAATTCTGCAACCGGGAAATGAGCAACGTGGTGCTGAGTCTGGATGGACGGAAAGAAGTAAATGACCGGATGCGTCCTTTCCGCAACGGAACGGGAAGTTATGATCTGATTGTGCCCAAGTTCCAGAAATTTGCCGAATCCCGTGGAACAAAGGATTATTTTGTCCGGGGAACCTTTACGAGAAACAACCTGGATTTCTCGGAAGATGTCCTTCATTTTGCGGATCTGGGCTTTGAAAAGCTGTCCATGGAACCTGTGGTATCGGATCCCAAGGAGCCATACTCCATCCGGGAGGAAGACCTTCCGAAGATTATGGAGGAGTACGATAAGCTGGCCAAGGAGTTTATTCGCCGGAAAAAAGAGGGGCGGGGATTCCAGTTTTTCCATTTCATGATTGATTTAAGTCAGGGTCCCTGCGTGGCCAAGCGTCTTTCCGGCTGCGGTTCCGGTACGGAATATCTGGCAGTAACGCCGTGGGGTGATCTGTATCCCTGTCATCAGTTTGTGGGGATGGAGGACTTCCTTCTTGGCAATGTGGATGAAGGAATCACCAATCCGGCTGTCCGTGATGAGTTTAAGCTTTGCAACGTATATGCAAAGGACAAATGTAAGGACTGCTTCGCCAGATTTTACTGCAGCGGCGGATGTGCCGCCAATGCCTATAACTTCAGCGGGGATATTACCGGCGCTTATGAGATAGGCTGCGAGATGCAGAAAAAGAGGATTGAATGTGCCATTATGATTCGGGCAGCACTGGCTGATGAGGAGGCTTCCCGGATGGAGCAGCAGGAAAAATAGATTGAGAAGGAGGGTTCTGGCGCTGCCGGAAGATTCCGGAGCGCGGACCAAATAAGGAAAAGAAAGATATCTTATGAAATATGAGATTCTGGCAAAGGACGGCCGGGCCAAGCGGGCAAGGGTCGAGACCGTCCACGGCGTAATTGAAACGCCGGTGTTTATGAATGTGGGAACGGCGGCGGCCATCAAAGGGGCGGTTTCCACCGATGACCTTCGGACCATCGGAACTCAGGTGGAGCTTTCCAATACGTATCATCTCCATGTCCGGCCAGGAGATGGACTGATTAAAGAGCTGGGAGGACTTCACCGGTTCATGAACTGGGATCGGCCCATTCTTACGGATTCCGGCGGCTTTCAGGTGTTTTCTCTGGCAGGCCTGCGGCGGATCAAAGAGGAAGGCGTATATTTTAACTCCCATATTGACGGACGGAAAATCTTTATGGGGCCGGAGGAGAGCATGCAGATCCAGTCCAATCTGGGTTCTACCATTGCCATGGCGTTCGATGAGTGCGCTCCCCATCCCTGTACCAGAGAATATATGGAAAATTCGGTGGCCAGAACCACCCGATGGCTGGCCCGCTGCAAAATGGAGATGAACCGGCTTAATTCCCTGCCGGATACGATTAATAAGGAGCAGCTCCTGTTCGGAATCAATCAGGGAGGTACCTTTGAGGATATCCGAATCAGCCACGCGGATGCGATTTCTGAGATGGACTGCGACGGCTATGCGCTTGGAGGTCTGGCTGTGGGAGAGAGCCATGAAGAAATGTATCATATCCTGGATGTGACGGTTCCTCATCTTCCGGAGCATAAGCCCACTTATCTGATGGGAGTAGGAACGCCGGCCAATATTCTGGAGTCGGTGGACCGGGGTGTGGACTTTTTTGACTGCGTTTATCCCACAAGAAATGGCCGTCATGGCCATGTCTATACGAACCATGGAAAACTGAATCTGTTTAATGAACGGTATGCGAAAGATATGCGTCCCATCGAGGAGGGATGCGGCTGTCCGGCCTGCCGTTCTTACAGCAGAGCCTATATCCGTCATCTGCTGAAAGCGAAGGAGATGCTTGGAATGCGTCTGTGCGTTCTCCATAATCTTTATTTCTACAATACGATGATGACGGAAATACGGGAAGCTATTGAGAATCACCGCTACGCTGAGTATAAGAAGCAGAAGCTGGAGGGCGTGACGGGAGATTATAAAGACAAGGAAAAATAGGAATGGAGGTACACGGAACATGACAAACAGCCCGGCATTTTGGATTGGCTATGTAGTACTGATTTTTGCATTTATGTATTTTATAGCCATCAGACCGCAGCAGAAAGAGAAGAAAAAAATGCAGGAGATGATGGCCAGTATCGCAGTTGGTGACAGCGTGCTGACGTCCAGCGGCTTTTATGGGGTCATTATTGATATGACGGATGATACGGTAATTGTTGAATTTGGAAATAATAAAAACTGCCGTATTCCCATGCAGAAGCAGGCCATTGTTCAGGTAGAAAAACCGGAGGCCTGATGCTGAAACCGGAAGTTTCGCATTGGTTCAAAGAAGGGAATATGTTCTTTGCCGGATGAGACTGAGGGGAGAAGCCCTGCCGCTTCGGAGCGGCGGGGGGAAAAAGAGCAGAAGAGACAAAAGAAAAAGAGACAAAAAGAGCGGCCATGCCGGGAAACTTCTCCGGTTCAGCCGCTTTTACTGTTATAGAATGCTTTTTATAAAGATTGTCAGCCGGCGTCTTCTTCTGTCTTTGATGTCCCGTCCTGGTTCGTTTGTTCCTGCTCAGTGATATGGCTGGGAGCGTGTTCTGACATGCCGGAAGACGAAGGGGCAGAGTTCTCATTCTGCCGGCTCAGGCTGAAAAGCTCTTTCAGGGCAGCCAGCTCTTTTCCGTATTTTCTGGAGGCGGCCGTAGGATTGGAGCGGAACCGTTTTCTGGCAAACCGGAACTGCTTTGCCGTAATTCCGGTCAGCGCGTTTAACAGCTGAAGACGTCCCCTGTATTTTTCCTTCCTTTCTTCTGCGGTCATATCGAGGAAGCTCTCCAGGCGGATCCCGGCGGTTTTCCAGAGCTCCTCCATACTCATCCCCATCAGGGAAGCCAGCTTTTCCTTCTGGGCTTCCAGCTTTTCTCTTTGCGCATTGATGCTCTCCAGGCGGGCATCCATCTGCTCGCGGAGTCCCGTTCCTGCATTCATCAGTCTGCCCCCGGCACCAGCCAGCTTCGCATTGGTACTTGCCGCTGCTGCGGTGAATTTGCTGCTGGCTTCTGCCAGTCTGCCGCTGGCATCCGCTGCTGTGGCTGTCAGCCGGTCAGAAGCTTCCATTTTAAGAAGTGCCGTCTGAACCTGGAGATTTTCAAGCTCCTGACGGAACCGCTGCATGGCTTCCAGTGATTTGCCGAGAGCCAGAGCTTCTTTTGTACAGATGACTGTATCATAGATGAAAACAATGGTCAGAACCGAAACGAACAGGATGTTGGGCAGGGCGGGAATGGAAAGAACGATTCTGGCTACGGGTCTGTGCACAGCATGGGTCATAAGAATGGTCAGAAGTCCCCAGCAGAGGGATGCCTCCAGGCAGACATAACCATGGATATTGCATTTTTTGCTGCTGTAGTCCCAGTACCGAACCTTAAATAACTGCTCCATGACAGCCCCGGTCACGTACTCCAGGACAGTGGCGCCTATTACGCCGGACAGATAGGTAAGGACCAGGCTGTCCTGAAAGGGGACGGATACCAGCAGCATCATGATGGCGCCGCTGCCGTAAAGAGGCAGAAGGGGAAGCCGGAGGAATCCCCGGTTTACCGGATGACGCTGGAGGATGGACACATAGGTGGACTCAAAAACCCACCCGCAAAAACAATAGAAATAAAAAAAGGTAAGCCATTGATACCAGGTATAGGAATACAAGGGAACTCCTCACTTTCTGCAGGTTCTGTAACTGCGGATGTCCTTGCCGGAGAACTGGTACAGCGGATGTTCTTGCCGGAGAACCGGTGCAGCGGATATTCTTGCCGGAGAACCGGCACAGCGGATGTTTTTTACCGGGAAACTGTCCGCCTGATCAACCATAAACCGCCCCCCCCGGATGGCGGGATAAGTTCATCATACGGCAAGGAGAACAATTTGGCAAGGACAAGAAGGAAACGATTTCTTTACATTTTTCTAAACCCGGACAGAAGCAGCAAAACGGGGCGCCCAGATGCCATTTGGCCGTCTGAGCGCCCCGTCCGTGAGTTTAAAGGGGGACCTGCCGGAATCTCTCCGGCAGGATGAGTATGAAAAAGCTGTTGTCTGTTGACATTGTTTAGTATGTCACGAAAATGTGTTGAAAATGTGGAAGGTTTCTAAAATAACCGTGAAGATTATAAATAAAGCTATAAGGAAAAGGAAAGAAAGCAGAAATAGGAGCAGAGTTCACGAAAGAGGGGAAGGCCGGAAACTGGTATGGGATTCACGGGGCGGGAAGAAAGGAAACAGAATCTGCGAAATGAAAACAGAAAGGACAGAAACAGTCTTTTTGAAAATAAAAAAGCAGGACCTGTAAAATGGGAGAATCTCCTGAACTTTACAAATCCTGCGGTATGCCTGTCAAATATTTTTGTTACGATCAAAATTCCGGTTATAATCCAATATTTTTGCTATAAAGGGGGACCGCCCCGAATTTCTTCGAGGCGGTATGAGTATGAAAAAGCTTTGTGTGTTCAAGTGTAACACTTGAAACAAAGGCAGGTTATCCTTTCGGATAACGTAAATGCATTATAAAGTATAAATGTGTACAAATTGTGATTTAGATATGAAGAAAAAATGAAATTGCTTACACAAACTTTAAAATAGGCATAGGGCGCTCGTAAGATTATTTGTCATATTCTGGCAAAAGGGAAGCTGCGGGATTGCCGGAGTTTTGACAAATTTTTGCCTGGATTTCGCTTCTTTATTTTTGAAAAATGGAATAAACTTTTTCACATTTATCTGCTATACTAAACTTAATAATCGGGCCGGTATGCAGATGCTTTGCCAGTCTGGCGGAAGAGAGAATGATTTTCCGCCGGCCGATGGGGTCCGGAGATGTGCACGGCAGCTGTATGCAGGACAAAAGAGGATAATCTTGTCCAAAGACGCAGACAGTATCCAAGAAAAAGAACGGAGTGATGACATGAACAAAAAGGGAGCCGGACTGGTACTGACAGTCCTTTTATCCATGGCCGCCGCATTCCCGGTTTTTGCTATGGAAACCATTGATTATCTGACCCTGGATATCTGGGCAGGGTTTTCAGTGGGCAGCAGCAGTACAGACATAAGCGTCGGTGTTCAGGAGGATGGCTGCTATGTGGATGATATGGAGGTCACCAACGCATCCGGAGAGTGGGAAGCAAGCGATCGGCCGAAGGTGTGCCTGACGGTCATGGCTGACGAGGAGTATGAGTTTAACTCGGATTTTTCTAAGGATGATGTGGAGATTGTAGACGGGTATGGAACGGTGACCAGTGTCAGCCGGTCCGGAAACCAGACGCTGAAGGTCTATGTCACTCTTCGCCGTGTGGATCAGCTCAATGATAAGTATTCGGAGGAAGATGACGATTACTCGGATAAGACCTCTTCGGATGAGGATTATGATGATTCCTACGATGATGAGGAAGATTACGACGAAGACTATGACGATGAAGATTATGATGATGAAGACAGCTACGACGATGGCGACTATGACCTGGAGGCAGGTGAGCCGGTGTGGGATGACCAGGAGGATGGAATGGCCTACTGGGATGAAAGCGACGATGCCAGAAGATATCAGCTGAGACTCTATCTTGATGATGAGCTTTACGTTTCGGATCTGTCTTCCGAGGAAGGCTCCTATGATTTTTCTCAGTTTATTGACCAGGGCGGAAGCTATTACTTTGAAGTGCGCGCGGTCCGGGGAAGCGCAAGGGGAGGCTGGTACACGTCTGATGCACTGGATGTTTCCGACTCCCAGGCTGAGGAAATTTATGAAAACAGATACCGGAGCGAAAATACATATTATGATGACAATTCCGGTCCGGGAGCCACAGAAGCAAGTCCGTCAACCGTTTCTCCCACCGAAGGAGCATGGCTGAAGGATGACATTGGCTACTGGTGGTGCAACCCGGATAAGACCTATCCGGTCAGCGCCTGGAAGCAGATTGGCGGTCAGTGGTATTACTTTAACGAAAGCGGTTACTGTGTGGAAAACGCCTGGGTTCTGACCAATGAAAAATATTATTACTGCGGTTCGGACGGCGCCATGCTGACCAATACGACGACACCGGACGGATATTATGTGGATTCGGACGGAGTCTGGATTTCTTAGGAATACAGGGCAGAAAGACCGATATGCTCCCTTTCAGACAGACAGTGACAGAACAAAACTGTTTGTCGGGAAGGGGGCATTCATTTGCCTGCGGGGAGAGGTGCTTTGCTAAAGTTTTTAATTTTTACAAAAACCCCTTTAAAATCCCTGGACTTTTGTATATAATAAGATCGATATTTCGCGCTCTGTTATGGGACAGAGATGGAAAATAGAGGAGAATCAGAGGAAAAACAGGAGGACAAAATGGCATTAATGGTGTCCAATGATATAGGAATTGACCTGGGTACGGCAAGTATCCTTGTTTATATTAAAGGGAAAGGCGTTGTATTAAAGGAGCCTTCCGTGGTTGCGCTGGATCGGGAAACCAATAAGGTGATCACTTTCGGTGAGGAGGCCCGTCTGATGATTGGCCGTACCCCGGGAAATATTGTGGCAGTACGTCCGCTGCGCAAGGGTGTAATTTCCGACTATACGGTTACGGAAAAAATGTTAAAATATTTCATCGACAAGGCGGTTGGAAAGAGAACTTTAAGAAAGCCCAGAATTGCCGTATGTATCCCCAGCGGTGCCACGGAGGTGGAGCGCAAGGCGGTAGAAGATGCTACTTACCAGGCCGGAGCCAGAGAGGTCTGCATCATTGAGGAACCTGTGGCTGCGGCCATCGGAGCCGGCATCGATATTTCCAAGGCCTGCGGAAACATGATTGTCGATATCGGAGGCGGTACGGCTGATATTGCAGTTATTTCCCTGGGCGGTACGGTAGTCAGCACCTCAATTAAGACGGCCGGTGATGATTTCGATGAGGCCCTGGTCCGGTACATGAGAAAGAAACATAATCTTCTGATTGGTGAACGAACGGCAGAAGAGATTAAGATTAATATCGGTGCGGCTTACCGCCGTCCGGAGCTGGTAACAATGGAGGTGCGCGGACGGAACCTGGTGACCGGTCTGCCGAAGACCATTGTGGTGACTTCCGATGAGACGCTGGAGGCATTAAAGGAGCCGGCCATGCAGATCGTGGACGCCGTACACAACGTGCTGGAGCGGACGCCGCCGGAACTGGCTGCGGATATTTTTGACCGTGGAATCGTGCTGACGGGAGGGGGATCCCTTCTTTCTGGACTGGACGCACTGATTGAGGAAAAAACCGGAATCACGACGATGATTGCCGAGGAGCCGCTGACGGCGGTGGCCATCGGAACCGGAAAATTCATCGAGTTCGCCCATGGCGGAAAAGGTTCGGACAAATAGAATATGGCAACTGTAACAGGCTATGTGGAAAAAATCAAATACCGCAATGAGGAAAACGGCTATTCGGTCCTGACGGTGTCCGATGGCGGCGAGGAATACGTTTTGGTTGGAACCTTCACCTATATCAGTGAGGGAGAACGGATAGAAGCGACCGGGCGTATGGTGGAGCATTCCATCTATGGAGAGCAGCTTGCGGTAGAGAGCTATGAAATCAAGGCTCCTGAGGATACACTGGCAATTGAACGGTATCTGGGCTCCGGTGCAATCAAAGGCATCGGAGCCGCTTTAGCAAAAAGGATTGTGAAAAAATTTAAGGCGGATACCTTCCGGATTATGGAAGAGGAGCCGGAACGCCTCTCTGAGGTGAAGGGAATCAGCGAGAAGATGGCCATGGACATCAGCGCCCAGGTGGAAGAAAAGCGTGAAATGCGCCAGGCCATGCTGTTTCTTCAGCAGTACGGGATTTCCATGAACCTGGCGTTAAAGATTTACCGCCAGTACGGGCAGCGTTTGTATTCGGTGATTCAGAACAATCCTTATCAGCTGGCAGACGACATCCAGGGAGTGGGATTTAAAATTGCCGACGAGATTGCTTCCCGGGTGGGCGTGTTTACCGATTCAGACTACCGGATTAAAAGCGGCCTTTTTTATGCTCTTTTGCAGGCCACGGGAAATGGTCATACATATCTGCCGCAGGAGGAGCTTCTTTCCAATGCGGCGGAACTGCTTTCGGTGGAGCCGGAGCGGATGGAAAAGCATCTGATGGATCTGCAGATGGAAAAGAAGCTGGTGGTGCGGGAGAAGGATGACTGCCGGATTGTGTACCCGTCCCAGTTTTATTATATGGAGCTGAATACGGCCAGGATGCTGCATGATCTGAATGTCCAGTCGGAAATTCCGGCGGAGCAGGTACGAAAGAGGCTGGAGGCACTGACCGAGGGGGATACCTTCTCATTGGACGAGCTTCAGGAACAGGCCGTTTATGAGGCGGTGAGCCATGGACTGCTAATTATTACCGGCGGCCCCGGAACAGGAAAAACTACCACCATCAACACTATCATCCGCTATTTTGAACAGGAGGAGATGGAAATTCGGCTGGCGGCGCCCACCGGGCGGGCGGCCAAACGAATGTCTGAGGCAACCGGACGGGAGGCAAAGACGGTTCACCGGCTTCTGGAGCTGACCGGAATGCCGGTGCAGAACGGACAGAATGAGAATGCCGGGGAAAGCCGGCTGGAAGGGATGCATTTCGAGCGCAACGAGGAAAATCCGCTGGATGCCGATGTGATCATTATTGATGAGATGTCCATGGTGGATATCAGCCTGATGTATGCCCTGCTGAAGGCGGTTACCATCGGAACCAGGCTGATTCTTGTGGGAGACGTGAACCAGCTTCCCAGCGTAGGACCGGGAAATGTGCTTCGGGACATGATTGAGTCAGGAAAGTTTCCGGTGGTAAAACTGACAAAGATTTTCCGTCAGGCGGCTCAGAGTGATATCATTGTCAATGCCCACAGGATTCATGCCGGAGAGCAGGTTCCTTTAAACAAAAGAAGCCGGGATTTCCTTTTTATCAGGAGGGAGCATCCGTCGGATATTGTAAAGGATATGATGGTTCTGGTGCGGGATAAGCTGCCGGGGTACGTTCATGCGCCCGTGGAGGAGATTCAGATCATGACGCCCATGAGAAAGGGAGCCCTGGGAGCAGAGCAGCTGAACCGCCTCCTGCAGGAAGCATTTAATCCGCCGGGGCCGGATAAAAAAGAGAAGGAAGCGGGAGGCATTGTTTACCGTACCGGCGATAAGGTGATGCAGATTAAGAACAATTACCAGATGGAATGGGAAATCAGGAACCGGTACGGGATTCCTGTAAAAA
The DNA here is from genome assembly GCA_018712915.1 of Candidatus Copromonas faecavium (nom. illeg.). Classification (GTDB taxonomy): domain Bacteria; phylum Bacillota; class Clostridia; order Lachnospirales; family Lachnospiraceae; genus Copromonas; species Copromonas faecavium. Next base: position 3,758 of record DVGC01000033.1, on the reverse strand, counting down.
AAGGGGAAGGCGTGTTCAATGGGGATATTGGCATTGTCCGGGATGTCAATGTTTTCGCGGAGACCCTGGAAGTGGAGTTTGATGAGGGCCGGAGGGCAGAATACAGTTTTAAGCAGCTGGAGGAGCTGGAACTGGCCTATGCGATTACGATCCACAAATCCCAGGGAAGCGAGTATCCTGCGGTGGTGATTCCCGTATATCCGGGCCCCAGGATGCTGATGACGAGGAACCTGATCTATACGGCGGTTACCAGAGCCAGGGCCTGCGTCTGCCTGGTGGGGATTCCTGAGGTATTTCAGGCCATGGTGGATAACGCTGCGGAGCAGAAGCGGTATTCGGGCCTGAAAGACAGGATTCTGGAAATTTTAGTATAAATGCCTGGTTCGATTTTGATGGAGGGTCTTCGGAGAGCCTATGCGCAATAAGATTCTTGATGGATTGTTTCCCCGCCGGTGTCCGGTATGCGGAGAAATTGTAACTCCCCCGGGGCGGATGATCTGCTCCGGCTGTATCGGACGGCTGGCTCCGGTCAGGCCGCCGGTCTGTATGCGGTGCGGGAAGGAAATCCCGGATGCAGAGACTGAATTCTGCGAAAGCTGCAGGCGGACCACAAGGACGTTTGAGTCCGGCGTGGCCCTGCTCCATTACAATGAGGCGGCCAGATGGTCCATGGCTCAGATCAAATACCAGAATAAGAGAGAATTTCTGGACTTTTATGGAAATGCTCTGGCCTATCGGTATAAAAGGAAATTATTGAGCATGAAACCTGATTGTATTGTTCCGGTGCCGATCCATGCCTCGAAGAAGCGGATCAGAGGCTTCAATCAGGCGGAGGTACTGGCGGATATTGTCGGGCAGAGGCTGGGGATCCCGGTGGAAAAGAAGCTGCTTCTCCGGCAGAGGAAAACAGAGCCTCAGAAAAACCTTTCTGCAGCGGAGCGCCTGCAGAATCTGTCAGGCGCATTTTTTGCAGAAACACTGCCGCAGGGAATCAGGCGGGTTCTGATTGTAGATGACATTTATACCACCGGCAGCACGGTGGAGGCATGCGCAAGAGCTCTGAAGAAGGGCGGGGCACAGCACATTTATTTTGCGGTAATCTGTGCCACCGGAGGAAGATAAAGGGCGACTGGAGAATAGAAAGCTGGAGGATAGAGAACTGGAGAATAGAAATCCGGAGAATAGAAACTTGGAGCAATGCCGGTTAGGTTCAGGCATTCTTCAGACTGGCCAGACGCCGGATGGTTTCCGGAAGCGGAGAACCGGAAATCCGGAGAAGCTGAATCTGGAACGTATGAGTATGCGGCTGCAGAAGCGAGGAGGAAGAATATGGTAATCCGAAAGGCAGAGGAGCGGGATATGGAAGCCCTCCTTTCTATTTATAATTATGAGGTGGAGCACGGGGTGGCAACCTTTGATTTGAATCCCAAATCCATGGAGGAGCGAATGGAATGGTTTTATGCCCATAACGTGGATAACCATCCTTTACTGACAGCAGAACTTGACGGCAGGGCGGTGGGATATGCCAGCCTGTCTCCTTATCGGGATAAGGAGGCCTACCGGGAAACGGTGGAGCTTTCTGTTTATGTGGATCCTGAGTTTCGCCGGAGGGGAGTGGCCAGGGAGCTGATGGCGGCGATTATTAAGGAAGCGAGGGAACGGCAGGACATCCATACGGTTATTTCGGTGATTACCGGCGGCAACGAAGCCAGTATCAGGCTCCACCAGGCCTTTGGATTTGTACATTGCGGCACCATGCGTGAGGTGGGGAGCAAATTTGGCAGGCTTCTGGATATCGATAATTTTCAATTGATGGTATAAAAGAGAAGGCACAGGAGAAAGAAGCTGCAGGGAACGGAAAGCAGCGCGTAAAAAGAAGGAGGCACATAGAAAAGGAAACGGAATCAAAGCAGGTTCCGGGAGGGTGCGGGAAAGGAAGAAATGCCGTCCGGGGGGATTCTGGAAAAAGCAAAAAAGTTGAAAATAAAACTTGACAAAAAAATGGAATCTTATATAATGAAAGAGCTTGCGCGGAGGGTTTATCATTCGCTGGAAATGATGAGCTGGATAAGGCACGGACTGAGATGTCTGTACCTGTCCAGCTCTTTTTGTTTGCAAAAATGTCCGGGAAGGATGAAATGTTTCTGCGGTCGGGGGAATCCGGCGGGAGGAGAAAGTTCCCGATGGGGCGGGGAATCCGGCGGGAGAGAAAGCTCCCGATGAGCCGGGGAAGCCGGCGGGAGAAGAAACTTTCGGAGGATGTTTCAAAATCCGGACGCAGGAGGGGACATCCGGCGGTCGAAACGAACCTGGCGCGGCGGTGGATGGAACCGAAGATTTGCCGGAAAGGAGATTGAGATGAGCAAAATTATTACCATCGGAAGGGAATTTGGAAGCGGCGGAAGAGAATTGGGCCGGAGACTGTCCCAGAAGCTGGAAATCGCCTATTATGATCAGGAGATTATCGCAGAAATTTCCAGGAGGACGGAGCTTTCAGAGCAGTACATCAGGAAAATGTCTGAGAAAAAGCCTGTATTTTCTTTCCCCATCCATATCGGAAGAAGCTTTCATTATATGCAGAATTCTCCCTGGGATCTGAATCTGTCAATCTTTCGTGAGCAGTCAGCAATCATCAGGGAAATAGCGGAAAAGTCAGACTGTGTGATTGTGGGCCGCTGTGCGGATGACATTCTCCGGGAAAAGAATCCATTTCGGATCTTCGTGTATGCGGACACGGATTCCAAGCTGGAACGATGCCGCCAGAGAGCAGAAAAGGACGAGAAGATGACAGACCGGGAAATTCTGACCAATATACGGAAAATTGACAGGAACCGTTCGGATTACTACAACCTTTATACCGGGAAAAACTGGGGGGACAGGCAGAACTATGATCTCTGCATCAATACAACCAACTTGTCCATAGAACGTGCAGCCGGACTTGTAGCTGATTTTTTTCGGCAGGAATAACTGTGTTCGGTGAATAAAAAGCAGGATATCAAAACTTGGAGGTTACAGACTTATGGAATATAAAGAGCTATTTTCAAAAACTCCGCCCAGGATGCCAATCCGGAACTGATTGCCATGGCTGTGCCTGCGCTGAAGCTTTTCAGCTCTGCATACCTGGTCCGCTGGTTTTCTTTCGCCGCCCAGAGCTATATGTCTGCGGTGGAGAAACCGATTCCGGCCATGGTGATTTCTGTCTGCACGGCCGTGGTATTTCCGCTGATTCTGATTGCGGTGCTTTGGCCGCTGGGACTGAACGGGCTCTGGCTTAATGTTCCCGGAACTTCCCTGCTGGCAGCAATTCTGGCTTTTGTGATTCTGAATCAGTTTGAGCGCAAGGAAATGAAGCCGGGAATGGAACGTGCCATGAAGAACGCATAATGCCGGATAGAAGACTTGCCGGACTTCCGGCGGAGACTTCGGCGCCATATTGTTGGATATGGCTGACCGGAGCTCCGCCGGAACGATAAGAACCTGTGGAAAAAGTCATGAAAAATATGCAAAAATGTGGAAAGGAAGGCCGCAGACTCTTCAAAACCTGGGAAATGGCTTGACGGACCGGTGTTTGTATGTTACAATGGTCGGGCGAATGGAAGAACAAAGGTCTTTTTTTTATGCTCAAAATTACGATAGCTGAGGGCAGAAAAAGGGCCGCCTTACAAAGAATTAAACGGAGGTGGAAGTCGTGCGCACAAAGATCACACTGGCATGCACGGAATGCAAGCAGCGCAACTATAACATGACGAAGGATAAAA
>DVGC01000032.1 GCA_018712915.1 Candidatus Copromonas faecavium (nom. illeg.) | reverse complement strand
GAGTCCAAAAGCATAGAACTCTCTGACTGCACGAATTAAGCACATACCTCTGAAATAAATGCAGTTTAAAAACAGAAAAGATTGTCTCCCGCTGGATACTGCGTGAGTAAGCAGGGACAGCATAATAAGTTTACTCTGTCTGAATTTCAATCAATCTTGTTATCCAGATATGAAGATATAGCTTCCCGTATAGTAGCAGGCGGCAGATTAGCGTCATTATGAAGGTTTACCAGTCATAAAAAGGCAGACTACCGGCCCTGCACATATAGACAGGATAAAACATGGTCAACCGGCAGTAATTTTGATGAAAGTAGAGCCCTGAGGGTATAGCTCCAATATTTCAAGTCATGAGCCATGTCAGAGAAAGTGGCTTATTGTCCAATTTATATACAGCTCCAAATTTAAGTTTAGGAGGGCCAGACTATGGCATATGCAGAAGTTTTAAGAGACTTAAAATGGGGCTATACACACGTCCACAATCTGTTTCTTAATGAAGGAGAGATTGCAGAGCTAACCCGAAGAGATATTGAAGAAGTCAAAGAGAAAATAGCATTGAATTGGTATGGTGAAGCATATACCAAAGGAAAGGATAAGGAACCTGTGCTCTATAATATATTCGATGTAGTGGCTAGGGAAAGGTTACTTGACAAGGCAGAGAGAACGGCCTTAGACTTGTATATATCAATGGGATGTCATTATAAAAGGAGAATGGCACAAAAGAAAAGGGATTACACGTTTACTAAGCGAAAAGATGGTCTGCTGATGACGCAGGTAAAACTTCGTAATAGGCGTGCATCCGTGTACGGAAAAAATGAAGAAGAGGTAAGGTTTAAGGCACAGAAACTCGAATTTGAGGACCAGCAAGAAGCATTTTTGGAAAAAATCGCAAAATTGACTCCTCTTGGTCTGAAAGACATGGAACATGAATTAGACTCACTCGCAAAGGATAATCGTGAGCCGGGAGAAGGAAAGGAGAATGCAAGAAGAACAACAGTGCCTACCCATTCAGAAATGTTTCTAATATGGGTGAAGTTTAGCAGAAAAGAGGAAGCACAAAAAGCTCAAACATTAGAGCGGTACAAAACTGCCTATACACGTTATATTGAGGGGACGGTGCTTGCTAAGACGCCTCTTGACCAAATTACAAATGTGTTAATCAGGAATACTGTAGAGGATATTTTTAATAAATATACCTTGAGCAACAGTGAATTTGGGTTGATGAAAAGAGTGCTAACAGTACCGATAAAGCATGTTTTATCGCTTGATGAAGGTGAGGAATATTATGATATACCTATCAATGTTAATATGGACCGTTTAAGCCGACGTTTACACAGATTCTCAAAAAAGGTGGTTACAGTCAAAAAAGATGAGCGAACCTTTAGTAAAAACGAAATAATCGAACATTGTAGAATTATTGATGAACATATAGTGGGTAAAGGAAAATTCAAGGCTAGATACCTGCTGATAAAGCTCAATTACCAACTGGGATTACGTATCGGTGAGTTATCTGCCTTACGAGTGCAGGATATTGATTTTGATAATTGGGTTCTTTACGTAAATCATGGCGATACCTCTTCTCAAGATGTGGATGAGAATGAAAAACCTACAGGCAGAAGGAACTATAAACTTGATGACCCAAAGACCCCGACAAGCAAACGACCAATTCCGTTAAGTGAAAAGGCAAAAGCGATTATAAAAGAAATTATGGATTTCCGAGAAAGGCAGGGCTTTTCCAATCTGGAAAAGGAAGGCTGTTCAAATGATAGGCTTGCCTATGGGGGACGGGAATTGAAGGGATATAAAGGAATAATGTCAAAAGCCTATATTGAAGTTGCTGGATGGTTGGGATATACCACAAAGGAATATCATTGCCATTTGGCAGCGAGAAAGACCTTCATTTCGAGAACGGTTGAGGCTGGAGGTGACGAACCAGCAGTAGCGTCAATGGCAGGCCACAAGGATGTGGCGGTGACACGAAAGACGTATGAGCGTTCCTCAAAGGACATGGAAGCGAAAAGACAGATAATTGACAGCTGTTTATAGATTCAGGTGGTCCAACTGAGAAGAAATGGCTTCCCCAAGAGGGGCCATTTCTACAACAGTTTACAACAAAATCAGTTGTATTTTACAACAAAATGAGTCAGATTCAAAAATGGTTTCTCCTGCAAAATCGGGGGAAACCTGGAGGCTCAAAGCGCTACCATGGATAGCTCTAAAATCATTTTTAAGAGTGGTTAAAGAATGAATATATAGGGAAAGGATCTGCTATTTTAGATATTAGTCACAAAAAAATAATAAAATTATATAAAATATTATGCAGAATATACTTTAAAATAGTGTTATAGTATATATGTAACAAGAAGTACTTAAACGACCCGATTTCATATGGTTAAGTAAATAAATGAAGGCCACTAAGCGATTCAGTTTTATGGAGGAAAAGAAAAATGAATACTTTTAATGCTGAAAAAAGAGACTTGGCCGAGAAGGCGAAAAAGCTTAGACGGGAAGGATTTGTAACAGGCAACGTGTTTGGCCGTGATTTGACGGAGTCGATTCCTGTAAAATTCCAGCGGACAGAGGCGGAGCGCCTGCTGAGAGAAAATGGAAAAGGCAGCCGGGTCGTTCTGCAGGTCGACGGGGAGCCGATGAATGTCCTGGTGAAGGAAATTGACTATGATTCCTTAAAGAGACAGATCCTGGAAATGGATTTTCAGGTACTGGTACAGAACGAGATGGTGAAGTCTGTTGCGGAGATTGTTCTCTGCAATCATGAAAAAGTAACGGAAGGCGTACTGGAACAGCATCTGGAAGAAATTGCGTACAGGGCCCTGCCGGCAGCTCTGGTTGAAAAAATTGAGCTGGATGTGGGGAATATGAGGGTAGGCGACGCCATTTATGTAAAGGATCTGGAGATTGCTTCCAATAAAGATGTACATCTGATGACCGATCCGGAGGCACTTGTTGTTTCTGTAGCGGCGGTTCATAATACGGCTGCGGAAGATGCGGATGCAGCAGCTTCGGAAGGAGCAGCGGCAGATAAGTAAATGACCGGCCGGGCCGCGGCGGACCGAAACAGATAAAAGAAACAAATGAGTAATCAGGATCCGAAATGAGAAAAAAGATCTGAGATAAAAAATCCTGTGTCATGGAAAGAAGTTCATGATGCAGGATTTTTTATTGATTTATGGGCTTGACTCTCCCCTTAGGGAAGGGCTTATACTGATGGCAGATAAGGGAGGTGCCGGAATGCTTACGGTAGGAGAATTTTCAAAAATATGTCAGGTCAGCATAAAAACCCTTCACCATTATGACAGAATTGGCCTGCTGACGCCGGTTAAGGTGGATGAAGTTACCGGATACCGGTACTATGACAGGCAGCAAATGGATCGGATGCTGCTGATTGGCCGGCTGAAACGATATGGGTTTTTGCTGGATGAGATCAAAATGCTTCTTTCTGAAAGCGATTCTCAGCTCGTTTTTTTAGAGCTATGCCGGCAGAGGGAAAAACTAAAACTGCAGCAACAGGATATGGAGATGATTATCAGGGAACTATCTGCGCATTTGCAGAATTTTGAAAGGACAGGTGATGTGATGGGATATCAGAGGAACTATGAAATTACAACGGAAAAATCGCCGGAGATGGCGGTAATGGCCAGCCGTCAGTTGATGGGAGTACAGGACTTCGGAAATTATTACAGCGGTCTGTACATGCGGATCTCAAAGGAACATCTGACGCCGGACGGATTATGCGGGGCCGTGTACTATGACACGGAATTTCATCCGGAAAGCACGGATATTGAGCTGATTGTGGGAATCAGGGAGAAAGAAAAGGCAGACAAAATCATAAAACAGCATCTGTGTGCCAAAACCACCCACAAAGGGCCATATTCGTCGCTGTCTGATGCTTACGGGGCTCTGGCGGCATGGATGGAAGAGCATGGATATGCCTGGGACGGGGCGCCTTTTGAGATATACCGGAAAAACCAGTTTGACAAACTGCCGCCGGAGGACTGGGAAACGGATATTTATTTTCCAATGAAAGAAAAATGAGAAGAGAATTTGGCCGGACGGAACATGATGGGGAGATTTTCACAAGAAAAAGAGGCTGAAGTGCCACAGGGTTGAAATATGGCAGGCGGCCCGCAGGAATATACAGGATACCTGCGGAGCCGCCGTTTTTTGCCGCTGTTTCTTTATCAGGAATTTGCTTCTGCTTTCTTATTTGCTTTCGCCTGGAACTTTTCATTCTGGATGATAAAGCGTTCGTGGCGTCCCCCGCCGATTTTCCCCTTTTCATCATAGGCGGCTACTTCAAAAACCAGACGCCGTCCGTCGATTTCCACCAGCTCGCTTTCACACCATACGTTCATTCCGAAGGGGGTGGGGGCGTCATGGGTAATATTTAATAAGGTTCCTACGGTGCCGCATCCCTCGTCTAAAAACGGCGCCACGCTCTTCCATGCAGTTTTCTCCATCAGAGCCGTCATGGCCGGAGTTGCGAACACATCCAGCGTGCCGCTGCCAAGTGTCTTTGCGGAATTTGCTTCCGAAACCGTTACTTCTTCCCGTCCTTTTATTCCAACTGTAAGCATCGTAAACTCTCCTTTTCCATAAAATTATGCCTGCTCGGGTCCAATGCCCCGTCTGAATACCGGTGCATACGCGGTTTACTGACAGGGATGACTCGCAGCGCTGCCGAACCATAGGCAGGGCCTGGGAAACATCATCAGACTGCCGCAAAAACTGAACGGACGCATCCTCCCGGCGGTCGAAAATAATTATAAATTAATCCCATAGGAATTGCAAGAAACACCTGCAGTGTGGTAAAATCAATGGACAGAGGAGGAGCTATGCTGTTTATTGCAGGAATCACACAAGGAACGAAAGAACTTCTGTATCAGGCGTCTGCTTTCGTCTGCAGCCGCTGCGGCCGGTATGGCCGGTATCAGGTCTATATGACATATATGTGCCTGTCTCTGTTTTTTATCCCGGTTTTTAAATGGAACAAAAAATATTATGCGAAAACCACCTGCTGTCAGACGGTTTATGAGCTGGATAAGGAAGTGGGGCGGCGTCTGGAAAAGGGAGAAAACCTGGAGATTCAGCCCCGGGATCTGACGTTTGTATCCGGTTCTGACGGAGGGACTGGCAGCTGGGGCACTGACGGCTGGGGAGCAGGTGACCAGCGCTCTGATGATTGGGGTACCGGCGGCTGGAACTCCCGGCGGAAGCGCTGTGCCAACTGCGGTTATGAAACAGAGGAAGATTTTGAATTCTGTCCCAAATGCGGACGGAGGTTTTAAGGAGAGGGAATGAACATTACCTATATTCACCACAGTTCGTTTCTGGCTGAAACAGAATCGGCCTGCCTGTTGTTTGATTATTTTCAGGGAGAGATTCCGGCTGTTCCGCATGAAAAGCCGTTTTACGTTTTTGCCAGCCACCGGCATCCGGATCATTTTTCCAATGTGATTTTTGATCTGGCAAAGGAACATGAGAATATCCGCTTTCTTCTGTCTTTTGACATCTGGAGGAAACGTGTGCCGGAGGAATTAAAGGAGAAAACGGTTTTCCTGAAACCAGGGGAACAATACGAAGATAAAATATTGAAAACCGAGGCCTTTCATTCCACAGATGAAGGAGTCGCTTTCTGGTGTGCCGTGGATGGGTATACTCTTTATCATGCGGGAGATTTGAACCACTGGTACTGGGAGGAAGAGGACGAACAGTGGAACCGGAATATGACAAAGGCATACCGGGAGGAGATCAAAAAAATGGCGGGCAAAACGGCGGATGCTGCCTTTCTGCCGCTGGATCCGAGGCTCGGTCAGTTTTTCTGGCTGGGAATCGATGACTTTATGAAAGAGGCGGATGCCAGATGGATTTTCCCCATGCATTTCTGGGGAGAGTATGATGTGGCAAAGCGGTTAAAGGAGCTGCCCTGTTCGGAATCTTACCGGGACAGAATTATGGAAATTTCCCGGGAAGGGCAGAAATTTGAAATTGAACGGCTGTAAGAACGCCGGTTTTCAGGAAGGAAAATCATGGTCTGGAAAGGAGAAACGGAATGAAATTTCAGTTTGCGCACAACAATTTTAATGTGATGGATTTGGAAAAATCGCTGAATTTTTACAAAGAGGCACTGGGGCTCTGCGAGGTTCGCCGCAAGGAAGCGGAGGACGGAAGCTTTATTCTGGTATATCTGGGAGACGGAGTGACGCCCCATCAGCTGGAGCTTACCTGGCTTCGTGACTGGGACAAGGATCACTACGACCTGGGCGATAATGAATTTCACCTGGCATTTACGGTGGATGATTTTGAGGCGGCTCATAAAAAGCATAAAGAGATGGGCTGTATCTGCTTTGAAAATGAGAAGATGGGAATCTATTTCATCAACGATCCGGATGACTACTGGCTGGAGATTGTTCCTGCAAGAAAGTAGAGAAAGACGGGAAAATGGCGGCTGCGTGAAGAAACGGAAATGAAAACGCAGCTGCGGTCTGCCTGGGAAATAAAAACCGGCGGACCGCCTGAAGTGCTCAGATGATGGAAAATGGATACGGAAGGAAAAGAGGGAAAGGAGTCAGAAATGCAATGATGTTGATTAAAAATGGACGGGTCATTGATCCGAAGCAGGGAACGGATGAGGTTCTGGACCTGGTGGTGGAGAACGGGAAAATAGCTAAAATTGGAAAAAATTTAAAGGAAGAGGGCTGCGAACAGGTCATTGATGCGGCCGGCTATGTGGTGGCGCCTGGCTTAATGGATGTGCATGTTCACTTCCGCGATCCCGGCCTGACCTATAAGGAAGATATTCAGACGGGGGCAGCCGCTGCGAAAAAGGGCGGATTTACGACGGTGGTCTGCATGGCCAACACCAAGCCGCCGGTGGATACGCCGGAGACAGTCCGGTATGTGCTGGAAGAAGGAAAAAAAACGGGGATCCATGTGGAAACCTGCGCCTGCGTATCGGTCGGCATGAAGGGGCAGGAGCTGACTGACATGGACGCACTGAAGGCGGCCGGTGCCATTGGTTTTACAGATGACGGGATCCCGCTGATGAACGGGAAGCTGGTTTATGAGGCGATGAAGAAGGCCAGGGAACTGGACGTTCCGTTAAGCTTCCATGAGGAAGATCCGGCCTTTATTTCGGAGAATGGAATCCATGCGGGAGAGGCAGCCAGGGCTTTGGGCATTACCGGTTCTCCGGCCCTGGCAGAGGACTCTCTGGTGGCCAGAGACTGCATGATTGCTCTTCATACGGGAGCGTCTGTCAACATTCAGCATATCAGCTCCGGCAATGCGGTAAAGATGGTGAAGCTGGCGAAGGAGCTGGGCGCCAATGTGACGGCAGAGGTAACGCCTCATCATTTCTCCCTGACGGAACGTGCTGTGCTGGAGCACGGAGCCATGGCGAAAATGAATCCGCCGCTGCGGACGGAAAGCGATCGGGAGCAGATCCTTGAGGGAATCCAGAATGGTTCCATCGATATGATCGCCACGGATCATGCGCCCCACAGCGCAGAGGAGAAGGCAGTGGAGCCGGTGTGGAAGGCACCGAGCGGAATCATCGGCCTGGAAACGGCTCTGGCTCTGGCCATTACCAATCTGGTGAAGACGGGCCGCCTGAACATGGTTCAGCTGATGGAAAAGATGAGCCTGAATCCGGCCAGACTCTATCGGCTGGACCGCGGTTATCTCGCAGAGGGAGCCGATGCGGATCTGGTTATTTTTGACGAGAATGAAACATGGACTGTGACCGATGCGGAACTGGCGTCCAAATCCCATAACACACCGTTTTTGGGGCAGGAGCTCAGCGGACGGGTTAAGTATACCATCTGCGGCGGACAGATTGTTTACGAAGACCGGAAATAAGAGGTCTGGCGGGAAATACGTATTCGGAGCGCGAGGCCGGCGTAGCGGATAAGCTGCGGCCCGAGAACCGGCAGAAGGCCTGGTGTGGGAATTGGCGTAGCGGATAAGTTCCGGCTTAAGAACCGGCAGAAAGCCTGGAACGGGAATTGGCGTAGCGGATAAGCTCCGCTTCGCCGGCCGGAAAAAGGTTTGGTCTGAGAATTGGCAGAGGGGAGGAAATGCGGGTGAAACAATATGAGGTTCTTCTTCTGGATGTGGACGGAACACTTCTGGATTTCGACCGGGCGGAGGAGCAGGGAATTGAATCTCTCCTGGAACACTTTCAGGTACCGGTCACAAAGGAAAACAAGGATGCCTATCACCGGCTGAACCAGTCCTACTGGCAGCGGCTGGAGCGGGGAGAACTGACCAGGGATCAGGTGCTTGGTCTGCGGTTTGAAGAATATTTCGGCAGGTTTGGAATTGCGGTGGATGGTCTGGAGGTGGATCGGCTGTACCGGCAGTCGCTGGAGCAGAGCGCTTTTCTGGTGGACGGGGCAAAGGAGCTGCTGGAGGAACTTCGGGGTGCTTTCCGCCTTGCCATTGTCACCAACGGGGTGGCTTCCACCCAGTATAAGCGGCTGGCTGATTCCGGACTGGACCGGTACATGGACTGGATTTTTATTTCAGAGGAGGCCGGATACCAGAAACCCCAGCCGGAATTTTTTGAGTATTGTTTTAAGCAGATGGGGCGGAGGGACGTGGAGCACATGCTGATTGTGGGGGATTCCCTGACCTCAGACATCCGGGGCGGAAATGCGGTCGGGATAGATACATGCTGGTTTAATCCCCATGGCAGCTCCAATACAGCCGGGGTTCATGTGGAATATGAAATCCGCAGCCTGAAGGAGTTGGGGCAATTATTAAAACAACTGTAAATCAAACAAGAGTTTTAATAATAGAGGAAAAATCGAAAATTGAACATAATTCAGACTTCTTTTTCTGATGATAAAAGATAACAGAAAAGTATTGACAAATGGACCGCGGATTCATATAATGTGTCTTTCCCATTAATCGCGCAGAAAAGAAAAGCGGCCGCCGGTATTTCTGGCAGCCCGAAATCATTTCTGCAGAAACAAAGCAGAAGGGTGGACATTGTATATGAATAAGAACACAACAGACATGACGGCAGCCTCCTATTTTCATGATCTCGTGATTGGGTTTTATGAGGACGAAGGCCTGGTTGCGGAGATTGGACGAACGCTGGGATTTGATGTGGAACAGGATGTGTTCATGGCAGCGGCGTTTTTCTATCCGTCGGAAAAGGTGGTTTGCCAGGAGGACCGGGAGCTGCTTTTTGATGCTGCGGCAAAGACAGCCATGCTCTCGGAAAGAAACCGGAACATGGATTCTCCTCAGATCATGACCTGTGATAAAGGTGTTTGTGTGATGCTCGTTGCAGAGAGCAAAGCGGCTATGCAGGAGGTTCTTAAAAAAGTTCGGGAAACCGTGCCGGCACAGATACAGGCGCTGGGGCTCGACGAGCATGTCCGTGTGGGAATCGGGACCATGGAAAGCGGAATCCGCGGAATTGAAAACACGTTCCGGAATGCTTCTGAGGCTGTAAGGGCCGGTGAAATTTTTAAAAAAGACCGGGTGCTTCTGGAATATATGGGAATGGAAATTTACAGCAGCATCAACCAGATGGTGATAAGCTACGGCAGCCGGCTGACACGGACCGTATGGAGCAGCTTAAGTGACAGGGAAAAGAAGGTTTTGTCTGCATATTATAAGTGTAAGGAGGAATCTTCCCGGACAGCCGGGCAGCTTGGAATGACGAAGCAGCAGGTGGAGGAGAGCCTGCGTCAGGTTCAGAGGGATACGGGACTCGATGTCCGCGATACGGAAGATAATTTCAAACTCCATTTTATCGTAATCGCAAGGAAGATTCTTGAACATGATGAGAGAATGAGAAGAGGCCGTTAAGCGTTCGGCTTCGGAATGGATGGCTTATGAAAACAATGTTAAAGCGCGGTGCGGGGATTTTGATGCCCATATCCAGTCTGCCGTCTCCCTATGGAATCGGTACATTTGGAAAGGCCGCATATGAATTTGTGGATTTTCTGGCTCAGGCCAGACAGACCTACTGGCAGGTGCTCCCTGTGGGGCCGACCAGCTATGGTGACAGCCCTTATCAGTCTTTTTCTGCTTTTGCAGGGAATCCATATTTCATTGATTTGGATACGTTAAAGGATGAAGGGCTTTTGACTCAGGAGGAAATCGATGCCTGCTACTGGGGCGAGGATCCGTCCAGAGTCGCCTATGACGCGGTATACTGGTACCGGTTCCCGCTGCTAAAAAAGGCATATGAACGCAGTGAATTTCGGGAAGAGGAAGGATACGAGAAATTCTGCATGGAGAGCTGGTACTGGCTCAACGACTATGCGTTTTACATGGCACTGAAAAACTTTTTTGAAAATAAGGAGTGGGCCGCCTGGCCGGAGGATATCCGCTTTCGCAGGAAGGAAGCGGTGGAGCGGTATAAGGAAGAATTAAAGACGGAAATCGATTACTGGAAGTTCCTTCAGTATAAATTTTTCCAGCAGTGGAAAAAGCTGCGGGCTTATGCCAGGAGCAAGGGAATTTCTATTATTGGCGATATTCCGATTTATGTGGCGTACGACAGCGCAGATGTCTGGACCCATCCGGAGCTGTTTCTTCTGGATGAAAAGAGCCTTGCGCCCATCAAGGTGGCGGGAGTTCCGCCGGATGCCTTCAGCGAAACCGGACAGCTCTGGGGGAATCCTCTTTACCGCTGGGACGTACAGGAAAAGACGGATTTTGCCTGGTGGAAGGAACGGATGAAAGCCTCCGGACGGCTGTATGATATCGTCCGCATCGATCATTTCATCGGAGTGGTTCAGTATTATATGATCCCGGCCGGAGCAGAGGACGGGAAGAACGGCGAGTGGGCCAAGGGACCGGGAAAGAAGCTGACGGATGCCATCAGCCAGGCCGCCGGAGATACCAAAATCATCGCGGAGGATCTGGGCATTTATGTGCCGGAGGTGAAGGCACTTTTAGAGGAAACGGGCTATCCGGGAATGAAGATTCTGGAATTTGCCTTCAGCGGAGACCGGTTCAATGAGCACCTGCCTCATATGTATTCGCCTAATTCTGTTGTTTATGGCGGTACCCATGATAATGAAACCCTGGTGGGATATTTTGACCCGAAGGAGCGTCAGTGGTGGGAGCTGCAGTACATCGTGGATTATATGGGAATTTCCCATCAGACAGAAATTGTGGATCGGCTGATGTTTACAGCCTACAGCTCGGTGGCCAGCGTTGTGATTTTCCAGGCTCAGGATGTCTTAAAACTGGATAACCGGGCAAGGATGAATACACCGGGAACCGTAGGCGGAAACTGGCAGTGGAGAATGGTTCCGGGCCAGCTTGGAAAGGAGCATTCTGACCGTCTTTCCTGGCTGGTGGACATTTTCGGAAGGTTCTGATTTTCTGATTGACACTGTTTCAAAAGTGTGTTATTGTTAGGGTAATTCCGATGCACTATTGAACTCACATGTTTTTTGTAAGTCATTTGCACGCTCGATGAATTACAAAGACATGTGAGTTTTTGTCAGAAGGGTTTTTTGTGCCTGATGGCAAAAAACGAGTCAAGTCCGACAGCGATGCGGGGGGAGCTCTGGTAGGGCAGAGTACGGAAAATTTTATTTTATTTATGGAGGTACCAAAATGAACAACGGTACAGTAAAGTGGTTCAATTCTGAGAAAGGCTATGGATTCATTTCCAACGACAACGGCGGCGACGACGTTTTCGTACACTTCTCCGCAATCGTAGGCGAGGGCTTCAAGACTCTTGAAGAAGGCCAGAAGGTAACCTTTGATACTGAGCAGGATCCGAAGAACAGCCAGAAGCTGCGCGCTGTGAATGTTGTAAAGGTTTCATAATTGAATGAAGAGTAATCAGAACCGCCGTGCTCGGAGAAATCTGGCCGGCGGTTTTGTTTTTGCCGGAATAACAGGCCGCGCGGCGAAAGGACTTTTGGATTTGCTTTTGAAAGATTGGATTTTTTATTGAGCGTGACTGTACCGATGCTCTGACCGGTACAGGAAAAAGGTACGTAAGATTCTGACCGAAAGGAAACAGCGGAGGCAAGAGACTATGATGAGAACAGACAGTGGGACAAAAAGGAGAACCGGAACAGAGAGCGAAACGATCAAAAAAGGAAGGACAGGCAGGAAGAAAGCGGCAGCAGGAATCTGTGTGCTTGCTTTGAGCGGGATGCTGGCGGCCTGCGGAAACCAGGCGGGCACCGTACAGCCTGGGGAAGGAACGGAAACGTCCGAAAACATGGCGGCGGATACCGGAAACAATGGGAATGTGCCGGAAGAGGCGAAAGGCTCCGGAAGTGAGCCAGAGGAAGCTGGGAATACCGGAAGTATTCCGGCGGAAACGGAGAAAACAGGGTTGGAAGATCTTGCAGCGCGGGAAAGCGGATATATATCCGGCACCATTTCAGCGATGTCATCGGATTCCCTGTCCCTTGAGACAGAAGATGGGGAGACGATGGAGTTTGGGATGAGAGAGGTCGTGCTGGATACGGAGGCAGATTTGACAGAAGGGCTTTTTGTGACGGTTAGCTATGAGGAGAAAGAGGATACACGGACGGCCCTTTATCTGACGGATGCACCGTTAGTTACCGGCGAGGTGGTGGATGGAACCATGGGTTCAGTCAGGATTCGCCTGGAGGATGGAACGGAGATGAATTTTGACAAACAGGAGGCGTCTGTGAATCTGGAGGAAGGTCTTTTAATCGGAAACCAGATTACAGTGGCCTACCGGAGTGTGGGAGATTCGCAGGAGAGTGGTTTTTACCGGGCTTTGTGGATTCGGGACGCGAAGGAGGGGAGCTGACCGCGCGCTCCGGCAGCGGCCCCGGGCCAACGCCGAACCATGAGATTTCTTGCGAAAATCCTTGCCAAAACAGAAATTTCCTAATAGAATAGGGAATGGACTCGCAGTTGCTATTCAGGCCCGAACGTTTTGCAGCGGGCAGTCAAAGGAGATTGAAACATGATAAGTGCGAACAACGTAACGCTTCGCGTAGGGAAAAAAGCTTTGTTTGAGGATGTAAACATCAAGTTTACAGAGGGAAACTGTTACGGATTAATCGGCGCAAACGGCGCGGGAAAGTCGACATTCTTAAAAATTCTGTCCGGCCAGCTGGAGCCAACCAGCGGAGAAATTGCCATAACACCGGGACAGCGTCTGTCTTTCCTGCAGCAGGATCACTTTAAATATGATGAATATTCGGTTCTGGATACGGTAATTATGGGAAACCAGCGTCTTTATGATATTATGAAGGAAAAAGACGCTATTTATATGAAGGAAGATTTTTCTGATGAAGACGGAATCAAGGCCGCCGAGCTGGAAGGGGAATTCGCTTCCATGAACGGCTGGGAGGCGGAGTCCGATGCA
Organism: Candidatus Copromonas faecavium (nom. illeg.); assembly: GCA_018712915.1. Lineage (GTDB taxonomy): Bacteria > Bacillota > Clostridia > Lachnospirales > Lachnospiraceae > Copromonas > Copromonas faecavium. The sequence goes on along the minus strand of DVGC01000032.1, from coordinate 74,010 downwards.
GAAAGTCTTTTAAACGGACTGGGCGTGGAGACGGAATATCACTACAAGATGATGAAGGAGCTGACCGGTCCGTTAAAGGTGAAGGTGCTTCTGGCTCAGGCATTATTTGGAAATCCGGATATTCTGCTTCTGGACGAGCCGACCAACCATCTGGATCTGGATGCCATTGCCTGGCTGGAGGAATTTCTGATTAATTTCGAGAATACGGTGATTGTGGTATCCCATGACCGGTACTTCTTAAATAAGGTCTGTACCCAGATTGCTGACATTGACTACGGCAAGATTCAGCTTTATGCCGGAAACTATGACTTCTGGTTTGAATCCAGCCAGCTGATGATTAAGCAGATGAAGGAGGCTAACCGGAAGAAAGAGGAGAAGATTAAGGAACTGCAGGAGTTCATTCAGAGATTCTCCGCCAATGCTTCCAAGTCCAAGCAGGCCACCTCCAGAAAACGTGCTTTGGAAAAAATTGAGCTGGATGAGATTAAGCCCTCCAGCCGTAAATATCCGTATATCGATTTCCGGCCGGCAAGAGAAATCGGAAACGAGGTTCTTTCGGTAGAAAACCTGACAAAAACCATCGATGGTGTGAAGGTACTGGATAATATTTCCTTTACATTGGGACGGGAGGACAAGGTTGCTCTGGTAGGTCCCAACGAGCTGGCAAAGACAACCCTGTTCCAGATTCTGGCAGGAGAAATGGAGCCGGATTCCGGCAGCTACAAGTGGGGACTGACTACGACCCAGGCCTACTTCCCCAAGGACAACAGCGCAGAATTTGATAACGATGATACGATTGTGGACTGGCTGACCCAGTATTCCCCGGAAAAGGATGTGACGTATGTCCGCGGCTTCCTGGGCAGAATGCTGTTCGGCGGTGAAGACGGCGTAAAGAAGGTACGGGTTCTGTCCGGAGGCGAGAGAGTTCGCTGCATGCTGTCCAAAATGATGATTTCCGGAGCCAATGTACTGATGTTTGATGAGCCGACAGACCATCTGGACATGGAATCCATCACGGCTCTGAACAATGGAATGAAGAAATTCCCAGGCGTGATGATTTTCTCATCCCGTGACCATCAGGTGGTGCAGACCACGGCCAACCGGATCATGGAGATCATCAACGGCCAGCTGATCGATAAGATTACGACTTATGATGAATACCTGGAAAGCGATGAGATGGCGAGAAAGAGATTTACGTTCACGCTGACGGAAAGCCAGGAGAATGACAATTAGAAACAGATCAAAATGCCCCGCGGAAGATCCGCGGGGTATTTCATAATCAGGACTTTGCGCGTCCAGGAAAATGTCTGCTGACGCAGCAGCGCTTCGGCGCGAGTGTATCCTGCAGCATGTACTTTTCCATATCTGCTTTTGATGCTTTATTTTTCGAATACGACTTTTCCGCCGATGACGGTCATGGCACAGTTTAAAAGAGCGTGAATATCGTTCAGCGGATCTTCTTCAAAGATGGAGAAGTTAGCACGTTTGCCGGGAGTGATGGAGCCATGGGTCGCATCAACGGAAAGCAGCTTTGCCGCGTTGATGGTTCCGCACTGGATCGCTTCCATGGGAGTCATTCCGTTTTCCACCATCAGAACACACTCATAGCAGGTCAGATCATACTTATTAAACGGAGTGCCGGCATCGGTGCCGAGGGCAATTTTCACACCGGCCTTATGAGCCCGGCGGAACGTATCCTGGTGAGCCTCGATGGTATTTTCAACCTTGCGGACCATATAGTCCGGGATTCCGGCAGCTGTTCCATGAACCTTGATCCAGTAGGGAGCGGCCAGAGTGGGAACAAAGAAGACATTGTGCTCTTTCATGAAATTAAAGCACCAGTCATCCATGAAGAAACCATGCTCGATGGAGTCAACGCCTGCGCGGAGGGCATTTTTGATTCCTTCCATTCCCTGGGCATGGGTGAAGGATTTTGCCCCGGCCTTGTGGGCCTCTTCAATGGCAGCCCGCAGTTCCTCTTCTGTCAGCTGGGGAGAACCAGGCTCTACGCCTTTTGTCATAACGCCGCCGGTGGCCATAACTTTGATCCAGGAAGCGCCTGCTTTTAACTGTTCTCTTGCTGCTTTCCGGCAGTCGTCGGGGCCGTCCGCCTCACGTCCGCTGTCATGCCCATGTCCTCCGGTCATGCAGATGCATCTTCCGGCTGTCTGCATTTCAGGTGCAATAATATCGCCCCTAAGCTGAGCCTCATGGAGGTCGATATCAATGTAATTGGGGGAGCCGGCATCGCGGATGTAAGTAACGCCGGAGTTGACAAGGATTCTTAAATTCTTGATTCCGCGGATGGCAGAAGCGGCATCGCTGAGGTGTTCCTTCTGACCGTTTCCTGCATCAGAACACATATGAACATGACAGTTAAAGATTCCGGGAAGCATGGTTTTTCCGCCCAGATCCACAACCTTTGCACCTTCCGGAATCGCAATATCGGTTCCCACTTCTTTAATAATGTCATCTTCCACGAGAACGCTGCCGCCTTTGATGGTGGTTTCGCCGATCACATCAAGAATATTCGCGTTGGTAAATACGGTTGTCATAATGATTTCCTCCTTTGATGGTTCGTTGAATGACTATTTTTATTATATCAGTTTGACGTCAGATAGCAAGCTGATTTCCGGAGCATTCTGAGATTTCATTACGGCTGCAGGATCCGGAGGCGCGGGCAGTATCTGCACTACGTCTGCGGCGCCCGGTGGAATCCATATCCGCATTACGGTTTTATCTTTCGGCGCGGGCAGTATCTGCATTACGGCTTAGGTTTCCGGTGTGCATCTTTCCAGCTTTGGACTTCCTCCAGCCGTTCTTTCTGCCTCTTTTCTTCGCCAGCGTCATTGGGAAGATAGTATCTGGTTCCTGCCAGAGACTCGGGAAGGCATTCCATATCGGCAATCTTGTCCTCTGCGTCGTGGGCATAGATATACCCTTTTCCATAATCCAGATCCTTCATCAGGCCGGTGGGAGCATTGCGGATCACAAGCGGAACCGGCTCCGACAGCATGGTCTGCGCATCCCTTTTCGCATGCTCATAGGCCACGTAGACGGAATTAGAGCGGGGAGCCAGAGAGAGATAGACTACTGCCTGGGTCAGGTGAATGCTGCATTCCGGCATTCCGAGGAAGTGGCAGGCCTGATAAACGGAAACCGCCAGACTGAGGGCCTGATTGTCCGCCAGGCCGATGTCTTCGGAAGCGAACCGGATCAGCCGCCTGGCAATATAAAGCGGATCTTCGCCTGCTTCCAGCATTCTGGCCAGCCAGTAGACAGCGGCGTCCGGATCGCTGTTGCGCATGGATTTGTGAAGGGCGGAAATCAGGTTGTAATGTTCTTCTCCGTTCTTATCGTACAGCAGGGATTTTTTGCTGATGCACTGTTCCAGAATTTCCTTGGTGACGGTTGTTTTTTCCGGACTGATTTCTCCGTTGGTGACAGCCATTTCCAGTACATTCAGGGCTGTTCTGGCATCACCGTTGGCGAACATGGCGATGGCATGGAGCAGTTCCTCCGAAATGTCTACCGTCAGGTATCCAAGACCTTTGGGACTCTTTAAGGCATTGTGGAGAAGCTCCATCAAATCGTCGGCAGAAAGGGCCTGAAGGACAAAGACGCGGCAGCGGGACAGGAGGGCAGCATTGATTTCAAAGGACGGGTTTTCTGTGGTGGCCCCGATTAAAATAATGCTTCCTTTTTCCACGTAGGGAAGGAAGGCGTCCTGCTGTGCTTTGTTGAACCGGTGAATCTCGTCTACAAATACCACGGTTCGGATTCCCATCTGGCGGGAGCGCTCTGCCTTGGCCATAACATCCTTGATCTCTTTTATGCCGCTGGTAACAGCGCTGAAGTTGATAAATTCCGCGTTGGTTCGTCTGGCGATGATACTGGCCAGGGTTGTTTTTCCGACTCCCGGCGGACCCCAGAAAATCATGGAGGGAATCTGATCCTGGTCGATTAACTGGCGCAGAAGCTTTCCCTTTCCTAAAAGATGCTTCTGCCCGACAAAAGTGTCCAGAGTTTCCGGCCGCAGGCGGCTGGCCAGAGGGGACGCGGCCTCCGTATAATCAAACATGGAAAGCTGTTCCAATTGAATCACCTCTTTTGAAAATACAGTTGGGAGGCAGAGAAAATTCTCTGTCAGAAAGCTTTGAATCATCTGCCTCCGGTACCTGAAATTATTGTAGCATTTCCGGAAAGGCTGTGCAATGGGGCGGAAACCGGGCAGCTTTGAATTTTTTGAAATCCAGGGAAACCGGTTGACAGTGGGGAAAAATCTGGTATAATGTCAACCATAAAGATAATTTTGGTTTACAATTCGCAGTTTTCCTGCCAGGAGAAACCGGCGCGGGAATCCAAAAGGCGAATAAGCGAGGAGGAAACACATGGAATCTATGGCAAAACCGAAGAAAAATATGACGGCGGACATGACGGTGACGGCTCTTATGACAGCCATCACCTGCATCCTGGGGCCCTTTTCCCTGCCCATACCGATAAGTCCTGTCCCCATCAGCCTGACAAATCTGGTGATCTATTTTATGGCCTATATCCTGGGAGCGAAAAAAGCTCTTTGGGCCTGTGCATTGTATCTGCTTTTGGGAGCCGTTGGCCTTCCTGTGTTTTCCGGTTTTTCCGGCGGACTGGGAAAACTGCTTGGCCCCACCGGCGGCTATCTGATTGGCTTTTTATTTCTTGCTGCCATCGCCGGCTTTTTTGTGGAGCGGTTCCCCGGAAAACGGTATCTGCATGCGGCAGGAATGGTGATTGGGACAGCCGTTCTTTATCTGTTTGGAACCGTATGGCTTGCCGGACAGATGAACTTAAGCTTTGCCGCGGCTTTGGGAGTGGGCGTCATTCCCTATCTGCCCGGTGATGCAGCAAAGATTTTTCTGGCAGTTCTTCTGGGAACGCAGATTCGCAGATCCGTGGAGCGGGCCGTCAGATAGCTGCCGCTTATGGAAAAATCCGGAACATAACAGACCGTCCGCAGCGTTATATGCTGCGGGCGGTTTTTGCGTCGGCGGACAGGCAGACAGCCAGGTGCCCTGAAATTCTTAAATTTCCTTGACAAGCTATGGTATCAGCGGGTAAGATAGTGTGTGCGTGTGCTGTGGCCCTGAAGGAGGAGATTCATGAAACGGATTCATGAGAAATTAAATGAGATACTGCCCCGGATGATTGAGATGAGCGAGGATATTTATCGCCACCCGGAGCTGGGATTTAAGGAATTTCGGAGCAGGGAAAAGGCCATTGCGGCTTTGGATGCGGCAGGGATTCCCCATCAGGATGTGGCCTATACAGGAATCAGAGCCTGCCTGGATTCGGGAAAGCCGGGGCCGAATATTGGTCTGATTGCGGAGTTTGATGCAGTTCCCACCCTGGGACATCCCTGTGCCAATGAAGGTGATTATGCGGCTCACACCTGCGGTCATTATGCTCAGCTGGGTGTGATGATGAGCCTGTTTCTTGCCATCAAGGAATCGGAACTGCTGAAGGATTTATGCGGGAAGGTGACGCTTTTAGTGACACCGGGCGAAGAATTCTGCGATATGGATTACCGCAAGAGCCTGATTGCAGAAGGAAAGCTTCATCATCCGTCGGGCAAGCAGGAGATGATTGCCACAGGCGTATTTGATGATGTTGATATCATGCTGTCCTGCCATGCCATGGGGCTGGATATGGAACAGTATCATGCGGAGATCGGCGCGGGGCTTAACGGCTTTATTCAGAAACGGGCGATTTTTTATGGAAAGGCGTCACACGCAGGAGCCAATCCGGAAGGAGGCATTAATGCCCTGAACGCGGCCAATCTGGCTATGACCGGAATTAATTTCTTAAGAGAAACCTTCCGGGCAGAAGATGCCATCCGGGTTCATTTCGTGATGCAGGAAGGCGGACAGACCGTTAATACGGTTCCGGCAAGAACCAGGCTGGAAATGTATGTGCGGGCCAAGACTGTGGAAGCGATTTTTGAGACCAATGCCAAGGTCAACCGGGCGTTGAGAGCAGGCGCTCTGGCCATCGGCTGTGATCTGGAAATTCAGGATATGCCGGGATACTTTCCGCTCCATCAGGATGAAAACCTGACGGACCTGGTAAAAAAGCATATCCTTGATTACATGGAGCCGGAGATGATTGCCCAGGGCACCCATGGGTTTGCCTCCGGAGACATGGGCGATATTTCCCTGATGTGGCCTACGGTGGAAATCGGTGTGGCCGGTTTTTCGGGAAGTATTCATGGTAAAGATTTTAAAACTTCGGATCCGGAGCAGGCTTACTGCGTTCCGGCCCGTTATTTTGCTGATACGGTGGAGGAACTGCTGTCAGACGGCGGTGCGGCCGCCTGGCGGATTAAAGAGGCATTCCGGCCGGTGATGAGCAAGAAAGACTATCTGGAAACACTGGATAGTTTAAATAAATCTACCATATATAAAAAGGAGAACGACGTATTATGAAGAAAAAATTTTTGTGCAGTGCATTTGTGACGGCGGCAGCAGCAGCTATGCTTTTTGGCTGTGCCGGAGACAGCGCAGAAACAACAGCAGCAGCCGGAGCGGAAACGACCGCAGCAGCAGGCGGAGAGGCGGAAACTTCTGCGGAAGAAGCAGAGACAACGGCAAGCGGTGAGAAGGTTAAGGTAGCTCTTCTGGTAACAGGTTCCTTCGGCGATAAGGCATTCAACGATTCCGCTCAGGCAGGAATGGAGCGCCTGATGGAAGAGATGGGTGACCAGGTTGAGGTTGAGATGATCGAGATGGGAAATGACAAGACCAAATTTGAGGGTTCCCTTCTGGATGCATCTGATTCTGATGCCGATATCATCATCACCGGCCTTTGGGATATGAAGGAGATCACCGAGCAGGTGGCTCAGGAATATCCGGACAAGAAATATATCATTTTTGACACCGATGTGGATTACACCATCGGAGATTTAAGCAACGTATACTCCATGAGCTATAAGCAGAATGAGGGTGCTTTCCTGGCCGGCGTTCTGGCTGCCAGCGTGACCTCTTCCGACATGGAGTATGCCAACGAGGATGCAGTTATCGGTTTCGTAGGAGCAAGAGATACGGCTGTGGTTATCAATGACTCTGCAGTTGGATACATCGAGGGAGCTCAGTTTATCAATCCGGATATCCAGGTTCTTGTATCCTATGTAGGCTCCTATGTGGACTCTGCAACGGCAAAGGAACTTGCCCTGACCCAGTATTCTTCCGGTGCTGACTGCGTTTTCGTAGCGGCAGGACCTGCCTCCGTCGGCGTTATTGAGGCAGCTGCCGAGAGCCAGAAGTATGTAATCGGCGTTGACTCTGACCAGGCTCTGGCTTATGAGGGACAGGACGAAGCCAACTATATTATTTCCTCTGCAATCAAGGGCGTAGGCGACAGCCTGGTGGATGCTGTAAAGAGAAGCCTGAACGGCGAGCTTCCTTACGGCGAGTATGAAGTCCTTGGAATCGAGGATGGAGTTGTAGGTCTGGCCGATAATGAAATCTACCAGACGGTTGTTCCCGAAGATATCCGCGCAGCAGTGGAGGATGTGAAGGAGCAGCTGGTTGCCGGAGAAATCACTGTAAGCACGGCTTATGGAATGGATGAGGCAACCTTAAGCGGAATTATTGACAGTGCCCAGTAACTACAAAGGATGCGACGGAAATCTCCTGCTGTCATGGCGGGAGATTTCTGCTTAATCATGGAGGAAGAACATATGGAGCAGGGAAACGTCCTTGAGGCCCGGAATATTACCAAGGTATATCCCGGCGGCGTTGTGGCCAACCATAACGTCAATCTGGAGGTCCGAAGGGGAGAAATCCATGCGCTGGTAGGAGAGAACGGCGCGGGAAAATCCACGCTGATGAAAATGCTGTTCGGCATGCTGACGCCGACAGAAGGGCAGATTTTTGTAGAGGGGAAGGAAGTCCGCTTTTCTTCCTCCAGCGATGCCATTGCGGCAGGACTGGGAATGGTTCATCAGCATTTTATGCAGGTGCCGTCCATGACGGTGGCTGAAAATCTGATTCTTGGTGCAGAAACGGGAAATGCCTGGAAGGTGGACAGACGGGAAGCCGTCCGGATGACAAAGGAACTTTCGGATAAGTATAACCTGAAGGTTGAGGCGCAGGAAAAGGTGGAAGATATATCCCTTGCCATGCGTCAGAAGCTGGAAATCCTGAAGGCGCTCTACCGGGGGGCCCATATTCTGATCCTGGATGAGCCTACGGCAGTTTTAACACCCCAGGAGACGGAGGAGCTGTTTGAGCAGCTGAAGCTTCTCAGAGAGAGCGGACATACGATTATCTTTATTTCCCATAAACTAAATGAGGTTAAGGCGCTCTGCAACCGGATGACCATTCTCAGGGATGGAAAGACCATGGGAACCTATGAGATTTCTGACCTGGATGAACAGGAGATTTCCCGCCTGATGGTGGGCCGGGATGTGAGCCTGGACATCGAAAAGGAAGAGGCGGAGTTCGGAAAAAATATCTTTTCCGTGAAAGACCTGGTCTATGCCGATTCCTTTGGGAAAACCAGACTGGACCATGTTTCTTTCTCCATCCATGAGGGCCAGATTCTGGGAATCGCAGGCATCGACGGCAATGGCCAGTCAGAGCTTGTGGAGGCCATCGTGGGAACGCTGAGGCCGCAGCAGGGAACCATTACGTTAAATGGAAAAGATATTTCCCATGCTTCCGTCCGGCAGCGGCAGGAGGCCGGTATTTCTCATGTATCTGAGGACCGGATGAAGTACGGCTCTGCCCCCAAACTGTCTCTGGAGGACAATACGATTTCCAAGGTTTATGATACGGATAAACTGAAAACCCACGGCCTGATCGACGGGAAAAAGGTTAGCGAGTTTACCAACCGGATTTTAAAGGAATTTCTTGTAAAATATGATAATTCCAAGCAGACTGTATCCGAGCTTTCCGGAGGAAACGTGCAGAAGCTGATTGTGGGCCGGGAGTTCGACTATGAGCCGGATCTTCTGATCATGAACCAGCCTACCCGCGGAATCGATGTGGGCGCCATCGAGTTTATCCGGAAAAAGATTGTGGACATGAGAAGCAGAAGAAAGGCCATCCTTCTGGTTTCTGCGGATCTGTCGGAAATCCTTTCCTTAAGCGATACGATTCTCGTCATGCATGAGGGGCGGATTGTAGGCCATATCAGCGACGTGAAGAGCACGTCGGAAAATGAGCTTGGCCTTTACATGCTGGGAGTGAAAGAAGATTCAAAGGAACAGATAGGAGGTGCGTACTGTGAGTATAAAATTTACGGCTGTCCGGCTGCTGTGCGCATTTGCCATTGCCATTGCCCTGTCTGTCGCCATTATTTTCGCCATCAGCGAAGAGCCGGGAACGGCAGTCTTTAACCTGTTTTTAGGCCCGCTTCAGTCCAAACGCCACTTTTTTGAGGTTTTTGCCAGCAGTGTTCCCTTAATTTTTACGGGACTTGCTCTGGGCCTGGTATTTAAATCGGGAAACTTCTCCATGATCGCGGATGCCTGCCTTTATACCGGCGGCGTTGTGACCGCGGCCCTGGCCATCGAGACGGCCCTGCCGGCCGGTGTTCATCCGGTGGTAATCATGCTGGCAGCGGCTGCAGTGGGCGGCATCATCGGAAGCATTCCCGCACTTTTAAAGGTATATTTTCATACCAATGAGCTGGTAACTTCCCTGATGTTTAACTATGTATTCTATTATCTGGGAATTTATACAATTACCAAGTTTTTTGCCGACCGGGAGGCAGGAGCCTTTGCCTCCAGGCGTTACCAGGCGACGGCGTCTTTAGGAAAACTTCTGGAGGGAACCAACTTCCATGTGGGATATCTGATTGCCATCGCTGTTGTGATTGCGCTGTACATTCTTCTGTTTAAGACCAAATTCGGCTATGAGATCCGGATATCCGGAAGCAACCCGGAGTTTGCAAAATATTCGGGCATCAACACCAGCAAGGTCATTATTCTGACTCAGGTCATTGCAGGTGCAGTGGCCGGCCTTGGCGGATCCGTGGAGCAGATGGCCATGTACCAGCGGTTTAACTGGCAGGATTCTCCGTCCTATGCCTGGGACGGCGTCATCATTGCCATTCTTTCCGGAAACAACCCGAAGATGGTTCCGTTTGCGGCCTTCTTCCTGGCATACATCCGGGTAGGCGCCGATTTGATGTCCCGCCGTTCCGACGTACAGAACGAGCTGGTTTCCATCATTCAGGCAGTCCTGATTTTATTTGTTACGGCAGAGCGCTTCATGGCCGGCTGGAAGCAGAGGCAGGAAGCGAAGAAAGCACTTGGAGGGGAGGCGTAGGCTATGGATGTACTGCAGGATATTATTAGAACCTTGAGTTTGCCGGATTTTTATTTTGCCATGTTCCGGAGCGCTACGCCGGTGCTTTTAACAACGCTGGGAGCCATGGTGGCTTCCCGGGCCGGTACCAACAACATTGCCCTTGAGGGAACCATGCTGATTTCCGCCTTTGTGGGCGTTGTGGTCAGCGCCTTCACCCAGAGCGCGCTCATTGGATTCCTGGGAGCGGTGTTTGCCGGTTTTGTTGTCAGCAATATTCTGGCGTATTTTGTACTGAAATTAAATTCCAATTCAGTTATTTCCGGAATTGCCCTGAATACATTTGCGTCCGGAGGAACGATTTTCGTTCTGTACCTGATTACGGGAGAAAAGGGAGCATCCACTTCCCTTCCTTCCCTGACCCTGCCGTCCGTGACCATTCCTTTTGTGAAGGACATTCCGGTCATCGGACAGGTTTTGTCCGGCCATCATGTGCTGACCTATGCAGGTCTGATTCTGGTGGCTGTGATCTGGTACATGTTTAAATACACCCGTCTGGGAATGCATATCCGCGCCGTGGGTGAGTCTCCCGATGCGGCGGAGTCGGTGGGTATTCCGGTAAAACGGGTGAAATATATTGCTTTAAGCATCAGCGGAATCCTGACGGGCATGGCCGGCGCTTTCCTGTCCATGGGATATGTGGGACTGTTCTCATCAGGAATGACCGCAGGACGCGGCTATATCGCACTGGCGACCCAGGCCATCGCGGCAGGCAATGCGGTGGTGGGAATGCTGGCATCCCTGCTCTTTGGCTTCTGCCAGAGCATGGCCAACTACCTTCAGTCCTCATCCATTCCGCTTCAGTTTATTCAGCTGATGCCCTATCTGATTATTATCATTGCCTATACAGTTTACTGTGCCATGGTGGAAAACCGGAAGAAAAAGAAGCAGATGAAGGCGGCGGCTGGAAAGCAGACATAATGCGGACAGAATGAGCTGCCGGGACAGGAAGACAGCCTGCCGAAGCGAAAGATCTGGGCATAAGCTGCCTGCATGGCGAAAGCAGATGCCTGGACGGAAATGCTCCTCCCGGACGCGGACGGGAAGCAGAAATACAGAAGGAAAAGGAGAAAGGCTTTGGATAAATTAGTAGAACTTCATTTACATCTGGATGGCTCCCTGAGACCGGAGACGGTTTGGGAGCTGGCAAAGGAACAGGGAATTTCCCTTCCGGCGGAAAGTCTGGAGGAAGTCCGGTTTCAGATGAAGGTTCCGGAGGACTGCAGAACGCTTGAGGAGTATCTGCAGCGGTTTGATCTTCCTCTGCTGGTCCTTCAGCGGGAAGATGCTCTGGAACGGGTCACATTTGAACTGGTGGAAGATCTGGCGAAGGAAGGCGTTACCTATGCGGAGATTCGTTTCGCGCCTCAGCTTTCCATCCAGGGCGGTCTGAGCCAGGACCAGGTAGTGGAGGCTGCCATCCGCGGAGCCAATCGGGGAATGGAGCAGTATCCCGGAATCCGTGTGGGTCTGATTCTCTGCTGCATGCGGGGAGATACCAATCAGGAAATGAACCTGGAAACCGTGGAGACTGCAAAAAAATATCTGGGACAGGTGGTCTGCGCGGTGGACATTGCAGGAGCAGAATCCCTTTATCCCACGGAAAACTTTGCACCTGTGTTTGAGAAGGTACGGGAATACGGCCTTCCCATGACCATTCATGCAGGAGAGGCTGCCGGACCCGACAGTATGAAAACAGCGCTTGCTTTTGGAACGAAGCGGATCGGCCATGGTGTGGCTGCCGTTGAGGACCCAGAGCTGATTCAGCAGCTGATCCGGGAGCAGGTGACTCTGGAGGTCTGCGTCAGCAGCAATTATCATACCAAGGTGGTTCCGTCCATCGAAGCTCATCCCATCCGCCGTCTGTTCAATGCCGGCGTTCGGGTAACCGTAAATTCGGATAACATGACGGCTTCCAACACCAATATCTGCAAGGAGCTGGAAATTTTAAGAAACGTGTTCGGTTTCCGGGAGCAGGAAATCGAGAAGATGGAAGAATATGCCTGGGAGGCACGGTTTTTAAAGTAAAGAACGGAACCGGAACGAAAGGGATCGGAAAAGGGAAAAGATCGAGAAGATTAAAGAGATCGAATAGATTAAAGATATCAAAAAGATTAAAGATATCAAAAAGGTCAAGAGCACTGGCGTTTTGCCCGTCTGTTTGGGAGGCGCCGGTGCTTTTTTCTGTTCCGGCGCAGTCTGCGGGGAGATGAAAAGCGCCGCGCTGTGCGGGAGAGAGAATAAAAAACTTTCCAATTGCGGGCCAAGATGTTATACTGAAAACAGAAGGATACCGGCATAAAAAGGCCAATCATCCGGTCTGCGGCTGCGATAAAGAGGCGCAGAACGAACCCATATTGCTGAAGAATAGGAGAACCATTCAATGAAAAAAATGATTTCCTGGAACGTCAATGGCCTGCGGGCCTGCCTTGGAAAAGGATTTCTGGAATATGTGAAGGAAACGGATGCGGATATTTTCTGCATTCAGGAGAGCAAGCTGCAGGAAGGCCAGGTGGATCTTGACCTTCCGGGATACCATCAATACTGGAACTATGCGGAAAAGAAGGGGTATTCGGGGACGGCCATGTTCACGAAAGAGGAGCCCATATCCGTTTCCCTGGGGCTGGGAATCCCGGAGCATGATAAAGAAGGCCGGGTGATTACGGCGGAATTTGGAGATTATTATGTGATTACCTGCTATACACCCAACTCCCAGGACGGATTAAAGCGCCTGGATTACCGGATGGAGTGGGAAGATGCGTTTCTTTCCTATCTGAAAGAGCTGGAGAAAAAGAAACCGGTTATTTTCTGCGGCGATTTGAATGTGGCCCATAAGGAAATTGACTTGAAGAACCCGAAGACCAACCGGAAGAATGCCGGCTTCACCGATGAGGAAAGGGCAAAATTCACATCGCTTCTGGAAGCCGGGTTTATTGACACGTACCGGTACTTTTACCCGGATAAAGAAGGAATTTATTCCTGGTGGTCCTATCGTTTTTCCGCCAGGGCAAAGAATGCCGGGTGGCGCATCGACTATTTCTGCGTGTCGGAATGCTTAAAGAACCGGCTGGTAAGTGCGGATATCCATACGGAAATCATGGGAAGCGATCATTGTCCGGTGGAGCTGGTGATTCAGTAGAACGGGGAGCTGCAGCCCGGCGTACTGCAGGCAGATAGAAGGATAGAAGACAGAGGTTGACACAGAATGAATTTGGTAACAGCGGAGCATTTGACAAAATCATATACGGAGCGGCTGATTTTTGATGATACAGGATTTTCCATTCAGGAGGGGGATAAGATTGGCCTGATTGGAATCAATGGAACAGGAAAATCCACACTTCTGCGGATGACAGCGGGACTGGAGGAGCCGGATGAGGGGACCATTGTCAGGGGACGTTCTCTGGATATCCGTTTTCTTTCCCAGAATCCGGTATTTCTTCCCGGAGAGACGGCTCTTGAAGCGGTCCTGCGGGAAAATGAAGGAAGAGGACATGTATGGGATCTGGAAAGTCAGGCCAAGGCCATGTTAAACAGGCTTGGGATACCTGACTGCAATGCGGTGATGGATACGCTCTCCGGCGGGCAGAAAAAGCGGACGGCTCTGGCGGCGGTGCTGCTGTCTACCGCGGATTTGCTGATTCTGGACGAGCCTACCAACCATCTGGACAGTGAGATGGCGGACTGGCTGGAGGATTATCTGAAAAAATTCAAGGGAGCGCTGTTTATGGTCACTCATGACCGGTATTTTCTGGACAGTGTTACCAACCGGATTCTGGAGCTGGATCATGGAAAACTTTACAGCTATCAGACCAATTATGAAGGATTCCTCGAGCGGAAGGCCGAGAGGGCGGAAATGGAGCAGGCTTCCGAGCGGAAGCGCCAGTCCATTTTAAGAACGGAGCTGGCGTGGATCCAGAGGGGAGCCAGAGCCCGTTCCACCAAGCAGAAGGGAAGAATCCAGCGTTTTGAGGCTCTGCGGGATCAGAAAGGCCCTCAGACAGAGGAACGGGTGCAGATGGAGTCCATTTCCAGCCGCCTGGGACGGACGACCGTGGAGCTTTCTGATATCTGCAAGGCTTACGGCGAAAAGGTTCTGATTCGGGACTATACGTACTTCTTTCTGAAAAATGACCGGGTCGGGTATATCGGTCCCAATGGAAGCGGAAAATCCACGCTGATGAAGATCATAGCCGGTTGGGTGAAGCCGGATTCCGGCACGGTGGAAATCGGTCAGACTGTTCGCCTGGGATACTTTTCCCAGGAAAACGAGGACATGGATGTGAACCTGAGGGTGATTGATTATATCCGGAATGTGGCCGAATATGTAAAGACGAAGGACGGAAGCATCAGCGCATCTCAGATGCTGGAGCGATTTTTGTTCCCTCCTTCGGTCCAGTATACGGTCATCGGCAAGCTGTCCGGCGGAGAACGGAGACGGCTGTATCTTCTGAAAATCCTGATGGACGCTCCCAATGTACTGATTCTTGACGAGCCCACCAATGACCTGGATATTCAGACTCTGATGATTCTGGAGGATTATCTGGACAGCTTCCAGGGAATTGTGATTACCGTATCCCATGACAGGTACTTCCTGGACCGGGTCGTCGGGAGGATTTTTGCCTTCGAGGGAGATGGAATGCTGCGTCAGTATGAAGGCGGATTTACCGATTATCAGGCGGCGAAGGCAGAGAGGGAAGCTGTGGAAGGAGAACGCTCCGGGAATGGGCAGAATAGAAGCGCAGCCGGAAAGGAGTCTGGAGCCGCAGCCGGAGGCAGGAAGGAGAAACCCAGAGAAAAGAAGCTGAGGTTTACCTATATGGAGCAGAAAGAATGGGAAACCATTGAAGAAACCATTGCCGGGCTGGAGGAGGAGATTGCCGGGCTGGAAAAGGAAATCTTAAAGGCCGCCACGGATTATGGCCGCTTAAACCAGCTGATGGAGGAAAAGAATGAGAAGGAGGCGCTCCTGGAAGAAAAGATGGAGCGCTGGATGTATCTGAATGACCTGGCAGAAAAGATTGCCGGACAAAAATAGACCGGGCTTATCCATGCCGGTAAAGAGACGGGGGATTGAAATGACAGAAGGTACCAACAGAAAGAGAATCCTGTATCCGCTTGGAGTGACGCCGGAACCGGACGGGGTGAACATCCTGGTTCAGGCCCGAGGCGAAGAAGCGTTTCTTCTTTTATATGAACCGGGAGCTGCAGAGCCCTGTGAGAAGATCGCGTTTCCCAGGGAAGACCGGATGGGAGATGTCTGGTCCATGTTTCTGCAGCGGGAGGATTTCAGCCGGCTGGAATATCAGATAGAGGTGGATGGCAGAATGATTGCCGATCCATGTGCAAGAAAGATCACCGGACGGGAAACCTGGGGGGATGAAAACCGGGCAGGCCTTCCGGTCCGCGGGTGCATGCCGGAGGAGGAATTTGACTGGGAAGGGGATAAGCGCCCGATGATCCCTTATTCAGATACAATTCTGTACCGGCTTCATGTTCGAGGATTCACCATGCATCCGTCCTCAGGTGCTGCTCATCCTGGGACATTTCTTGGAGTTGCGGAGAAAATCCCTTACCTGAAGGAGCTGGGAGTGACTTCGGTGGAGCTGATGCCGGTGGCAGAGTTTGATGAGGTGATGACAGAGCCGGTGATGCCCGGATATTCGGGAAGAACAGTGGATGCTGCGGCCTTCCGGGAAGAGAAGTTTCCAAAAACCGTGTCTTTTGCCCAGGCAGGAAAAGCAGGGGCTGCGCCGGAGAGCGAAGGCACGGATCGGGGAATGGGGACAGCAAAAGAAGCGCCGGAAGCGGACGGAGCTGTACTGGAGAAACCGGATGGAAAGAAGCGGACGGAGGCAGCAAGAAGTGAAGTTCCTACGGGGCGAATCAATTACTGGGGATACGGTCCGTCCTACCTGTATGCAGTAAAGGCGGCCTACGGCTCCGGGAAGGAAATGAGCCCGGAGGCGGAGTTTAAGACGCTGGTAAAAAGCCTTCACCGGGAAGGGATGGAGTGTATTATAGAGCTTTATCTGACGGGAAAAGAGGGGCCGGATGAGGTGGTGCAGGCGCTGCGGTACTGGGCAGCAGAATATCATGTGGACGGGTTTCGGCTTTCCGGTTTTCCGCCGGTGGCACTGACGGGAGAATCCCCCTTCCTTTCAGATATCAAGCTGTTTGCGGATAACTGGAATGAGGTTTTCTCCAGAAAGCCTGCCGTCGGGTATGCGGCTCCCAAATCCGGGAAAGCACCGGTGACAGAAAAGCACCTGGCAGAATACCATTCCGGTTTTCAGGATGACATGCGGCGGGTCCTGAAAGGAGACGAGGGCATGGTGCAGTCTCTGGCGTGGCACCTGAGGAGAAATCCGGAGGATTTTGCCGTCATCAATTACATGGCCAATACCAATGGATTTACCATGGCCGACATGGTGTCCTACGACCGGAAGCATAATGAGAAAAACGGAGAGGAAAACCGGGACGGCACGGATTTTAACTGTTCCTGGAACTGCGGGGAAGAAGGGCCTACGAAAAAAAAGCGGATTAAGAAACTGCGCTGGCAGCAGCTGAAAAACGCCTATCTGCTGCTGTTCTTAAGTCAGGGAACGCCGCTTTTGCTGGCAGGAGATGAATTTGGAAACTCGCAGGAAGGGAATAATAATGCTTACTGCCAGGACAACGAAATTTCCTGGCTGGACTGGGGACTTCTTGAGGCCAACAGGCGGCAGATGGAGTTTGTAAAACGGCTGATTGCATTCCGCAAGGCCCATCCGGTGTTTCACATGGACCGGGAGCCCAGACTGATGGATTACCGTTCCTGCGGCCGGCCGGATATGTCTTACCATGGAGAATATGCATGGAAGCCGGAATACGAGAGTTTCCGCAGGCAGTTGGGAGTCCTTTACTGGGGACCTTACCAGATGCGGGAGGACGGAAGCGAAGATAATACGTTTTATGTTGCTTTTAACATGCACTGGGAGCCTCATATGTTCGGACTGCCGAGACTCCCCAAGGGGGAAGCATGGTATCTGGTCTGTGATACATCGAAGGATTCCGAGGAGGGGGAAGCGCTTTTGGCGGCGGAGGAGCCGTTAAAGAACCAGCTTCTCGGAGCAGCGCCTCCAAGGAGTATCCTGATTCTGCAGGCGGGGAAAGCCGGAGAAAAGGAGAAGAAAAAGAAGAAACGCAAAGAACAGTCATGTGACGCCGGGAAATCAGGAAATCCATAAATGCAGAAACATGGAATGGAGTACAGAAACATTCTGTGAGCCGGTAAACATAAAAAGCCGCAGAAACATCATCATGCAGGATGAAACAATGCCCGCCGGAGGCCATAGTGCCGCCGGACGGGCATTTTATGATATGCTTTATACAGGACAATGCCGGTGAAACAATGCCGATGAAACAATGCCGGTGAAACAATGCCGGTGAAACAATGCCGGTGAAACAGTGCCGGCGAAACATTGCCGATGAAGCAGTGTCAATGAAACAGTATCAGTGAAGCCGCATCAATAAGACTGTATCAACAGGGCTGTGTCAGTGAGACAATACAGGTAAGACACTTCGGGCCGGACAATCCAATAGGCTCAGACCGGATAAACCAGCTGCTCTTCTTTGATGTCTTCCAGAACTTCATCATAAAATTTGCCGGCCAGATATTTGGCCATCGGAAGATTCATGTCAAGATAGTTGCCGCAGTCACGCGCAGCGGCGCCAGGTACCTCTCCTTCGTAATCCCGGATAAAGAGAAACATTTCCTGAAGCAGGGGAACGATATCGGCGGATTCGTAGTCTCCCGCAAGAAGCAGGTAAAATCCTGTCCGGCAGCCCATAGGACCGAAATAAAGGACCTTGTCCTTAAACAGCCGGTGATTTCTTAAAAAGGTGGCTCCCAGGTGTTCGATGGTGTGAACCTCAGCCGTGTTCATGACCGGTTCCCGGTTGGGACGGGTCATACGGATATCGAAGGTGGTGATTGGAAAATCGCCGGCCAGATCCCTTCTTGAAACATAAACGCCGGGAAGGAGCTTTAAGTGGTTGATGGTAAAGCTTGTAATTTTTTCCATGAGATAAAACACCCTTTCTGTTTGGCCTTTGTGATACAGCTTTATTATACTGGCTAAAAAACCAGGTGGCAAGAGGCAAAAGGGCTGGTCTGCCGCTGGAAAGAAAGCTGTGCAGCCATAGAAATGAGCCGGGCAATCCACCAGGCAGAAAACGGTATATCAGAAATGTATGTGAAAATTCTGTGAAATTGAAACTGCCTCTTGACAGGATGCAGGGAGATGGAGTAGTATATTGTTCGTGTCCGAACAATTTATTGTGGATAGCTGATGCTCCGAAAAGGGGAAGAAGACAAACAGATGGCGAACGGCGGATGTTTTAAGCAAGAGGGGTGAGACTGGTATGGAGAAGGAATGCGGCGCATGGATTAATTTGCTGTCGCATAAGCTTTTGGCGAGGCTGAATGTCACGCTGCAGGATATTGGCATTACCGGTGTACAGAGCCGGGTGATTTATTATATTCTGGCCCACAGCAAGGAAGGACCGGTTTATCAGAAAGACGTTGAGAGCGCTTTTGGTTTGAGCCGATCGACAGCGACGGGAATGCTGCAGAGACTGGAAAAAGATAATATTATCCGACGGGAAGGAGTCCCCAGCGACGCAAGGCTGAAGCGCCTGATTCCCACTCGGTACGCTGTTGAACTGAACGCCAAAGTGTATGACTGTCTGCGCGAATCGGAGCGCATGCTGACCCGGGGGCTTTCTCAGGGGCAGGTGCAGTTGTTTATGGAAACAGCGGCTCAGATGCTGCGAAATCTGGATGAATGGGATAAGGGACCGCCTGGTGAACAGATGCATACAAATAAAAGTTCGCAGCAGAACAAATGCAATAGCTCATGCTAAATAAATACTAAAAGGGAGGAATGTCACAAATGGTAAAAGTGTTGGCTCGCAGCATCCGCGAGTTCAAAAAGCCTGCAATACTGACGCCTCTGCTGGTATCAGTGGAAGTTATTATGGAATGTGCAATTCCGTTTGTCATTGCCAATCTGGTGAATCAGATGCAGGCGGGCTGTTCAATGGATGTGATTGCAGGATATGGAGCAGTGCTGATTTTGATGGCAGTGATTTCTCTGGTTTTTGGAGCCGGAGCCGGATATACCTGTGCGGCAGCGTCGACCGGCTTTGCCCGGAATCTGCGCAGAGATATGTTCTATAAGATTCAGGATTATTCTTTTGAAAACATCGACAAGTTTTCCGTTTCCAGTCTGGTAACGCGTATGACAACAGATATCATGAACGTGCAGATGGCGTTTATGATGGTGATTCGTGTCGCAATCCGCTGTCCCCTGATGCTGATTTTCTCATTTATAATGGGATTCGTCATGGGAGGCCGGCTGGCAGTCATTTTCCTGTTTACGATTCCCCTGCTGTGCATCGGTCTGTTTTTGGTTATCCGCGCGGCCATGCCTATTTTCCGCCGGGTCTTCCGCAAATACGATGCGCTGAATGATTCGGTGCAGGAAAACGTTCAGGCCATGCGCGTGGTAAAGTCATACGTGCGGGAAGACTATGAGAAGAAGAAATTCGGCAGGGCCGTAAAGGATGTTCAGCAAGACTTCACAAAAGCAGAGAGGATCATGGCTCTTAACAACCCGATGATGCAGTTCTGCGTCTATGCCGGTATGGTATTTGTTCTGTCCTATGGTTCTTATACGGTTATTACCGGACGGGGCCTGGATCTGAATGTGGGACAGATGTCATCCATGCTGACTTACAGTTTTCAGATTCTCATGAGCCTGATGATGGTATCCATGGTATTCTTCATAATTACCATGTCCATGGAATCCATGGAACGTATCGTTGAAGTTCTCAGCGAGGAGAGTACGCTGACAAGCCCGGAAAACGGACTGACAGAAGTGAAGGATGGTTCTGTTGATTTTGAAAATGTCAGCTTCAAGTATTCCAAGAAGGCAGAGCGTATGGCTCTTGCAGATATTAACCTGCATATTAAATCCGGCGAAATCATCGGTATTCTGGGAGGAACCGGTTCTTCCAAGTCTTCGCTGATTCAGCTGATCCCCCGCCTGTATGATGTGTCGGAAGGATGCGTAAAAGTCGGCGGCGAGGATGTGCGCAAATACGATTTGACGGCACTGCGCAATCAGGTTGCCGTCGTGCTGCAGAAGAATGTGCTGTTTTCCGGAACCATTAAAGACAATCTGCGCTGGGGAAATCCGGATGCTACAGATGAGGAAATGGAGGAGGCCTGCCGCCTTGCTCAGGCAGACGAGTTCATTCAGCAGTTTCCCAATAAATATGACACATGGATCGAGCAGGGAGGCGCCAACGTTTCCGGCGGGCAGAAGCAGCGTCTGTGCATTGCAAGGGCACTGTTAAAGAAGCCGAAGGTTCTGATTCTGGATGACTCCACCAGTGCGGTTGATACCCGCACGGATATGATGATTCGGAAAGGATTCCGTGAGTTCATTCCGGAGACTACGAAGATCATCATCGCTCAGCGTGTGGCCAGCGTTCAGGATGCGGACCGCATTATCCTGATGGAGGGCGGACGGATCAGCGCCATCGGAACCCATGATGAGCTGATGAAATCCAATGATGTTTACCGCGATATTTATACATCTCAGAACCGGGTAGGAGGTGACAAAGATGGCGAATAATACCAGTATGCGGGGACGCCGTGCACCAAAAGGCGTACTTGGCCGTCTCATTCGGACAATTTTTGAATTTTATCCGGTACTGTTCCCAATCGCGTTGATTTGTATTCTGATCAATGCGGTAGTCAGTTCGATTCCTGCTGTTTTCATGCAGAATGTCATTGCCATCGTTGACGCTACCTTTGCAACTGGTGACTGGGCTGCCGCTTCCGGACCGATTTTCAGACTGCTGACGGTTCTTATTGTGCTGTATGTGATCAGCCTGATCGCCGGTACAGCTTTTAACCAGCTGATGGCAATTATTACCCAGGGCTCTCTTGCAAAAATGCGTGAAAAGATGTTTGATCACATGCAGGATTTGCCCATCCGTTATTTTGATACCCATAACCACGGCGATATCATGAGCTTTTATACCAATGATATCGATACGCTGCGCCAGCTAATCAGCCAGAGCCTTCCGCAGGCCATTATTTCGGGAGTGACTCTGCTCAGTATCTTCTGCATTATGATGTATTACAGCATCTGGCTGGCATTGGTCGTTGTTTGCGGCGTTGCAATTATGACTTATGTAGCCAAATACGTCAGCGGCCACTCCTCCAGCCTGTTTTTGCAGCAGCAGATCAATATTGCCAGACTGGAAGGCTATATGGAAGAGATGATGAGCGGACAGAAGGTCATCAAAGTCTTCTGCCATGAGGACGGCGCCAAGGAAGGATTCGACGCGGTCAATGACGTAGTGTACCGGACAGCCAGAAGAGCCAACAGCTTCGCAAATATTCTGATGCCGCTGTTAGGCAATATCGGAAATGTGATGTATGTGGTTGTAGCTCTGGTCGGAGGCTTCCTTCTTCTTTCGGGAGCGCCGAATTTCAGCGTTTCCGGAATGGCGTTCAGCATCAGTATTGTTGTTCCGTTTTTAAATATGACCAAGCAGTTTGCCGGTTCCATCGGACAGGTTTCCAACCAGGTGAACATGGTTGTCATGGGTCTGGCCGGCGCGCACCGGATTTTCACTCTTCTGGATGAGAAGCCGGAGACAGACGAGGGGTATGTGACTCTGGTAAATGCCAGAGAGAATTCAGACGGCTCTCTGACGGAGTGTCCGGAACGGACCAATGTCTGGGCATGGAAGCATCCTCATCATGACGGAACCATCACCTATACAAAGCTGGAAGGCGATGTCCGTTTCTTCGATGTGGATTTTGCCTATGAGCCTGGAAAAACAGTGCTTCATAATATTTCCCTGTACGCCAAACCTGGCCAGAAGGTGGCCTTCGTTGGCTCCACCGGTGCAGGAAAAACAACCATCACCAACCTGATTAACCGTTTCTATGATATTGCCGACGGAAAAATCCGCTATGACGGCATTAATATTAATAAGATTAAGAAAGCGGATCTACGGCACAGTCTTGGAATTGTACTTCAGGACACCAACCTGTTTACAGGCACGGTCATGGAAAACATCCGATACGGAAATCTGGATGCCAGTGACGAGGAGTGTATGGCAGCAGCCAGACTGGCCGGAGCTGATGACTTTATCAGCCGTCTGCCGGAGGGCTATAATACCATGCTGACCGGAAACGGCGCCAACTTAAGCCAGGGTCAGCGGCAGCTTCTTGCCATTGCCCGTGCGGCCGTTGCCGATCCGCCGGTTATGATTCTGGATGAGGCAACCAGCTCCATTGATACGCATACAGAGGCCATTGTTCAGCGCGGCATGGATGCGTTGATGATGGGCCGGACGACGTTCGTTATCGCCCACCGTCTGTCAACGGTTCAGAACTCCAATGCGATTATGGTTCTTGACCATGGACGAATCATTGAGCGCGGTACCCATGAGGATTTGATTAAGCAGCATGGTACGTATTATCAGCTGTATACCGGTGCGCTGGAACTGGATTAATATTTTTGGATATGGATTGTTGTTCCCACCCAATCCAATTCCACTACCCAATCCGCTTCAAATTCATCGGCCCTAAATCAAATTGGTTCTGGTTTTGGATTCAGGAAAATAAAAACGTGATAACGAAAGAGCGAGAAGGATTTATCTCCTTCCCGCTCTTTTTTTCGTTATGAGCACTTAGCGTCTGTCTTTTAGACGCTTACGTGCGATACATGCAATGCACTTAGGCGAGGTGTTTTCGAGTCTTAGTGCATTGTACATACCCATTTTCACTCTTTTTACCGCTCTCAATTTTCAATTCAATTTGATTCGGTTTCGTTAGAGGACCTGTGGTAAGGCTGAAATCAAAAAGGGATAAAAAGCCGGAAAACCTTTATAAAATAAGGAAAATTTGAAAAGAGAAAAGAGGCGGGAAAGTAAAGCGGAGAATTGAGGGTGAAAAAATCAGGAAAAGGGAATGGGAAAACAAAGAGGATAACAGGACGAAGGGATTTTTGAAATGGGAAAATAAGAGAGAGAATGAGCAAGTTTTGGACGAGGGTCTTGTTTGGTGATGTTTGATTTGGATGGGATAAGATGAGGGATTTGAATTGGGTGGGAACATTGTTTGTTCCGGCGGCAGATGCCGGAAATGCGATGCAGTGTGCATGCTTCGGGAAACCGGAGTGTGGACACCGTTTTTTCATTTGCCCAGAAAGTTTCCATCGGAGAATCCTCCTGGGTGCAGGTGGATGCAGGAAAATCCGACCATTTTCGCTTCGATTTTTCGCTGCAGATGCCATTTTTAGGGGAAAAGCCAGTAATAAAAGAAAAATTCTGAGTCTATTTTCAGTGGTTTTTTCATTCTGGATTTTTCAGGATGAAAAAATGTGCCGGTTCACCTGTATTTTAGCACAAAGAACGCTTTTATTCCGATGTGTTTTCCGGCGAAATATTTGGGTCTAAGCATGGCACAGGAAGAAAAAGCGGTGTTATGGCGGAAAAACACGGAAGAAAATTGATAAAAAATTAACGAGTCATTGACAAATCCTGCCAGAGATCTATAATACGGGTGTTCCAGGGGAAAGGAACAGAAACATTCAAGATGATTCGTTTCAGAAAAGAGGGAAATGTTATGAAAAATTTTGAAATTCCGAAGGCAGTTCTGGATCTGTTGGATTATAATCTGGCATCTGATGGAATGCGGGAGCAGTTGGAAAAAGACTATGTGGAGATGAAAACCGGAGTTGGTTCCTGGAAGGGAGACTCAGTAATTGTGAGAACGGTTCAGGATGACAATAAGGATCTGGGAATGGCTTTGCTGGCAGCGGAGAGCGGATATACGGTGCTGGTGGCAGCTCCGGAGACCGTGCATTCCGGTGCGGATGCTCTGCTTGACAGTTATGGGAAAAAACTGACGGTACTCAGGGGAAAGAACAGCATGAGGGATGCGATGGAAAAGGCCAAGGAGCTGACCACTTCTGATAAGGATAAAAAGGTTGTGGTTGTGGCATTCCCTGAGGCAGCCAATGCATACGAGTTAAATGAGATTGTGGCAGAATAGAAAGACAAAATGAGAATACAGATGAAAACGGCAGGGCTTTGGCTCTGCCATTTTTTATGGAAAATTTTCATTTTGTTTCCGGTGATGGTTCAGAATGTAATTTTTGAAAAGCTGCCTGTTTGCTGCGGCGATGATGGGGCAAAACAGGATTTCAAACTGAGTTTGCCTGTCGCTGCTGCCTTTGCCGGAAAAGCGGTCAAAAAGCAACTGGTTTTGTATCGAAGATCTTGTGTCTCTGTTTAAATTGTAATATAATGAAAAAAGCCGGTCGGAATGCAGGAACGGCAGACAGGCAGGGAAGCTGCCGGCCGGACGGTTTGCCGCAGAAACAGGCGAACTCATGGAGAATAGGAGAAAGAATATGCTTGATGGAAAGAAAACTTTATTCAGCGGAATGCAGGCTACGGGAAATCTGACCCTAGGAAATTATCTGGGAGCATTGAAAAACTGGGTCAGCCTTTCGGATGATTATCTGACGTTTTACAGTGTTGTGGATATGCATTCTATTACGATCCGGCAGGATCCGGCGGAATTAAGAAAGCGGGCGAGAACTCTTCTGACTTTATATATTGCAGCCGGTCTGGATCCGGAGAAGAACTGTATTTATTACCAGTCTCATGTATCCGGACATGCAGAACTGGCCTGGATTTTAAACTGCTTTACCTATATGGGCGAGTTAAACCGTATGACCCAGTTTAAGGATAAGGCAGCAAAGCACGCAGACAACATCAATGCCGGACTGTTTACGTACCCCGTTTTGATGGCGGCAGATATTCTTCTTTATCAGACGGATGTGGTGCCGGTTGGCATTGACCAGATGCAGCATCTGGAGCTGACAAGGGATATTGCGATTCGGTTTAATAACCTGTATGGGGATGTATTTACTATTCCCGAGGCCTATATCGGAAAATCCGGTGCAAAGATTATGAGCCTTCAGGATCCGTCGAAGAAGATGTCCAAATCCGACGAGAATCCCAACGGCAGCATTTATCTGATGGATGACCCGGATACGATTATCCGTAAGTGCAAACGTGCAGTGACAGATTCCGAGGCCTGTGTCCGCTACCGGGATGAACAGCCGGGAATCAAGAATCTGATTGATATTTACTGCGCCTGCTTAAACAAAACGCCGGATGAGGTGGAGCGGGAATTTGACGGAAAGGGTTATGGAGACTTTAAGCTGGCTGTCGGCGAAGCGGTGGTCAGTGTGTTAAAGCCCCTTCAGGATCGGTTTGCCGATCTTTCCAAGAACAAGGATTACCTTGATAAGGTAATCAAGGAAAATGCAGAAAAGGCAAGCTGGTATTCCAATAAGACGCTGAGAAAGGTTCAGAAAAAGATCGGATTTCCGGAGCGGATCCGGTAAAATCCGCAAGGAGGGCATCATGAAGCTGCTGACATATGAGATAGACGGAAAAGAGATTGTGGGTGTACTGAACAAAGAAGAGACGTGGGTGTGTCCGATTTCTGCGGCAGGAATGGATTACCGCTCCATGAAGGAGCTGATCCGGGAATGCGGGCCGTCGGAAATGGAGATGCTGGAGTATATTTCCGGACGGGATCCCAACGAAATCAGGGGAGCAGCTCCTTTGGCGGATGTGAAAATTCTGGCTCCGATTCCGGAACCAGGACAGGATATTATCTGCCTTGGAATTAACTATACGGCTCATGCTGTGGAATCGGCAAGATTCAAAAAAGAAGCTTTTGAAAAGCCAGCTCAGGCCGTTTATTTTTCCAAGCGTGTCAGCCGGGCCGTGGATCCGGAAGGGAGTATCCTTGCCCACAGGAATCTGACCAGGCAGCTGGACTATGAAGCGGAGCTGGCGGTCATTATCAAAAAGGACGCCGTGAATGTGTCTCGGGAACAGGTAAAGGACTACATTTTCGGATATACGATTATGAATGATGTCAGTGCCAGAGAGGTGCAGACCGGACATAAGCAGTGGTACTTCGGAAAGAGCCTGGACGGGTTTACGCCTTTAGGCCCCTGGATTTTGATAGTGGATGCCGTGGAGTTTCCGCCTAAGCTTTCGATTCAGTCCAGAGTAAACGGAGAATTGCGCCAGGATTCCAATACGGAACTGTTTATCCACGGGATTGAGGATGTGATTTGCGAGCTCAGCAGCGGAATGACCTTAAAGGCAGGGACTATTATTGCAACAGGAACGCCGGCTGGAGTCGGCATGGGCTTTGAGCCGCCAAGATTCCTTGTGCCGGGTGATGTGGTGGAATGCATCATTGAGGGAATTGGAACTCTGAGAAATACGGTTGCGGAATAAAAATGCAAACAGAATATCTGGAAATGGTTGCCATGAAGGGAACAGAAGCCGACCAAAGGCCGGCTGTTCTTTTCATGGTTTTTTCTTCCTTAAAGGAGAGATGAAAATGGATGATGTGAAAAAAATGCTGGAGCAGGTGGCTGCCGGAACCATGAGTGTGGAGGAAGCGGTGCTGGAATTGAAAAAGGAGCCGTTTTCTGCTGCCGGTTTCGATGATCTTGGTTTTGCCAAGCTGGATACCCACAGGAAGCTTCGCCAGGGGGCTGCGGAGGTTATTTACGGGGCCGGGAAGACTGCGGAACAGATTGGAGGAATCGTAAATGCGATGAAAAAGCGGGGGCAGCAGGTGATTTTAATTACCAGGCTGGATCCGGAGAAAGCGGAGGCCGTAAGGGATTTTCTCCAGAAACCTCAGGAAACAGGGGCCCTGGAAAAAATGGACCGGGAGGATCAGAAACCGGAAGGAGCGGTGCGAAGAGAACCGGCACAGGAAGGCGGACTCCGGTATTTTCCGGATGCAAAAATCGGTATCTGCGGGGAATTTCCTGAGAAAGACGGGGTTGGCACCATCGTTGTGGCCACCGGGGGAACCAGCGATATTCCTGTGGCGGAGGAGGCGGCTCTGACGGCTGAGGCATTGGGAAACCAGGTGGAACGGCTTTACGATGTGGGAGTTGCCGGACTGCACCGGCTGATGGCTCATATGGATTCCATCATGAGCGCCAGGGTTATTATTGCCATTGCCGGCATGGAAGGTGCTCTGGCCAGCGTGATTGGCGGCCTGGCAGACTGCCCGGTGATTGCCGTGCCCACCAGCATCGGATACGGCGCCTCTTTTCATGGCGTCTCGGCGCTGCTTTCCATGTTGAATTCCTGTGCCAGCGGCGTCAGCGTGGTAAACATTGACAACGGTTTCGGCGCCGGATACCTGGCCAGCATGATCAACCATCTTCATGACGCATAAAGAAACCGTGTGGATAAGTAAGCGTAATTTTGCGGGGCCTGTGGAAAATGGGGGAATTCGCAAGGGAAACTTATAAAGAAATTTATAGAAAAAATGGAGGGGATATCAATGCGGACGATTTATCTTGACTGCAGTATGGGAGCTGCCGGTGACATGCTGATGGCGGCTCTGTATGAACTTTGCCCGGATAAAGAGGCATTTTTGGAAAAAATGAACCGGCTTGGCCTGTCGGGAGTACAGGTGGAGGCTGAGGAAGCAGTTAAATGCGGCATCACCGGCACTCATATGAAGGTAACGGTCAACGGGGAGGAGGAAGAGAGCCTGGATGTTCATGGGCACAGCCATGAAGTGCATGAACATGGTCATGAGCATGGGGAGGTTTACAGTCATGAAGCGTGCGGCCACAGTCATGGGAATGAAGAAGCCCACAGCCACGAAGGATGCGCGCATACACACACGCATGACGGCGGGGACGCGCATACTCATACCCATGCCCATGGGCATCACCATCATGCGGACATGGCCGGGATTTCTCATATGATTTCTCATCTGGATCTGCCGGAACAGGTGAAAGAGGATATGGAGCAGGTGTATGGACTGATTGCTCGGGCAGAAGCTGCTGCTCACGGAAAACCGGTGGATCAGATTCACTTCCATGAGGTGGGAACGGCCGATGCGGTGGCAGATATTGCCGGTGTCTGCCTTCTGATTCATGAGCTGGCTCCGGACCGGATTCTTGCTTCTCCGGTTCATGTTGGAAGCGGACAGGTGCGCTGTGCTCATGGCGTTCTTCCTGTTCCGGCTCCGGCAACGGCCCATATTCTTCAGGGAGTTCCCATGTACGCAGGCAACGTGAAGGGAGAGCTGTGCACGCCTACGGGAGCGGCTCTTCTGAAACATTTCGTAACGGAATTCCGGGAAATGCCGGTGATGACCGTATCAAAAATCGGATATGGAATGGGAAAAAAGGACTTTGAGCAGGCCAACTGTGTCCGGGCCTTCCTTGGGGAGACGGCGGAGGAAAAGACTGAGGTGGCTGAGCTTTCCTGCAATCTGGACGATATGACGGCTGAGGCCCTTGGTTTCGTTCAGGAGCTTCTCCTGGCAAAGGGAGCGCTTGAAGTTTATACGATCCCGGTGGGCATGAAGAAAAATCGTCCGGGAACGCTTCTGACCTGCATGTGCAGGAAAGAGGACGAGGAGGAGATGGTGCGGTTGATTTTCCGCCATACCACCACCATTGGAATCCGGGAACATATAAGCCGGAGATTTACGCTGAAACGGGAGGAAAAAACACTTCAGACCTCTTATGGAACGGTGCGTGAGAAAATTTCTTCCGGATATGGGGTGACAAAGAGCAAGCTGGAGTATGAGGACCTGGCGGAAATTGCCCGGAAGCGAGGGATTTCTCTGCAGGAGGTGCGGGATGGAGTCAGAAAAGAACTTAACGAATAAGAGCAAATCTGAAATGGGCGGCATGGCCGCATTCCGGCAGGGACGGATAATTCTGGAAACCAGCCGTCTGGTGCTGCGGGAAATGACATGGGAGGATTTTCCTGCCATCTGCGCAATCCTTCAGGATGAGGAAACCATGTATGCCTATGAGCATGCTTTCTCAGATGAGGAAGCAGAAAACTGGGTCGGCCGTCAGCTGGAACGGTATCAGACAGGGGGAATCGGCCTGTGGGCCGTGGTACAAAAGGAGACGGGGGTCGTGATCGGACAGTGCGGTCTGACCTGGCAGCCGGTGCCGGAGGAGTATGCCCCTTCGGGACAGGCCATGGAAATCGGCTATCTGTTTAACCGGAATTACTGGCATCAGGGTTATGCTCTGGAAGCAGCGGCCGGCTGCAAAACGTACGCCTTCGAGGTCTTAAAGGAGCCAAGGATATGCTCCATTATCCGGGACAATAATCTGGCTTCCATTCATGTGGCCGAACGGAACGGTCTTAAACCGGCAGGAAGCTTTGTCAAACATTATTACGGAATAGATATGCTTCATATTATTTTTTTGGCGGAAAGAGAATAACAGGCATCTGAACAGGCGGGTCCGGAAGCCTGCGGAATAGGGATTGTGTCTGAAGAAATGACGGAACGATGCGAAAGATGGGAGCGGCCGGCGGAGGGGGCAGAACCCTTCGTCGGTCACTTTTTAAGCGGAAACAGGAAACGGTATTTTTGCTTTGGAAGAGGCAGATGCTTTTTCGTGGCTTTTTATATGGCTGATTTGGGAATAAAGGAAATGGTATTTTTGATTTGACGTCAACGGGAATTGACAGGTGCGGAAAGATATGAAATAATGACAGGGGAACTATTTTTGTGCAATACATATAAAAATAGAATCATGAATACATGAAAACAGAGCAGATTTAATAATATCTGAGGCTGTGAAATATCATGATTTGTGCCTGTTCTTTTCAAAGGACATAAACAGAAACAGGGCTGTCATTGAGGGCATGCCCGGTAATAGGAAACGAAAGGAGATTGATAACATGGCGTACGACAACAATCTGTTTATGGAGCATTTAAGAAAAATGATCCAGATTCCTACCGTATCCAACGCAGATCCGGATAAGATGGATGTGGATGCGTTTTTAAAGCTGCATGCTTATCTGGAAGAGGCATATCCGCTGGTACATCAGAAGATGACGAGAGAGGTCATTGGACGGGCAGGGCTTTTGTATACATGGAAAGGAAATGGAAAAAGCAGCCACCTGCCTCTGATGATGACGGCACATCTGGATGTGGTTCCGGAAGGAGACTGGTCCATGTGGAAATATCCGCCTTTTTCCGGGGAAGTTGCGGAGGGATTCATATGGGGAAGAGGTGCGACAGATTCCAAATGCAATATTCAGGCATATATGGATGCGCTGGAGCTGCTGATTGCGGAAGGGTTTGAACCGGAGTACGATCTGTATTTTGGTTTTGGCTACAACGAAGAAATCATGGGTGGTCCGGAGCCGGCTGCGCAGTTAATTGCAGATACACTTCGCGAAAGAAACGTCAAACTGGGCTGCCTGATTGATGAATGCGGCGGAATTCAGAAGACGGCGGACGGAGATCAGTACGGAACTATTTATATCTGCGAAAAAGGATATGCCGATTTTGAATTTTCCAAAACAGACAATGGCGGTCATTCCGCGGTTCCGGACAAACACAGTGCTCTGGGAAGAGTCTGTGAGGCTGCCTGTATATTAGAGGCCAATCCCATGAAGCCGGTTCTGACTGAGGCGGCAGTGAAGCAGATGGAAGCAACTGCTCCTTTTATAAAAGATGAGCATCTGGCAGAGCTTTGCAGGGATGTACGGAAAAACTGGGATGAGCTTTGTTCACTGATGGCGGAGAACCCGGCGTATAATGCGATGATCCGCACCACAACGGCAGTTACCATGGCAGGAGGAAGCGCGCAGGCCAATGTTATGCCGGAGAGAGCATGGATTGTCGCAAATAATCGCCTGCTTCCCGGACAGACACTGGATGATTTGTGGGCTCATTATAAAGAAATCCTTCCGGAGGATATTGATATCCGCCTGGTAAAGGGAAGCAATCCGCCGGCCGTCCAGTCAACGGATACTTATGCGTATAAGCTGATTTCGTCCATTGTTGAGGATAAGTATCCGGGGCTTACTCTGATTCCGAGCATGCTGTGCGGCGGAACAGATTCCAGATATTACTGTGATTTATGCCCGACCAACAGTGTATACCGGTTTACAGGGCTGTCCTGGGATCCCAGATGGGATGGAGTTTCCCATAAGGTGAATGAGAGGATTCCCTGCGATGTTCTTGAGAACAATGTAGATTTTTATGTGAGATTATTCCGCCAGTACGGCAAATAGGCGGAATAAAAAGAGAGGGAGATTGCCTATATGAAAAAGTTGTCACTGCTTGCTGCCCTGCTGCTTGCCGTCGGGACATGTTCCGGCTGCTCCGCCGCCGAAAGCGCGGCAACGGTCATTCAGGCCCAGGGGCGGGAATATGGACAGACCATCGAGCTGTCGGAAGGGGACATTATGTCCACCGCCTTCTTTGATATGACTGTAAATTCGGCGCAGTTTCTGCCGGAAATTGACGGTTATATTCCTGCCGAGGAAACCGATCAGTTTCTTGTTGTTAATATTACGGTGGAGAATACGTTTGACGATATGGATCCTCTTCCCATGTCGGATGCAGATTTTGAACTGGGTTATAATGGCGCCGATGAGACCGGGACCATTTTCCCGGAAGATGAATTTGCCGTTGACCAGCTTCCGGCCGAGTATGAGATTGAGGAAAACGGAACCGTGACCGGAAATCTGATTTATGTGGTTCCCGGTGATGCAGAGGATTTTCAGATTTATTATTATGATTTATGGAGCGATGATTTTGAAGGGAATACTTACTGGCTTCCGTTTTCTGTGGGGCAGAAGGTATAGATGGCGCTGCGCTCCATCTCGCTGGACGGCTGTCGCCGTATAAGGATAAAACAAACATGGCACCGGGCCAGAACCGCAAGCGCTTCTTTCCCGGTGCCATATTTATTTTATCCTTGCATGGCTTGTAGCTTAGCCAAAGTATCTCTTTAACAGACCAGCGAAAGCACGGCCGTGTCTTGCCTCGTCCCTTGCCATTTCATGCACGGTGTCATGGATTGCGTCAAGGTTTGCGGCCTTTGCTCTCTTAGCCAGGTCGAACTTGCCGGCGGTAGCGCCGTTCTCAGCCTCAACTCTCATCTCAAGATTCTTCTTGGTGGAAGGAGTTACAACCTCTCCTAAAAGCTCTGCGAACTTAGCAGCATGCTCAGCTTCCTCGTAAGCAGCCTTCTCCCAGTAAAGTCCGATCTCAGGATATCCCTCTCTGTGAGCAACTCTTGCCATAGCAAGGTACATACCAACCTCTTTGCACTCGCCCTCATAGTTTGCTCTTAAATCAGCGATGATATCTTCGCTGGCACCCTGAGCAACGCCTACTTCATGCTCAGCAGCCCAGGACATCTCAGCATCCTGCTCTTTGAACTTGGAAGCCGGAGCGCCGCAAACGGGACATTTCTCGGGAGCTGCATCGCCTTCATGAACGTAACCACATACCATACATACAAATTTCTTCATCTTAATTCTCTCCTTTTCTATAGATAAATTAATAGGTAATCCATTTTCTGTTCCGAGCAAGACGGTTTCCCTTGTTCGGAAGATTATTAATAATAGTAATTGTTACTGATATTACTATATATGATATTCAGCTGTTTGTCAATAGGGATTTTAACTTTTTTTCTGCCGGCAGACGTCGCACTCTCCGTAAAAAAAAACAGTGTGGGAATCTACCCGGCCGGGAGGCGGCGCTGTAAGCAGCTCGTTGGTATCGCGGACGATTTCCTCCGGCATATCATAAATTGCTCCGCAGGTTTTGCAGACGAAATGATAGTGGGGTTCGGTCCGGTAATCGAAATGCTCAGAACCATCGCCGCAGGAGAAACGGGTAATTTCTCCAAGTTCGGACAAAAGCTTCAGGTTCCGGTAAACGGTTCCCAGGCTGATATTTGGAAATTCTTCACGGATGGAAAGATAAAGCATATCGGCCGTCGGATGATCCGTGCGCTGCATCAGGCAGGTTTTAATAGATTCCCGCTGGCGGCTGTGCTTTAAAGTCCTCATACCTTCACCTCCTTCAAACAATAATAAAAACAATAATTGTTATTGATATATTATCAAAAGGAATGAAGAATGTCAAGAGAAATTCCTTGAAAACCGCGGATGCTTTCATTATACTGTTTACTATAGAACGGTCTAAAGCAAGCCGGGAAACGGGGAGGGCAAGAATTGCAGTCAGAATGGCGGGGGATTCTTCCGAAAAATTGCCCGGTAAAAACATAAACTGTGTTCCCGAGACGGAGGCCGGGTAAGAATGCCGGAATGACGGCAGAAATGACGGCGGACATTCGGCGGAACAGGGAAAAAGAGGTGATTTCATGTACAGCAGACATATCCGACATCTGGTGGCAGAGCTTGCCGCAAAGCTGTTTGACAGGGAGTTTTTAAAACGTGCCGGTCTGAGCAGGAGAAGCGTTCAGACCGTTTTTGACAGAGAGAAATGGGCAGATATTTTCAGCGATGTTCTGCCTGCGAAGGAGAGATTCTCCTGTGCACAGATTCTGGGATACTGCAGGGAAGAACTGGAACGGCTGTGCGGAGAACCGGAGAATGGCTGGATTTCCTTTACATATCAGTATGCAACCCATATCTTATATCCGGATCAGGAATTTCAGAGAAATGCGGCTCCTTTTGCCGCCGGGGCTCTGCTCTACCTGAACATTCTTCAGTTTTTCTTCGATGAGGAAAGGAAAACCGTGCCTTTTCATCCCTTTGATGATTTTGAATTCCTGACAGAGGAGGAGTATTCTTCCTGTGAAAGGGCCAAAGAGTACGAACATTTTATGAGGGAGTTCCGGTATCAGTATATATATGAAATGATGCGTCTGAACCGGGAAGCGACGCCCTTTGAAACTCTGGGCCATATTGCCGGCGTTCATTACGTGGCCATGACCGTGGCCCGGGGACTGAAAGCTGCCGGTGTTCCCATTGATCTGGCGCTGGCTTCCGGAGCGGCCGCCGGCCATGATCTGGGAAAATTTGGCTGCAAACCCAATGAGCGGGTTCCCTATCTTCACTATTATTATACGGCCCAGTGGTTTCACGCCCATCAGATGGAAAGCATCGGCCATATTGCTGCCAATCATTCCACCTGGGATCTGGAGCTAGATAACATTTCCGTGGAATCGCTGGTACTGATTTATGCCGATTTCCGGGTCAAGCAGATGCGGGGAGATGACGGAAAGGAAATTACGAAAATCTATACGCTGAAGGACTCTTTCGATGTGATTCTGTCCAAGCTGGATAACGTGGACGAGGCAAAAAGGACCAGATACCGGGTGGTATATGCCAGACTTCATGAATTTGAAAAGTACATGCGGGCCAAGGGAGCAGACGTGGAGCTGAACGGTGAACCGGATGCGCCGGAGAAACCGTTGGATATTGTTCTGCAGACGGGAAAACTGGTGGTGCGTTCTTTTGTTTTCTGGGGAATTGAGCACAATATCGATGTCATGCACCGGCTGGGGACAGAGCGCCAGTTCGGAAATATCCTGGAGGCGGCGCGGAGTGAGAAGGACTGGAAAAATGTCCGGGCCTATCTTAACATGTTCAGCGAGTATTCCATCCATCTGAACCATAAACAGAAGGAACAGACGCTAAGCTTTCTTTATGAGCTTCTGCTGAACCGGGAGGGAGACATCCGCAGGCAGGCAGCAGCGTTGATCGGGAAGATTTTTGCTGACTTTAACGCCGGATACCGCAAGGAGCTGCCGGCCAACATGCCAGATCCGGATGAACGGACGGCCATGTCCCTTTGGGAAGAGTACCTGGAAAAGATGATACGGCCGGATTACCGCCTGACCATGCAGCAGAAACGCCGGATTCAGAATGCGATGAAATTTGTCATGGTATCTGCCATGGAACGGGCGGAAGAAAAGGTGCGGCTGGAAATGCTGGCAGTATTCATGGAATGGTTCGGAGAGGAGAAGGAGCTGGAGGGAGATCCGGTGTTCTATCTTCTTGATTGTGTGTATTCTCTTCCCAGGGAGCTGTTTAAGCAGGAAGGCTGGCTGGAGCTGCTGCTTCGCTTTTCCGTCCGGCATATGGAGGATGACGATGATAAGAACCGGATTGCGGCAGTCCGTTCCTTAAAGGGGCTGACCTCGGGGCTTACGCCGGATCATTCGTGCTATGAGCTGGTATGCCAGGCGGCAAGAGAGATGAAGCCGGAAACCATGACCATGCTGTTTCTGCAGTTCCGGATTCTTTCAAATCTGCGTCTGGATACGGCAAAACAGAGAGAGATTCTTTACCACAGCGATGTGGTAAGCGATATTTTCCTGGAGAATTTAAAGTCTTCCACGCCCTGGATTATCAAGGCGGTGAACATTAAGCTTCTGGTGGACCAGGTGGATCATGGAAGAAGGGAGCATCTGCTTCATATCTGTGCCCATTTTTCCAACCTGATTAAGGTCAGCGAGCATGTGGGAGTGCGTCATGACGCAGGCCATGCTCTTTTGCGCCTGGCTCATCTTCTGACGACGGATCAGTGCAATGAGATTGCTGTGGAGCTTTTAAAAGGACTGGAAGTGGGAGAATATGAATTTTCCAAATACATTCCCGAATATCTGGGAGAGTTTGCCCTCTGGCTGCCGCCGGAGCAGCTGGATGATTTAATTGAGCGGCTTCATATTCTTCTGGCCAATGCCAATGAACGGATCGTATCGGTGGCTCTCGACACTCTTGGGGTACTTTTGGAGTGCTACTCCCGGTATCCGGGACGGTTTGAGGAGCCTGAAGAAACGGCAAAGGAACGCCGCCATCATCTGCTGGGGCTGATTTTGGGCTGCCTGGCCAACTACAGGGAGCAGGTACGCCAGGAGGCCATGCTGGTCATTGGACAGCATGTCTTCGGCTCGGAACATATGGCGGAGAGGGATAAAAATGAGCTGTTTTCCCTCTGCTCCAAAAAGCTTCTGTTTTTGCTGAACGAGTACCGGGGCGGGGAGTTAAGTCTTTACTACCGGGCGGCAACTTTGTCCCACGTGAGCCGGTTTATTTCCCGGTATCAGCTGTTTGGCGGTGATGTAAGCTTAATGGGGAGAGACCGGGTGGCCTTTTTCCCCGGCACCTTCGATCCCTTCACGCTGTCCCATAAGGAGATTGCCAGAAAGATTCGGGAAATGGGCTTTACCGTGTTCCTGGCGGTGGATGAGTTCTCCTGGTCCAAGAAGACCCAGCCCCATCTGGTACGCCGCCAGATTGTCAACATGTCGGTGGCCGATGAGTTTTATGTACATCTGTTTCCGGATGATGCGCCGGTCAACATTGCCAATCCCAAGGACTTAAAGCGGCTCAGGGAAACCTTTGCCGAGCAGGAGCTTTATATCGTAGTGGGTTCGGATGTGATTCATAACGCCAGTTCCTATAAGAAAGAACCGGAAGAATATTCCATCCACAGCATGAATCATATTGTATTCCGCCGGGCGGGAGAGGCCCATCCGGAGGATTTGTATGACAGGATTACCGGACGGGTGGTGGAGCTGGAGCTGCCGCCCAACCTGGAGGAAATCAGTTCCACGAAGATTCGGGAAAACATTGACAATAACCGGGATATTTCCACCTTGATTGACCCGGTGGTTCAGGAATATATTTACCATAAAGGCCTTTATCTCAGGGAGCCGGAATTTAAGCCGATTCTCCGGGCCAAAGCGGTTTCCTTTGAGGATGGAACGGGAGAAAATGAAAGACTTCTGGAAGAGCTGTCCAATACGGTTCTTTCCCGCCATCCGGAACGGGTGTCTGTCTCGGCAAGAATTGCCCAGGAAAAAGACCGGCTGCTGATTCTGAGAAATTCCATGGACGGCGGCCGTCCCGCCGGATTCGTCAGCTTCCGGGAACTGAAGTCGGATGAGCTGTTCGGTATTCTGAAGAACATGGAACTGGCCAATGCGGTCCGCAGAAAGACCAGCCGGGAAGTTCTTTTCATTACGGGAATTTATTTCCGGCAGGAGGACTTCTTCGACGGAACTTTCATTCATGACATTTCCCAGCTTCTTCTGGTGGAGGTGATCAGCCGGGCTCTGGAGAAAAATGGAAGCTTTGCGCTGTTCGTAAGCGAGAGGAATCTTGTGTCGGAGGAAGCCGTTTCTGCTCTGGAGCGTCAGGGCTTTAAGCGGCCTGTCATGTCTGACGACAATGATAAACGGGTCATTTACATGGTGGATATGCATGAGCCTCTTTTGCTGCTTCATAATCTGGAAACGACGATCAAGGAGCCCTTTGCCAGCAATCCGGCGGTACAGGAGATGATTGAGAGGAATCACCGGAAGCTGCAGCTGGCCATGACCCGTCTGTATCCGGGAAATCTGGTTTTGTCCCTGTCTTCGGCGGTGATGCATCACCGGCTGGTGAATCGGATTACGGAGCTGAACCAGGTGCCTCAGGAGCCGGTGGTTCCCAGGAGGCTGGGAGAGAACATGTGCGTTCCCTTCGGAAAGATTCTCCGGGGAAAGGTGGTTCCCAATACAGTAACCAAAACACTCCATACGGATAAGGTTTATGAGCCGGATTTATCCAGCTATTCCATCGAGCCGTTCCCTTATTACTCACCTTTGAAGAGCCAGATTGAAACCATCAAATCCTTCGACCGTCCGGTCATTCTGGTGGATGATCTGGTTCATAAGGCGGACCGGCTTCAGGCTCTGGCTCCCAGCCTGCGGGAAGCGGGGATTCCCATTAAGAAGGTTGTTGTCGGGGTGATTTCCGGTTATGGACGTGATTTGATGCAGTGCTTCAAGCTGCCGGTAGAAGGAATTTATTCCATGCCCAATTTGCGGCAGTGGTTTGTGGAGTCGACGCTTTACCCCTTTGTGGGAGGCGATACGGTCCGCAGACCGGAGATGAAGGTGGCTGGACTTCAGCCTTCGATTAATATGATTCTTCCTTATGCTACGCCGAAGCTGGAGGGCTGCAGCCGGGAGGCACTGTTTGATTTTTCATCAGTCTGCATTGAAAATGCCAGAGATTTGCTGCAGATTCTGGAGACGGAATACAGGAAGCAGTTTTCCAAGAACCTGACTCTTTCTAGACTGCCGGAGGCCGTAATTCTGCCGCTTTGTCCGGATAAAGGAAGCTGCATGAATTATGATGAAAATCTGGCGGCGTCGGAGTATCTGGAGGCAGATCTGGAAATTCTTGGAAGAATGCGGGAATTTATGACTGGACAGGTATAAGAACGCCGGAGAAAAGAACGAAGCCGGCGGTGAGAAAACCACGGCCGAGCGTGAAAGGAACGGGATGCAGGAAGCGCAGCCCCTGGGCGGCGCTTCCTTATAAAGATGGACAGGAGGTCAGTATGATACAATATTATCGAATCGGGGAAACGATCTGCTTCAGCAATGAGGAAGGACTTCCCTTTGAGAAAATCAGCGAGCCGCAGGAAGCTGCGGAGCTTACCTGGCTTTTTTCCAGGGAGCCTGGAAGCTGCCGGGCGTCCTTTCTGGTGAACGACCGGGATCTTTTAATGGCTGACACGGAAAGTGTGGCCTGGCTGAATAAAAATGAGCTGGAGAAAAACAGGCTGGCAAAAAATAAGCAGGGAAACGGCAAGCAGGAAAATGGTGGAGGCTGGGAACAGCTTCCTGGCTGGGTGGATAAACTGATTGATGCAGGAAAGGTGCGCGCAGTCAACTGTGCCCATCCCCGGTTTGAGGAAATTTTAACATGGCGGCCCAGGGAAGGGAGGAAGCGGGTTCATGTGCTGGCCATCGGAGATGTGGGCAGCATGCTGTTAACGGGTCTGCATCTTCTTGGGGGAGATGTGATTTCTTCCATCGGAATCTGTGATCTTTCGGAAAACGTCACGTCCCGATGGGAATTTGAGGTGAATCAGATTGCTTATCCCTGGGATTATGATGCACTGCCGCCGGTGGATGTGGTGCCGCCGGAACGGCTTTTTGACTGTGATGTGTTCGTCTTTGTAGCCTCCAAGGGGATTCCTCCGGTGGATTCCGGCATCAAGGATGTGCGGATGTATCAGTTTGAAAATAATGCGAAAATCATGGCGATGTATGCCAGAATGGCCAGGGAAAAGAACTTTCGGGGATTATTTTGTGCAGTTTCCGATCCGGTGGATCCGCTGGCCAAAACGGCTTTCCTGGAGAGCAATAAAAATGAAAATGGGGAGTTTGACTGGATGGGTCTTCTTCCGGAGCAGATTCAGGGATTTGGCCTTGGGGTTATGAATGCACGTGCGGCCTATTATGCCAAACGGGATGAGCGATTTTCCAGGTTTTTAACGGAGGGGCGTTCCTTCGGTCCTCACGGACAGGATCTGGTGATTGCAGATTCTATTGAGCATTATGATGATGCGCTGTCAAAGGAACTGACGCAGCTGACGGTGACGGCCAATCTGTATATGCGAAGCATCGGTTACAAGCCCTTCGTGGCCCCCGCCTTTTCCTCCGGTGCGCTGTCCATTCTGATGGCGCTGAGGGGGCAGTGGCACTGCGGTTCCGTGTTCCTTGGCGGGGTTTATATGGGAGTTAAGAACCGGTACACGGCTCATGGACTGGAAACGGAAATTCTGCGGCTGCCAGAGTCCTTATATGAAAGAATTCTGACGGCAGAACGGAACCTGGCGGCGATCGTGTAGGAAATTCGGGACGTTTCTGAGGAATCAGGCGATACGGCGGTCTGGATAAGGGAGCAAAAGCGGTGAGGTATGATTCAGGCGGGCCGGAGCCTGGTGGATGGAAGGGTGCCTGCGGGCCGAAGTCCGGCGGATGACAGGCTGTATGCAGGCCGGCATCCGGTGAACGGCAGGGCGCCTGCAGGCCGGAGTCGGAAGACGGAAAGTTGGGAGGCCGGGAGGTATGAGGGCAGCAGGATGGAGGAATCGGTGATGGAAGCAGAGAAAAGGCAGAAGTCTTTGGCAGTTTTATATCCGGGAAGAAAAAGTGAGGCCGCCAGAGAACGGCTGGAAGAAGTGCTGGACTTTGCCCTTAAGGGGGCGGAGGCAGAGATTTTTGATGAGATTGGCGTTTTAAAAGAAAGGCCCCTGTGTCTGAAAGGCCGCAGGCTCCTTTTTGCCGTGCCTCTGGGAAATTATGGAATCAACCGGGAGTATTATGAAATTCTGGCCTGGCTGCGCTCAGGAGAACAGGTACTTTCCGGCTCACTGGCCGGGATGGTGATCGATGCGGGAAGCGAATTTTATACAAAGGCTGCGGCAAGAGAACTGGCGGTGGCTGCGTCTATGGCCGGCTGCGGTTTCGTGGGCCGCCCTCTGGTAGAGGGAACGAAATCTCTGGATAATTTTCTCGTTCAGGCTTCCAATATGGGAACAGACCGGATGGGAGCTTATCGGAACAGCGCCGGAATTCTTGTCAGGCAGCTGTTAGATTTTTCCTGGGAGCGGAAGAAAACACCCCATCTTCTGGTGCTTCATGCGTCCAATCATAAAACCTCCAACACGCTGGCACTCTGGGATCAGGTAAAGGAACAGCTTTCCGGTGTGGAAATCCGGGAAGTGAATTTAAGGAACGGAACGCTGGTGGACTGCTCCGGCTGCCCGTATCAGATGTGTCTTCATTTTGGAGAGCGTGGGCAGTGCTTTTATGGAGGCCCCATTGTGGATGATGTGTACCCTGCGGTAAAATGGGCAGATGGTCTCCTTCTTCTCTGCCCCAATTATAACGATGCGCTCTCGGCCAATCTGACGGCGTTTATCAACCGGCTGACGGCGCTGTTCCGTACTACGAGATTCTACGACAAAGCCGTGTTCGCGATTATTGTATCCGGCTACTCCGGCAGCGATTTGCTGGCAGGTCAGATTGCCACGGCCCTGAATATGAACAAGACCTTTTTCCTGCCAGGCAATTTCTGTATGATGGAGACGGCCAATCATGCGGGGGCAGCTCTGTCCCTGCCGGGAATTGAGGAACGGATCCGGCGGTTTTCCAGGATGGTGAGAAGCACTCTGATGGAGGAAGAAGCAAAGGAGCCCCTTCCTTAAAAAGTGAGTTCCTTCGGCAGAAGACAGGAAGCCCGCTGGCCTGCAGGTCGGAATGCAGACTTCCTGGCAGAAAGAAGATGGTTTTGAAAGTCAGGTGCCTGTACAGAACGGATTCCGGTATAGAATGTGTCCCGATACCGAACGGGTACCGGCACCTGGAAGCATTAGTTCCCGCTGACCGGAAAAAGAAGTTCCCAGCATCCGGAAAGCAGGATGCAGAGAATAAAGCCGGTGACGGCCGGCAGCAAGATGGAGACCAGAGTCCATTTCAGACTCCCGGTCTCTTTTTTTATGGTCATGCAGGTGGTGGCGCAGGGCCAGTGAAACAAAGTAAAGACGGCCATGCAGGCGATGGTTTTTATGGTCCACCCGTGGGCAGACAGGATTTCATAGAGGGAGGTACTGTCCTCCAGGGATGTCAGGCTGCCGGTTTGAAGATAGGCCATCAGGATGATGGGAAGGACAATTTCGTTGGCCGGGAAGCCTAAGAGGAAAGCCATCAGAATGACTCCGTCCAGTCCCATGAGCTTTCCCAGCGGATCGAGGACACCGGACAGGATGGACAAAAGGCTGTCTCCGCCCAATGTAAGATTGGCCAGAAGCCAAATCAGCAATCCTGCTGGTGCCGCAGCCGTTATGGCCCTCCCCAGAACGAAAAGCGTCCGATCCAGAATGGAACGGATCAGGATTCTTCCTATTTGCGGTTTCCGATAGGGCGGCAGCTCCAGGGTGAAAAAGGAAGGAAATCCTCTAAGCAAGGTGTGGGACAGCAGCCAGGAAGCACCCAGGGATATGCCGAAGCTGAGAAGAATCAGGGCCGTCAGCAAAAGGGCGGAAAGAATGGTATTTTTCCACCCGGCAGCAGATTTTGCCTGTCCGGCCATGAATAATGTAATCATGGTAATCAGCAGGGGAAACCTTCCATTACAGGGTACCAGGCTGTTGGTCAGAATGGCAATCAGCCGTTCTCTTGGAGAATCGATGATCCGGCAGCCTGTGACCCCGGCGGCGTTGCAGCCCAGTCCCATGGCCATGGTCAGGCACTGCTTCCCGCAGGCCCGGCATTTCTGGAAGGCACTGTCCATGCAGAAGGCGGCTCTTGGCAGATACCCCAGATCCTCAAGCAGGGTAAACAGGGGAAAGAAAAT
Organism: Candidatus Copromonas faecavium (nom. illeg.); assembly: GCA_018712915.1. Taxonomy (GTDB): domain Bacteria; phylum Bacillota; class Clostridia; order Lachnospirales; family Lachnospiraceae; genus Copromonas; species Copromonas faecavium. The sequence continues at coordinate 31,564 of DVGC01000032.1, read as the reverse complement.
GGCCATGGGCGGCAGCATGACGGAGACGATCCAGGCGGTTACCCGGTAAACGCCAAGGATCAGGGCGTCAGCGAGCCACGGGGGCGCCGACAGAGCATCCGCTGCCTGCCAGAGAACGTCTTCCAGCGAAAACAGCCAGTCATGCAGAATGGCTGAGGGATAGTTGGCCCCGGTTATGGTCAGCCAGAAAACGGCCATCAAAAGAAGCAGTATGGTAAGATTTCCGGTTACAGGGCCCGTAAGGAACCGGTCCAGGATTTCCTCCTGTTTCCTGTAATTGTTTTTTGTATACTGCACAGTTTGATGGGCCAATGCCTCCGGAGAAAAGGGACGGGGCAGTCGAAGGAACTCCTTTTCCGGTTCGCTGCCATTTTCTCTCCGGCTATTTGTACTCCCGTCTCCTTTGTCTGCATCCGTCTGCTCCAGACAGGACAGAATCTGCAGCAGGCGGTTTAACCCCTGGTGTTCTCTGGCTTTGGCAGGCACGACCGGGATTCCAAGACTGTGTTCCAGCGCAGAAAAGTCAATCCGTATTCCTTTGCGTTCGGCCTCGTCGCAGAGGTTGACGCAGAGAAGAAGCCGGGGAACCGGCGGCGCCGCCGATTCTGTCGGAGCGGGAGGAATATCCTGCGCCGCCGATTCCGCCAGGGTGAGGGGAACATCCTGCACCGCCGGTTCTGCCGGGGCCAGGGGAATATCCGCTCCTTCCTGCTCTGTCTGGAATGCCGTATCTTCCTGCCCGGCTCGGATCATTCGCCCGGTGAGAAGGGCAGCCACCTGCTTTAGCAGATACAGTCCCCGTTCCAGACAGGTGGCATCGCAGATGACAAGCACGTAGTCACAGGGCTCCCGAAGAAGAAAATCTCTGGTTACGGCTTCCTCTGCGGAGCGGACACGGAGAGAATAAATGCCCGGCAGGTCGGTGACGGAAAAGGAGATTCCGTCCACAAAAAAAGTGCCCTGGGCGCCGGAAACCGTCACGCCGGCCCAGTTGGCCGTTTTTTGATGAAGGCCGGTGAGGGCATTGAAAATGGTGCTTTTTCCTACATTGGGATTGCCGACGAGGGCAATGCGCCGGGTCATGACGGAACCTTTCTTTCGGCGGTTTTCTGGAGAAACGGCAGATTTCTGGCCGGAAGAACGGGAGAGCTGTCCTCGCAGGGAAGCTGCTCTGCCAGAATCAGTCTGCTGTCCTCCCGCCTTAAAGCGATGACCGCTCCCCGAACCAGATAAGCGGCGATCTGCCCTCCTGGTCTTTTCAGAACGCAGGTTATGATGGAGCCCGGCGTAAAACCAAGGTCGAAAAGCCGATCCGCCATGGTTTTGCAGTCTGTGAGACAGAGAATTTGCGCTTTATGGCCGGGCGAAAGATTACATAATGGGATGACCATAGAATTACCCGATAAAGGTTTGCTTATTTATGAGATATGTAAAAAACAGGCCGGGGGTGCAGGGAATGCCTGATAAACGGAAGCAGACATGAAGCCAGGCTCCCGTTTAGAAGAGCTTTACCTCCACAGGACGGTCTATACACATGGAATCTGAAGTAACCAGACAGTCCCGGGCCCAGATATGGACTCCCTGTGCCTTCGCCTCCCGGAGAGCCTGAACAAATTCCGGATGCTCCGGATTGGGGGCAAAGGAGGAACAGCCTTTCATCTGGATTACGAATAGAATGGCGGCACCGAATCCCTCTTTGACTGCGTGGGAAAGCTCATGCAGATGGCGGATGCCGCGTTCGGTGGGGGCATCGGGAAAGCGGGCCTGTCCGTCCACGTTCAAAGTAACGCCTTTCACTTCTAAGAACCATGGCTGCCCGGCTGCCGAAAAAGCCAGATCGAAGCGGGAGGAGCCATGCGTAACCTCCCTCCGGATTTCCTGCGGCCTGGGACAGAATGGCAGACCGTCTCCGAAGCTGAGCCATTCAAAAGCGGCCTGATTGGGCGCCTGAGAATCGATGTTGACCCATTGGGGACTTCCGGCAATCTGGTGCTGGACGCCGATTAACGAATATTCGGTTTTCCGGCCCAATGCTTTTGCATCGGGGTGATGCTGAATCAGGACGGAAGTACCTGGAATCAGAAGCTCCTTTAACCGTCCCGTATTTTTTACATGGCAGACTACATCCTGCCCGTCAAGCAGTACATGGGCAAGAAACCGGTTGGGTCTGGACAGAAAGGTGGCTGTCATGGTGTGTTCATAAATCATGGAAATCTCCTTTGAAAGCAGGCCGGATCATACGGGCCTGTGGTTTGCGGGAATAATTTTACCATACTTTTTCTTGTATGACCAGAAAAAGTATGCTACACTGAAGCGGTAAAGGACTCGTTCGCTGGTGAAGAACGAATGTACGCGCCCAGGAATGAAACGCGCGCAGAGGAGAAGGAAGAGCTGCGCATGGAAGAGAATGGAGCATGCGCAGAAGAGGAAAAAGAGTGTGCATGACTGAGAATGAAATGTACACAGAAGAGAAGGAAGAACATGCATGGAAGAGAATGGGGCATGTGCGAAAGAGAAAAAAGAGCGCATATGGAAGAAAATAGCACATGCGTGTGACAGAGAAAAAATGCCGTATAGAAAAGAAAGCGGCTGACCCATAGAAGGAGGAAAACCCATGGAGCTGTTGTATGAGAGTACCCGCGGGGGAGAGAGAAATGTAACGGCCTCCCAGGCCGTGCTAAAGGGACTGGCGGATGACGGCGGCCTTTATATGCCGGAGCGGATTCCGGCGTTAGGCGTATCCCTTGAGGAGCTGGCCGGAATGAATTATCAGGAGACGGCTTATGAAGTGATGAAGCAGTTCCTGACGGATTACACAGAGGACGAACTGAAATACTGTATTTCAAAGGCATACGATGAGAAATTCGATACGGAGGAAATTGCGCCGTTAGCCAAAGTGGGCGGCGTTTATTTTCTGGAGCTGTTCCATGGAAAAACCATCGCCTTTAAAGATATGGCCCTTTCGATTCTGCCCTATCTGATGACCGTGGCGGCAAAGAAACAGAAGGTAAAGAATGAGATTGTGATCCTGACGGCTACCTCCGGTGATACGGGGAAGGCGGCCATGGCCGGTTTTGCAGACGTTCCCGGAACAAGGATTCTGGTTTTCTATCCCAGGGACGGTGTAAGCAGGATTCAGGAGCTGCAGATGCTGATCCAGGAAGGGGAAAATACATTTGTCGTTGGCCTGGAAGGAAACTTTGATGATGCTCAGACCGGCGTAAAAGAGCTGTTTCATGATAAGGATTTTGCCCGGGAGCTGGAGTCCATGGGATATCAGCTTTCCTCGGCAAATTCTATTAACATCGGCCGTCTAATCCCTCAGATTGTGTATTATGTGTACGCCTGCGCCAGGCTTTACCAGAATGGGGAAATCGGGAAGGATGAGAAGGTCAATGTGGTGGTGCCCACAGGGAATTTTGGAAACATCCTGGCGGCGTATTTTGCGAAACAGATGGGGATTCCTTTTGGTCAGCTCATCTGTGCGTCCAATGACAACAAAGTGCTGTATGATTTTTTCCGGACAGGAATTTATGACAAAAACAGAGAGTTTATTTTAACGACTTCTCCGTCCATGGACATCCTTGTATCCAGCAATCTGGAACGTCTTCTTTATTTAAGCTGCGGACGGGATGCAAAAATGACAAAAGCATTGATGGACCAGCTTTCCGCAGGCGGGTGCTATGAGATCACGCCGTCCATGAGGGAGTTTATGAAAGATTTCTGCTCCGGTTATGCAAACATGAAGGAGAACGCGGCGCAGATCCGCCATATTTTTGAGGATACGGGGTACCTGGTGGATCCTCATACGGGAGTGGCTGCAGCCGTGTATGAAGATTACCGAAAAGAGCGGGGAGACAATACAAAGACCATCATTGCTTCGACGGCCAGCCCCTACAAATTCCCAAAAACCGTCGTTGAGGCCGTTGCCGGTTCCGTGGAAGATACGGATGAGATGGCTCTTATTGGCAGGCTGGAAGAGATTTCAGGAGTACCGGTGCCGGAAGCAGTCCGGGAGCTTTCAGAGAAAAAAATCCGCCATCACCTTGTCTGCAGGCCGGAAGAAATGAAGGAAACTGTGAAATCTACCTTTTCAAATAAAAGGAAATAGGTTATAATAACCCCAAAGCAATGATGATATCTGCATATGCCGGCCTGCGTCTGACATAACATTCTGGTGCGGGCTGAATTTTAAAGATAATGGAGGGCAGGAAATATGTTAGTAACAGCAAAGGAAATGCTTGAGAAAGCAAGAGACGGAAAGTACGCTGTAGGCCATTTTAACATCAACAACCTGGAATGGACAAAGGCGATTCTTCTTACGGCTGAGGAGCAGAGATCCCCGGTGATCCTGGGTGTGTCCGAGGGCGCAGGAAAGTACATGACAGGCTTTAAAACTGTGGTGGGAATGGTAAACGGAATGCTGGAAGAATTAAAGATTACGGTTCCGGTTGCACTTCATCTGGACCATGGAACTTATGAGGGCTGCTTAAAGTGCATCGAGGCCGGTTTCTCCTCCATTATGTTTGACGGCTCTCACTATCCCATTGAAGAAAATGTGGCAAAGACAAAAGAGCTGATTCAGATCTGCCGTGAAAAGGGAATGTCCCTGGAGGCAGAGGTTGGAGCCATCGGCGGCGAGGAAGACGGCGTTGTGGGAATGGGCGAGTGCGCGGATCCTGACGAGTGCAAGATGATTGCGGATCTGGGCGTTGATATGCTGGCTGCCGGAATCGGAAACATTCATGGAAAATATCCGGCAAACTGGAAGGGCTTAAGCTTTGAGACCCTGGCTGCCGTAAAGGAAAAAGTCGGTGATATGCCTCTCGTTCTTCATGGTGGTACCGGAATCCCGGAGGATATGATTAAGAAGGCAATTTCTCTCGGAGTTGCCAAAATTAATGTAAATACGGAGTGTCAGCTTGCTTTTGCCGAGGCGACAAGAAAGTACATCGAGGCAGGCAAGGATCTGGAAGGCAAGGGCTTTGACCCGAGAAAGCTTCTGGCTCCCGGCACGGAAGCAATCAAGGAAACTGTAAAAACGAAGATGGAGCTGTTTGGTTCCATTGGAAAAGCGTAAAAATTAAGAAAGAACGCTTAACAAAGAGGAAAGTTAAAGAGCAAAAGAATAAGAGAAAACGCAATGACGCGGCAGGAGGGAATAGGTGCCTCCTGCCGCGTCCGTGAACATGGAAAGTGGAGGAACAATATGAGCGAGCCCATCAATGTGGCAGAAATTTTCGGAACGAATGTGTTTAATGACGCAGTAATGAGGGAGCGGCTCCCCAAATATGCGTACAAAAAGCTGAAACAGACGATTGAAGACGGCGATGAGCTGGACCCGTCCATTGCGGATGTGGTGGCTCATGCGATGAAGGAGTGGGCGGTAGACAATGGAGCGACCCACTATACCCACTGGTTCCAGCCATTGACCGGTGTGACGGCAGAAAAGCACGATTCCTTTATTGGAAGTCCGGACAGCTCAGGAAAGGTGATTATGGATCTGTCCGGAAAGGAACTGATTAAGGGTGAAACAGATGGCTCCTCCTTCCCTTCCGGAGGCCTGAGAGCCACGTTTGAGGCCAGAGGCTATACCGCCTGGGACTGCACCTCTCCTGCCTTTTTGAAGAAGGACGCCATTGGTGTGACGCTCTGCATTCCGACGGCATTCTGCTCTTACCGGGGCGAGGCGCTGGATCAGAAAACTCCGCTTCTGCGTTCCATGGAGGCTGTTGACAAACAGGCGGTTCGGATTTTTCATCTGTTCGGCAATACGTCGGTAAAACGGGTGGTACCTTCTGTAGGGCCGGAGCAGGAGTATTTCCTTGTGGATCGGGAGAAGTATCTGAAGAGAAAAGATCTGGTTTACACCGGAAGAACTCTGTTTGGTGCCATGCCGCCTAAGGGGCAGGAAATGGATGACCATTATTACGGGGTAATCCGGGAGCGCATCGGCGCGTATATGAAGGAGCTTAATGAAGAGCTGTGGAAGCTGGGCGTAACGGCCAAGACCCAGCATAACGAGGTGGCTCCGGCGCAGCACGAGCTGGCTACGATTTACGCAAAAGCCAATCTGGCGGCGGATCACAATCAGCTGGTGATGGAAACCATGAAAAAGGTGGCAGAGCGTCATGGTCTGGCCTGCCTGCTTCATGAAAAGCCTTTCCAGGGCGTCAACGGTTCCGGAAAGCACAACAACTGGTCCTTAACCTCTGATACGGGAATCAATATGATGGATCCGGGTATTACGCCTCATGAAAACGTCCAGTTCCTTCTGGTTCTGGCCTGCGTGATGAAGGCGGTGGATGTCCATGCGGATCTGCTGCGCCAGTCTGCAGCCGTTCCCGGAAATGACTTCCGTCTGGGTGCACAGGAGGCGCCGCCTGCCATTATTTCTATTTTCGTAGGTGAGCAGCTGGAGGACGTTATTGACCAGCTTTGTAATACCGGCTCTGCGACGCATTCCATTACCGGCGGAACCTTTAAGACCGGTGTTACGACCCTTCCTGATTTCGATAAGGACGCCACCGACAGAAACAGAACGTCTCCGTTCGCCTTCACCGGAAACAAGTTTGAGTTCCGTATGGTGGGCTCCTCCGATTCCGTTTCTTCTGCAAACGTGGTATTGAATACCATTGTGGCGGAGGCATTTAAGGAAGCGGCTGATGAACTGGAGAAGGCCGAGGACTTTGATATGGCGGTTCATGATATGATCAAGAAGCTTCTGACAGAGCACCGGAGAATCATTTTCAATGGAAACGGCTATACGGAGGAATGGGTTCAGGAGGCCGAGCGGCGCGGACTGCCCAATTTAAAGTGCATGGTGGATGCAATTCCGGCACTGGTAACGGATAAGGCAATCAAGCTGTTTGGCGACTTCGGCGTATACACAAGAGCCGAGCTGGAAGCAAGGGCGGAGATTGAGTACGAGGCCTATGCAAAATCTGTCAACGTGGAGGCAAAGACCATGATTGACATGGCCGGAAAGCAGATTATTCCGGCGGTAGTCAAATATACGACGGTGCTGGCTCAGTCCTTAAGCGCAGTAAAGAACGCCTGCCCGGAGGCAGATGTCAGCGTTCAGACGGAGCTTCTTCTTGAGGTGTCGGATTTGCTGTCCGAGATGAAGGTCGCTCTTTCGGATCTGCAGGCCCTGACCGAGGAGTGTGGCGAAATTGCAAACATGGAAAAACGGGCCCATGCCTATTATGATCAGGTGATTCCCACGATGGAACGCCTGCGTCAGGCAGCAGACCAGCTGGAAATGATTGTGGATAAGGAATACTGGCCCATGCCCAGCTACGGAGACCTGATTTTTGAGGTGTAAAATCAGGAAACATAAACGAAGAACGAACATATGATTTGATATATTAAAAAAGAGCGCTCAGGCTCATCGGTGAATGATGGCCTGTGCGCTCTTTTTTTGCATGGGATTTTTTGCTTTCAGCTTGATGAAATTATTCTTTTTACGATGGCCCGCTCCGCTCATATTCCTGAAGCCCGCTGCCGGACGAGTTTCCGGAGCTGCCGGAATTGGAGGAAGAACCGGAGGGACCGGAAGTGCTGTAGCCAGGCAGGGAGCCGGTGTTCTGCCCGGATGAACTTCCAGGATAGGATACACCAGGAGAATAAGAAGTACCCGGAGTTGTGGTACCTGTTGCAGAAGAGGAACCTCTAGGCCCGGTGGTGGAGCCGGCCTGCATTCCGTTCTGCCCATAGGAGCTTCCCGGAGTGGTAACGCCTGTGGATGTTCCTGGAGTAACGGTCGTCACGGAATTGCCAGGTGCCGCAATTGTTCCCGAACCGGTACCGGAAGAAGCTCCCGGTGTTCCTGAAGTTCCCGGTGAGGTATTACCGGTCGTAATTGTGCTGGAGGTACTGCCTGACGGCGATGTATAAACGCTGCCGGCTGCTCCGCCGTCAATGAGGGACGCCTCATTGAGGCAGACGCCATCCTGATTGAAGGTATAATTGATGTTGTTGATGGTATAGGAACCATTGGATACCATTTTTCCGTCTGACGGATTCAGATAGTAATATTTGCCGTCCACGTTAAGCCATCCGGTGATCATGTGGCCGGACTGGTTGAAATAGTACCAGTAGCCGTCAATTTGTTTCCATCCCACGGACATTTTTCCGGAGGAAGTATCCATGTAGTACCAGTTGGTTCCGTCGCTCTGCCATCCGGTCACCATTTTTCCATCGGTGTGAAGATAGTAGTACCGTCCGTCTACCTGGATCCATCCGGTCATCATCTGCCCGTCAGTTCCGAAGTAATACCAGGAACCGTCAATCTGTTCCCATTTGGTGGCCAGTGCTCCGTTGGCATCGAAATAGTAAAGAACATTGTCAATGGTCTGCCATCCGGTTACCATGGTTCCGTCTGTCCGGAAAAAGTACCGTTCGCCGTCGATGTCGGCCCAGCCGCGCACCAGGCGTCCGTCGGTATTGAAATAGTAATAGGAACCGTCCATCAGCCTCCATCCGGTTACCATGGAGCCATCGCCCCGCAGGTAATAATAATCAGTTCCAATCCGCAGCCAGCCAGTGACCATAGCTCCATTCAGCAGATAGTACCATTTGCCGTCCACATTCTGCCATTCGGTGGCCATGGTGCCATCCTGTTTCAGATAATACCAGGTATTGTCCACCTGAACCCATCCGGTCTGCATCTGGCCGGTGGAAGGCAGAAGATAATAATACTGATTGTTTAAAAGCAGCCAGCCTTTGTACTGGGTACCGTCCTGGTTCTGGTAGTACCAGCTCTGCCCGTCATTGACCCATCCGGTCTGTTTGACGTAGTTTTTATAGTAATACCAGTTCCCGTCAATCAGGCGCCAGCGATCGGCAGGCAGCTTGTCAGTCATATTTTTCAGGCTGAAATTGATATCCACATTTCCTGTGATGCCGTTGACCTGGCCCTGGTTGGTGGCCTGCCACATGGCCGCGTTCTGGTAGGCGGGTTTGGCGCCGAAGCGGGCAACCCAGACATCGTAATGGACTTTGGACATATCGATTTTGTTGGCCAGCCAGTAATCGTTGGTATAAATCATCGGATAATAGCCGGCGTTTTCAATTTTCTGACAGAAGGCATTGATAACATCGGAAAGCTGCGACGGTGTCAGAGCACTCATCTGCTCCGATTCCACATCCAGAACCACCGGATAGGAGATGGGATAATCCTTGATGAGGTTCAGAACGAAATCAGCCTCCTGCTCTGCCATTTCTGTTGTGGTGGCATAGGAATACAGATATGCCCCCACCCTGATTCCGGCATTGAAGGCGCCTGTGGCGTGGGAACCGAAGGACGGATCCACGGTATTGTTGTATCTGCAGCCCAGCATGACAAAGGAGATATCATCAGCGGCTGCCATGTTCCAGTTAATATTCTGCTGACGGTTGGAAATGTCGACGCCCCGGGCTGTAATACCGGTCAGAACAGAGCCGTCGCTGCTGACATAAGAGCCGCTGGCATTTTTCTCCCATGCATCTGCCCATGCGGGAATGGAAGGAGCCGATGCAGACAAGACTGCAGCCAGTCCAAATGCCAGCAGAGTCAGTTGTTTTCGGTGCAGCATGGAAAGCGTTCCCCCTTTTTCTGATGGATTCTTTTGTGATCCTGCGGCTTGGAAAGTCGGCAGGAGTGAAGAAATCTTTCGGCCCCGCAGGGGCTCGATGCTGCTGAGCAGCATCTCACTCGCGTGCATTCGCACGCTTGCCAGCGACCGATGCAGATTTCCATTCATGCAAGCATGATGAAAATCTTCCTCTGCCGCAGGCATCCCTGCTCATTGCTTACCGAACATTATACCATGGCCTTCGGCCATAGTATGTTTGATGCGCCCGGATTTGCGCGGTGAACGCGCAAACCGGAATGCGCAGGTATAATGTCCGCTCTGCGGACATTATACCATAAATTTGTACAATAGTCTTGAAGTTTTTTTTACAAATTCGTCGAATTGCTAGTTACCTTTTTCTATGGAAAATAGTACAATAGGGGCACGGAATTTGGGGTCTTTTCACCGGAATGGATAAAAATGTCCGATTTGCCGGAAGATAGGACCATGACAGAAGAAAGGAAGTGGGGTTATGGATGGTCTGGCGGACAGGCTTCTGGAGGAGCTGAACTGTGAAACGGTCTTTACGATTCACACAGGGATATTCGGCGACATCGGAATTGCGGAATCGGTTGTCATCACCTGGGGTATTATGGCGGTGGTACTGATTGTTTCTCTTTTCCTGACCAGAAATCTGCAGGTGCGAGGCGGCGGAAAGCGTCAGGCGGTAGCAGAAACCATCGTCACCAGTCTGGATAATCTGATTGGAGGAATGCTGGGAGAGGAAGGGAAAAAATACATTCCTTATCTGTCCAGCGTGCTGATTTATATCGGCATTGCCAACGTCATTGGTCTGGTGGGAATGAAGCCGCCGACGAAGGATTTGAATGTAACAGCCGGCCTGGCAATCATGAGCATTATCTTAATTGAAGGGGCAGGAATCAGAAAGAAAGGCGTGAAAGGATGGCTGAAAAGCTTTACAGAGCCCATTGCCATCATGCTTCCCATCAACCTGATGGAAGTTGTAATTCGTCCGCTGGCGCTGTGCATGCGTCTTTTCGGAAATGTGCTGGGAGCCTTTATCATCATGGAGCTGATTAAAGTTTTGCTTCCTGTGGCATTGCCGGTTCCCTTCAGCTTTTATTTTGATATTTTTGATGGCCTGATTCAGGCCTATGTATTTGTATTTTTAACTTCCCTGTTTATTAAAGAAGCGATTGAATAAGGACAAAAAATCCTGAAAAACGGCACAAACCTGCGGCAGATGAAACTACAGCGGAAAGTGTTGGAGAAAACTGCCGGAAGCGCGTGTGATAAAGGACAGAAGGTTCTGAAGCAGCAGGTAAGGCTCCCGGGCCGAAAAAAATAAGTTCCGGCCGGGAAACAGAGGTCCTGAAAGGGCCTGAAAAAAAGAAGAAATCAGGCCGCTTTATGCGGCGGAATGGAGGACATTATGAGTTTAACAGCAATTGGAGCAGGTATTGCAGCACTGGCATGCATCGGCGGCGGAATCGGAATCGGAATCGCAACGGGAAAGGCTGCAGAGGCAGTAGCGAGACAGCCGGAGGCAGAGAGCAAAATTACAAAGACTCTGCTTCTTGGCGGTGCTCTGGCAGAAGGAACGGCAATTTTCGGCCTGGTTGTGGCAATCCTGATTATTTTCTTCCTGCAGTAAGCCTTAAAGGAGGAAGAACGCAATGCTGAGACTTGATTTGAATCTTGTATGGACAATCATTAATATGCTGATTATCTATGCAATCTACAGAAAATTTTTATATCAGCCTGTCCACAAAATTCTGGATGCAAGACAGGCAGAAATCGATAAGCAGTATGCCGATGCGGAGACAGCCAGACAGTCGGCTGAACAGCTCCAGCAGGAGGCAGAGGCTGCAATGACGGAGATTAATCAGACCAGGGCAGACATGCTGGGTGAGGCCAGACAGAAGGCCGGCGAGGAATACGACCGGTTAATGGCTCAGGCCCAGACCAAGGCAGATCAGCTTCTGAATGAGGCCAGAGCCCGCTCCAAGTATGAACAGGAGAAGCAGATGGAGCAGGCCCAGAGGCAGATTGCGGATCTGGTAATGGCGGCGACGGCAAAGCTGGTAGCTTCCAAGACCGGAGAGGATGAGGATCGGAAGCTGTATCAGCAGTTCCTTACAAAAACAGGCGGAATGGAGAGATAAATGTGATTAGGAAAGCAGCGGATTATGCGGAGAAGATGCATGAATTAAAAATCACCTCCGATGTGGCAGGGCAGGCTAATGACATTTTTCTTGCGGTGCCTCAGGTAAAGCTGGATTTTGAAAATCCGGCGGTTTCCCTTGCTGCTAAGCATCGGGTGATTGATAAAGTATTTCCCGCGGCAATACGGGACTTTTTAAAGATTCTCTGCGATAACGACGATGTGGAATTATGGGACCAGATTATGGAGGCCTATACCGGTTCCGCTTCGGAAAAAAGGCAGAGTTTTAAGGTGGTTTTGTCATATGTGACCCCGCCGACGGAGGAGGAGCTTTCCGGAATTAAAAATTATGTGTCCAGGCGGTACGGCCGGGAGGACATGATTTTTGAGACCAGGAAGGACCTGTCTCTTGGAAGCGGTTTTATTATTCAGGCCGGCAACGAAGTTATTGACTGGAGCGCCAATGGCCGGATGCGCCAGATTCAGCAGAAGCTGAAGGAAGATCAGCAGAAGCTTTCTCTGAGCGGCGAAAATATTATTTCTATTCTGAGAAGCGAGATTGAGGAGTTTAACCTGACGGCCAGGGAGATGGAAGTGGGTACCGTTACCTGGGTGGGTGACGGGATTGTCAACATTGACGGCATTGACCATGCAGTTTATGGGGAGATTGTCCTTTTTGACTGCGGCGTCAAGGGAATGGTGCAGGATATTAAGAGAAAGGAAATCAGCTGCATCCTTTTCGGCCGTGACACGGAAATCCGGGAGGGCTCCCGGGTGGTTCGTACGGGAAAGCGGGCAGGAATCCCGGTGGGCGATGGATTTAAAGGACGGGTAATTGACGCTTTGGGTGCACCCATTGATGGAGAAGGTCCGATCAAAGAGGATGGCTACCGGCCGGTGGAAGAACCGGCGCCCTCTATTGTGGAGCGGCAGTCGGTAAGCGAACCTCTGGAGACAGGAATTTTGTCCATCGACTCCATGTTTCCCATCGGCCGCGGCCAGAGAGAACTGATCATCGGCGACAGGCAGACGGGAAAGACGTCCATTGCTCTGGATACGATTTTGAATCAGAAGGACAAGGACGTGATCTGCATCTACGTGGCCATTGGCCAGAAGGCGTCCACCGTTGCCAAGCTGGTGAATACGCTGAAGAAGCATGATGCCATGAAATATTCCATCGTTCTTTCTGCTACGGCCAGCGATCCGGCGCCTCTGCAGTATATCGCACCGTATTCGGGAACGGCACTGGCAGAGTATTTTATGCATCAGGGAAAAGACGTGCTGATTGTCTATGATGACTTATCCAAGCATGCAGTGGCTTACCGTGCTCTGTCTCTGCTTCTGGAGCGTTCCCCGGGCCGTGAGGCTTATCCTGGAGACGTATTCTATCTCCACTCCAGACTTTTGGAGCGTTCTGCCCGTTTAAGCAGTGAAAAAGGAGGCGGTTCCATTACGGCCCTTCCGATTATCGAAACCCAGGCCGGCGATGTGTCGGCATATATTCCGACCAACGTCATTTCCATTACCGACGGCCAGATTTTCCTGGAGAGTGACCTGTTTTTCTCCGGCATGCGCCCGGCGGTTAATGTGGGGCTTTCCGTTTCGCGTGTGGGCGGGGCTGCCCAGACAAAGGCCATGAAAAAGGCAGCCGGCAGCATCCGAATTGATTTGGCTCAGTACCGGGAGATGGAGGTATTTACGCAGTTTTCCTCCGATTTGGACAATACAACGAAAGAGCAGCTGGCCCATGGACGTGCGCTGATGGAACTGCTGAAGCAGCCTCTGGAGCGGCCTTTAAGCCTTGCGGAGCAGGTGATTACCCTCTGCGCCGCCAATGGACGGCTTTTCATTGATCTTCCCATTGATCAGGTGAAGGACTTCCAGATGAAGCTTCTGGAATATATGCAGAATGAGCATCCGGAAATCGGACGGGTCATCGAGATGAATCAGACGCTGGATGACGAACTGAATGAGCAGATTCTGAATGCAGTACGGGAGTTTAAAAAGACCTGGAAATAGGAGGGGAGTAATTCATGGCGAATACGAGAGAAATTCAGAACAGAATGAAGAGTATTCAGGATACTTTAAAGATTACCAATGCCATGTACATGATTTCCTCGACCAAGCTTCAGAAGGCAAAACGGAACCTGGCACAGACAGAAAATTATTTCTTCACGCTGCAGAACATGATATCCAGGATTCTGCGTCATCTGCCGGATGACCATAAAATTGAAACCAATCCGTACTTTGATATCCGGGAAAAAAAATCGGAGAAAGACCGGGTCCGGGGCTATATTGTGGTGACGGCTGACAAAGGACTGGCCGGGGCATACAATCATAATGTGCTGAAGCTGGCTGAGGAGCAGATGGAAATCGGAGGCCAGTATAAGCTGTTTGTGGTTGGAGAGCTGGGACGGCAGTTTTTTGCGGCCAGAGGTGTGGAGCTGGAGCAGCACTTTCACTATACTGCCCAGAATCCTTCCCTTCACCGTGCCAGAATCATCAGTGAGACGGTGATTGACCAGTTTCTTTCCGGAAAACTGGATGAGGTTCACCTGATTTATACGGCCATGAAAAACAGCATGGTAACGGAACCAAGAATCATGCAGCTGCTCCCCATGGTCAGGGAAACCTGTCTGTCCAAGGCAGCACTGTCCTCTGGTATTTTCCAGGAAGAATTTGTTCTGGAGCCCAGCCCGAGAGCGGTGCTGAATAACATCATTCCGGATACCATTATGGGATATGTATACGGCGCCCTGGTGGAGTCCTTCTGCAGTGAGCAGAATGCCAGAATGATGGCCATGGAGGCGGCCAATAAAAGCGGAGAGGAAATGCTTCATAACCTGTCAGTGGAATATAACCGTGTGCGTCAGGCCCTGATTACGCAGGAGATTACGGAAGTCATTGCCGGGGCCAAGGCACAGAAGAAAAAGAAGCAGCAGAAAGCGGGAAAGGAGGCCTGATGAGAATGAATAAAGGCAAAATTGTTCAGGTGATGGGGCCTGTTGTGGACGTGGAATTTGAAAACGGCGACCTTCCCTATATAAAAGATGCCCTTGAAGTTATGAACGATGGAACGCGGTGCGTGATGGAAGTGGCCCAGCATATCGGGCAGAATACGGTCCGCTGCATCATGCTTGCGTCCAGCGAAGGACTTTGCCGGGACATGGAGGTAACGGCTACAGGAAGGGGAATTGAGGTTCCTGTGGGAAGAAAGACCCTGGGACGGCTGTTCAATGTCCTGGGAGAAACCATTGACGGGGAGGAAAGCCTGGAGAAGGAACCTCATTGGTGCATTCACAGGGAGCCGCCGGCTTTTGAGGACCAGAGCCCTGCGGTGGAAATGTTAGAGACTGGAATCAAAGTCATTGATCTTCTGGCGCCCTACGCGAAAGGCGGAAAGATCGGCCTGTTCGGAGGTGCGGGAGTAGGAAAGACCGTACTGATTCAGGAACTGATCCGGAACGTGGCGGCGGAGCATGGCGGATATTCAATTTTTACCGGCGTGGGAGAGCGTTCCAGGGAAGGAAATGACTTATGGACGGAGATGAAGGCGTCCGGAGTTCTGGAAAAAACGGCGCTGGTGTTCGGGCAGATGAACGAACCGCCGGGAGCCCGTATGCGTGTGGCGGAAACCGGACTGACCATGGCCGAGTATTTCCGGGATGAGGAGCACCAGAATGTGCTTCTGTTTATCGATAATATTTTCCGTTACGTCCAGGCCGGAAGTGAGGTGTCGGCCCTGCTGGGGCGGATGCCGTCCGCTGTCGGATATCAGCCCACCCTGGCTACGGAGATGGGAGAACTGCAGGAACGGATTGCCTCCACGAAAAATGGAAGCGTAACCTCTGTTCAGGCCGTATATGTGCCGGCGGATGACCTGACAGACCCGGCGCCGGCAACGACCTTTGCTCATCTGGATGCCACCACGGTTCTTTCCAGAAAAATCGTGGAGCAGGGAATTTATCCGGCTGTGGACCCGCTGGAATCCACCTCCAGAATTCTGGAGGCTGACGTGGTGGGAAAAGAGCATTATGAGACAGCTAGGGAAGTCCAGGCCATGCTTCAGAAATATAAGGAACTGCAGGATATTATTGCCATTCTGGGAATGGAGGAATTATCTGAGGAAGATAAGGTGACCGTTTATCGTGCCAGAAAAATTCAGAGATTCCTTTCTCAGCCTTTCCATGTGGCAGAAACCTTTACTGGTATTCCCGGAACCTACGTTCCCGTAAAGGAGACGATTCGGGGATTCCGTGCCATCATTGACGGAGAAATGGATCCGTATCCGGAGGCTGCCTTCTTTAATGTGGGTACCATCGACGAGGCGGTGGCTAAAGCGAAAAAGATGATGCAGGAATAGGTGCGAGACAGATATAATGGCTGGCTTCTGTAGGAGGGAACCGCATTATGAATACATTCAGCCTGAAGGTCATAGCCACTGATAAAGTGTTTTATGACGGAAAATGTGTGGATTTGATTGTTCCGGCTCTGGATGGGAGCCGGGAAATTCTGGCTCATCATGAAAATATGGTTATTGCCACCAAAGAGGGGGAGGTCCGCTGCAAAACCAGCGAGGATTCGGACTGGAAAGTAGCGGTTGTGGGCGTGGGATTTGTCCATATTGCCAACAACCGGGTGACCATGCTGGTGGATACGGCGGAGCGTCCGGAAGACATTGACGCTGTCCGTGCCCAGCAAGCTTACGAGAGGGCGGTGGAGCAGCTGCGCCAGAAGCAGAGCATCCAGGAATACCATGTTTCCCGCGCGTCTCTGGCAAGAGCCATGGCCCGGCTGAAAGAAGCCGGAAAATATGAAATCCGGTGATTGCAGCGGGGGAGAACTTTTGAAATTGGCCGGCGGCTGCGGCTTCAAGGCAGCTGTTGTTTTGGGATGGCCGCTGTTTTGCATGTTCCTGAATAGGGGAAATAGGAAGTAAGGAAGGCGGAAATCTGAATAAAGGCAAAAACAGCATCAAAAAAGAGGACGGGTCAAAGGAGCACTGTTTGTGCCAACCAGTCCTCTTTTTGTTATGTTACGGTGAGGTTTTGAGCGTGATTCCTGAATCGGCCTGAGGATGATTTCGGAACGCAGAATCTTGCTGTGAAACAAAAACCTATAGGCCTATCGTCAGGAACTCAGGAGATGTGATGATTTTTTTGTAATAATTTTTAGCATACCGGTACATGGTCAGCGTGTATTCGCCAAATTCCTCCCCGATGCTGCTTTTATAAACAGCCCACAGACACCAGAGAAATCCTCCGAGTGCAATGTAAGAATAATAAACAAAGCGTTCTTCGCTGTTCGCCTGCCGTCCCAGGTATACGGACAACAGATTCTCTGCTTCTGCATCATTATAATAAGAATAGATGGCGCACATACTGACATCAATCAACGGATCGCACATTCCGGCGTATTCCCAGTCGATGAGACGCAGTTCTCCGCTGGGGAGGAAAAGAAAATTGTCACATACACTGTCAATGTGAGAGAGAACCTTCGTCCTTCCCATTTTATCCAGCCGGTCCATCAGCAGATTCATATGTCTGCGGACATCGGAGTAATCTTCGAAGAGTCTGGATTCATAACCCTTGCACAAAGATTCGTAGAAGCCGATTCGTTCCCGGATATCGAAGGTATGCTCCACATGGACACCGGAATGATGAAGCTTTCGGATAAGAGCCATGCACTGCCTGATGTCTTCCGGATTCCTTGCGTCACAGTTTCTTGCGCCTTCATAGTATTCTGAAATCTTATATCCTGTGTCTGCATTCATATAAATCACATGTTCTGTGATCCCAAGGTCCTTTACGGCGTCGTAAGAGGCCTTTTCCTGACGGCGATTGATCAGCAGCTCGGTTCCTGGTCCGGGAATCCGGCAGATGTATGAGTTACCCTTGACCTGAAAAAGGAAAGATTTATTGGTCATGCCGGCTTTCAGGCATCGCAGCCCCGTAATTTCTGATTCTGGAACATTCAGCACACTGGAAATCAGCTCCATGGCCTGGCTGTCTGAGCGGTGAAGGTATTTTTCATCGAAAACACGCAGTTCTTCCAGGTTTTCAAATTCGTAAATCTGATCCGCTGGCTGGCGGTTGATATATATTTCCGGTACATTGTATTCTCTGACTTCCGGGAGCTGTTCCTGTACAGTTCCATTAAGCAGATCCAGGAGCACCTGTTCCCAATACATCTGCTCTGTACCGGGAGTCTTATAATAGGCTTCTAGAACCGGGAAAAAATCTTCAGAAAATTCTTTGGAAAGATAGACTGGACCATACATAACCCAGGAATCATGTCCGCCGATACGGGCTCCGGTCAGCTGCCCCTTTTTATTAAAATCAAGACACCATTCGGAGGTGTTTCCCTCCATATAAACGGAGGAATACCATGCTCCGCACTCATAGGTATGGTATACATTATTCCGGATCCAGTTATCAGAAGACAGGAGATAGGTGTTTTTTCCCTTGAAGCAATCTCTGGCATGATAAACTGTGGCCAACGTGTTCTTATTGTGGTATTCCGGGTTATACAGCAGCTTGACACCATACTTGTCGATCAGGTAGTCAAATTTTTCTTTCAGATAACCAACGACAATGGTAATGTCCATGATACCTGCTTCCTGGAGCTGACGAATCTGACGCTCAATCATTCGTTCGCCGAATACCTCCAGAAGTCCCTTTGGCGTTTCAAATGTCAGGGGCACGAAGCGGGAGCCGAATCCGGCGGCCAAAATCACCGCGCTGTCCATCCGGTAGGCTTGCAGCAGCTCCACTCCCTTTTTCATAAGCGAATAAGAAGCATTCTCAGAATCATAAGAGAAAAGATGAAGCTCCTGCCCTTCCCGAATCAGTCGGTTGCAGGTTCCAAGAGACAGCCCCAGGGCAGAGGCCATTTCCCGCTGAGTGATTTTATTGTTTTCATAGATATTTCTGCATAGCAGCCCATAACGGTCCATGGATGAGTTCCTCCTAAAAAATGAAAATATATAGAGAGCAGGAATGCATAATTATAAGCTGATTCAAGGCGGGAAAAAGCTGCTGCTGCTTCCCGGCAGTTTTAAATAAAAGAAAAAAGGCATATTTTATTTCCGGATTGAATCAGGCAGGAACTATGTTCAAAAATAAATCAAAACAAAAATATATGAACATTATAACACATTGAACGGGAAAAGCAAGGAAAGAAAAGTTGTTGATTGTACTGATATTGGTACAATTTCGGCAAAAACGAGGCAAAAAGTAAAAATTACGTAAGAAAATAAACAGAGAAAAGTTATGGTATTTCTTAAGAAATTATATTATAATGTGCCTGTATCCGAGGTACATAATATTTTTTGTGAGGAAAGAGTCAGGTTATAAAGTTTGCAGAAAGTGCAAAATTTGTAAAAAAACTATTGATAATTTCACTTATACGAAGTATAATGGCCTCGTAATGCAATTAGGAATTTCAAAGCGTTTCAAAAAGAAAAAAGGAGAGTGCATTCATTATGAGAAAGCAGACTAAGATTGCTGCCGTTGTATCTGCAGCCCTGCTGGCATTAGGCGCTTCCATCACTTCTTTCGCAGCTTCCAGAGGAACCTGGATGTTGGTTGATGGCGAGTGGTACTGCTATGACAGCAGCGGAGACCCCTATGAGAATACCTTCTGCCTTAGCAATGGCAAAGAGTATTATGTAGGTGATGACGGAATGCTGGTTCGTTCTCAGTGGGTTGAGGATGACGGAGATTACTACTTCGTAAACAGCGCCGGACAGAAGATCACCAACGACTGGAGATTAACCACTCCTTACGATGATGATGATTCTGAGGAGCAGTGGTTCTATTTCCAGTCCACCGGTAAGAGAGCCGAGGACAAAAAGCTCACCATTAAAGGCAAGACTTACTTCTTCAACAGTGATGGAGAAATGCTGACTGGCTGGGTTCAGGAGAATGGAGACAGCTGGGATGAGGCAAGTACGGATGAAGTGGGCTCCTACGATACTTATTACTGTGGTGAAGATGGCGCTCGTATTGAAAGTGAATGGGTATATGACTATGCTCCCAGTGTAGATCCAGATGATGTCGGAAGTGAAGATGAGCAGCATTATTACTGGTTAAAGAGCAGCGGTAAAGTTGCTACCGGTAAGCAGTCCAATGTAAAGGGACAGACTTATTTCTTCGATAATGAAGGAAAGATGCTTTCTGGCTGGGTGGCTCAGACCAGCAGTGACAGCGGATACACCCAGATCTGGGAAGATGATGAAGATACTGATGGCACCTATGGAGATCCGCTTTCTGCATTTGCTGGAGTAGATGTATATTTCTGTGGTGATGAAGATGACGGCCATATGAAGAAGGACAAATGGATCAAAATCTGGAGCAATGAACAGTACGGAGAAGAAGATGATGATAACGATGAGTACTGGTACTACATCAACAGCAGCGGAAAGGTTTATATTCCGGATGAGACCGATCTTGCTTCTTCCAGCGATGCAAAGTATGCCGTAAGATACAGCTTTGAAGATGGAGAAGGTGAGACTTTCTCTGAGAGATTTGACGATGATTCCTATGATGAGCTCGTATTCCAGGTTGCCGAAAAGAAGATCAACAGCAAAACCTACTATTTTGATCAGGACGGCCGGATGCTTTCCTCATTTGTTATGATGTGGGAAAATGAGGCGGATGCCAACGCAGAGGATCCTGAAACCGGTAAGATGTACTACTTCGGTGGCTGGGATGATGGACAGAGAAAAGACGGTTCCGTCTCTCTGACTGACGATGGTGGAGAATCTTACAGATTCTACTTTGCAACAGATGATGATAAGAGCGAAAACTACTATAATGCAGCAGGTGTTAGCGGCGCAAGAAACGGCAAACTGTATGATCATGGTTTGATTGTGCAGGCAACAGATGAAAAGTATGAGCTCAAGACTGTATACATTCAGTGCAGTGATGGTGTACATGAGAGCGGAGAATACACTTTCATCGTAAATAAGAGCGGTTCCATTCAGTCTTCTGCTAAGGAATACGAAGAGGATGATGACGTTCTGATCGATGCCACTGACGCGACATTCTGTGAAGATAGAGGAGCTCTGCGCAACAGTGTAACATGGCAGTAGGAAGATAACTTCTCTGTTTTAAAAGTGACAAACCTTAAATAATAGGAAATTCTAATTGCACAGACAGGCGGGGGATACCCCGCCTGTTTTCACATGGCACAATCAATTAAGAAATTTGTTTGTATATGATTTGATGACAAAGATAATTAAGGAAACAGTTCCTGTAAGAGAAATTGAAATTGCAGCAATAACGCTGCGGCAGTGTTTTTAGTATCTATGAGAATAATTTTATATATTCCGGAAAATGAAATCGGGCGGGAAAATCCCGCCCGAAACTGCAATTAGAATTTCACTGGAATGAAATTAGTTATCGTATACCATGTCAGCAGCATTGCCAGTTACAACATTTTCGTCGTAATCAAGAAGATCATTAAGGGAAGCAAAGCTATCTTCCATACGGCTGTCTTCTTTTCCGTCGTTGAATACGGTATCAACACTGCCTGCCGGATCCTCATCCTTATCAACTCTCGTTCTGATGATGGTGTCGCCATCTTCCTTATAAGAGGTGTTGCTGTGCTGGATAGAACCGCTCTGATTTACAATAAAGTATGCACCGTTAACTTCTACGATCTCGTATCTGTAGTCCTCAGCAGCAATCAGCATACCATCATAGTAGAGCTTACCACTCTTATTTCCGGTATAGCCAACGCCCTTTCCGCCTTCAGATTCCTTTGTTGCAAAATAGAATCTGTAAGTTTCACCGGTATCGTCAGCAATGCTTACGCTGCCTGTCTTCATAACACCATCATCGGAGCCGCCAAGATAGTACATATTTCCATTCATCTCAACGAATTTTGCTACCATCTCACCGTTCTGATTGAAGAAGTAATCTTTACCGTTCAGTCTATGCTCAGTTACATTTACAGCAGTATCAGATACTAACTTGCCTTCTTCAAATTTGTACTTAGTTGCGTTAGACTGACTTGCAACTTCATCTGCGTCCGGGATGTATACTTTACCATTCTTCTCAAGGTAGAACCAGTACTGATCTTCATCCTCATCCTGGTCATATGCATCCTCTGTATTCCACAGCTTAATCCATTTGTTCTTCTTTACATGTCCGTCATCTACAGTACAATAATAAGCCTCTCTATCCTCAGCTGCAATCGTGCTTAATGCAGTATAAGTATCTTCGTCGTCGCTGGTGCCCTGAATTACCTCATATGCATCGCTGTCTGTAGCAGTTGTAGCAACCCATCCGGTCAACATTCTAGCGTCATTACCGAAGATATATGTCTGGCCTTTGATATTGGTCTGTTTTCCGGTTACAGGATTTCCGCTGCTCTTTAACCAGTAATAATGTTCCTCGTCATCGGAACCAGCATCATCCGGGTCTACATCCGGAGCATAATCCCAGATCCAGTTACTTTCAACACGAGCGCCAGTTTCATCACAATAATAGAAATTGCTCTTAGTGTCATCAGTAATGTCAGAACCAGCTTCTTCATAAGTATCACCATTCTTTTCTACCCAGCCAATCAGCATCTGGCCGTCAGCATCAAAGAAGTAGGTTTTTCCCTTAATGGTCAGCTTTTTGTTTTCAGCTCTTTTACCGGAAGCCTGGAAATAGAACCACTGTTCTTCAGAATCCTCGTCCTCATAAGGAGTTGTCAGTCTCCAGTCGTTGGTGATCTTCTGTCCGGCGCTGTTTACGAAGTAGTAATCTCCGTCGTACTCAACCCACTGAGAACGAACCAGCATTCCGTCATCACCTACATAGTACTCTTTGCCATTGCTGACGCAGAAGGTGTTTTCGAAAACATCTCCACGGCTATCATAGCAATACCATTCACCATCCTGAAGCATCCAGGTTCCTCTGGAAGCTGCGAAAGAAGTGATGGAAGCGCCTAATGCCAGCAGGGCTGCTGCAGATACAACGGCAGCAATCTTAGTCTGCTTTCTCATAATGAATGCACTCTCCTTTTTTCTTTTTGAAACGCTTTGAAATTCCTAATTGCATTACGAGGCCATTATACTTCTTATATGTGAAATTACCGGAAGAAAGGGGGAAACCGGAAGGCTGGAAAAACCTAGAGAAATTAATAAAATCTTAAAGATTTGCCAAAGATTTGCGGTGTCGTGAAAGTTGCGCGAAAAGGTAATCAGTGTTATACTATATTTGATTTTTTATGCATTTGAAAGGAAGAAAAATACATGTCAAAGCGAATAAAAAAGAGGCGTGAGGCGGGCAGTACCTTTGAGCATAATGCGGCATTGATCATGGGAATTTTTACATTGATTGTGCTTTGCATTTTCCCGCTTGTTTATCATCGCTACTATTTTGATATTCTGGAAACGAAATATCAGTTCTATTGTGCGGCGGCCATTGGCACCTCAGTTGTTATGCTGCTGTATGGAATCATCTCCGGACGGCTTAAGAGTTTTTTCTCTGATTTGAGGTTAAAAGAACGGATCCGGGGGCTTTGTATTACTGACTGGGCTATGATTGCTTTCTGGCTTTGCAATGTGATTTCCTGGCTGCTTTGCTCAGACTGGCGCTGGGAGGCCTTTTGGGGCACTTCGGGACGGTACAACGGCGTATTCCTCATGACCGTTTATCTGGCAGTTTATTTCCTTATGACCAGATTTTTCCGGTTTAAGCAGTGGTACCTGGATGCGTTTCTGGCAGTGGGAATTTTGGTCTGCCTGTTTGGAATTACAGATTATTTTCAGATGGATATTCTGGGCTTTAAGGAAGGAATGGTTCCGGAACAGAGGGGAATTTACACTTCGACGCTTGGAAATATCAATACATATACGGTATATGTGGGAGCTGTTCTGGCTGTTTCTGCACTTTTGTTCATGCTGGAGAAAAACTGGAAGAGAATGCTCTGGTATTATGGCAACATGGTGCTGGCCAGTTTTGCTTTAATCATGGGTACCAGTGATAACGCATATTTGACCCTGGCCGCATTATTTGGCCTGGCGCCGCTTTACCTGTTCCGGACGAAGACTGGTGTTCGGCGGTATCTGATTTCTGCAGCTACATTTTTCACAGTGATTCAGTGTATTGACTGGATTAACAGTGCGTTTGCAGATTCTGTCGTTGGAATTGACAGTGCATTTAATCTGGTGGCAAATTTGAGCGTTTTGCCGCTCCTGGTTATTGGGCTGTGGGGGATAGCAGGGCTTGTGGCGGCATGGACGATAAAAAAACCGAACCCGGATGGGACAGATACTATGGGAAGGTGGCTGTTCTATGCCTGGATTGGCGTAATTGCAGCGGTTGTGGCAGCTGTTGTGTTTGTGTTTTATGATGCAAACGTGGCGGGAAATGCAGAACGCTATGGAGCCATCAGTTCCTATGTGGTATTTAATGATTCATGGGGAACGGAACGCGGATATGTATGGCGCCGTTCGATGGAGCTTTTTTTGGATAAACTGACGCCGCTTCAGAAGCTGTTTGGTTACGGCCCGGACACGTTTATGCTTTTAATGCAGTATTACTATGATGGAAAGATGATGGATGGGCGGACCGTGATTTATGACAGTGCGCATAATGAATATCTTCATTATCTTGTGACACTGGGGATTGCGGGTCTGACCGCCTATGTGGTATACTTGGGTTCCGCGATTGTAAGGCTGTGTAAAGGAATGAAGGATCGGCCGGAAGTCGCTGCGGCTGCGTTTGCTGTTATCGCGTATGCAGTACAGGCAGTTGTGAACATTAATATCCCCATTGCAACGCCGATTATTTTCCAGCTTTTGTATATGGGACTGAGTTCAGCTGCAAATGAGAAGAATGCCGATGAGAACTGAGCATATAAGACGCCTGCGGAGGCCGCAGGCAATTGACTGGTGTGCCAAAGAATTTTAGCAAGGATTGAGTATGATGAAGGACTATACACAGTATAAGAGGATTATTAAATTTGTATCCTCTGCTGCGATTGTGGCAATGGAATCGGGAATCTATGGCTATGTCTGGATTTTCTATTACAACAGCCTGCTTCAGTTTCCGTTTTGGCGCCGGGGAAACTGGCTGATGATCGCCGTGTACGCGGTTCTGCTGATGTTTTTTGAGCAGATGTACGGCGGTTTTAAGGTGGGATTTTATAAAAAGTGGAATGTCATTTATTCACAGATTTTATCGCTGGTGATTGTAAACGTAATTACATATCTGCAAATTGCCTTGATCGATAAGAAATTCCACTCGCCGTCCATTATCGGCGGAATTCTGGTTGTCCAGATAATTGTGGCAGTCGTGTGGGCGTTTGCTTTTCAGTTTATTTACAGCCGCCTGTTTCCCAGGAGGCAGATGCTTCTTGTCTACGGGGAACGGCCAATCTTTCATTTGATGCAGAAAATCAGCACCAGGGAAGATAAATACCAGATTTGCAACATCATACATTACAGCGAAGGAATCGATTCGATTATGGAGCTGTCAAAAAATTATGACGCGCTGATTATCGGCGATATTCCTGCCCATGAGCGAAACCAGCTCTTAAAGCGCTGCTTCGGCTGCGGACTTCGAACTTATACGGTGCCGAAAATTTCTGATATTATCAACAGAAGCTCGGATGATTTGAACCTGTTTGATACGCCGTTACTTCTTTCGAGAAATGAAGATTTGAAAATAGAGCAGCTTTTTGCAAAGCGGTTTACGGACATTGTCTGTGCTGCTGCCGGGCTGGTGATTTCCTCTCCGTTTTTCCTGATTATTGCGTTCCTGATTAAGGCTACAGACGGCGGCCCGGTGTTTTATAAGCAGACCAGACTTACAAGAAACGGAAAGAAGTTTCAAATTTACAAATTTCGTACCATGATTCAGAATGCGGAGAAAGACGGCCGTGCGCGGCTGGCATCGGAGCATGATGACCGGATTCTGCCGGTGGGACGGTTTTTGCGGGCAACCAGGCTGGATGAGCTTCCACAGCTTATCAATGTGCTGAAGGGAGAAATGTCCATGGTAGGCCCCCGGCCAGAACGCCCGGAGCTGGCGGTGGAAATCGAAAAAGAACTGCCGGAGTTCCCGTACCGGCTGAAGGTAAAGGCGGGACTGACCGGATATGCGCAGATATATGGAAAGTATAATACGACGGCTTATGACAAATTAAAACTGGATTTGACTTATATTCGCAATTATTCGTTCTTTCTGGATTTGAAACTGATGATTATGACGCCGAAAATCATGCTGATGAAAGAGAGTACAGAAGGCGTTATGGAGGATGATGCCAGACTGCAGCAGCAGGAAGCGGCTGCGGCAAAGATTGATATTAAGCTGAAACATCAAAAAGGAGCCAAATCATGGAAGCAGTAATTATGGCCGGAGGGAAGGGAACCCGTCTGGCGCAGCTTACAAAAAATGAGATTCCGAAGCCCATGGTGGAGCTGGCAGGAAAGCCTCTTCTGCAGTGGCAGATGGAACGGCTGAAGGAAAATGGAATTACAGATGTGATTCTGGTTATTGGTCATCTCGGCGGAGTGATCCGGGAGTATTTTGGAGATGGAAGCCAGTTTGGGATGTCCATCCGTTATTATGAGGAAAAGGAACCTTTGGGAACGGCCGGTTCCTTTTACTATCTTAAAGAAATGGTGTCCGGTGAGGACTTTCTGATGATGTCCGGCGATTTGATGTTTGATATTGATTTTGAACGAATGCTCCGGTTTCACCGGGAAAAGGAGGCGGCGGCCACCTTGTTTGTCCATCCCAATGGGCATCCTTTTGATTCGGATCTTCTGGTTCTGGATGAGGAGGAGCGGGTGATTCGCTTTGATTCCAAACATAATACCAGGAATTACTGGTATGAAAACTGCGTGAATGCAGGCATTTTCGTATTCAGCAGAAGAATTTTTGACTATGTTTCGGAACCGGTAAAACGGAATCTGGAAAATGATGTGATTCAGGCCATGGTCCAGAATGGAGAGGCGGTTTACGGCTACCGTTCACCGGAGTACGTGAAAGACGTGGGAACCATGGAACGGATTGCCCAGACCATTAAGGATATGGAGCGGGGCATTATTGAACGAAAATGTTTGAAGCATAAACAGAAGTGTATCTTTCTTGACAGAGACGGGACCATTAATGTGTACCGCGGACTGATTGCAGACGAAGAGAAGCTGGAGCTGGAGCCCTGTGCGGCGGAAGCCATTGGAAAAATCAATGCGTCAGGCTGGCTGGCGGTTGTGGTGACCAATCAGCCGGTGGTGGCCCGCGGGATGTGTGAAATGGAAGATGTCCGCAGAATTCACAGGAAGCTGGAAACACTGCTGGGGCGCCAGGGGGTATATCTGGATGGAATCTATTTCTGTCCCCATCATCCGGACAAGGGGTATCCGGAAGAAAATCCGGCATACAAGATTCCCTGTGAATGCCGGAAGCCGAAGACGGGTATGATTTTAGAGGCGGCCGAAAGATTTCATATTGATCTGGAGGAGTCCTGGATTGTGGGTGACATGACCATGGATATCCAGACGGGCGTGAATGCCGGAATGCACACCGCACTGGTGAAAACCGGAAAAGCGGGAACGGATGGAAAGTATGATGTGCAGCCGGAAGTGGTCGGCGATGACCTGCTGGATGCGGTCGGAAAGATACTGGAGCATGAGGGCGGGAATTTCTGATTGAAATAAGCAGACAGGGATCGTTAAGCGGGAATCAGCGGAGCGGAAGAAATTGGCCGGAGGAAACGAACCAGAAGAAATAAGATCACGAAGGAGAGAGTATGATTATAACGCAGACTCCATTCCGGATGTCCTTTTTTGGCGGCGGGACGGATTTTCCTGATTTTTACAAAAAACATGGTGGGGCAGTCATTTCCACCACATTTGATAAATACTGTTATGTGAATGTAAGGCATCTGCCGCGGTTCTTTGATTATTCAACGGAACTTTCCTATTCGATTATTGAGCGTGTTACCGATATTGATGAGATTAAGCATCCGGCGGTACGGGAGGCCATGAAAATGCTGGACATGCACGAGATCAGGCTGACCTATGAGGCGGATCTGCCGGCGCGGTCCGGACTTGGGACCAGCAGTTCCTTTGCAGTCGGAATGCTGAATGCGTTTTATGCGCTGAAGGGAAAATATGCGGATAAAAAGCGGCTGGCCGACGAGGCTATTTATTTGGAGCGGGTACTCTGTAATGAAAGCGGCGGAGTGCAGGATCAGATTGCTGCTTCCTATGGCGGTTTAAACCGAATCAATTTTAATGAAAACGGTTATGAGGTAAATCCCATTATTATTTCCCCAGCAAGGAAGGAAGAACTGAACCGGAATCTGATGCTGTTTTTTACCGGATTTTCCAGATTTTCCTCAGATATTCAGGACAGCACGCAGAAGGCCCTGGAGGATGAGCAGTCCAGGCTTCTTGAGATGCTGTCTCTGGTGGATGATGCGGAGAGGGTTCTGACTTCAAAGACAGATCTGAACGAGTTTGGGAGGCTTCTGGACTATACCTGGAAGCTGAAGCGTGGAATTTCCGGTAAAATTTCCACTGATTCCATCGACGGGCTGTATCAGAAGGGAATCGAGGCGGGAGCCATTGGCGGAAAGCTTCTTGGTGCCGGCGGCGGCGGATTCCTGCTTTTCTATGTGGAAAAGGAGAAGCAGGAGAGTGTTCGCCAGGCGATGGAAAAGCTTTTATATGTGCCGTTTGAGTTTGAAAACAGCGGAACCAGGGTGATCCATTATACGCCGGAAGGATATGAGGAGAGAAAACCGAAGGAAGCGGAAAACGGGAAGAACTGAATGGAAGGGAGCACTGTCAATGGATGACAGCGTTCCCTTTTTCGCATCTATTTTTTCGCTTTTTGCTTCGTATAAAACAACTCTGCCAGCTTCCCGGAGGTCATGGCCTTTCGCTCTGCTCCGGTCAAATCCAGGACGATACGCCCGGAATCCAGCATGATGGTCCGTTCGCCGACAGACAGGGCATAGTCCATGTCATGGGTGATCATCAGCGTGGTGATCTGATCCCTGGCGATGATTTTTTCTGTTACCTCCATCACCTTTTCCGCTGCGCCTGGATCGAGAGCCGCCGTGTGCTCATCCAGCAGAAGGAGCTTTGGTTTAGCGATGGTAGACATTAGGAGGGACGCCGCCTGGCGCTGTCCTCCGGAAAGGAGTCCCATCTTCGTTTTCATCCGGTCCTCCAGCCCCATATGAAGCTCGGAAAGAAGCTCCCGGAAATAATCGCTGTCTTTCTTATTGACGGCAAAGAAGGAGCGGGAGGCCTTCCTTGTGTAGGCCAGAGCCAGGTTTTCTTCGATGGTCATATTAGGAGCCGTGCCGCGCAGAGGATTCTGGTACAGGCAGCCGATATTTAAAGCCCGCTTATAATCCTTCTGACGGGTGATATCCTCGCCTCCCAGGAAGATCTGTCCGCTGTCCGGAAACAGCCGGCCAAGAATCATGTTAAACAGAGTGGTTTTTCCTGAGCCGTTGGAACCGAGGACGGTGACGAACTGACCGGCAGGCACTTCCAGATCCAGATGGTCCAGAGCCAGTTTTTCATTGACGGTTCCCGGTTCAAACACTTTCGTCAGCTTCTGAATGGATAAAGGACTGCTGCTCAAATGGATCCGCCTCCTTTCTGGCCGGGGCCCAGTTTTTTCTTCAGCAGGGGAACGGCAAGGGCTGCCGCCACAATCAAGGTGGACAGGAGTTTTACCGCATAGCTTGGCATATCAATCATATAGGCTGCCTGGATGATGATTCGGTATAGCAGAGAGCCGGCTACGGCGGAGATCAGGCCGCCGACGATACCACGGTCTCCGGATATAACCTGACCGATGATGACAGAGGCCAGCCCCATGACCAGCATGCTGCTGCCGCTGTTTAAATCCGCGTAGCGCTGCTGCTCACAGAGAAGAGCGCCGGATAAGGCCACCAGAGCGTTGGCCAGCATGACGCCGGCGGTTCTCGTCAGGTCCGCATTAATGGAAGAGGAACGGACCATTTCCTCGTTGTCTCCGGTGGCGCGGATAGCCATGCCCGGACGGGTGAAGAAGAAGACTCCCAGGATGGCTGTCAGCAGCACCACAATCACCAGAGTCAGAATCAGTACCTGGGCATTGGAATCCAGGTAGGGGGATGAAATGCCGTTAAACAGAGAAGCAAAGTTTTTATAGATGGTAGGGCTGGCCTCGTTGACTGCGGCGCCCACGGAATTGACGGTGGTATACTGGAGGTAAAGGTTGGACTGGCCGCCCAACACTGCGTAATTGATGGTGTACAGGCCGGAGGCCACCAGAATACCGGAAAGGATAGGCTCAATTTTCAGCTTTGTCTGAAGAAGAGCCGTAAAAAAGCCTGCCAGGGCGCCGGCTGCCGCTCCTGAAAACAGAGCCAGCACCGGGTGGCCGGCGATGGTGACAGTCGCACAGACCGTCATTCCGAATACAAAGCTCCCATCTACGGTTAAGTCCGGGGTTTTTAAAATCCGAAAGGTAACAAACACGCCGAGAGCCATGGGAGCGTAAAGCATCCCCTGGCTCAGGGCGGAAATCAGCATGCTGTAAAAAACCATGACTGCCTCCTGTTTACTGGTTGAAATGGCTGGTGCCGTCGGATTCCACCAGAACCTCATAGCCTTCATAGGCAGATTCCGGGAAATCAGCGCCGAACCGATCCGCAGCCTGAAGGTTTACATACTGTGCATAGTTGCTTAAAGTTTCATAGGGAAGTTCCGAGGGAGCCGTGCCATTCATGATTTCCAATACCATATCGGCTACCTGTTCTCCCAGCTGAACATAGTTGACTCCGACAGTGGCAAACCCTCCGTCCGCTACCATGGAATCGGCGCCGCAGTAAATGGGGATTCCGGCAGCATAGGCCACATCCGTGTAGGTTGCCATAGCGGAAGCGATGGAGTTATCGTTTCCGGTGTATAATGCGTCCACGCCGTCCGCAATCAGGGATTCGGCAGCGGCCTGAAGCTCAGATAAGTTGGCGATGGCGGCTTCCTCATAGGCGATGCCTTCCTGATCGCAGTATGCCTTGGCGGCATTGATGGTGGACACGGAATTGGTTTCGCTGGAGGTATATAAGAAGCCGATGGTTTCACAGTCTGGCTGGAAGTTGAAAATCAACTTTACGATTTCCGCTGCCGGGATGTTGTTGGAAACACCGGTGATGTTCTGACAGTCATCTCCCGTAAGTCCTGCGGCTGTCGGATCGGAGACGGCAGCGAATACGATGGGAGTGGGATCGCCGTCAAATACGGTTTTTGCCGACTGGGCCGTTGAGGTGGCAATGGGAATCACCAGATCTACGCCCTGGGAGCGGACATTGTTTAAAATTGTGGCAAGAGCCGTGGTATCGTTATTGGCATTCTCCGTAATAATTTCAATATTCTGTCCGGATTCGTTCAGATTTGTCACGATGGTATCCCGGATCTGGTCCAGAGAGGTATGGCTCATGGGCTGAACGATGGCAATCCGGTATGGAGTTCCGGACTGAGAAGAAGCTGTGGTTTCGGTTCCTTCGCTGTCTGCCTGGGAGGCGGAACCAGAGTCTGTAGCTTCCGTGCCGGAAGAAGTCTGCGCGGAACTGTTTTCCTGTGCAGCCGTTTCATTGGAATTCTGGCTGCAGGCGGAAAGGGAAGCGGCAAGGACCATAGCAGATAAAAATATGGAAAACTGTTTTTTCATAATAAAATTCCTCCTACTACAATATATTTATGGTTAATATCCCTTACAGCCAGTAAGGAATTACCCATCTTGTTGCTTAAGCTGTTAGAATGATAAGAGCAATCGGTATAGCGGATACCTCCTTGGACTTTGCGTCC
>DVGC01000031.1 GCA_018712915.1 Candidatus Copromonas faecavium (nom. illeg.) | reverse complement strand
TAACCCTGGCGGAATCCTCCTATGTTCTGACGGAATTTTATACGGGAGTCTCTTTTAAAGAGTGTGAGCGGGCAGTGAGAAAGTTTACGGCGGCCCGCTATCAGCCTGTGATAGCCCATGCGGAGCGGTATTCCTGCTTAAGAAGGAAGGGCGCGCTGGAGGAACTGATTCATGGGGGAGCGCTGATTCAGGTCAACTTTGAGAGCCTTTTGGGGTCCGTGTTTGACCCGACGTACCGGTGGGTGAAGGGACATCTGAGAGAGGGGAATCTTTCCTTTTTCGGAACCGATATGCATAACATCGGGAACCGGAGCCCCAAAATCGGGAAGGCCGTGAAGGCGCTGAGGCATCTGGCAAAGCTGGAGGAGCTGGAGGAGCTTTTATGGGAGAACCCGGGCCGTGTGCTGGAGGATGAGGAGCTGTGAGGGGCCGGGCGATGGGCCAGGCGGCGGGGAAACGTGAAAGCGGAGGCTGAGCAGCCGGACGGGGAAAGAACCCTCCGCCTTGGATGAAAGAACCTGCCGGGGCAGGGCATCAGAGAGATGAAACAGAACGAAGCGAAAATAAGACAGAAGGAAAAAGGGGAACCATGGAACACCAGTATGAGGATGAAATCGAGATTGATTTAAAGGAATTGCTGTTTGAATTTAAGAAGAAGCTGTGGCTCATCATTCTGGCGGCCATCGCAGGCTGCGGACTGTTCGGAGCCTTCAGCGCCCTTGTGCTGCAGCCTCAATATACATCGTCATCGATGCTATACGTGCTGTCCAAGGAGACGACGTTAACGTCCCTGGCGGACCTGCAGATCGGCACCCAGCTGACCAATGACTATCAGGTACTGGTGAGCAGCCGCCCGGTGCTGGATGTGGTCATCGAGGAGCTGGGACTGGAGCTGGACTATGAGGAGATGACCAGGAAGCTGGAGATTGAAAATCCGACAGATACACGAATTTTAACACTCACGGTAACAGATGGGGACCCGGTGATGGCCAAGACCATTGTGGACGCCATCACGGACCGGGTGTCGGAGTATATCGGGGACATCATGGAGATGGAGGCGCCGAAGATTATTGAGTACGGCCAGGTATCCATGGAGCCGGTGAGCCCCAACGTGATGCGGAACGCGGCCATCGGAGGCGTGCTGGGAATCGTGGCGGTGTGCGGAATCGTAACACTGATGGTGGTGATGAACGATACGGTGCGGACGGAGGACGACGTGGAGAAATATCTGGGCCTGTCGACACTGGCAGTGATTCCTGCGGTAGACCGGAAGCATCCGGACAAGCCGGAGCGCGGGAAGAAGCGGAGCGAACGGTCCGCGAAGAGAGAGCCCGGGAGGAACGAGTCCGGGAAGTAGAAGGGGCCGAATGGAGACGGGAGGCCGCGGCCTGTGCCGGAAGAGGCCGGAGGTCGGGGCAGCCCGGAAAAGCGCCGGGGCAGAAGGCTCCGGAAATGGGAAGTGTTTTGAGAAGCGCAGACGGAACCGATACAAGCAAAAGGAAGGCACATGAGATGAAAGAGAAGGAAACAAGGGGAGGCATGGGAAATGAGTAAGGCAGTCACACTGATCATGCCGCCGAGCAATTATAAATTCGATGAGGCGATGAAGACGCTGAGGACCAATTTAATCTTCTGCGGGAGCAATGTGCGGACGGTGATGTTCACCAGCACCCAGCCCAATGAGGGAAAGAGTGAGGTGGCGTTCAGCCTGGCGGCGTCCATGGCCCAGATGGGGAAGAAGGTACTGATGGTGGATACGGATATCCGGAAATCGGTGCTGATGAACCGGTATCACTTAAGTGTGGAGGTGCCGGGACTGTCGGAGTATTTAAGCGGACAGAGAAGCCGGGAGGAAGTCATCTGCGAGACGAATGTGGAGAATCTGCATGTGATTTTCGCGGGAACGGTGGCGCCGAACCCGGCGGAGCTTCTGGAGGAGGCAGCGTTCGTCCGGCTTCTGAAGGAAGCAAGAGAGGAATATGACTACATCATTGTGGACACACCGCCGGTGGGGACCGTGATAGACGGAGCCATCGTGGGAAAACAGTGTGACGGGGTGGCGATTGTGGCGGAGAGCGGAGCGGTAAGCTACCGAGCGCTGCAGAAGGTGAAGGAGCAGATGGAGAGGAGCGGCTGCCGGATTTTAGGGGTGGTGCTCAACAAAGTCAATGTGAACAAGGGCAGTTACTATAATACTTACTATAACAAGTATGGTTATGGAGAGTATTATGGTGAAGCAAATAAAAACTAGCTGCGAAAGGCAGCGGAAAGAAACAGGAGGTAAGAAAACAATGAAAAAGCTTGGAGGGAAACAGGTTCTGGCCGGCGCTCTTTCGGCTGCCATGGTACTTGGAAGCGCGATGCCGGCAATGGCAGCGACAGGCTGGAACCAGAACACAACCGGATGGTGGTGGGAGAACAGCGACGGAAGCTACGTCGTAAACAACTGGGTACAGGATGCAGGCAAGTGGTATTTCATGGATGGAAACGGATACATGAGCCGCGGCTGGATCTGGGACAACGGAAGCTGGTTCTTCGCAGATGCCAGCGGAGCGATGTTAACCGGCTGGGTAAGAGTCGACGGTTCTGTATACTATCTGAACCCGGTATCTGACGGAACCCAGGGAGCGATGGTAACGGGAACGAGAACCATCGACGGAGTGGAGTATACGTTTGATGCCAGCGGAGCATGCATGAACTCCACCAGCTACAACCGCGATGAGATTCCGTCCTACTATGGAAACGGAAGCGCAGCAGTAGAGAATGAGGCAGCCCGCGGAGGAAGCGGCGGCGGAAGCAGCAGCTCTAGCAATAATGGTTCCAATACGACAACAACTGTTGAAGATGTAAAAGAAGCGTTAGAAGCAAGCACAGGTGATGCAGTTAATGCGGCTACTGAGGCGGGATTAATTGCAAATGATGAAAATCAGGATGCTCCGCTGACAGGAATTTCTTACGATGATGCAAGCACAACAGTTTCTGTGTCTTTAAATCAGGATGCAGCTGTGCAGGCAAATAAGACAGTTTCTGATATCAGCGATGTGCTTACTGGAATTGTTCAGGATGCTACGGCAGATATGGATATTGACACTATTTCCTATAATTCTCCGTCTCTTGGCGAGCTTTCCTATGAAAGCGTAGATGCTGCAGTAGCGGCAATGGAAACTCTGTTCGGCGAGAGACCATTAAATACTTTAAGCTCCAGCTACAAGGTAACCCTGACTTTGGAGAATAACAGTACTTTAGACGTAACATTTGATATTAGTGGTATTGTTAAATAAATGAAACCAAATCATTTGCTTAGAGAAATAGCAGCAATAGGGGTCATTTTGTTAGTAGTGGTTATGGGAGAGCCGGCTTATGCCGGTTCTCTCAACGCCAATGAACAGGAGCTGATGGGAATTATCAGCGGCACCTATACCTATAATGGTGTGACATACCGGGTGAAACCTCAGTATGTACAGGTGGCGCGGGATTATCTGATGCAGGACAACATCGACTGTACCGACGAGCAGAAACAGAAAGCCATCAATCAAATGTATTCCAGCATTCAGCAGGGAATTGATGAAGGGTATCTGGAACCTGCCTATCCACAGACAGTATCAGCGGCTTCGGGCGGCGAAGGAAACGCGGCTGCAGAGGCCGAAAATGGAAATGCTGGTTCTGTGGCTAATCAATCTGATGCCGGAGCAGGAGATGGCATTGGCGAAACTGCCATAGCGGGGCAGCCGGATCAGAATCCGGAGGCAGCTGCAGAAAGTGAAACGGTGCCGGAAACAGAGGTACCGACAAAATCAGAGTATATTTTGTCGCTGGAGGCATATGCGGAGGGCATGGTACCTGGAGCGGCAGATGTGAATGAAATGACGGAAGCAACCGGCATGGCCGGTATGACGGACGTCGAGGGGGACTCCTCCGTCACAGGGGGAGAAAATGAAGTACCGGGGATAACAGGAGATGCAAGCGTGTGGACTGCCCCGGGATTCTATGAGTTTCCTGTAAGGACAGCTTGGGCGGTCTGCGCAGGAGTTGCGGTCGGAATGGCGGGGTTATTTATGGTTTCTCTCAGAGGGAAGCTGCTGGTGCGCCGTCATCGACATCATGACAAAGGAAAGTGGGGAAGGCCAGGATGACAGACAAGAGGAAGCGGAGACATGCAGTAAGTTGGTTTCTGGTTTTTCTTTTGGGATGTGACCTGGCCTTCTTTTTCTTTGCCTTATTTTACCGCTTTGGCGTTTTCAATCCATCATTTTTGGCAAATGCATTTGAAAAAAGCGGTTATTACCAGGAACAGAATGAGATTGCAGAAACACGTCTGGCCGAGTGCTTTCAGCGGGCTGGACTCCCAGAAGATTTTCTGACGTTTTCCGTATTCAAGGATGCGTTTGAAAGAAACATGCGGAATCAGGTATATGGACGCCAGGATACGGTTCCGGAACTTACCGGGCTGTCGATTGCAGATGAGATTGGGATCAGGCTGGATGAAATGGGAGATGATGAGAGAAGCCTTCAGGCAGAGGGCGGGATTCTCAGATTGTCCAGTGAGATTGGCGATGCCTTCCAGGAAACTGGAAAAGTGGCGGGCGTTTCTGTATGGCAGGAGGCAAAGGCTGCTCTGGAACAGGTATTTCCCATGATGGTGATGGCATTTATGGTTCTGCTGGCTGTGGGATGTGTGTTTTTGTTCTTTTTGCAGAAGCGGAAGAAAAAATTTTTCCTGCTTTTGGGAATTGCACTTGCGGCGGGAAGTGCTTTGTATATGGTGTTTTGCGGAATATTCCTGCTTGGTATGGGCAGTGATGGAGGCAGTTCCATGCTGCTTGGAAATGAAAATGTGTTGAAATTATACCGGGAATCTGTGCTGACGGCTGGGCTTTCTATTGGAGCGGTTGGGCTTATTGGAGCGGCTCTGGCGGCCGGCATTGGGAAATTTTGGAGACAGCCGACAGGAAAATCGCAAAGTATGTAAGGCCGGACGGCGGCTCCATGACTGGAGGGATGGGTATGTATAAAAAAGCTTCAAATGGCTGGTTAAAACATCTGGATTTCTGGATCCTTGATTTGATTTGCCTGGAGTGTGCGCTGTATCTGGCGTTTGTTATGAGGATGGGACGGGCAGCTTTTGCTGAAGGCAGTCTGTATTGGGGAATGGTGCTGGTGGCAGCACTTGTGGAAATTGCCGTGGCCGGGTTGACGGATGCGTTTAAAAATGTATTAAAAAGAGGATATTATCAGGAGTTAGTACGAACGATAAAATTGGTTTTTTTCGTGGAACTGCTTTCGGTTCTTTATCTGTACATGATTCATGTCAGCGGAAATTATTCAAGAACGGTTCTGGTGTCAACAGGATGTTTTTATGCGGTGCTCGGCTATGTCACCAGGGTAATTCTGAAAAACGCTTATCATAAGCGCGGGCAGGAGACAAGCGGAAGCTCATTGCTGGTGATTACGTCTGAGGGCCGGATGGCAGCGGTGGCTGAGCAGATTCGCAAGAACAATATTGAGCCGTACCATTTGATAGGGGTGCTGACGGATCGGGATGCCACAGGGGAAACGATTGGCGATGTTCCGATTGTGGCCGGGCTTTCTACAGTGTGTGAATATGTGTGCAGAAACTGGGTGGATGAAGCGCTTTTAGAGCTTCCGGAGAGAACTCAGGAGTTTGAGGAAATTGGCGAGAAGCTGGAAGAAATGGGTGTGGTGACCCATCGCGTGATTACAGGAACCTTTTTGCCTCCGGGGAAGAAACGGATTGTGGAACGGATGGGCGGCTATACGGTTCTGACATCGACGTTGAATTATGTGACACCGATGCAGGCGGTATTAAAGAGGAGTTTGGATATTGCAGGCGGCTTGGTTGGATGTGTGATTACTGGCGTGCTGTTTGTTTTCCTTGCACCGGCGATTTATCTTAATTCGCCCGGACCGATTTTCTTTTCCCAGGTCCGTGTGGGAAGGAATGGAAAGCGGTTTCGGATTTATAAGTTCCGCAGCATGTATATGGATGCGGAGGAACGAAAAAAAGAGCTTATGAAGGAAAACCGGGTGAAAGACGGCATGATGTTCAAGCTGGAATGGGACCCGAGAATTATCGGAAGCAAACGGCTTCCGAATGGCACCGTAAAAAAGGGTATCGGCAATTATATCCGTGACTGGAGTCTGGATGAGTTCCCGCAGTTTTTTAATGTGCTGAAAGGCGATATGAGCCTGGTGGGGACCCGCCCTCCGACGGAAGACGAATGGGAGAAGTATGAGCTGCACCATCGCGCGCGGCTGGCCATTAAGCCGGGGGTTACAGGCATGTGGCAGGTGAGCGGGCGCAGCAACATTACGGATTTTGAGGAAGTTGTGAACCTGGATTTGAAGTATATCCGGGAGTGGAGTATAAAACTGGATTTATGCATCCTTCTGAAAACTGTGCAGGTCGTGCTGGCGCAGGAAGGCTCCATGTAAAAATGAACCATGGCCGTTTTGGGTGTGGATGGGTGGGGACGGTTGTGGTTTTAGGTAATGTCTACTCAACAAACCGTATTGACGTAGCATCGTCGAAAAGAGCCTGTTTTGCACACTAATTGTGTTGCTGAAACTGTTTAAAATTCACAGTTATATGAACTGAAAATGCTAATAATCTATACAAAACGCTGAAATCCTGACCCCTGCGGCACAAAATTGGCACATCTTTTTCAGAAGAATCATAGAAATGGCGGAAAACAGGAGAAAACAACAAAAATCCATGAGTTTATCATTAACGTCTGAAACTTCTGTTGAGTACACTATCTGACCCTCTAATGACACCTACATCATAACGGTTTGTTGAGTCATGAAAATTGCGGAAAAACAGATGATTTCTACTTCATAAAACAGCTGTTGAGTAGAGCGTGGATGGTGATGATAAATACATGTTTTGTGCGGTGAGAGTGAATGATTTGTTCATAGTGAACAATGAATGACGAGAATTGCATTGAATGATATGTGCAATTTTAATAAAACTCATGCACCGACAGGGTTTGATTCAACAATCCAACACTTAGAAAAAACGTCATTGCAGGGGTATACGGGGCTCGACTGTATAAATCATCACTTCGGTTATAGAGGAATAGAGACGAGTGTACTCAACGGATGTTTTATGGAGTAGAAAACAAGGGAAATATGATTGCTGGGGTAATTGGATACGACAGCATAAGAAAACACTTAGCCGAGTGTGGTTATCACACAGTGGAAATTAGAGAGAAATGCCATCCATATGGATGTGTACATAGAAAATTAGAGGATATGCCCGATGAGGGCCGGAGGAGTAAATAACATGAAGAATTACAAAATCGCCGTTGCGGGCACTGGTTATGTGGGATTATCCATTGCCACCCTGCTTTCTCAGCACCATCAGGTGACTGCTGTGGATATCATTCCGGAGAAGGTGGACATGATCAACAACCGTAAGTCCCCGATTCAGGATGACTATATCGAGAAGTATCTCGCAGAAAAAGAATTGAACCTGACCGCAACTCTGGATGCAAAGGCAGCATACTCTGATGCGGACTTTGTTGTTATAGCGGCCCCTACCAACTACGATAGCCACACCCAGCATTTTGACACATCTGCGGTCGAAGCTGTGATCAAGCTGGTCATGGAATATAACCCGAATGCCATCATGGTCATCAAGTCCACGATCCCTGTGGGCTACACCGCAAGCGTACGTGAAAAATTCAACAGTAAGAACATCATCTTCAGCCCGGAATTTTTAAGAGAAAGCAAAGCACTGTACGATAACCTTTATCCTTCTCGTATCATCGTTGGCACTGATTTGGAAGACGAAAGATTAGTAGAAGCAGCACACGAGTTTGCTGGTCTGCTGCAGGAAGGTGCTATTAAGGAGAACATCGACACCCTGTT
>DVGC01000030.1 GCA_018712915.1 Candidatus Copromonas faecavium (nom. illeg.) | reverse complement strand
GTACGGCGTGGCACCTGTTGTATTAAAAGCATACTGCTGGATCCGCAGCCTTGGACCCAACGGCCTCTATCAGGTGGCAAAGACGGCAGTGCTCAACAACAACTATCTGTTTAAGAAGTTAATGGAGCTGCCGGAGGTAACGGCTTACTACGAGGACGGAAACAATCAGAGAGTGGAGCAGGCCCGTTATTCTCTGGAGAATCTGGAAAAGGAAACCGGAATCGGAACTCTGGATGTTCAGAGACGGATGATGGACTTCGGAATGCATTACTGGACTTCTCACCATCCCTTCTATCTGCCTGAGCCCATGACCTTGGAACCGACGGAAACTCCGTCCAAGAAGGACATTGACGAGTACATCGAGACATTGAAGTATGTCTTCAAGGAGGCTCATGAGAATCCGGAGATCATCAAGACCGCTCCGCACAGAAGCGTAACTCATCAGGTGGATGAGTCTGGTATGGATGATATCAAGACATGGGCAACATCCTGGAAGGTATATCTGAGAAAATATACGGAATAGGGATAGGACATGAAAAAGGTTGGCCTTATCATTAACCCGGTGGCGGGAATGGGAGGCAGCGTTGGTTTAAAGGGAACGGATCATGTGGTGGAGGAAGCAGTCCGCCGCGGGGCCGTTCCCCGTTCGGAAAACCGGGCAAAAACAGCGCTTCTCGAGCTGCTTCCGGAAAAAGAAAGGATTCTGATTTGCACCGGGCCCGGCGCCATGGGCGGCGAACTTGCCAGGAAGATGGGATTCCAGGTGAAAATTTTCGGGGCAGGGGGTTCCGGGGGTATGGGATTCCCTGATGGCCTGACGGGAGACAGTCTGGCCGCGGCGCTGGAATGCACCAGCGCTTCCGATACCATTTCCCTGGCCCAAAAGATCGCAGAGGAGCAGGCGGAGCTCCTTCTGTTTGCCGGCGGCGACGGAACGGCCAGAGACATTTATAAAGCGGTTGGGGTGGAACAGCTCTGCGTGGGAATCCCTGCCGGTGTGAAGATTCATTCTCCTGTATACGCGAAGAATCCGGGGGCTGCCGGAAAGCTGGCGGCCATGTGGATGTCCGGACAGCTCAAACGGTGCGAGGAGAAGGAGGTTCTCGACATCGACGAGGACGCTTACCGCAGCGGACACATCAGCACATCGCTTTATGGATATCTGAAAGTTCCTGCGGAGTGGACGCTGACTCAGAACCGAAAGGCTCCCACGCCGCTTTCCGATGAGGCAGCCATCGAATCCATTGCCTATGAGGTGACCGATCACATGGAACCGGATGTGGTATACCTGGTGGGGGCCGGAACCACAACCAGGGGAGTCATGGAAAAACTGGGACTTCCCAATACATTGATTGGCGTAGACGTGATTGAGAATGGAAAGGTTCTGGAAAATGATGCCTATGGGGAACGGATTCTGTCCCATATCCGCGGAAAGCGGGCGAAACTGATTCTGACCGTAACGGGGGGACAGGGCTTTTTGTTCGGACGGGGAAATCAGCAGCTGACTCCGGCAGTCATACGGGCTGTGGGGAAGGAGAACCTGGTGATTCTTGCCACCCGTTCCAAGCTGGCGGAGCTTCGTGGAAATCCGCTGCAGGTGGATACGGATGATGCCGAATTGAACAAGGAGCTCTGTGGGTATTATAAAGTAATTACGGGGTATAAAGAATATACAGTCTGCCAGGTGGCAGCATTATAAAGCAGAAGGACGCTGTTTGGGAACCGAAAGGAACCGGGCAGCGTCTTTTTCGCCTTTTATATGGTATTGCGCAGCCGGGCAGCGACTGTTTCCAGCTGAACGGCAGCGGGGACTTTATCATGAAAGTATTACAGGTCGGCGGAAATTTTCGTTATTGATCACGATGTCGGCATTTTGAGCGGGATGAAATTCTTCAAAATAGCGTTTTTGTATTGGAATATATTTATTCTGATATTTTTCTAAAATAGCGGTTCCATATTTGGGGACATCTCTTTCGGCAGCCCGTTTCAGCATTTCTTCAAAGCTGATGTGAAGATAAATTTTTTTATCAAGATACCTGATGAGAGGAGGGCGGAAAAGAAGAACCCCTTCGATGATCAGAATCCCTTTTTGCGTAACCGTATATTGAAGCGGATTTTCATATATATCTGTATCCAGATTTAAGCACAGGAGCTTTTTATTCAGTATGCCTTCACGTTTTAGAGGAAGAAGAATTTGCTGAACAAGAGTTTCGTAATTGAAAGCATGACGATAATAAGCATCGATTTCATTTTTCCCATGGCGTCGAATAGCTGCAGGATTGTGAAAATCGTCCATGTGAAGCACAGTATTCTCAATTCCGCGGCTGGAAAGAAATCGGGAATAATGATTAGAAAAAACAGTTTTTCCAGAAGTGTCAATGCCATTGATTCCGATTGTCTGTATTGTACATGAAAATAACTTTTTGGTGATTTGATAAAATAGATCGCATTGCATGACCAGGTCCATGATTTCAAGGGGTGTTTCTGCTCGATAAGTTGCGGCGCTCAGATCGTTTCCATATCCATATGCAGCACCGATGGATGGAAGAAAATTTTTATTAGCCGCATCAAAATCAGAAGTTGTGTCTCCAACAATGACAGCCGGGGACTCTTCGGTGAGAAGAGTACGGATTGCATCTGCTTTTGATGAAAAATTTTGTGCGGTGATTAGATGACGAAAATATGCGCGGATATTCGTTTTATCCAGCACACGATTTATATATTCGACACTGCCATTTGAGCATATGTCAAGCTGACAGTGATTTCTTTTCAGATGCTCCAACAAGGCTGGAATATCTGGAAAAAGACTGCCATGCTGTAGAATTGCCGCATGTTCCAGATTATGGTAATGTTCTATAAATGTGTCTGATAGGTAGGATTCTGGAAAATAACACTTTAAAAAGTCTGCTGTCTGCTTTCCAATATTCTGTTTGATGATTTGCTCACTTAAAGACGGAAGTGAATATTCGCTTCGCAATTGATTCACTGCGTAATATTCGCAAATTGCTGTTTGAAATAATGTGCCATCCAGATCAAAGATCACATGCATATGGATACTGCCTCCTGGATTGTGGAAAATTGAGGAAAAACAGATGAATTTGTGGATTCGTATCTTACTATTATAATACTATAGATGGATTATAAAAACAATGTTAGATTGGGCAGAAAGCCGGAAATGAAAACAAGCTGTCAGGTCTATCCCGTTTTTGAATGTTGGACATATGATAGAGTGAGGAGAACATCCTCATTTTATTTATATGGAGGTATGATTATGGGTATTACAAATTCAAACAAGCAGATAGATGTGACACAGATTGACTGTGAAGGAACCCTGAGGGTGACACTGGCTCTGGCGGCTGCTCCGGATATTTCGTCCAATCCTACAGACAT
Source organism: Candidatus Copromonas faecavium (nom. illeg.) (assembly GCA_018712915.1). Classification (GTDB taxonomy): domain Bacteria; phylum Bacillota; class Clostridia; order Lachnospirales; family Lachnospiraceae; genus Copromonas; species Copromonas faecavium. Next base: position 19,796 of record DVGC01000030.1, on the reverse strand, counting down.
TGTTCTTGTACTGGACCGCTCAGGAAGTATGGCGGGCAGCCCGCTGACGAACATGAAAGCAGGGGCCAAGACCTTTATTGACATTATTGATGAAGCAACCGATGGCGCGGAGGACGGAAACATCGGTTCAGGAAGTCATATCGGAATTGTGAGCTTTTCGGATACTGCTGTGGCAGATACGCAGCTGATTACATCGGTGTCAGATCTGAAGGCAGCAGCAGATGCCCTGACGGCAGGAGGCTCCACCAACCATGCAGATGCATTTGCAAAGGCGGTTCAGCTTTTTGATCCGGCCTCCACAAATGCCAAGGTAATTGTGATGTTTACGGATGGAAAGACCACAGCCGGGATTCCGCCGGCTCCGGTTGCGGCTGCGGCCAGAGCCGCGGGCATTGTGATTTACTGTATTGGCCTGATTGGCGCTGACGGAATTGATGCTGCTGTGCTGAATGACTGGGCAACGGATCCGGATGCCTCCCATGTGGCTGTCACCCCCGATGATGCGGAGCTGGAGGAATTGTTTGCGGATCTGGCTGCCAATATCTCCAAACCAGGCGCCACAAACATTGTGATTGACGAGATTGTCAACGCAGATTTCAGCATCATCTGCGTCATTCCGCCTAGCAAAGGAACGGCCATGATGATTGATTCCAGCACTCTTCAGTGGAAGATTGCCGAACTTGGAGTTTCCGGCAATGAAGGGGCATCCCTGGAGTTCTGCGTGAAACATGTGGGACAGAGCGGAGGAACCAAGTCAGTCAATAAGTCCGTCACCTATTCGGATACGGAAGGAAATGCAGTTACGTTTCCGGAACCCTCCGTACAGGTGGACTGCGGAATTGTGATTAACCCGGAAGAGTGTCCGGAGCCGGCGGTATTTACCATCAACGGCTGTCAGGATTCTCTGGAGGTGGATTTGGGAAACACGTACCTGGAATCTCAGGGGCGCATCGTTCAGATGAATGTAACCGTAAAGAATGTCTGTCCCAACAGAAGGGTGGCGCTGGCAGTGAATCTGACGGAAGTTGACAGCCAGGGAAATGAGTATCCGCGCGGCTTAAAGACCATTACGATTCCGGCGCATCATTATCCCAGCTGCAGGGATGTTCAGGTGAAAGGAATCAAATTTATTTTACCGGAAGACCTGAATGTTTCCAGAGGCGCATCCTGCCAGATGTGCTCTGACAGAAATTTAAAGGCCCGGGTGTTTGCCAATAACATTGACACAGATTTCCAGTGCAGAAATATGGTGGCAGTGACCATCTGAACGATGCCGGAACAGAAAACGGGTATCTTATAGGAATTTGAAAAGGAAATGGCGGAGGTTCCCTAAGCGCCAATTCTGAAAAAAATTTTCGGTGATTTTGCAGGGAATTGTGTCAGTTTTGCAGTCAATTTTATTTATATTCACCCTTGACAGGAGAATAGCTTAATGTTATATTTTATATAGAACAAATAGACTGCACGCTTGTTGGGAGGTGGCAGAATTGGCAGCGAAACGTGATTATTATGAGGTTCTTGGTGTCAGCAGGAATGCGGACGAAGGGGCCATAAAAAAAGCATACAGAAAACTTGCAAAGAAGTACCATCCGGATTCCAACGGGGGAAATCCCCAGGCGGAACAGAAATTTAAAGAGGTTTCAGAGGCTTATTCTGTTTTAAGCGATCCGGAGAAAAAGAAGCTTTATGATCAGTTTGGTCATGCAGCCTTTGAAGAGGGGCCCGGAGGCGGCTTTTCCGGTTTCGGCAGAGGAGCCGGGAATGGAGCACATGGAACTTGGTCCGGGTACGGCCCGGACGGCAGCTATCAGGAATTTCATTTCCAGGGCGGCGATATGGACGATATTTTCGGTGATTTGTTCGGGCACATGTTCCATGGAAGCGGCAAAGGGAGCAGCGGTTCCAGGAGCAATTCCGGAAGCCGATTCGGGAATGGGTTCTGGGATTCGGGCGGAGCCTGGGACCATTCGGATGGCTTTACGGGAGGCGGTTTTTCCGGACGAAGCGGAGGCTTTAACGGGCAGAGCGGAAACTACGGCGGGGCATCCGGCTTCGATGTCAGGGGCGGCAATCTGACGGCAGAAGTATCCGTAACATTTGATGAAGCGGTTTTTGGATGTGAGAAGACCATTACGTATACCAATCCCGGGGATTCATCTGGTAAAACAAGCTCCCTCCGGGTCAGAATTCCGGCAGGCATCGAGACGGGAAAGACGATTCGTCTGGCCGGAAAAGGAATGCCGGGAACAGGCAAAGGTCCGGCCGGTGATCTGCTCTTAAAGGTAACCGTAGGAGAGAAGCCTGGATATGAGCGAAAGGGCCTGGATATTTATACGACAGTAGATGTGCCGTTTACTACGGCGGTGTTCGGCGGAGAAGTCCTCGTTCATACGCTGTACGGCGATGTGATGTGCAGGATTCGTGAAGGAACGCAATCCGGGACAAAAATCCGCCTGAAGGGCAAAGGCGTTGTTTCTATGGCAAATCCGTCGGTGTACGGGGATCAGTATGCTTCGGTGCGGATTGAGGTTCCGCGAGATCTAAGCCCGGAGGTGAAGCAGAAGTTAAAGGAATATGAAGCGGCGTACAAAAGAAGCGGAAAGCGGCACGCAGCATAGGACGGACGCAGTCACATGAAATAAAATCGTCATTGAAATAAATGGCCCCCAACCGGCAGGAAATCTGCAGCCGGGAGGGGGCTTATTTTGTGATTTGCTTTGTTGGAGATTTGCAGATTGTTTTGCCTAGGATCTGCAGATTAAACTGTGCGAGATTCGCAGGTCATTTCGCTAAAGGCCTGCAAGTTCCTTTCGTTTTAGATTTTCATTGACAGAGGCCATGGCAGAGCTTACAATAGCGTGGGCATAAGGTGAGAAATACCAGGAGGACAGGTGAGAACTCCATAAAAACAGAAGAAATCAGATGCCCGAAATACGAGACAGGAAAGGATTTCACGGCCATGGAAATGGATATGACTCAGGGGAAACCGATGCCCCTGATTTTGAAGTTTACGGTACCCCTTGTTATCGGAAATATTTTCCAGCAGCTTTACAATATGGCGGATACCATCATCGTAGGCCGGTATGTAGGGGCCGGAGCTCTGGCGGCGGTGGGCTCAACCGGCACCATCATGTTTCTCATCACCGGTTTTTCCCAGGGAATTACGGCAGGCTTTACGGTTTTGACCTCCCAGCGGTACGGAGCCAGGGATCAGGACGGTGTGAGGCGAAGCGTAGCCAATGGAATTTTGCTGGCAATCTTTGTCACACTTCTTCTGACTGTGGCCGGTGTCTGTTCCATGGAGGCTCTTTTGCGGCTGATGAATACGCCGGCAGATATTTTTCAGGACGCTTATGATTATATTATTGTGATTTGTGCCGGAATTGGGGCCAATGTATTTTATAATCTGCTGTCGGCCTATCTGCGTTCTGTGGGAAACAGTCAGGCGCCCTTATGTTTCCTTGTATTGTCAGCCTGCTTAAACGTGGTGCTGGATTTGGTTTTCATTATCTATTTTAACATGGGAGTGGCAGGCGCTGCCTGGGCAACCAATCTGTCTCAGGCGATTTCCGCGCTGCTTTGTCTGATTTATATGTTTGCCCGGGTGCCGGTTTTAAGGCCGGAGAAAAAGCACTGGCGCCTGAACCGGCGGGACAGCCGGATTCAGATTGCCATCGGCATTCCCATGGCCTTCCAGTTTGCCATTACGGCTTCCGGATCCATGATCATGCAGGCAGCCATCAACCTGTTCGGCTCGGAAGCAGTTGCCGCTTATACGGCTGCGGGCAAGCTGCAGAACCTGGTGACGCAGGGAATGGTGGCCATGGGGCAGACAATGGCTACATATGGGGGCCAGAATTATGGAAAAGGGGATCTGGACCGGATCCGGGCCGGTGTGCGCGCTGCACTTCTGGCGGAATTTGTATATTCCATTGCGGCGGCGATTTGTGTCTGTCTGTTATTGAGACCAAGTATCGGTCTGTTTTTCTCCGGAGATGTGGATGTGAATGTCATGCTGCCCTGGGCCAGAACTTATATTTATATGTGTGCCCTGTTCTTTATTCCGCTCAGCGTGATTTTCATTTTCCGGAACATCATGCAGGGCTGCGGATATGGATTTCTTCCGATGATGGGAGGAGTATCGGAGCTGGCGGCCAGACTGGTAACGGCGGCCATTGCCATGCGGCTTTTAAGCTATCCCCTGGCCTGCTTCTGTGATCCGGCTGCATGGGTGGCAGCCGGCCTGTTTACGGGAGTCTCCTATTTACATGTGATGCGTGATTTAAAACGCAAAATGGGAAAGGCATAGAAAAACGGAACAAAAACAGAAAAAAGAGCATATCAATCCATGGCGGACAGATATGCTCTTCTTTTTATTTATAGGAACCTTCGTTTTCGATTCAATGAAACGCTCCGCAGGATGCGCGTTTTCGCGATGCAGAAGGCCAGACTATTTGATTACGTGAATCCAGCCTTCGGGAGCTTCGATATGGCCCATCTGGATTCCGGTCAGGGTATCGTAAAGCTTCTGGGTTACCGGACCCATCTTTTCCATACCGCTGGGCAGGCAGATTTCCCTGCCGTGATCCACAATCTTTCCAACAGGAGAGACAACGGCTGCAGTTCCGCAGAGACCGCATTCCGCAAAATCTTTGATTTCATCAAAGGCAACCGGACGCTCCTCTGTCTTTAAGCCAAGATAGTGCTCAGCCACATAGAGGATGGAGCGGCGGGTAATGGACGGAAGAATGCTGTCAGACTTGGGTGTTACCACCGTATTGTCTTTGGTGACGAAAATGAAGTTGGCGCCGCCTGTTTCTTCCACATGGGTTCTTGTGGCTGCATCCAGGTACATATTTTCGTCAAAGCCGTTTCTGTGGGCTTCCATGATGGCATGAAGGCTCATGGCATAGTTTAAGCCTGCTTTTACATGGCCGGTTCCATGGGGGGCTGCCCGATCGTAATCAGATACGCAGATGGTGATGGGCTTGGCGCCGCCCTTAAAGTAGGGGCCGACAGGTGTTGTAAAGACACGGAACTGATATTCATTGGCCGGCTTTACTCCAATGATGGCATCGCTTCCAAACATGAAAGGACGGATATAAAGGGTTGCCCCGGAACCATAGGGAGGAACGTAATCAGCGTTGGCAGCTACGACCTTTGTGATTGCGTCAATAAATCTTTCCTTGGGGAACTGAGGCATTTCCAGTCTCGCTGCACTGTCCATCATACGCTCTGCGTTCAGATCCGGGCGGAAGGTTACAATATGGCCATCCTCCGTTGTGTAAGCTTTCAGGCCCTCAAAACAGGTCTGAGCGTACTGGAAAACGCAGGCGCACTCACTTAAATTAATGGTATCGTCCGTAATCAGAGCGCCCTCATCCCACGCTCCGTTTTTGTAATTTGATACATACCGGTAATCGGTTTTGATATAGCCGAATCCGATATTGGCCCAGTCAATGTTTTTCTTTCCCATAGGGTCTCCTCCATTCTGCCGGTGTGATCCGGCGTGTCATTTGTCCGCTCTGGGCGGAAGACGGTTGTTTGATGTGGACGATAGTCATTTCCTGCCAGAATTCGCTCACTGTGCCGTCGTTTGTGTCTCATTATAATAAGTTGTTTTTTATCCTGCAAGTTTTTTTATGAAAAAATCTAGGAAATATGGGAAAAAAGTGCTACACTATAATTCCAGGTTATATGCGGCATTCTTATAAGGAAAGGAAGAGGAAAAATGGGGAAATTATTTACATCATGGAAGATGGGAACGCTTGAGATAAAGAACCGGATCTGTGTGCCTCCTATGGTCTGTTTTGGATGGTCAGATGATTCCGGAATGGTTACGGAAAAGAATGTGAATCATTACCGCGCCATAGCCAGAGGCGGGGCCGGACTGGTGATTCAGGAGGCCACCTGCATCTCAAAAGAGGGACGCCTCAGCCTGGATCAGCTGGGGATCTGGGAGGATGAACAGATTCCGGGACTGAAAAAAATTGTGGATGCAGTTCATGAAGAAGGCGTCCCGATTATTGTACAGATTCATCACGCGGGCGTCATTGCGGCGCCGGAGTCCCGTGTCTGCCCCAGCGAATATACCTGTGTTCACAAGGGAATTGAGAAGCATGGACGGGAGCTTACGGTTTCGGAGATTCATGAAATTGAGGAGGAGTTTATCCAGGCGGCCAGACGTGCCTTCGAGGCAGGATATGACGGGGTGGAGCTTCATGGATGCCACAGCTACCTGCTGAGCCAGTTCATGAACCGGCGGGTCAATCAAAGAACCGATGAGTACGGACAGGATCCGATGAGAATTGTGGAACGTATTTTGGAGGGGATTCGCAGGATCACGCCGGAGACATTCCTTGTGGGAATTCGTCTTGGTGCTTTTGAGCCGGAGCTTTCCGATGGAATTGCCCATGCGAAATGGCTGGAAGAGCATGGGATTGATTTTATCGACGTATCCTATGGCTTTGAATTTGAGGATCACAGGGAAAAACCGGAAGGATATCCGTTTGCGGAGGCAATTTATGGAGCAAAGAAGATAAAAGAAGCCGTTTCCGTGCCGGTTTTTGCAGTTTACGGGATTCAAAACGGAGAGCAGGCAGAAGCTGTCCTTGAGGATACAGGGGTGGATATGGTCGATATCGGCCGCGGTGTGCTGGTCAATTACAGCTGGGCCAATGATGTGAAGGATGGCCGGGATCCGGGCCGCTGCCTGTATTGTCCTACTTGTATGTGGCGGGTGGATCCGGCAAGATGTGCCGGCCGGCTGCTGCATGAGAGAAGAAAAAAAGAGCAGGAATAGATGTAAGTCCGTTGATCTGGGTCAGCAGCTGCTGATTCAGATCAGAAAAGGACGGGAAACAGTGAAGCGGGCATCAGGGAAATGAACTGCCGGAAAACCGGAAGCGGAGTGTCGAAACCGCGGAATACCGGGAAACCGGAAACAGAGTGCAGAAATCAGGGAAATAAAAAGGGTTACGAGGGGAGAAACGGATTTATGGAAGTCGGACAAAGGGGGAAATTTCATTACGCGTGGCTGATTCTTGCCGGCTGCTGCATTCTGCAGGGAGCAAGCCTTGGCCTCGTCAACAACTGCGCAGGCGTTTTTTTCAGCCCGGTCTGCGAAGAACTGGGCTTTGAGATGGGGGAACTGACCTTTTATCGTACCTTATATGCGTTAAGCTCTGCCGCGGCCATGCCTGTTGTGGCATGGCTGCTTCTGCGGGCGGACGTGCGGGCCGTGATCGGCGCGGCCGCGGTGGTTTATGGAGCGAGCACGGCTGCCATGGGGCTGTCTTCGGAATTATGGCAGTGGTATGCGGCCGGGATTTTTCAGGGCTTTTCTTCTTCTTTTTTATGCACCCTTCCGGCCCCGATTCTTCTTGGAAACTGGTTTAAGAAAAATACGGGAACCGTGGTCGGAATTGCGGCGGTCTTTTCCGGCTTTATGGGAATGTTGGGAAGCGCCGGATTCGGATTTGCGATTCCGGCCATCGGCTGGAGAGCCAGCTATCTGCTCCAGGGGCTTTTGGCCACCGGTCTGATTCTGCCTGTTGCTATTCTGATTCTCCGCTACCGCCCGGAAGATATGGGGCTTCATGCCTATGGAGAAGACCCGGAAGAGGAAAGAAAAAACCAGGTGCAGGAGCAGAAGGCTGCAGCCCGGGAGAAGAGTCAGGAAACGCATGCCGGTCTTTCTGTGCTTTTCCGTCAGCCGGTGTTTTATATGAGCATTCTGATTTATGCCAGCAGCTGTGCCGGGGCCTACTTAAATTCATTCCTGCCCGGACGGGGAATGGAGGCCGGCATGACCTTATCCATGGCGGCCATGCTGACATCACTGGCCCTGTTTGGAAACATGTTCAGCAAGCTGTTTTTGGGACGTCTCTGTGACGTCTGCGGTGTGGTTCTCGTATTTGCGGCGGCAGCCTTTGCGGCAGCAGCCGGTCATCTGCTGCTTTTATCCTCCCTGCCGGCGGTGATTATGACGGGGGCCTGCATTTACGGCATCACCATGCCCTTATCCACCGTTCTTCTGCCTCTTTTCGGGCGGATTTTCTGGAAGGGCGATGCTTATGGCACGGCATTTTCGTACGTTTCCATGGCCGGAACCCTGCTGGCGTCCCCGTTTAATATGCTTTTCGGACAGTTTTACGATATGACGGGCAGTTACCGGATGACCATTATCGTCAGCGGCTGTCTGGTTCTTCTGACCTTTCTCCTTGTCTGCGCTGCGGGGCGCGGAGAGCTTCGGCCTCGGAGACAAGGGAGATAAAGGCTTCCATTTCCCGGGTTACCCACTTATCCCGGTGATAAAATATCTGACGGTAGATCTGCATGTGGAAATCTTCAATGGGAAGGACGGCCAGCTCTCCGGCGGCCAGCCCTTCCTGGACGGCAAAACGGGGAAGGAAGGACAAGCCGTGATTGTGTTTTAAAAGACGGATGATAAATTCCGTATTTCCAATTTCCAGAAAAGGTTCTATCTGACATCCCAAAGCGGCCAGATACCGGTCCAATACATCCCGGTAGCTGGCGTTTTTTTCTGTCAAAAGGAACGGCTCAGAGAGAATATCGGAGAGCCTTAAGGATGTTTTCCTGCAGAGCGGATGAGAGGAGGAGCAGACGAAAACAATGTCTTCTGCCGCTTCCAGAACCTTTTTCCACTTGGGATCGAAAATTCGCTGATCCAGAAGATAAACCAGATCCAGAGAGTTTTTATCCAGGCGATCCATCAGAACTTCGGGGGAGTCCAGAGTGATGGAAAAGGTTACCTTGGGCCACCGCTCATGGAACAGCTCCAGAAGTTCAGGAAAAATGGTGGCACAGATGGATTCGATGGTTCCAATGTTAAGGACGCCGGTCATCTCTCTGGTTTCTGCCACCGAGGAAAGGGCGCAGGAAACTTCTTTCATGATGGATACGGCGTGCTGATAAAAAATTTCTCCCTGATGGGTCAGGACGGTCTGCTTGCCGATGCGGTCAAACAGATGAATGCCCAGCTCCTGCTCCAGCTGCTTGATTTGGATGGTGACGGCAGCCTGGGAGTATCCCAGTGCTTCGGCTGCCTTGGAGAAACTCTTTCTCTGTGCCACCTGGAGGAAGGTGCGGATTTCTCTTAATTCCATTCATGTCTCCTTTAAAAAATTTTTATCAATATGTTTAAAACATTAAATTTTACTTTTATCTGCTCTTATGATAAGCTAAAAAGCAGACAAACGCAAGGCGTGATTTGGGACGAAGGATGAAAACCTGCCGGGGAAGGATGGCAGGGGAGACAGCACAGACAGAGATGCCGGAAACAGGATACCGGAAAAGGAAGCAGGAAGGAAAAACAAAACGATCAGGAGGGAACGGAAGATGGAAAAAACAGATGTAAGGTACGGGGCGTATATTAAGATTCTGGAGGAAGAGCTGAAGCCGGCCATGGGATGTACGGAGCCCATTGCCCTGGCCTATGCGGCGGCTGTGGCGAGAAAGGTTCTGGGCTGTGTTCCTGAGCGGGTGGCCATCGGCGCCAGCGGCAGCATTATTAAAAATGTGAAATCGGTTATTGTGCCCAATACGGATCACCTGAAAGGCATTCCGGCGGCGGCGACAGCCGGTATTATCGCCGGAGATCCGGATAAGGAGCTGGAGGTTATCGCATCCGTCTCCAAGGAGCAGATTGAGGAAATGAAGAAATTCCTGGCTCAGACGCCGATTACGGTGGAGCATGTGGACAACGGCCTGGTTTTCGAGATTGTGGTGCGTCTGTTCAAGGGACAGGATTCCTCCATGGTACGGATTGTCAATTATCATACCAACATCGTTCGGATTGAGCGGAACGGGGAGGTCTTAAAGGACATTCCGGTGGGAGGAGAAGGAGACGAAGGATTGACAGATCGTTCGCTCTTAAATATGGAAAGTATCTGGGACTTTGTCAATACGGTGGATGTGGAGGACATCAAGCCGGTATTAAAACGCCAGATTGACTGCAATATGGCCATCGCCGAGGAAGGAATGAAGCATGAGTACGGCGCCAACATCGGAAAGGTGCTTCTTTCCATGAACGGTGACGATATCCGTACCCGGGCGAGAGCTTATGCGGCAGCCGGATCGGATGCCAGAATGAACGGCTGTGAGCTGCCGGTTATTATTAACTCCGGAAGCGGAAATCAGGGAATTACTTCATCGGTTCCGGTGATCGTCTATGCGAGGGAGCTTGGAGTGGATGAGGATAAGATGTACCGGGCCCTGGCCCTTTCTGACCTGACCACGATTCATCAGAAGACGCCCATTGGCCGTCTGTCAGCCTACTGCGGAGCAGTCAGTGCGGGAGCAGGAGCAGGAGCGGGCATCGCATACCTGGAAGGCGGCGATTATGAGACGGTGATACATACGGTCTGTAACGCGGTGGCCATTACCTCCGGCATGATCTGTGACGGGGCAAAGGCTTCCTGTGCGGCCAAGATTGCCGAGTCCGTAGACGCCGGAATCCTGGGCTATCATATGTATAAAAACGGCCAGCAGTTTTACCGCGGCGACGGCATCGTCGGAAGCGGAATCGAAAAGACCCTTCAGAATGTGGGCCGTCTGGCAAGAGATGGAATGAAAAAGACAAACGAAGAAATTCTTCAGATTATGATTGAGGAATAAAAATAGGAAAAGAGACGGCGCAGCGGCCGTCTCTTTTCAATTATAGAGGGAAGGTTTTGTCCCTGTTCATCAGACGTCATGCCGGTAGGCGGCCCGTTCTCCGCCGATGTATTTCAGCCGGGTTCTGGCGCAGACCACATGAGCGGAACCGATTTCCCGGACAGAGGTCCGGACGGGAACGGCCACGGGCCGCAGATGCATCCCAATCAGGGTATCGCCGATGTCCATGCCGGCGTGGGCCTGTATCCGCTCTGCGGCACAGGGATGGTCCATGGTATGCCAGGCAGCAGTGGCGAAGGATCCGCCTGCCTTCAGCTGGGGAACCACGTTGACCAGCTCCAGTCCGTAGACCCTGGCAGCTTCCTCTTCGATGATCAGAGCCCGGTTCAGATGTTCACAGCACTGGGCCGCCAGATAGAGTCCATGTTCTTTTGCGACGGCGTTTAAAGCGTCAAATACGACCTGTCCCACCTCCGCACTGGAATAACAGCCGATGGCGTGGGCCGCGATTTCGCTGGAGGAGCAGCCGACCACCAGGATTTGACCCGGTTTCATGCCGGCAGCTTCAATCAGCTCCCGGGCGGCCTGAGCCGCCTGCTGCCTGATTTGTTCCAGATTTACATCTACCGATGGTGCGATGTCAGTTGCGCTCAAATTGTATGCGCCTCCTTTTGGGTTCCATTTTCATGAAATTGTTTTTCTGTATTGCCGGACCAGTCATGTTCCGGAAGGGTTCTGTCCGGATTATTCAAAGTGGTAGGCATCCAGAAGCTGCTGCTTCATATGCCACAGCTCATTGGATAAATCCACATGAACCTCATGGGGATTAACCAGACGCTTGGCTTCTTCCCAGAGCGTGTCTTTCTCTTTTTGGCAATATTCCCGGATATCCATCACTTTGGGTGAATGATAAACGCATTTGCCGTCCTGGAAGACAGGGACCAGAAGTTCTCTCATGGTGTAAGTGCCAGGAGCCAGCAGGGTCTTTTTCCAGGTGGCAACAGGATCAAAAAGAAGCAGGGAGTTTGTCTCCTCGTATTTTTCATCTACCAGGCAAATCAGATCGGCGATGATCTTATGGCTTTCCCGGCTGTAGATCCGGTAAATGGTCTTATTGCCCGGATTGGTAATTTTTTCCTCGTTTTCTGACAGCTTGATTTTGGGAATAAATTTCCCTGTTTTCCGATCCAGAATGGCAGCCAGCTTATAGACTCCGCCGAAGGACGGCCAGTCTTTGGAGGTAATCAGATTGGTTCCTACGCCCCAGGAGTTGATGGTGGCGCCCTGGTCCTTTAAGCTGGAAATCAGATGCTCGTCCAGATCATTGGAAGCGGAAATGACTGCATCGGTAAAGCCCTCCGCATCCAGCATCTTTTTCGCCTCCTTGGAGAGGTAAGCCAGATCGCCGCTGTCCAGACGGATGCCGTAAAAAGTCAGAGGAATGCCGGCTTCCCGCATTTCCTTAAAGACCTGGATGGCATGGGGAACACCGGATTTTAAGGTATCATAAGTGTCTACCAGAAGGATACAGGCCGTGGGATAAAGCTTTGCGTAAGTCCGGAATGCAGTAAGCTCGTCGGGAAAGCTCATGATCCAGCTGTGGGCATGGGTTCCTTTCACCGGCACGTCAAACATCTGTCCGCAGAGAACATTGGAGGTTCCGATACAGCCGGCGATCATGGCGGCTCTCGCCCCGTAGATTCCGGCATCCGGTCCCTGGGCCCGGCGCAGTCCGAACTCCATGACTCCATCATTGCGGGCCGCGTGAACGATGCGGGAGGCCTTGGTGGCAATCAGACTTTGATGGTTGATGATATTTAAGATGGCGGTTTCCACAAGCTGGGCCTGCATAATCGGTGCGATTACCTTAATCAGAGGCTCTCTGGGAAAAATGACGGTGCCTTCCGGAATCGCGTAGATGTCACCGGTGAAGCAGAAGGTTTTCAGATATTCCAGGAAATCCTCCTTGAACAGACCGGTGGTGCGCAGGTAATCAATATCCTCCTTATCAAAATGCAGGTTGTTAATATAGTCGATGACCTGATCCAGACCGGCGGCGATGGAATATCCGTTGCCGTCCGGATTGGCACGGAAGAATGCGTCGAAAATAACGGTTTCATTGGCGTCCTTCGCATGAAAATAGCCCTGCATCATGGTCAGTTCATATAGATCCGTCAGCAGGGTAAGATTCCGATTGCTCATGGTTGTTTCTCCTTCGATTTTTCTGCGCCCGGCGTCCATTTTCTGATGGGCCAGACGCCACGGTATTAGGAATTATTATAGCAGTATGGGGAGAAAAAGGCAAATACTGCGTTAAGAAAGTAACAATACCTGAAACCATATCGGAATCATGATGAGCAAACGGGCATGTCCGCTATTTTCCCGGAAGCGCTCAGCCGGCGGACAGCTGCGCAGTTGTCACCGGAATAGGATTCAGATAATACCGAAGCGCTCAGCCGGCGTCAACGGACAGCTGCTGCAAAAAGGCGGACAGAGTCCGGGCCGGAAGCTGACCGGGGGCCGATGCTGTGCCGGCAGTTCCGAATGTCAGGGCCGAACCAAACAATTCTCCGCTGATCCGGCTGACAGCACCCAGAGGGCCCATGGACATGGTGATCACCGGTGTGTCGGGGTAATGTTCCTTCATGGTCAGGGTGGCGTCCAGGAGAGTCAGCACATCCCGCTCACACCGGGGCATCACCGCATACTTTGCCAGGTCGCAACCCAGCTCCTGCATGATACGGAGGGTATGAACAATTTCCTCTTTCGAGGGGGTGGCTTTAAAGTTATGGCGGGAACCGACGGCAAACATGGCGCGTTCATGGACGGCAAACAGAAGCCGTTTCGTCCTTTCTTCCCCCCAGGAAAGCTCGATATCTACCAGATCCGGAAGACCGGAGCGGATGGCATCCATCAGAATTTCTTCATATTCCTCCGGGTTTACGTTTGCCAGCCCGCCTTCGGCTGCGGTCCGCAGGGTAAAGAGAATGGGAGTCCGGGGAAGAAGACGGCGCAGAAGCGTCAGCGCCTCCAGCCGGACGTCAGGGGAAAGCGGATTCTTTAGGGCATCGGCCCGCCATTCCACCAGATCGAAAGGAAGTTCTCCAAGCTGGCTTACGGTCTGAGAGAGGGAGGCCGGATCCGGGTCCATCAGAGGAATGCAGATTTTGGGGCGGCCTGTTCCGATAACAATGTTTTTTACAGCAACGGATGCACTCATGGGTTCATCTCCTGTTCTGATGCGATTTTAAGGTCTGCTGTTCTGTGACTGGTCTGCCGTCTGAGGGCAGACCAGACAGAACCGGCGTTTGCTTCTGGTATCTTTCATAGTATAAAAGGCCCGGGAAGGGATGTCAATGAAAAGGAAAAATCTTGACTTTTGCTTCCGGCATTACTATAATATCATTGATATAGTCGTTGATATAAACTAAAATATCAACTGGGATGTCAATCGATGTAAGCTAAAATATCATTGACACAACAGGTAAAAAGCAAGGACGGAGACAGTAATTCTGCGAAGAAAAAGCCAAAGCGAGCCGGGGACGATGGAAGCCTGGTGCTTTTTGCAGAAGGAAAATCACTCCCGAGCTGAAGGCTGAAGGAAGTCCCGAAAGGGTTCTGGTAGGCCGTTCCGGCTTCCCACCGTTATTAGGGACTCATATGTTGGTATGCAGTAATGGGTGGTAAAAACGAGTCCGCAATTCGTCCTGTTCGCAAGAACAGGACTTTTTTGTTTCATAGGAAATACTGTGTTGAATGAAAGTAAAAAGTAAGGGAGCCCCTATGAAACAAAAAACGCTCCCCAGGAAGCATACTGTATCTCTGTGAGACAGAATGTTTCATACAGGCAGAGGAATCTATTTTTGTTTTAGGAGAGAAGAACATGTACAAGAAGGTTTCAACGGACCTGAACTTTGTGGAAAGGGAGAAACAGGTCGAAAAGTTCTGGAAGGACGAAAAAATTTTTGAAAAAAGCATCGACAGCAGAAAAAAAGGCAAGCCCTATGTTTTCTATGACGGACCGCCTACGGCCAACGGAAAGCCCCATATCGGCCATGTGCTGACCAGAGTCATCAAGGATATGATTCCCAGATACCGGACCATGAAGGGGTATATGGTGCCCAGAAAGGCCGGATGGGATACCCATGGACTTCCGGTGGAGCTGGAAGTGGAAAAGAAGCTGGGTCTGGACGGCAAGGAGCAGATCGAGCAGTACGGGCTGGAGCCCTTCATCGAGGAATGTAAGGAGAGCGTCTGGAAATATAAGAAAATGTGGGAGGACTTCTCCGCACAGGTTGGTTTCTGGGCCGATATGGAGCATCCTTACGTAACGTATCACGATGATTATATCGAATCCGAGTGGTGGGCATTAAAGGAAATCTGGAATAAGGGCCTTTTATACAAAGGATTTAAGATTGTGCCCTATTGCCCCCGCTGCGGGACGCCTCTTTCCAGCCATGAGGTAGCCCAGGGATACAAGGACGTGAAGGAGCGTTCCGCCGTTGTCCGCTTTAAGGTAAAGGGAGAGGATGCTTACATTCTGGCATGGACCACCACGCCCTGGACTCTTCCCAGCAACGTGGCTCTCTGCGTGAATCCGAAAGAAACCTATGCCAAGGTAAAGGCAGCCGACGGCCGCGTATATTATATGGCCCAGGCCCTTCTGGATACCATCCTTGGAAAGCTGGCCGATAAGGAAAACGGAACGCCGGCCTATGAGGTTCTGGAAACCTATGTGGGAAAGGAACTGGAATACAAGGAGTATGAGCCCTTATTTGACTTTGCGGTAGAAACCTGCAAAAAACAGAATAAGAAAGGCTTCTATGTGACCTGTGCAGACTATGTTACTCTGACAGACGGTACCGGCGTGGTTCATATCGCTCCGGCCTTCGGTGAGGACGATGCCCAGGTGGGAAGAAAATATGATTTGCCCTTTGTCCAGTTGGTGGATTCCAAGGGTGAGATGACAGCGGAAACCAGACAGTATGCCGGAGTCTTCTGCAAGAAGGCCGATCCCATGATTTTAAAGGATCTGGATGCGGCCGGACTCCTGATGGAGGCTCCTGTATTTGAACACAGCTATCCTCACTGCTGGAGATGCGGCACCCCGCTGATCTATTATGCGAGAGAGTCCTGGTTTATCAAGATGACCGCAGTCAAGGATGATCTGGTACGCAACAACAGCATGATCAACTGGATTCCCGAGTCCATCGGAAAAGGCCGGTTCGGTGACTGGCTGGAGAACATTCAGGACTGGGGAATCTCCAGAAACCGTTACTGGGGAACACCTCTTCCGGTATGGCAGTGTGAATGCGGCCATATGCACTGCATCGGCAGCCGCGAGGAATTAAAGAGCATGAGCCCCAACTATGCCGAGGTCGTAAAGAAATACAACGGTGAGATGGACGGAACAAAGAATGAGGTGGAGCTGCACCGGCCCTTTATCGATGACGTGACCATCACCTGTCCGGAATGCGGAAAGCAGATGCACCGTGTTCCTGAGGTCATCGACTGCTGGTTTGACTCCGGTGCCATGCCCTTTGCTCAGCACCATTATCCCTTTGAGAATCAGAAGCTGTTTGAGGAACAGTTCCCGGCTCAGTTTATTTCCGAGGCGGTGGACCAGACCAGAGGATGGTTCTATTCCCTTCATGCAGAATCCACCCTGCTGTTTAACCGCCCGGCGTATGAAAATGTCATCGTTCTTGGCCATGTACAGGATGAGAACGGTCAGAAGATGAGTAAGTCCAAGGGCAATGCAGTGGATCCCTTTGAGGCACTGGACACCTACGGTTCTGATGCGATTCGCTGGTATTTCTATATCAACAGCGCGCCCTGGCTGCCCAACCGTTTCCATGGAAAGGCGGTTATGGAAGGCCAGAGAAAGTTCATGGGAACCCTCTGGAATACGTATGCATTTTTCGTGCTTTACGCGAATATTGATGATTTTGATGCAACAAAATATACGCTGGAATATGAGAAGCTGTCCGTCATGGACCGGTGGCTGTTATCCAGATTAAATTCCACCGTAAAGGAAGTGGACGACGATCTGGCCAATTACCGGATTCCGGAGGCGGCAAGAGCCCTCCAGTCCTTTGTGGACGATATGTCCAACTGGTATGTGAGAAGAAGCAGAGAACGGTTCTGGGCTAAGGGAATGGAGCAGGATAAGATCAACGCCTATATGACGCTTTACACGGCTCTCGTAACGCTCTCCAAGACCGCAGCACCCATGATCCCGTTTATGACAGAGGAAATTTACCAGAATCTGGTAAGAAGCATCGATCCGGATGCACCTGAGAGCATCCACCTGTGCGATTTCCCCGAGGTGCAGGAAGCATATATTGACAAAGAGCTGGAAAGCAAGATGGATGAGGTTTTAAAGGTGGTTGTCATGGGACGGGCTGCCAGAAACGCTGCCAACATCAAGAACCGCCAGCCCATTGCCAACATGTTTGTCAAGGCGCCGGAGGAGCTTCCGGAGTTTTATAAAGAGATCATCGAGGAAGAGTTAAATGTTAAGAATGTAACCTTTACGGATGATGTCAGAGAATTTACTTCCTATACCTTCAAGCCGCAGTTAAAGACGGTTGGCCCCAAGTACGGAAAGCTTCTTGGCAATATTAAGAAGGCTCTTTCTGAAATCGACGGAAACCAGGCCATGGATACCTTAAATGAAACCGGCGTTCTGACCTTCGATTTTGACGGCGGTCATGTGGAGCTTTCCAAGGAGGATCTGCTTATCGATACAGCCCAGACGGAAGGCTATGTAACAGAAGGGGACAACACCGTAACCGTTGTCCTGGATACCAGACTGACGCCTGAGCTTCTGGAAGAAGGATTCTACAGAGAACTGGTAAGCAAGATCCAGACCATGAGAAAAGAGGCCGGTTTTGAGGTTATGGATCACATTTACGTTTATGTGGACAGAAACGAGAAGATCGCGGAGGTTATCAAGAAATACTCTGACCAGCTGAAGGGAGAGGTTATGGCCGACAGCATTACGCTGGGCGCCATGAGCGGCTATACAAAAGAATGGAACATCAACGGCGAGGATGTTATGCTTGGAGTGGCCAAGGTGACGAAATAGAATCCCCAAAGTTTATGGCGGCCGCACCGGCTGCGGCCGCCGCCATACGAAAACAGGAGGACGCTGAACGTGAGCCAGAAAATTGATAAAAATGAATTTAAAAAATCTGTCATTGCCAATGTGAGAAACCTGTATCGGAAAAACATCGAGGAAGCGACAACATCTCAGGTTTATCATGCAGTGGCCCTGGCGGTCAAGGATATGATTATCGACCGCTGGATTGCTACTCATGAGGAATACGACAAGCAGGATGTGAAGATTGTTTACTATATGTCCATGGAGTTTCTGACGGGCCGCTTCCTTGGAAACAATATTATCAATCTCTGCGAACAGAAGGAAATTTCAGAGGCCCTGCAGGAACTGGGATTTGACTTAAATGCCATTGAGGATCAGGAACGGGATCCGGCCCTTGGAAACGGCGGTCTGGGCCGTCTGGCTGCCTGCTTTTTGGATTCTCTTTCCACGCTGGGGTATCCGGCCTACGGCTGCGGCATCCGTTACCGCTATGGTCTGTTCCGCCAGCAGATTAAGGACGGCTTCCAGGTGGAGGTACCGGACGAGTGGCTAAAGGATGGCTACCCCTTTGAGATCCGCCGTTCCGAGTATGCGACGGAGGTAAAATTCGGCGGTTACGTGGAGACACAGTGGGATGGGCAGAGAAATCATTTTGTCCAGAAGGGCTATCAGTCTATTCTGGCGGTTCCCTATGACATTCCCATTGTAGGATATGGAAATAATGTGGTCAACTCCCTGCGGATCTGGGATGCTCAGCCGGTTCAGTCCTTTAACCTGGCCGACTTTGACAAGGGAAATTATCAGAAGGCAGTGGAGCAGGAAAACCTGGCAAAGACCATCGTAGAGGTGCTGTATCCCAACGATAACCACTATGCCGGCAAGGAGCTGCGGTTAAAGCAGCAGTATTTCTTTATTTCCGCCAGCGTGCAGCGTGCGGTGAAGAAATATAAGGAAAAGCACGATGATATCCATAAATTCTACGAAAAGGCCACCTTCCATATGAATGATACCCATCCGACGGTGGCTGTGGCAGAGTTAATGAGAATCCTTCTGGATGAGGAAAATCTGGGATGGGATGAGGCCTGGGAGATTACCACCAAGACCTGCGCCTATACCAATCACACGATTATGTCTGAGGCACTGGAAAAATGGCCCATTGAGCTGTTCTCCCGCCTGCTTCCGAGAATTTATCAGATTGTGGAAGAAATCAACCGCCGTTTTGTGGAAGAAATCAAGCGGCTCTATCCGGGTGATCATGAGAAGATCCGCCGGATGGCCATCATTTATGACGGACAGGTGCGCATGGCTCATCTGGCTATTGTGGGCAGCTATTCCGTCAACGGCGTGGCCAAGCTTCATACGGAAATCCTTGAGAAACAGGAGCTTAAGGATTTCTACGAGATGATGCCGCAGAAGTTCAACAATAAGACCAACGGTATTACTCAGAGACGGTTCCTGCTTCACGGAAACCCGCTGCTGGCTGACTGGGTGACCAGCAAGATTGGCAGTGAATGGATTACGGATCTGTCTCAGGTTAAGAAGCTGAAGGTCTTTGTGGATGATGAAAAATGCCAGCAGGAGTTTATGAATATCAAGTATCAGAATAAGCTCCGTCTGGCCAGGTACATCAAGGAGCACAATGGTATCGACGTGGATCCCCGCTCCATTTTTGACGTGCAGGTGAAGCGGCTTCACGAATACAAGAGACAGCTGATGAATATTCTTCACGTTATGTATCTGTACAACCAGCTGAAGGATAATCCCAATATGGATATCGTGCCCCGTACTTTTATTTTCGGTGCAAAGGCGGCTGCCGGCTATACCCGCGCCAAGCTGACCATCAAGCTGATCAACGCGGTGGCCGATGTGATCAACAATGACCGCACCATCAACGGAAAGCTGAAAGTGGTGTTCATTGAGGATTACTGTGTTTCCAATGCGGAGCTGATTTTTGCGGCTGCCGATGTGAGCGAGCAGATCTCCACGGCCAGCAAGGAGGCTTCCGGAACGGGCAATATGAAGTTTATGTTAAACGGCGCTTTGACCATCGGTA
>DVGC01000029.1 GCA_018712915.1 Candidatus Copromonas faecavium (nom. illeg.) | reverse complement strand
CTTAAACCAAAGCCATTTTTATAAGAATTTTCAGGGTTTTACATACTGTTCAGTTTTCAAGGTCCTTGCTGCTTTCTCAGCGGCAACTCTGATATCTTATCATATCTTCGGTCGTTTGTCAACAACTTTTTTTCATCTTTTTTATTTCTTTAAGATGCTTGCTCTTCTCAAAAGAAGAGCTCCAACGTGTCTCTCACATTGGAGCTTTAATATATCATGGATTATCGATGTTGTCAAGGGAATTTGTAGCATTTTTTTAAACAATTTTTTATGGTTTTTATCACCCACAAGATATGCCATTTTCCCTTTGATTTTCCTACATTTTGTGTTTTCGTTTTAAACCTTGGAATTTCCTCCAGCCGGATAAAATCGGAAAATTGTACATGGCTTTTATACAATTTTAGGTTTCCCATTCAAAAGACAGTTCCGCCGATTCCTGTCTGCCCTGTTTCCTTTGTGGCAAAGTAAACTGCCCGATTTCAGACCATGGCATCAATCACCGCTTAAAATCCAATGGCCAATAGTCCTACTACCAGATAGGAAAGCAGGTTATGATCGTACAGCCAGGAAAGCCAGGCGCTGGCATCTATCTGCCCCATAACCTGAAGCCCTGGTCCGGTTCCGGAAAACAGCGTAAGAACCAGGCATCCAATCCACACAAAGATAAGTCCTTCCACTCCTCCCAGGATGGCTCCGGCAATCTGGTTAAGACCGGAAAGAATCGGCAGCTTGGCAATCAGATCCAGCCAGACCACAAGAATCCGCAGCCCTATGAAGATCACCAGAAACAGGGCCACAAAAACAAGAATCCGCAGCATCATATCTGCCAGATAGCCTCCAACATAGTCCTGGAACGCGCTGACTCCCAGGCGTTCGTACACTTCTTCCGTATTGTTCTCCGTCAGAAGCCGCTTTAACTGTTCCGGAAGGGTTAGATCCTCAATACCCGCCATTGCCGATGCCCCCTGCGCATCCTCCGGATTTGAACCCGTTCCTTCCTCAAGCTCCGGCCCTTCAGTAAAACCAGCCATCCGCTCTGCCCCCGCCTTTACCGATTCATAAAAGGAGGTATCATTCTTCAGCCAGTCCGTTACATAGGGCATCGCTGCAGAGACCGCCGTTAAAGCAATCACTAAAGAAAGCAGCGATACGGCCAGACGTATGAATCCCCTGTAATGCCCATAAAGTATCATTCCAATCAAATAAACGGCCACCAGCACTTCCAGCCAGCGGCCGGATAACTCTGAGACAAACTCCATTCCATTCCTCACTTTAACACAAATCGTCTGATGGCGGCAGCCACTCCGGCTTCTTCATTGGAAACCGTAATATAATCTGCCGCCTCTTTCACCGACGGAATCCCGTTTTCCATAGCCACTCCCATCCCGGCTTTTTGAATCATGGTCAAATCATTCTCACCGTCTCCAAATGCCATGGTAGCATCACGGGAGATTCCCAGATAATCCGCCAGTCTGACGAGTGCCCCTCCCTTATCAGCACCGGCCGCATTAATCTCCAGATTGCAGGGAAGAGAAGACGAAACCCAAAGCCCGGGATTTTGCTGCAGAAGACGCCGCATCCGCTCCCGCGCTTCCTGGCTGATGAAAAACATATTGATTTTATCCACCTCGTCCGCATGTTCCCAAATCCATTGAATATGATCCGGCACCGCCCTCCTGGCTCCCATCAAAAGCCGTGCCAGCGCCTCCGAATGAATAAACCGGGGAAACTGGTCATAAAACTCCTCCGATGTATATCCAATCCCGTCCACATAGGCATCGTACATAATATCATCGCCGCTCTCTTTGGCCATTGTCATAACCTCAACAGCCAGCTCTGCAGAAAGGCGGCAGGTGCTGATTACCTTCTCCCGTTTTAAGTCTGCCACCACGGCCCCGTTTACCGTAATCCCATAGCGGACGCCGGCAAGTTCTTTCAATTTTTCCGGGATACCTTTCATTGTTCTCCCTGTCGCAGGAACAATTTCAATTCCCCTGTCCGAACACTCCTTTAACGCCTTCAGGTTTTCTTCCGGTATCTGTTTTTCATCATCAACCAGCGTACCATCCATATCAATTGCAATCAGTTTAATGTCCATTCTTTCTCTGTTCCCTTTCTTTGGAACCAGAAAAAGGCCCAGAGGACCTTTTTCGTTTAATCAAAAAAATTGTTTTCATGAAGGATCAGATATCCCTCTTTATCGTACTTCGGAGAAAACAGGCTGGTAAGCTTCCTTCCAAGAGACGGTTTTTCCGCTTTATCTGCCGCCTCTTCAATCAGGTCCACCGCATTTCTCTTCGTCAGCGGCACACCATCCTCCTCCATCATCTCAATCCGTTCATAGAGCGCCAAAAGGCTTTTCCCCGTTATGCTGCAGTCGATTTCCGATGCATACTTGCAGGCATACTGGGCAAATTCATCCAGATCCATTTCTGTTTCGTCATCATAATCGTCCGGAACCACGCTGATGGCTGCCTTCTGAGCAGGAGCAGGCGCTTCTTCCTCCGGTTCCTCTTCATCCATCGGCTCATCCTCTTCCGGCTCCTCATAAACCGATGCTTCCTTCTTCTTTCTTCCGAACAACCCACCGCGTTTCTTTACAGGGATCTCCTCCGGTTCCTCGGCATCCTTCCAGTCGTCTTCCGGCTCTTCCTCATAATCTGCTTCCTGCTGCCGCACGGCAGATTTGGCAATTTTTTCCTGAGCCGCAGTCTCCCTCATTAACGCCGACGAAACAGCATCCTCCGTTTCTTCGCTTACCTGCGTTTCCGGCTTCACCACAACCAGCTCCGGATTCTCCGTTCCAATGTACTGGAATTTACTGGCAAGAGACGTGTTGTGCTGATGCAGATACTCCATATGATCCGGCGTATCAATCAAAACCACAATCATGCCGGATTTGTCTTTCTCCATCAAATCATCCAGTTCGTTCTGAACCGCTGTCGTCAGTGACGCCGCATGTTCAACCACCAGATCTTTTCCTTCCAATTTAGCCGCAATGGCGCTGATTCCCAGCTTATTAAGCTTCTCTCCGCTGATTTTTGCCACCGTATGACGGCTTCCCAGCTCACGGTGAATGGTCTTTAAGGATTTTACGGCAATGGACAGCCCTTCCTCGTCTGATTCAGCCTCAATCATCAGGTGGTTGGTCTCCGGCAGTTCCTCCAGAAGTTCCATATCCAAATCATCCGCCACCACAGGAATCTTGCGCACCTCTCTGCGCATTGCCCGCTCCCGGTCAATCTCTGCCTGCTTTTTCGCTCTGCGCTCTTCCTCGGCTTTTCTGGCTTCTTCCCGCTCCGCTTCTACACGCCGGAGCGCTTCTTCTTCCATTTCCTCCCGTTCCTTGGCCGCGCGGATTGCCGCCCTCTGGCGTTCAATCTCCCACTCCTCCCGGGCGTCTTCTTCGTTTTCTGCTTCTTCAGCCTCTCCAGCTTCCAGCTCCTCTTCCTGCAAATCCGCCTGAGCATTCTCCAGCTGTTCCGCTGCTTCACGCTCGGCAGCCGCATCCAGAACCCGTCTGGTTGGCTTAATATCTTTAATGGACTTAATGTCATCCAGCGTCCGGGTCACATCCGCATCATCTTCCTCTACGTTGGCCGTATGCGGATCCTCCTCGGAAATCCTGGTTACTTCGCGGGCCAGCTTCAGGGTCTGAGCGTCCTCATGGAGCTGTACCACCACATCATTCTCTACTGCCGGTCTGGTCTTTTTCGCCGGCCGGCCGCTCTCCTCATAGTCCTCTGCCGGGCCTCCGCTGTACTCTTCCTCGACGGCCCGAAGCTTAGCCTCATATTTGTCCCGGTTTTCCACCAGATCCATCTGATATTTATTTAACGGCTCATACTGGAGCTTCAAATCCATGGCCTTATCCACGTATTTGCCCAGACCAAACAGAAGCATGATCCTGTCGCAGACACCGACGCATTCCTTTTCCATTCCGGCCTGGTGATAAAGCTCTGCCAGTTCATACAGCCATTTTTCATCCACTTCCGTAGCCGTATACGTTTCCAGCGCACGAATCAGCTGATCCACCGGCGCGTTTTTTGCCTTTAAAATCAGATAGCGAAGCAAATACTGACGCGGATCCTCCGGAGCAAGATCACAAAACTCCCGGTAGTAGGCCTCTGCCTCGGAAACGCTTCCCTCCCTGAGAGCCAGATCCGCCAGCTTGTAAAGAAGCCGCTTTCCAATGGGCGCTCTCTCATAAGCCAGAAGCAGAATGTCCTTTGCCTCCTGGTATTCCTTGTTTTTCTCATAAATCTGGGCGATCATGGAAAGCAGGCTGGCATTTCTGACACGGTGCCAGTCAATGGTATCGGCAATCTTCATTGCCGTTTCGTAATCCCCTCTGTTGACCAGCTTTTTTATCTGCTCAACTTTAATATTAAACTCGTACTTATCCATCTCTTTCGCATCTCCTAATACTTGTTACAGCTCGACCCGGCCGTCCAGCGCACGCAGTAACGTCACCTCGTCAATATATTCCAGATCCCCGCCTACGGGAACCCCGCTTGCAATTCTTGTAACCTTAATTCCTGTGGGTTTAATCAGCTTACTGATATACATGGCCGTCGTCTCGCCCTCCAGACTGGAGTTTGTGGCGATGATGACCTCCTTCACATCCTTCTGCAAACGGGCCATCAGTTCCTTCAGTTTGATATCGCCGGGCCCGATTCCCAGCATCGGTGAAATTGCTCCATGAAGGACATGGTACACGCCTTCATACTTTCCCGTCTTTTCATAAGCCGCCAGATCCCTGGGATTTTCCACCACCATAATCACCCCATGATCTCTGGACGGGCTTTTGCAGATAGGGCAGAGCTCCTGGTCAGTCAGAGTAAAGCATTCCTTGCAGTACCGGACATTATGCTTCGCTTCCTTAATTGCGCCGGAGAGGCGATCCACCTGTTCCTCCGGCATATTGATAATATGAAAAGCCAGCCTCTGCGCCGTTTTGCTCCCGATTCCCGGCAGCTTGGACAGCTCCTCGATTAATTTCGATATCTGCTTGCTGTAATAATCCATATTAGAACGGAAGTCCTCCCAGACCTCCAAGGCCTCCTGTCAGTTCCGCCATAACCGATGCGGAATCTTCTTCCATCTTATGAAGCGCTTCGTTGGCCGCAGCCACAATCAGATCCTCCAGCATCTCCACATCATCCGGATCCACTGCCTCCGGAGACAGCTTAACGGACAAAATTTCCTTCTTTCCGGAAACGGTAACCGTAACAGCTCCGCCGCCGGCCGCAGCCGTATACTCCTTCTCCTCCAGCTCCTTTGTCTTCTCCTCCATCTGGCGCTGCATTCTCTGCGCCTGCTTCATCAGATTTGTCATATTGCCAGGCATTCCGCCTGGAAAACCGCCACGTTTTGCCATGGTGTATTTCCTCCCGTTTTCTAATCTTCTATGGTAATTTCCATGTGAATATTCTCTTTTAATTCTTCATCGCTGATGTATCTGGTATCCATCCGCTCCCCGTTTTCCCGGAGTCTGGCCTTAAAATACATGGACTTCCCGTAGGTTTGCTCCACATACCGTTCCAGCTCCCCAAGAACACTGGGGCGGCTGCCGATGGAAAAATTCATCATATCCTGGAATACAATACAGAGACAGCTGTCTCCTGCCGGTTCCACCACCGTCTCCCGAAAGCTGGGCCGTATGGACATTCCCATACTGCGGATAATTTTTCCCCATTCATTCCGGATTAAATTCAAATCTTCCAGCTGAGCCTTGGGCAGAGAAACCACCCGGCCTTCCTGAGCAGCAGGCGCTGCCATTCCCATATTTCCAGTCTGTGCCATTTCTCCCGGCTGCCCGCCTGCCTGACCTGAAGCCATAGGCCGTCCTGCATCATTCGGCTGCCCCGGATACCCTGACTGACCGGAAAAACCAGACTGACCGAAAGCGCCAGGCTCACCAAAATGGCCCGGCTGACCTGTATACCCGGAAAAACCGGCCGCACCGGATCCGCCATTCTCCGCATTGGGGTCTCCAGCCCCCTGCCAGGAAGCCGGCGCCATCCAGGCTCCGCTTTCTGCCTTCTGTTCCAGCCGCTCCAGCCGCTCCAGAATGGAATCCAGATTTTCCTCCATTTCCGGGCGGGCAAGCCGTATGAGCGCCACTTCCACCAAAACCCGCTTCTGACTGGCATAGCGGATCCGGTTGGACAGTTCCGAAAGCACCCGGATATAACGCATCAGCGTGTTCTCATCTGCCAGCACCGCGTCTTCTCTTAGAAGTTTCAGGTTATCTTCCGACATATCCAGCAGCTCTTCCGCATCCTCCGCCGTTTTAATCAGAAGCAGATTCCGCATATACCAGATAAAATCCACTACAAACTGGGACAGTTCCCTTCCCTGAGCCACCAGCTCCTCCAGCGTCCGGATACAGTCCGTTACATGGTTCTCCCGAATTGCGGTAAACAGCTCCCGGAACACCTGGTTGTCCACAGCCCCCAGCACATCCAGCACATGTTCATAGGTCAGGGTCTCTCCATAATGAAATGCTGCGCACTGGTCCAAAAGACTTAATGCGTCACGCATGGAGCCGTCTCCCGCCTTGGCCAGATACCGCAGTGCCCGTTCTTCCACCGGCATCCGCTCCGCATCCGTCAGCTCCTTCAGCCTGGCGGCGATGGTATCCGCCGTAATCCTGCGGAAATCATAACGCTGGCACCGGGATAAAACCGTAATGGGAATCCTGTGAACTTCTGTCGTTGCCAGAATAAATATCACATAAGAAGGAGGTTCTTCCAGGGTCTTTAAAAGCGCATTGAAAGCCCCGGTAGAAAGCATATGAACCTCGTCAATAATATAAACCCGGTATTTCCCTTCCGTCGGCGGATACTGGACCTGCTCCCTGATTTCACGGATATTTTCCACACCATTGTTGGAAGCTGCGTCAATTTCCATAACGTTCAGGGAATTTCCGGCTCCAATCTGCTGACAGCTGGAACAGGTGCCGCAGGGGCTGCCGTTGACCGGATGTTCGCAGTTGACCGCCCGGGCAAAAATCTTTGCCACAGAAGTTTTTCCCGTTCCCCTGGTGCCGCAGAATAAATAGGCATGTCCGATTCTTCCGGAGCTGACCTGGTTTCGCAGGGTTGTTACAATATGATCCTGCCCTTTTACATCCTCAAAAATCTGCGGCCGCCATTTTCTGTATAATGCTGTGTATGACATGGACTACTGGTCTCCAAAGCTGATGCCAAGGAGTCTTGCCTCCTGAACAATATCCGACTGGGGATCCACCCGCTTCAGCTTTCCTGCTGTTTCAGCAAGGGGGATATCTGTGATGACATTATTTTTCACCACAACCAGTCTTCCAAATTCCCCTTTATCAATCATACCGGCCGCATGTGCGCCGATTCTGGAAGAAAGGACACGGTCATATGCCACCGGAGCACCTCCGCGCTGCATATGTCCGGGCACCGTTACCCGAATTTCCTGCCCTGTCATCTCCTGGATTCTGGCGCCGATTTCGTAGGCCACCGACTGATACTTTTCTTTTCTCTCTTCCAGATGCTTTTTATATTCCTTTTTGGACATCTTCGCTTCTTCTTTTGAGATTGCGCCCTCTGCCACCGCCAGGATTGAGAACCGGCTGCCGCTCTTGGTACGGTCCTTAATCTTCTTTACCACCTTATCATAATCATAAGGAATCTCCGGCAGGAGAATAATATCAGCGCCTCCCGCAATTCCTGCATGAAGTGTCAGCCAGCCCACCTTATGTCCCATCACCTCGACAATAAACACACGGCCATGGGAAGAGGCCGTTGTATGGATGCAGTCGATGGCATTTGTGGCAATATCCACAGCGCTCTGGAAACCAAAGGTCATGTCTGTTCCCCAGAGATCATTGTCGATGGTCTTTGGCAGGCCAATCACGTTCAGCCCTTCCTGGCTTAACAGGTTTGCCGTTTTCTGGCTTCCGTTTCCGCCAAGAACCACCAGAGCATCCAGCTTCAGCTTATAATAGGTATGCTTCATCAGCTCCACCTTATCCAGGCCGTTCTCATCCGGTACCCGCATTAACTTAAACGGCTGCCGGGATGTTCCCAGCATGGTGCCGCCTTTGGTCAGGATTCCTGAAAAATCCCCGCGGTTCATTACCCGGTAATTGGCGTACATCAGTCCTTTGTATCCATCCTCAAATCCGATGATTTCCACATCATCGTCATATATCTGATAAAGCCCTTTTGCCACGCCGCGCATTGTCGCATTTAAAGCCTGACAATCGCCGCCGCTGGTCAAGAATCCGACTCTCTTCATACCTTTCATCCTTTCTCCGAAACACATTGGCCTACATATCCATTTTGTAATTATAATACAAAGCAAACACAGGGGCAAGGAAAATTTGCAGCAATGGTCCGGCCGCCAAATTTGCAGCAAGCACCCGCCCGCCGGCATCCTACTCCCGTCTCATCCAGACGGGGTTGGGAATCTCGGCCTGGTTATTCACCGCCATACCATCCCGCATCATTCCTTCCACCTGACGGAACTGCATGCTGGGATTCATGAACCGATCCCAGAAAATATATCCCTGCTCCTTCTTCTTTTCGCTGTAATTCACCTGTTTCCCGGCATAATAGTCCTGATAAAGTTCCGTATAGAAATCTGCCATGATTTCCCGGATATAATCAGGAATATCCTCAATGGAGCGATAGGTCTGCTCCTTCACCACGGTCCGCAGATAGCTGTCGCTGAATGCCGCAAAGTCCAGCAGCTCCGGGTTCGTCTCCCCTTTGGCCGCAGCCCAGGCAGACACATCCACATTTTTCGTATGATAGGAAAGACTCCCATCCCCATTTAAAGTCAGGCTCCCGTACTGACAGGGCGGAATCATCAGGGAATTGCTGACAACCTCCCAGATCCCGTACACATCGCTGTCTGCCCCCGGTTCCAGGATATGTTTCATGATCCGCTGAACATGGAGATGTCCGCTGAAAAACGCAGGCGTCAGATACCGCTCCAGGATCTTCATAGCCTCCATGTGATTTTCGATCACGCACTCTTCCACATACACACGGCTGATTTCCTGGAGATTATGATGGGCCACCGGTATGACCGTAATTCCCTGGGAATAGGCATCCCGCAGGCATTGCTCCATCCATTCCATTGTCCCCTCGGAAATCACTCCGTATACCTGGTTCTCCGGCTCATAAACACAGGTATCCAGCATCAGCATCCAGGTGGTATCATTTAATATGTAGAGATAGCTGAGGGAATCCGGCGCATGGCCTGCCGCCTCCTCATATCCGAATTCCCCATATATTTCCAGGAATTCTTCCGGGCTCACATTCTCCACATACGTTCTTTCTGAACCGAAGTATGCGCTGGCACGATGATTATTGATGTCATGGTTCCCCGGAATAACCAGCACCGGCACTCCGCCTGCCTCCAACTCTCTCAGCCGCCCGGCCAGCTCCAGATGATTGGTTTTCTCGCCGTCCAGCGTCAGATCGCCGCTGAGCACCAGCGCATCCGGCTGCGCTGCCATCACTTCCTGCGAGAACGCCTCCCAGATCTGCGGCATGTACTGAATCACTTTGCCATCCCCGTTATCCACCATTTCATGGAAGGCATCTCCATAATCCGTCAGGTTCGGCGACATATAATGGGTGTCGGAAGCAAACAGAAGATTCGTCACGATTTTTTCCCGGTCAACCGGTTCTCCCGGATCGTATTCCGGTTCTTTTTCCGTCTGGCTTTCCGTCTCCGTCCATACCGTTTCATAGGGAAACGTCCGGCTTTCCAGTGTCTCTGTCCCCGGCTCTTTTCCTCCCGTCTGAGCAGATTCTGTCGTCCCGGAAATTCCGCTTTCCCGTTCCAGAATCTCCGGAATCACAAAAATAACTGCAAATAAAGCAAAAAGGAGCATCAGTAAAAGCAGAAGTCTTTTCTTCATAATACTGTCACCCCTTTAATCTATACCATATATAATTATATCCGCACGTTCTGTGTCGAATGCGCACCACAGACGTTACCCTGGCAGCCTGCTCAGCCCCGGCTTCCTCACGGCACATGAAAGGTTCCCCTTAGTGCTGCTGCATTCCTGCCCTGACACGGTTCAGAGATTTTCATTGCGTAAGACCAAGACGTCAACGCCGCTTACCAGGGGCAGCCCTGCAATGCAGACACCCTCGGCAAAACATCACCCCTGCTATAGCGGATTGCAGGTTCAGGGCACCGCTAACTCCCCGGCTGTGCGGACCAGTTAAGTATACATGGAGACATCCGATTTGTCAAGCCGCGCAGAGGTTCTTCTCTCCCACGCAGGAACTCATCTCTCCCACATGCGGTTTTCTTTTCCTCGCCGCCCCGCTTATTCTCCGCTTTTCTTTATCATACCGCACGCCAAATCAGTCTGCCTCAAACAGAACCGTCTTTTCCATTTTATTGTCGAATGCCGGATCTGCCCACCAGAGTCCATACCAGATATCCTCCAGCCGCTCTCCGTCAGCCGCCAGAAATCCGTACACATTGGCATCAAATTCCGGAACCGCAACCGGATCGACCAGAATCCGGCTGCCCGTCTGCTCATCCACCGCTTCTTCCAGCTGCCCTCTGACTTCTTCGGAAACCGATGGCTTCTGCGCTTCGACTTCTTTTATCATTTCCATCATATCTTCCGTCATGGGAGATTCGAATATCTGCCCGCTTTCTTCCTCGAAAACATAAAGCGTTTCCGCTCCGCTTTCCTGATATGCCCCGGGAATCACCATGGCTCCCGTATCGCCTCCCAGAACCGCAGTCCTTCCGTCTCCTTCCATCACCAGGCCTCCGGCCTCTTCAAACGTGACTCCCAGTACCGGAGCAAGCTTCCCTGACTCATCCGCCTGAAATACCATATATCCCAGCGGGCAGTGAAACGAAATTTTATCCGCACTTACATAATCCAGAACAGCCGCTCCTCCAAAGTCTTCCCCTTTTGCCTGGGTTATATCCAGCTGTGCGGCCGGTGTTCCTTCCTCATCCCCCGTTTTTCCCGCAACAAAAATAGAAGTGGGTCCATCGGCTCCTCCGATAACGCTGACAACCTCCCCACTGCCGCCGCCAATGCCGGCCGCCTCTTCATCGCTTCCACCAATGCTGACTGCTTCCTCATCACTTCCGCCAATGCTGGTCGCTTCCTCATTGCTTCCGCCAATGCTGGTCGCTTCCTCATTGCTTCCGCCAATACTGGCCGCTTCCTCACTGTTTCCGCTCTCTCCCTGCGCGCAGCCGGTCATTCCCGCACTCACAAGCGCCAGAAGAACTGTTCCCGCCAGAAATCTTCCTATTTTATTTCTCCTCTTTTTCATGTTTCCTCCTCGCCGTTATCCTTTTCTTCTTTTCGCTCTTTTTCTTTTCCCTCTTCTTTTCCTCTCTTTTTTTACTCTCCCTCTTTTTCCTCCCCTTCTTTTCCTTTTTCTTCTTTTCTTCGTTTCCCTTCTGCTCTCAGTTCCCTAAAAAAATTTTTCAGCATGGAGGAGCATTCCTCTCCACACAATCCAATTTCCGTTTCCACCTGGTGGTTAAATCCCTTTTCATGAAGCAAATCCAAAACTGATCCGGCACAGCCGGCCTTGGGATTCATACATCCAATGACCACCCGGGGAATCCTGGCCTGAACAATGGCCCCGGCACACATCGGGCAGGGTTCCAGCGTCACATACATGGTACATTCTTCCAGCCTCCAGTCCCCCATGGCCCGGCAGGCTTTCCGAATTGCCAGAATCTCCGCATGCGCCAGGACATTGCCGTCTGTGGTACGCCTGTTATATCCGCGGCCAATTATTTTTCCCTCATGAACGATCACGCAGCCAATGGGAACTTCCTTTAATGCAGCCGCCTTTCTGGCCTGCCGAATCGCTTCCTTCATGTATTTTTCATCCAACGATATTTTCACCGGCATTTTTCCTCATCACCTTCATTATACGCATTCCATATGCCGTCTTTTTCAGCACTGTTTTAAACCCATTATACAGAAAAGGCCTGGCCATGGCAAGCTCCGGTCTTAAGCCCCCTCTGTTCCGGTACGGACCCTAAAATCTCTCCGCCATGACGTATCCCTTAAATCTTCTCCGCCATACCCATCTCCCAAAGAGCCGTTTCTTCGTATTTCATTCTCCCTATTTACTCCCGGTCAAAAACCAATTATACTGAATTTGTTCCATTTGCAATGTTCCTGCTCCATTTAGATTCCGATACTCTCTCCGAGAAACTGATGAAGCTTAAAGATGATAAGAAATGAGGGATATTTCCATGAAAATATGCGGTCTGCAAAAAACCACGCTTCTTGATTTTCCCGGTCATGTGGCAGCCACCATCTTCACCGGCGGCTGCAATTTCCGATGCCCTTTCTGCCATAACAGCGATCTGCTGGGCAGCGATGTTCCCCCTGCATTCTCCGAAGAGGAGGTTCTTTCCTTCCTTTCAAAAAGGGCCGGAATCCTTGAAGGCGTTGCCATTACCGGAGGGGAGCCGACGCTGCAGCCGGATTTGGAAGACTTTATCCGGCAGATTCGCAGTCTTGGCCTTCAAATTAAGCTGGATACCAACGGCTATAAACCGGAAATATTAAAAGATTTATGTGAAAAGCAGCTGGTGGATTATGTGGCCATGGATATCAAAACATGCAAAGAACGGTATTCCCTGGTTGCCGGAATACCGTCCATTCATATAGAAGCAATTGAAGAAAGCATGCATTATTTAATGGCATCCAAAATTCCCTTTGAATTTCGGACCACGGTCGTCAAAGAGCTGCATTCCGCAGAGGATTTTGAAAAAATAGGCCCGTGGATTTCCGGATGCCCCAACTATTATCTGCAGAATTTCGTGGATTCCGGCAATGTTCTGATGGACGGTTTTTCCGGATGCACAAAAGATGAGCTTCTGTCCTATCTGCGAATCGCAGCACCCTATGTAGGACATGCCGAGCTGCGCGGAATTGATTATTAAGGTTCAGTGAAGCTTGATATCCGTATACCAGTATCCAAAACGGCCGTCATTGGGCGGCTGTTTTTTTGACAAAACAAAATTAGGAAAGCCAAACATAGATGCCATATATTTCTCATTGCTGTAATAATGACCCGGAACTCCAATCAAGTACCTGGCTCTCATCTTTTCTCCGCCAAGCCTCACAAGAATAATATAGCGGAAATTATAATAGCCATGAAGCAGAAAGCTGTTATTCCCATAAATCCAGCTTTCCCGCGGCAGACGGCCGATATCCTGGGGGCGAATGGTAAGAATTTCACACCCGTCTTCATAGTCAAAGGGCTGAATTTTCGGATATTGTTTGCGCAGTTCCTTCCACAGCCGTTCCGGATCCTCTGTCAGGGTTTCCGTTTCCTGCAGATACCTTAAAACCTCCGGATTTTCAAGTTCCGGAGACTGAACCGGCTCCCCGGCACGCTCGTTGGCTCCCTGTTCCGCCGTCATCTCTCCTTCCTGTGTGTGTTCCTCCGTTTTCTCTCCCGCAGCGCACCCATCCTTCTCCTGTCCTGGCTCTTCTCCGGTTCGTCTTTCTTCTTTGCGGAGATTCCCCTGTTCTCTTTCTCTTCTCTCCGCTTCCGTTCTCTGCTGTTCCTCCTTTTGCCTTTCCGCCTCTCTCCTCTGTTCTTCCCGTTCAATTTCTTCCTCAATCTCACGAACCGCTCTGGAAATTATTTTTCCCGGCGCGACCGCTTCCATTCCGGGCAGAACCTCCGATGCCGTATTCATTCCTCCCGGTACCATCAGATTGCTGCCGACCACGTCTGCTGCCTCAAAGGTCCTCCTGGACTGTGTCCCTCCGGTGCCATTCCGGTTTTTCGCATCCCCATCTCTTCCAGCGCTGCAGTCCATTCTCCCGGCAGCCGTACTGGTCTCTCCCGAATTCGGGCTTCCATCCGCATTCATACCGGTCCCCGCGTTCCGCCCTTCTCCCATATTTGGCCTGCCTCCCGCATTTCTCCCGCCGCCTTCATTCATGCCGGATCCTGCCCCCGTTCCGGCACGCAGAGCTCCGCCGGCGCCCAGCGCAATCCCTGCCGCCAGATTTGCATAAGCTCCCAGGCGATTTCCGCCTCCGGTTCTTCCAGCGGCATTTCCTGTACCGGATTCCAGCGAAACTTCTGGTGCAGAGGTTTTTCCGCCGGAAGACGCCATTTTGTTTCCCATCGCTGCTTTGTCTCCAGCCGCTGTTTTGCCTCCCGAACCGTTTTTCCTTTCCGACACGTTCTGAGCCGCCAGACCGGCAGTCACCGGAGCTGCCGCTGCCGAAGATACGGACGCCGAAGATACGGTCACTGGCGCTGCCGCCGAAGACGCAGGCGTGTGATCCGGAAGCGCCCCGTCTTCCCAGATGGTCTTATACGATCTCCACGGATTTTTTACATCATGAACCGTCAGCCCGTAATACGTTTCCAGCCCTGCCCCTTTCCCATCCACATTTCCGGCATCAACCGATGTCCGAAATTCTCCATTCCCTCCCCGGACAAATAAATTTCCAAGGAACGTCTCGCGCCCCTCCTGTCCCAGCAGATAAACGCCGATGGCATTGCCTCCCATATATATCTTTTTCACGCTCACATTGAGCCGGCACTGCCCATTCCGCGTTTCCAGTTTGGCAAAACCCACGTTCTTTCCTTTTTCTTTTCCCTCGTACTCATAAATATAAGAAATCAGCCTTCGATAATCCGCCATTGCTATGCCCGTCCTCCTGTACTATTTCCTCACACCATCATGTTCTTTACGAGGGTCCTTCTGCCTGGCATCAGAATCCATACCATCTGGCATTATGTAACAGGCCGGATTCTTTATACCTGCCATCCCGCTTCAAGGCAAAAAAACACCCCTCTGCTATACATTGTATGCATGAGGGGTGTTAAAATATGACCAATTCAAATCTTACTTTCTTACCGCTCCTGAAGTAACGGCAGCTTCCGCCACCCGCTTGGCCACATGAGCAGCAACGCCCGGCTCCAAAGCGCCCGGAATAATATATTCAGGACAAAGCTTATCCGGTGTTACCAGCTCCGCGAT
Organism: Candidatus Copromonas faecavium (nom. illeg.); assembly: GCA_018712915.1. Taxonomy (GTDB): domain Bacteria; phylum Bacillota; class Clostridia; order Lachnospirales; family Lachnospiraceae; genus Copromonas; species Copromonas faecavium. The sequence continues at coordinate 59,419 of DVGC01000029.1, read as the reverse complement.
AGCTTTAGCTGCTGCCACCTTCATGGCATCATTAATATCCCTGGCTCCGCTGTCCAATGCTCCGCGGAAGATTCCGGGAAATGCCAGTACGTTGTTAATCTGATTCGGGAAATCCGAACGGCCCGTTCCCATAACCTTAACGCCGGCAGCCATGGCCTCATCGTACATAATTTCCGGCGTCGGATTCGCCATTGCAAAAACAATCGGATCTTTTGCCATGGTTTTAATCATTTCCGGTTTCAAAGCGCCTGCCACCGATACGCCGATAAACACGTCGGCGCCCACAAGGGCATCTGCCAGTGTTCCCCGCTTATCCTCCAGATTGGTAATGGAGCAGAGCATTTCTTTATGGTCCTTAATGCCGATTCCCCGTTCTTTATAAAGGATTCCATGCTCATCACAGGCAATCACATGCTTCACACCGGTGGCCAGCAGCATTTTGATAATCGCAGTTCCGGCCGAACCAGGTCCGTTTAATACCACATGAATTTCTTCCAGTTTCTTTCCAACCACTTTCAGCGCATTTAAAAGAGCGGCTGTCACAACCACAGCCGTTCCATGCTGGTCATCATGGAAAACGGGAATGTCCAGTTCTTTCTCAAGACGCGCCTCTACCTCAAAGCATTTCGGGGACGCAATATCCTCCAGGTTAATTCCTCCAAAGCAGGGAGCAATGTTTTTTACAGTTTTAATAATTTCTTCTGGATCCGTCGTATCAAGACAGATCGGGAATGCATCCACCCCGCCAAATTCCTTAAACAGGATTGCCTTTCCTTCCATAACCGGCATAGCCGCTTCCGGTCCAATGTTTCCCAGTCCGAGAACCGCCGTTCCGTCGGATACAACCGCCACCATATTTCCCTTATTGGTGTACTTATAAACATTCTTTTTGTCTTCATGAATCTTTCTGCAGGGCTCTGCCACACCGGGCGTATAGGCTGTACTTAAATCATCCCTGGTTTTTACAGGCACCTTGCTTACAACTTCGATCTTTCCTCTGTGCTCCTCATGAAGCTTCAGCGCTTCTTCATTGTAATTCATGTTCCTTCTCCTTCTTTCCTTTGCCGAATGCTTTTCGGCATTTTCAACCTTATTTTTCTAAAAAAAGTATACCAAATTGTGAAAGAAAATGGAAGCAATGCGGCCTATTTTCCGCAAAGTTTCCTGCGGTCTCAGCTATGATTCTGAACTGCCATTTCCTGTTTCCAGATTCTGTCTCTTCATTAATAGATCTTATTTCTTCTTTAATAGATTCTATTTCTTCTTTATGGATCCCATCTCTTCCTTCCGGACGCTTTCGTAATCCTTTCTGCCACCATTTTCGGGCTGCAGCCGGTCGTATCTATTTTTATCGTATTCAGTTTTTCATAAAAAGGCAGACGGGCCAAACTGCGATTTACCACATCTTCATCCCGAAGTCCCTGTTCTATATCTTTTTCCAGACGGCCTGCCAGCTCTTTTGGACTGCATATCAGAGAAAACAGATGAACCTGACACCCGTTTAAATCCAAACCGCCGAGAATTTCATCTATGATGGCCTGTTCATGCATGACCCAGCAAAATACCACGTTTTTATAAGCGCTGCAGGTTAAAAAGCTGTTCAGCAAAAAGATGATATTTTTCATGACCATCTTTTTTGTCTCCTCTGTAACCTGAAACGGATCCATATCCCAGCACCAGTCCCCGTCCAGAAACACGCAGTCCGGCAGCTGCTTCTTTAAAATCCGGCCGACGGTTGTTTTCCCTGCCCCCATCGTGCCGCCAATCAGATATAATTGTTTTTCTTTCATATTCTATCCAACCGCTCTGTCTGTTTGTTCCTTTTCCAGCTTCACCACGCATTCACAGTGCACCGACTGCCCGAACATATCCACCGGTCTGACTCTTTTTACCTCATACCCAAATTTCCGCAAATATTTCACATCCCTGGACAGAGTTGCAGAATCACAGCTGACGTACACCACCCGCTTGGGTTTCATCTTCACGATTGTGTCCAGGCAGGCCTGATCACACCCTTTTCTGGGCGGGTCAACCACAATCACATCTGCAGAAACATGGTTTTTCTCATACTGTTCCGGCAAAACCTCCTCGGCCTTCCCGACAAAAAACTCCACATGTTCCATTCCATTATTTCTTGCATTTTCACGCGCATCCTCAATGGCCTGGGGAATCACTTCCACGCCATATACCCTGCCGGCTTTCTGGGCCAGAAACAAGGAAATCGTACCGATGCCGCAGTACAAATCCCAAACCGTCTCCCCTCCGGAAAGTTCTGCAAATTCCAGAGCCGTCCCGTAAAGCCGCTCCGTCTGCACCGGATTCACCTGGAAAAAGGACAGCGGAGAAATGCGAAAACGCACAGGGCCAATCCAGTCCTCAATGTATCCGGGCCCGTAAAGATTGATGATTTCCGTTCCCATTATCACGTTGGTTTTCTCCCGGTTGACAGACAGAGAAACACTGTTTACCCCGACTTTTACCAATGCTTCCACCAGCCGCTCTCCATGGGGCAGGCTTCTGCCGTTTATTACCATGCACACAAGAAGCTGGCCGCTGGTGAAGCCCTTGCGAATCAGCACATGGCGCACCAGGCCCTGATGAGTCTCCTCATGATAAGGCGAAACTCCATTGTCCCTCATATACTGCAGGACAATGTTCAAAATCTCCCGGTTTTCCTCGCAGCCCAACAGACAGTCCTGATTCGGTATGGGAATCAGCGTATGGGTCCGGCCGGCAAAAAAACCGGCGGCAGGCAGACCATCCTTTCCCGTTCCGATGGGATACTGAGCCTTATTCCGGTATCTCCATGGATTTTCCATCCCGATGATCGGCTCCATCATCACCGCGTCCGGTACTCCGGCAGCCGCCTCTTTTTCCTGGGGCAGATAAAGATGCTCCAGCCCGCCGATTCGTTTTAAATGGTTATAAACGGTTCGTTCCTTGAACTTCAGCTGCTCGTCATAGGAAAGCTCCTGCAGCTGGCACCCGCCGCAGGCTCTCGCCACCGGACATCTGGCCGGAACGCGTCCTTTGGCCGGCTCCAGCACCCGAACCAGCCTGGCAAATCCATAATTTTTTTTCATTTTCATGGCGGATGCCTCCACCACGTCTCCAATCAGTCCGTCTTTAATAAACCAGGTATACCCCTCCAGTTTGCCGATTCCTGCGCCTGTATCACTCATATCTTCTATGGTCACTACAAATGTATCATTCTTTTTGATTTCTTTCATGAATTCTTCATTCCCTTCGTCTGACTGCACGTCCTTTGGCTATAGTATAACGGAACCCAATCTTTCTTTGCAACTGTAAATTGAAAGCACTGCCGGTATGCAAAGCCGGAAGCTGAAGCGATGCACTCCCCCCACAGAAGCATAAAACTAAAACCGCACGGAGACATAAAACTAAAACCCCACAGGGAGATAAAGCCGAAGCATCAAGCCACAGGAAGCATCAAAAAACGACAAAGACAAAGGAACCCGAAGATTTCTTCATCTTTGCCGTTCTGGCTGTCATATCGAATCATTTACATCTGAATCGATTGTCCCCGTTCTCGCTGGCATCCACAGCTTTGGGGAACTGAATGGATTTTACAGAATAAAATATATTTCTTACGGTTTTACCCGACTTTTACCTCCGGGTTTTTCACCGTCTCAGGTGCCTTCTTGTTAAGAAGTTCTTTACCGGAAGTTACTACAATGGTAATTCCAAGAATCATCAGCAAAACTGCAATCAGAAGCTGAAGTCCCTCAACCATCACCGTTCCTGTTCCGGCGCTGAATGCCTGAACGAGTCCGATGCTTCTCTGTACCAGAGCCGTAAAGGTTACGCAAAGCATAATCAGAAGCGGCGGGAACAGAGTTTTGTTTTCACGCCCGGTTACCTTTAAGAAGACGCAAAGTGTAATCAGTACCAGAGCACTCAGAAGCTGGTTTGCGCTTCCAAACAGCGGCCAGATATTGGAATAACCGATTCTTGTAAGAATGTAACCGCAGGCCAGAGTGATAACCGTGGAAAAATACTTATTGCAAAGGAGCTTTCTCCATCCTTCCGCATGCTCCATATCATCCACACTGAACAGCTCCTGGAAGGACATTCTTCCAATCCGGGCCACCGCATCCAGGCTGGTTAATGCGAGTGCGGATACACACATGGTCATAAAGCACTGAGCCACATAAATCGGAACGCCAAACATCTCCAAAAGTCCGGCAACACCGGCGGAGAAAATCTGGAACGGAGTTCCGGCCGCTGCAGTTCCATCTGCTGCCGCAGCCGCACCGGCCACGCAAAGCGCTAAAACTGCCAGCAGGCTCTCAAGAACCATGGCTCCATAGCCAACTTTCAGCATATCTTTTTCGTTGGCAACGGTTTTGGAAGAGGTACCGGAAGACACCAGGCTGTGGAAACCGGACACTGCTCCGCATGCAACCGTGACAAACAGAATGGGGAACAGGTTGCCAAGACTTTCGTTGGAAAATCCGGTATAGGCCGGCAGATTCATGGACGGATGAGCAACCACAATTCCTACAACCGCTCCAAGAATCATTCCTGCAAACATGAACGTGGTCATGTAATCACGGGGCTGCTTCAAAAGCCACATGGGAAGTACGGACGCAAAGAAAATGTAAGCAAAAGTAAATGCAATCCATGCATCGTTTCCGCCGATTAGCGGGAACATCATTCCCACAGCCAGAGCCACCAGCGTGCAGGCCAGACCAACAATCACTTCGGCTGCTCCGGTCAGGTGAAATTTTTTCTGAATAACGCCAAACAACATAGCTAGGAAAATGAACAAAATGGAAATGGTACCGGCCGCTCCATTGGTCTGGGCCGTTGCAGCCAGCTCCCTGACGCCGTCTGTTACCACGTAGGCATTAAAGGTTCCTGCCACCATATCGGCAAATGCTGCGATAACCAGCAAGGTAAACAGCCAGCAGAAAACAAGAAACAGCTTTCTTCCTGTCTTTCCGATATATTTCTCAATCAGAAGGCCCATGGATTTTCCATCATTCTTTACGCTGGCATACAGCGCTCCGAAGTCCGTAACGGCGCCAAAGAAAATGCCGCCCAAAAGAATCCAGAGAAGAACGGGAAGCCATCCAAATGCTGCTGCCTGAATGGCACCTGTTACAGGGCCCGCTCCTGCGATAGAAGAAAACTGATGGGCAAACACCGTCCATCCGTCTGTAGGTACATAATCCTGACCGTCCTCATGGACATAGGCAGGAGTTTTGGCTTTGGGATCGATTCCCCATGTCTTTGCCAGCCAGCGCCCGTAAAGAGTATAGCCTCCCAGCAGGCACACGGCAGCAATCAGAACAATTACCAGTGTGTTCATACTTCTCCACTCCTTTAGTATAGATTTTTCATCTTCTTCAATTCCTGACGGTCCGGTCACCCATAAGAAGCACCGCGAAAGGAAATTCCTTCTTTGGCCCGGCACTCATGCAGCTCTGCCGGTTCTATCCCTTGTGCCGGAAAAACCAGCCGCATTGCCGCTCTGTGCGCGGCCGCTCCAACGGCTCATTTCCCTTTCACGCGGGTGCGCAGCCTGCGGAGTGCTTTACGGAACAGGGAGCAAGGTTCCTCATTAACAAAAAAGCCTCCGTCTCCCGCAGATTACTCTGTCAGAAGACGAAGGCATATGATTCCTCCGCGTTACCACTTCAATTACCGGACATCCGGTCCCTCAGTCCGTATCCTCTGCACCTCTCCTCACCGGCGCGGATGAATACGTTCCCCTGTAACGGAGGGATTGCCGTCTCGGACTACTTGTAAGCCGTTCGCCCGGGCTGCTTGCAGGTGATGGCCTCTCATGTCCTTTCCTGCCTCTCACCAGCCGGCAGGTCTCTGAAAAGGGATAAATGAAAGGTCGTATCCTGTTCGTTGCATTTCAAATATTGAATGATCCTAATTTTAATCAAAATTTTAGAAATGTCAATAGTTTATCGCAATTTTTCTTTGATACTGCACTACGTCCCAGTGGTAATATCTGGTATAACCTGTTGTTATGTTGCACTATTCTAAACCGCCTTTATTGACAGTTTTATATTCTCCATGTTAAAATACAATAAAAATGTAGTATAATATCCGGAATTACTCATATTTTTATGGGAGGAGGGACAAAATTGCGCGAATATAGCCTGTATTTCTGGGAGATTTTATGGGGTGTGTTTTTCTTGCTCGGGCTCAGATTTGACTGCATAGAACTGTTGGGAAACAAAGGGATACACATTATCGGAAATCAATATTATCGTTTCTTTACAGGTCTGCTAATTCATGTGAATCTCTTTCACACAGTTATTAACATGTGTTCTCTCTACTGGGTTTCCGTTTTTCTGCATGGCCAAGTCGACGGTTGGAAGCTGCTTCTTTTTTCCACTGTTACAGGCACCCTTACAAACATTCTGTTTTCTTTCATCTACCCCGACAGCACCAGCGTAGGAGGTTCACCTGTTGTTTTCTCTCTGATTGGTTTCATCGTTATTCTTCAGTTTCTTCGGCCCGACCTTCCCCGATTTCAAACCAATACCACCTATGCTGCTTGGATCATCGGTTATGGAATCTTAGGAAATCTGCCAGTTTTTTCTAAAAATATTTCTACTCTCGTTATCCATTCCATTGCTTTTTTTATTGCTCTCGTTGTGGGATATCTAAGTATAAGATTTCAAATCCTGTAAGGGCAAGATTCAATAGTCCTGGAAAAAATAAGGCTTCTCCACCTCAAGTTATGGAGCAGTCAGGATCTGATAACAGGAAACTGACTGCCTCCATCTCAAAATTTCAGTAATTTGTAATTTTCGACTATCTTTTTGGCTTTCCTATTCTCCGGTCTTTCTTACATTGCTTTCCATAAACCGGTTATATCCCAGCCATCCGGTATTGTCACCGGCTCCCTTCAGAATCTCTGTCATGGTTTCCAGTTTCGCATCCGCATTATCCGCCAGGTTTAACGCAAGAGCCTCGATTAAGGCAGGCTTCTTCGGCGAACCGTATTCCAGCTCCCCATGATGAGCCAGGATACAGTGAATCAGCTCATTTTCCAGCTTCTTCGGAAATCCGGGCATGGCATCAATCCGGGCCTTCACCATCTGTGCCCCGATAATAATGTGTCCCACCAACTGGCCTTCATCCGTATAATCATTCTCCGGAAATGCCGAAAGCTCCTTCGTCTTTCCGATGTCATGGAACATGGCCGACACCAGCAGAAGGTCCCGGTTCAGCACCGGATACTGTTTGCAGAAGTAATCACACATTTTCACAACGCTTAACGTATGCTCCAAAAGTCCGCCTACAAAGCTGTGGTGAACGCTCTTCGCCGCAGAATGGGCACAGAACTCCTTAATAAACGCCTCATCATTCATGAAAAATCCGGCGGCCAGCTTTCTTAAATATTCGTTCCGGATCGTCGTAATATACTGAACCAGATCATGATGCATGGTTTTTACATCTTTGGAGGTTACAGGAAGATAATCTCCGGGATGATACTCATTTTCATCTGCTCTGCGGATTCGCTTCACATTTAACTGATACTGTCCCTGGAATACCGTCACATCCGCATCTACAAATACGTAATCCATGGCAGAGAACTCATTGATGCCAGGAGAATTCAATTCCCAGATCTTTGCATCCACATTGCCTGTTTTGTCCTGGAGATTTAAAGAGCCGTACTCCTTTCCGCTCTTCGTCAGTGCAATCTGTTTGGTTTTGCATAAATAAACATCTGATATATGCATTCCCTCCCGGAATGTCTCGATAAATTTCATAATCCTTCTCCCTTCAGATTCTGAGCCAGGCAATTACCTGGCTCCTATCGTTATATGATATTCAATTTCTCTGTATTCATCAATGGATTTCCGGCAGACAACCGCCGTCACCGTTTCTCCGCTTTCCACATCTTCCAGGCAGCTTTGGAAATCCCTGAGAGACACAATTTCCTGCCCGTTAAACCGGACAAGAATATCTCCGCTCTGAATTCCTGCCTGATACGCCGGGCTGTCTGCAATGGATTCCGTGATATAGACTCCCTGGGGAATCCCCTGTTCCAGCATGGCATCGCTGACATCCTGCCCCTGAATCCCCACATAGGGAATCGCAATTCCATTGCTGAGGCGCTCCAGCATCCACTTATATTCCGAAATCGGCATGGCCAAAGACGCTCCGGCAATATCCTCTGCATCTGCATGCTCCGTTATCCAGCCAATCAGCTGGCCGGAAAGGTTCAAAAGAAAGACTCCCTGATCGCCCTCACCGTCAAAATCTGTATACAGCATCCTGGTCTGCCCGTCAGCCACCTGAACGCCGCGGGCCACATAGGAAATCATACCAGACTTTACAGAATGAACATGTCCCGCCGGGCTTCCCACCGCAAGAATCAGATCTCCGGTACGGACGGAATAGGAATTTCCAAGCTCCACCGCCTTGATCCAGTTTAGCGTCTGTTCACTGAGTTCGGACGTACTGACACGGACAACAGCCATACCCGCCACCGTATCCTTCTGCTTCACCTCAACGGAAGCCGTACTGCCGTCACCAAACGTGACGCCCAGCGAATCTGCTTCTTCTACCGCATTCTCTCCCGTCAGAATCACCACCTCGCTGGAATTGATGGTGGTAATAATCCCTGCATACTGGCCGGTATTCACAACCGGATTATCAAACCAGTCTGTTTCCTGACGGATGGACGACACGGTAACAATGCTTTTTTCCGACTCCAGATAAATAGCCCGGATGGCCTCATTAAATTCCTGAAGGTTCTTGGTTGTCCACGGGAAATCTCCCATGGCCTCGCTCACCATCTCCTCCATTTCCTCACGCATTTCCTCCGGCTGCAGACTTTCTGCCGTGGTTTCCACCATGGTTTCTCCGGCCGGTTCCCTTGTCGCCGGATCCGAATCCTGCTCAATGGTAATGGGAATACTGGTGGTCGGCGGCTCCGTTCCCAGGAACTTTTCCACCACCGGCATGGATACAACAAAGCTGACCGCCGCAACGACTCCCAAAATGACCGCAAAAAGACACAGGCACAGGATGCGTCCAGCCAGCCTGCGCTTGTTAATCGGGGGCTTCACAATTTTTTCCCTCATGAATTTCTTTTCATTAGGCGAATCTGTCATGGGAAACTCCTTTGTCTGTATCGGTTTACGTGATGATCTCGGGCAAATACCGCAAACTTCGCTTCGTTTACGTATCAGGCGGATACCGTGGACTCCGCTTTGCTCCGTTTGCGTATCGGACGGGCACCGTGAACTCCGCTTTGCTCCGTTTGCGTATCGGACGGGTACCGCAAACTTCGCTTCGTTTGCGTATCGGAAGAATACCAGCAAAGCTGGTATTCTTCCTCCATTATAATTTCTCTTTCTATTTTATGCAACAAAAATATCGCTTGGGTAATCCGGTGGTTTGTGTTATACTTTTCATGTGATATTGGTGGACAAAATAACCGGTTCCCGATGTCTTCATGTGCAGAAAGGATTTCCATAATATGAATCAAAAAGTTCTGAAAACACTTGAGTTTTATAAAATCATAGAAAAGCTGACAGAATGTGCCCACTCCGAACCGGGAAAAAAGCTGTGCCGGGAACTGGTACCGTCCTCTGATTTTGATGAGGTCGTTCAGAGCCAGACGGAAACGGCTGACGCTGCGGCCCGTATCCGGCAAAAGGGAAACCTTTCCTTTGCCGGCGTTTCGAATATCGGAGATTCCCTAAAGCGGCTGGAAATCGGCGGCAGCTTAAGCGCCCATGAACTGCTTTCCATCAGCGGTCTGCTGACCTGTGCCGCAAGGGCGAAAAACTATGGGCGTCATCCGGAAAATCAGGAGCTGCCTGATGATTCCCTGGACGAGATGTTCCGCTCTCTGGAACCGTTAACCATTGTCAATCAGGAAATCACCCGCTGCATCCTCTCAGAAGAAGAGATTGCAGACGACGCAAGCCCGGGGCTGCGTCATGTACGCCGCCAGATGAAAATCACAGCGGACCGGGTTCATACCCAGTTAAATTCCATTTTAAATTCCAGCCGCTCCCTTCTGCAGGATGCGGTGATCACCATGCGGGACGGCCGGTATTGCCTGCCGGTCAAGTCCGAATATAAAAGCCAGTTTCCGGGCATGGTTCATGACCAGTCCTCCACCGGCTCCACTCTGTTTATTGAGCCCATGGCCATCATCAAGCTTAACAACGAGCTGCGTGAGCTGGAACTGCAGGAGCGGAAGGAAATTGAAATGGTTCTTGCCGCCCTCAGCATGGAACTGGTGCCTTATACCGAAATGATAAAGACAGATTTCCAGCTTCTTTCCCGTCTGGATTTCATTTTTGCCAAAGCGGCCCTTTCCCGGATTTACCGCTGCAGCATGCCGGTCTTTAATAAAAAGGGGTATATCCATATCAAGGACGGCCGCCATCCCCTGCTGGATCCCAAGACCGTGGTACCTATCAACATCTGGCTGGGAAAAGACTTTGACCTTCTGATCGTCACCGGCCCCAATACCGGCGGAAAGACCGTATCCTTAAAAACCGTGGGACTGTTCACCCTGATGGGACAGGCCGGCCTGCAGATCCCTGCTTTTGAAGGTTCAGAGCTTGCCGTATTTGATGACGTTTTTGCCGATATCGGCGATGAGCAAAGCATTGAGCAGAGCTTAAGTACCTTCTCCGGTCATATGAAAAACATTGTTTCCATCCTGGAGCAGGCCGACAGCCGCTCCCTCTGTCTGTTCGACGAGCTGGGAGCCGGAACGGACCCGACAGAAGGCGCTGCCCTTGCCATCGCAGTCCTTTCCTTCCTTCACAATATGAAGTGCAGGACCATGGCCACAACCCACTACAGCGAATTAAAGGTGTTTGCCCTGACCACACCGGGAGTGGAAAATGCCTGCTGTGAATTTAATGTGGAAACCTTAAGACCTACCTACCGGCTCTTAATCGGAATCCCCGGAAAGAGCAATGCATTCGCCATCTCGAAAAAGCTGGGACTTCCGGAATATATCATCGACGATGCGAAAAACCGCCTGGAATCCAATGACCAGGCCTTCGAAGATCTGCTGGCCAATTTGGAGGAAAGCCGGGTCACCATCGAAAAAGAGCGGGAGGAAATCGCCTCCTACAAAGAAGAAATCGCCCGTCTGAAAAACAGTCTGGAAAAGAAAGAGGAACGGCTGGATGAGCGGAAGGAAAAGCTTCTCCGCAGCGCCAACGAGGAGGCACAGCGCATCCTCAGAGAAGCCAAGGAAACTGCCGATCAGACCATCCGGAACATCAATAAGCTGGCATCCAGTTCCGGTGTCGGAAAAGAGCTGGAGGCAGAAAGAACCAGGCTCCGCAGCAAGCTGGAGCAGGTGGATAAGAACCTGAGTCTGAAAAACAGCAAAGGACCGAAAAAGACCATTTCCCCGAAAAAAATCAAAATCGGAGACGGTGTCCGGGTGCTGACCATGAACCTCAACGGAACCGTCAGCAGCCTGCCAAACGCCAAAGGGGATTTATACGTTCAGATGGGGATTCTCCGCTCCCTGGTTAATATCAAGGATCTGGAGCTTCTCAATGAGCCGTCCGTCACCGGCCCCGGCATGGATCTGGCCGGAAAGAAAAATGCCACCGGCGCCGGAAAAATAAAAATGTCAAAGTCCTTCTCCGTCTCTCCGGAGGTCAATCTGATTGGAATGACGGTGGATGAGGCCATTCCTGTTCTTGACAAGTATCTGGACGACGCTTATCTGGCTCATCTGCCTCAGGTGCGGGTCGTTCATGGGCGGGGAACCGGTGCTTTAAAAGCGGGCGTTCACAAGCATCTGCGAAAGCTCAAATACGTGAAAGAATTCCGTCTGGGAGATTTTGGAGAGGGAGACACAGGTGTTACCATTGTTACATTTAAATAAATAAGAAAAGCAGTTTCAAACGCTGGTTCGTTTGATTGCTGCAAATCGCCGGGAAGATAAGAAACGCTTCTATCTTATCAGCAAAGAAGCTTCAGCCGGCAGCCTGATTTACGGAAAATGCGATTGAAACATTTACCTGAAAAGGAGGAGACCCCATGGTAGACAAGCAGAGGATTCTCATTGTAGATGACGACGACAACATTGCGGAACTGATTTCTCTGTATCTGATTAAGGAATGCTACGAAACAAAAATTGTGGGAGACGGGGAGGCAGCCCTGAAGGAAGTTCCTGTTTTCAAACCCAACCTGATTCTGCTGGATCTGATGCTCCCCGGCATGGACGGCTATCAGGTCTGCCGGGAAATCCGTACCTCCTCTCAGGTTCCCATCATCATGCTGTCCGCAAAGGGCGAGGTATTCGACAAGGTACTGGGTCTGGAGCTGGGAGCTGATGACTATATGATAAAACCCTTCGATTCCAAAGAACTGGTGGCCCGGGTCAAAGCCGTGCTGCGCCGTTATCAGGCCGGCCCCGCTTCTCTGTCCAATGCCTCCAAGCAGCAAGGGGAGTTTGTGGAATATCCCAATCTGGTGGTAAACCTGACCAACTATTCCGTTCTTTACAAAGGACATTCCATTGATATGCCGCCCAAAGAGCTGGAACTGTTATATTTTCTCGCATCCTCTCCCAACCAGGTATTCACCAGAGAACAGCTTCTGGACCATATCTGGGGATATGAATACATCGGCGACACCAGAACCGTGGACGTCCATATCAAGCGGCTTCGGGAGAAAATCAAAGATGATGAGCACTGGGCCCTTTCCACCGTCTGGGGAATTGGATACAAATTTGAGGTAAAACGATGACCCATTCTCTTTATACCAAATTCATCCTGGGCTATCTGGTGTTCGGGCTGATCGGCTTTGTCTTCATTGCCACCTTCTCCTCCCATATTACCTACCGGTATCTGGTCAGGGAGGAATCGGCAGCGCTCTATGACGAAGCGAATCTGCTGGCCGGCACCTACAGCGACATCTACCAGGGAAAAAACATCAGTCTTTCCACCGCCAATCCCCAGCTTCAGGCGGTGGCTACCTATCTGCGCGCTCAGGCCTGGGTTCTGGATCAGCGGGGAACGGTGGTTGCGGAAACATCTCCGGCCGCTCATCTGGATACAGTCATCGAAGGATTTGATCCAACGGCCGCCGGAAACCGGGTCTACATGATCGGAAACTTCTTCGGAACCTTCGACTCAGACACCCTTTCCGTTCTGGCTCCCATTACCGGAAATTTCAACACTTATGGATATGTGGTCATCCATCGGTCCATGAGCCAGGTTCTGACAGATCACACGGAAATTTTAAATATCGTCTACCTTACGGCTGCGATTATTTTCTTTCTGTCCCTGATCATTCTTCTCGTCTTTACCAAAACCGTTTATCTGCCTTTAAAGAAGATAACGGCCGGGGCCACCGAATATGCACAGGGAAATCTGGAATACACCATTAAAGTGGATACCTCCGATGAAATGGGGTATCTGGCAGATACTCTGAATTATATGTCCAGCGAGCTGAACAAAATGGAAGAATACCAGAAATCCTTCATCGCCAATGTCTCCCACGATTTCCGCTCTCCCCTGACTTCCATTAAAGGCTATCTGGAAGCCATCCTGGACGGTACCGTCCCGCCTCAGCTGCAGGAAAAATACCTGAATATCGTTATTTCCGAGACAGAGCGGCTGAATAAACTGACAGAGGGAATGCTGACCCTCAATTCTCTGGACAGCAAAGGATTCCTTTCCCGCAGCAATTTTGACATCAACCGGGTCATCAAGGATACGGCCGCTTCCTTTGAGGGAACCTGCAATGCAAGGAATATTGTCCTGGATTTAACCTTCTCCAACGATGTACAGATGGTTTATGCCGATCTGGGAAAAATCCAGCAGGTGCTTTATAATTTAATTGACAACGCCATTAAATTCAGTCACGAAAACTCCGTCATCTATATTCAGACCGTACTGCGGTATGAAAAAGTATTCGTTTCCGTCAAAGATACGGGAATCGGAATCCCAAGAGAAAACATCAAAAAGATCTGGGACCGGTTCTATAAATCCGACACATCCCGTGGAAAGGACAAAAAAGGCACAGGTCTGGGACTTGCCATTGTAAAGGAAATCATCCAGGCCCATGGAGAAAACATTGATGTGGTCAGCACCGCCGGCGTAGGAACGGAGTTTATTTTCACTCTGCCAAAGGCGGCAAATCTATAATCATGATTTAAGAAGGAGTGTTCCCATGACAAAACTTGAACAATTTATGAGCCTTCTGACAGGCAGCTTTGATAATTCCAAACAATATGAGCAAATGCAAAAGGAGCAGAAGGAATTCCCCTTTGCCCGTCATATCAATCATGTCTGCAACGGCAAAATTCTTCATCTTCCCGAACATTTTCAGGGAATTTTTATGGTGGAGGAAAGTTATTATACCACCGGCGGCCACACCCATGGCTCTCACCACCTGTTTCTTTTTACGGAAGAAAAAGACGGGATTCTTCTGACTTCCTATGAAATCCCGGACGGATATGATAAGAATACCTTCACCTATGAAAACCTGGCTCCTGTGGAGTTTTCCAGTCTGAAACCATCGGCCAAATTTACGCCTGCTCTGTATACAGAGACCGATGGAATATGGGAAGGCGGCAGTATCAGCATGTTTACTCCGGTCTTGAAATTCACCCTGCACGAACGGTTTTCAGAAGCATGCCTGGAAGTAACCGAGACCATGGAAATGAACGGAAAGCGGACCTTCGGCTTTGATGAACCCATCCGTTATGTCCGCTGTATGTAATGAAAGGATTTCAACATGAAAAATCAATGGATTCAGCTGGTTCCTCCAAGGCGTTCCCTGGCGCGGGACCTGACAGAATTTTACAGAAGGAACCGGGAATTTTTCCGGAAATACGAACCGCTTCGCAGTCCCGAATTTTACTCTCTTAGGGTTCAGCAGGAATTGCTTGGGGATGAAATTGCGGCACAGAAGACCGGAAGCTCCTGCTGTTTCTATATCCAGGAAGCCGGCGCACAGTCCGGCATCATCGGTACCATCAGTCTGACCGGAATTATCCGCGGCGCCTTCTGCTCTGCTTTCCTGGGCTACAAAATGGATCAAGAATACATCAATAAAGGCTATATGACCATGGCCGTCGGCATGATGACAGAATATGCCTTCCAGAATCTTGGCCTCCACCGGATCGAAGCCAATGTGATGCCCTGGAACGAAGCGTCTCTCAGGGTTCTGGAAAAAAACGGGTACGTAAAGGAAGGACTGGCGAAAAACTATCTGAAAATCAACGGAAAATGGGAGGACCATATCCATATGGTAAAGTTATCCGGAGAGGAGAGCGGTTCCAATGGCAGTGCCGTCTGAGCCGTATTCGTCCGCAGAAGCCTCGCCCGTGGAACTTTTATCCGCAGATGCTTCGTCCGGAAATACTTCTCCCACAGAGGCTTCATCCGGAAAATCCCCGTCCATAAAAAAGAAAATTCTTCAGGAAGCCATTCAGACATACAAAGCGCAGCCGGAATATCTCTGGGCCTCTCACCCGGAGTACGCCGTGCTGCGCCATAAAGAAAATCAGAAGTGGTTTGCTGTTTTTATGAATGTTTCCAGAGCAAGGCTTGGACTGACCGGAGGCGGGAACGCAGAGATTCTGAACGTAAAATGCGATCCGGACATGATTCCGTCCCTGCTTTCCGCAAAAGGCATCCTGCCGGCCTATCATATGAACAAACGGCACTGGATTTCCATTCTTCTGGACGGCTCAACCGGCACCGGACAGGTTCTGCAGCTTTTATCCATCAGCTATGAGCGGACTGCCGGAAAACCTGCCGAAAACCGTCGCCGTGTCTCTTTCTAAATTTCCTTCATTCTGGTTACAGCCGCATGAAGAATAAAGGGAACAAACAAGGTGACAAACGCCGCATAACCCAGATATGCATATCCTCTGCTCACCACAGCCATCAGACCGAACTGAGCAATTCCAAAGGCCAGGAACGTAAACAGCAGCGTAAAAACTGCGTTGCGCGCCAGATGGCCTTTTTCTTTTTCCTCTTTTGATGTTTTACGTCTTTCCACCGCGTTTACGCATCTGGTGACGATTCCGGAAATCATATTGACGGCTGTGGAAATAGCGCCAAGGATGATCAGCGCCGAAATCACCGGCGTCAGAATTTTCGCGCCGACACCGTTCTGTACCAGAACCAGCATAGGAATGGATGCTGTGGCCAGCTCCGCCACATAGGCCACGGCCAGAAGGCCAATGATGGAAAGCTCCATGGCCACAAAATTACAGACAAACATCCAGACCGCGGCCCGGTTAATCTGCTTTACGTCTGTTACCTCCTCCATCTGCTGATACATCACCGATACAGAAGCAAGCTGGAAGAAGAAATAAAGAACCGCAGACCATAAGGCAGAGCCAAAGGCGCCGGATTCACTGGAAAGCACTGACATTTCTCCTCCCGCCATCCGGCTCACCGAAACCGTAATATCGCTCCACTGGGCGATAATATTTGGAACAAGAACCAGCACCAGTCCGGCTATGATCAGCACGCTTAGGGTGGAAGCACACTTTCTTACCACGCTGGTTCCAAACAGAGCGATAAAAAAGATAAACGCGCCGATAATCACCGTACTCATCCAGTAAGGAATCCCAAACAATGTGGAAATCGTGGAGCCGCCGGTGGCAAAAGCCGCTGCCGAAGCCGTTCCAATCATAATCAGATAGCAGATTTCATAAAGATTGGACATGAGATGTCTCGTCTCCCCGTAAAGACTGTCAGAAAAGCTCCGGTAATCATAGGTTTTATGCTTATAGGCATACCGCATCCCATACCAGAAAAACAATGCATAAAGTCCCTGAGACAGAAGCGGCAGCACCAGGCACCAGATTCCATAGTTGATAAAATACTGATAGATCTGTGCCCCGGAGGCGAATCCTCCTCCGAACTGAGTCGTAAAGGCTACAAAAGCCAGACCCAGAGTCAACGGCATCTTACTTTTATCCACCAGCAATGAATGTTTCCCACTGCTCATCGTACATGTTCCCCCTTTTAATTTCCTTTCTGAAACTCAATCACCTTTCCCGGATTGAGAATCAGCTTCTCATCAAAGGCCAGCTTAATGGCCTTATAAAGCTCAATCATTCTCGGACCTACAAATTCCTCCAGGAACTCCAGTCTTCCATTACCGATTCCATGTTCACCGGACAGCTGGCCTCCCAGCTCCTTGGACAGCGCATACAGCTCCTTTAAGCAGGCATGTGTAGCGGATTTCCATTCTTCATCGCTCATTTCCGGTCCGCGCAGCATTTCCGTATGGATGTTTCCGTCTCCGCAATGGCCGCAGGGCTCTACCCGGATACCATAGGATAAAGCAATCCGTTTAGCTGCTTTTACGTATTCGGCGATTCTCGCTCTGGGAACCACCACATCGCATTCCTCCTGGGACACGGAATCTGCCTTCATTCCTTCCAGGATTCCTCCCCGAACCGCCCAGACGGTTCCGGACCGTTCCGGTGTGTCTGCCAGGAAGCAGTCCAGCGCACCGTTCTTCAAAGCTGCCTCGGCCGCAGCCTCCACCGCAGAATCCAGCTCCTGTTTGCTGGAGGCGTCATACATAACGATTAGAACTGCTTCTCCCTGCTTCACCGGGAACATTTTATTTAAGTTTCGTTCCACAATATCAATCAGCTCCCGTTCCAGGAACTCAATGGCCGTGGGCACAAAGGGGAGCTCCAGTACCCTGGGCACCATGTCGGCGCATTCTTCCAGGCTGTTAAAGGGCATAACCATCGTACAGGAACAGGTAGGAGCCGGCAGAAGCTTTAAGGTCACCTGAGTCAGAATACATAACGTACCTTCCGAACCGATGACCAGATCCTTGATGTCATAACCTGTGGTGTTCTTTACCACGTTGGAGGAAAAATTCATGATGGAACCGTCCGGCATCACCGCTTCGATGCAGCGGACAAAATCCCTTGTCAGCCCATACCGGACGGCCTTCATTCCACCCGCATTGGTAATCACGTTTCCACCGATGGATGCTGTTTTCTCGCCCGGATCCGGCGGATAGAAAAGCCCTTCTGCCGCTGCTGCCGCCTGAATATCGATCAGCAGAGCGCCCGGCTCGGCTGTAATGGTCTGGTTCTTGTGATCCACCGGGAAAATCCGGTTCATCCGCATCACCGACAGCATGATCCCGCCGTATTTGCAGGTCGCTCCTCCGGCCAGACCGGTACCGGCCCCGCGGCAGACCACCGGAATATTCTCCTTCCAGGCATATGCCATAATTTTTGAAATTTCTTCTTTATTCACGACTTCCACGTAAAGTTCCGGCAGAAAAATTCCGTATTCCGGCATCTCGTCGTGGTAATACTCCGGCGCAATTTCCTCGCCGGTCCAGACTCTGTCAGGATCCGTCATCTCCTGAATGGCGTCAAAGTCCTCCTGCGTCATTTTCTTATATGGAAACGGCATGTTTTTCTTCCTCCTTCTGCTTTTTTACCAGCTCCGTCAGCCTGGGAACAATCTCATAAAGGTCGTCTACAAGGCAATAATGAGCCGTCTGAAAGATCTGTGCTTCCGGATCGGAATTAACCGCCACGATACACTCTGCTCCGTTCATGCAGGAGGTAAACTGAATGGCGCCGGACACGCCGCAGGTG
This sequence comes from Candidatus Copromonas faecavium (nom. illeg.), assembly GCA_018712915.1. Lineage (GTDB taxonomy): Bacteria > Bacillota > Clostridia > Lachnospirales > Lachnospiraceae > Copromonas > Copromonas faecavium. The sequence goes on along the minus strand of DVGC01000029.1, from coordinate 40,821 downwards.
ATAATCAGCCTGGGCCGCACGGTACGGCCGGAAAGGCCAATCTGATGAGCCGTATCGCCAAACCCGTTCTCCACCATGGGACGGGTAAAGGCCAGCTGCCCTCCCAGAGCCTCTGCCAGCTCCCTGCAGAGTTTAACGCCCCGTTCGTCTTTGGCGCCCCGTCCGGCCACAACAATAATATCTTCTTCCTCCAGGCTTTTCACCTTATCCATCAGTTTTGAGGATACAATTTCAATCCTGGAGCGGGCCATGTCATCCGTTACTGCGCAGCAGACCACCGTTCCCGTTGGATGCTCCACCCGTTTTGCCTTATCCATAACACGATAACGGACCGTAGCAAACTGGGGCCTGGATTTTGTAATGGCAATCTGAGCCATCACGTTTCCGCCGAAAGCCGGCCGGATCTGTACCAAATCCGTGTTTGGCTTGATATCCAGGGTCGTACAGTCTGCCGTCAGTCCTGTATGGAACCTGGTGGAAAGCCGTGGCGCAAGGGAACGCCCGAGAGCCGTTGCGCCGATTAAAACCGAGCTTGGCTTTACAGCCGCGATGCAGTCGGCCACCGCATCCGCATAACAGTCGGCCCGGAATCCTTCAAAACCGGGATGTTCATATACAAACACCTGATCCACGCCGTAGGGAAGAAGTTTTTTCGCATTTTCCTCTGTCCCCTCACCGCCTACGATCACACAATGAACCCGATAGCCTACTTTGGCCGCCATTTTTCTCGCTTCTCCGATCAGCTCATAAACCACCGGATGAATGTCTCCATATTCCTGTTCGGCAAAAATCAGGAAATCCTTCCACTGGCTTTTATCCACCGCTCCAGCCTTCTGCTCAAATTTAATGGCCTTTTCCGGACAGAGTCGGACGCAGAGACCGCACATCCGGCAGGCAGCACTTACATGAATCCCGTCCTCCTCCATGGAGAGCGCTCCAAACGGACATTTCTCCACGCAGACTTCGCAGAGGCTGCATTTTTTCGCGTCAAATTTAATAAACTCCATGGTCTCCTCCTAAATCAGCTTCTTTCCGGAAAGTACCTGATACAGCTTTTCCGTTTTTTCCTCCGGAGTCCCCTCCAGATAAATCTTTGTTTCCGTCTCATCCGGAGCAAACATCCGCTCCACTGATGTGGGAGAACCAACCAGGCCATACCGGCTCAGATCCTGATCCGGCATATCCTCAAAGCTCATGAACCGGACCGGACGGCCCTCCGTTTTCTTCTTCATCCGATAAGACGGAAGCCTGGGCACGCACATGTCCTTATCCACCGTCAGCAGACATGGATAAGGAAGTCTGGATACCTGAAGGACACTTCCCAATTCCTGACGGACCGTGACAGACGTTTCATCTGCTTCCACCACTTCCGACACCCATGCAGCGTGAGGAATGTGCATATGCTCGGCAATGGCCGGACCCACCTGAGCCGTATCACCGTCAGTAGTCTGGCGGCCGCATAAAATTAAATCCGCTCCTCCAAGGACCTGTATGGCCTGAGAAAGGGCATAGGAGGTGGCCAGTACATCGGCTCCTGCAAATTTTCGATCGGATAATATGACTGCGTCATCGGCTCCCATGGCATATGCATCCTTCATCATTTCCTCCGCCTGAGAGGGGCCCATGGTCAGAACCGTCACCGTTCCCCCAGTCTGTTCTCTGAGGTGCAGCGCCGTTTCCAGAGCAAACAGATCATAGGGGTTGGTCCGTGTATCGCCGGACATTCGCTTCATAGCCCCGGTTTCCGGGTCAATTTCCACCTTCGTACCCGCCGGAACCTGTTTCATGCAAACAAGAATTTTCATGGTTTTCGTTTTCCTGCCTTCCGTTACACTTTGTTGCTTTAAACTTTTATATTATAACGCTTAAACGCATTAATGTCGATACTTTTCCCCCACATTCAACAAATTTGTTGCCCCGACAGCCTGAAAATTCAGAACGTCTTCCTGTTTGGCTGCCAAAAACCCATGCTGAGATACGGATATCCTTCCATACAAGGATATCCTTCCGTACGAACCGCCAGTCTTTTATCGGACAGACGCCCGTACCAGCAGCATCATGGGCCGCCTGAGTTCATCCGCCATCCCCGGAAGCTCCATCATTTCTTCCGGCGGCATGGCTTCCTCCACCGCTTCCAGGACAAATCCGCTGCCAATTAACCCCATCAGGATCTGCGTCAGCGTATGATGCTGTTTTCTGACTTCACATCCGAGGAAATTGGTGATTCGTTCTCCCGGCATAAAATACTGATCTACCGGCCAGTAAAGAGGATGATGATGTTCATCATAAATCCAGTCTTCGCGCACGCCGGCCGTAAAGGTCGGATGTTCAATATTAAAGAGGAACATCCCTCCGGGCTTCAATGTTTTCTTCACATTCCGGTACACCTCATCCAGATTTTCAATATAATGAAGAACCAGATTAGAAATTACAAAATCCCATCGGTTTTCCGGATATTCATATTCCTCCACTCCGCAGACCCGGTAGGTAATCTTTTCATCTCCATTTCGTTTCTTTGCCTCTTCGAGCATTCTCATACTGGAATCAATGCCCAGCACCTCACCGGCTCCCTGCTGGATGGAATATTTACAGTGCCATCCATAGCCGCAGCCCAGATCCAGTACGGATTTTCCCTTCAGGTCCGGAAACAGAAGCTTTAACTGGTGCCATTCCCCTGCCCCGGAAAGCCCCTGCCTGCTTCTTCCCATTTTTGCGTATTCTTCAAAAAAATGCTCGTTATCATATTCCTGCATCGTTCTCTTTAGCCCCTTTCCATTTTCTTCTTGTTCGCCATTTTCTTTTTGTCTGCCGTTTTCCTTTCCCCACGCTTCTCTTTTTGTCTGCTGTTTCCGCTTTTCTCCTTTTGTCTGCCGCTCTGTGCTTTCTCCGCCTCTGCCTTCCGAATCCGTACGTTTATGTGAATGAAAATTTCATTAAAAAGCGAAATTTCATATACCCTTCTGACAAGTTTTATGCTATACTTTGGGTATCTGAATATATCCGTCAGACAACGAAAGGAGATCAAACAATGGAAGCAGAAAAACTGTTAAAAATGGTAGAAAAGTATGAATCTCTTATCTACGAAGCTGCCGATCATATCTGGAAACATCCGGAAACCGGCTATCGTGAATGGAAGACCTCCGCGTACATGGAGGAGCAGTTTGAAAAGCTGGGCTACACTCTGGTTCGCGCCGGCAATATCCCCGGCTTTTATGCAGATTTGGACACAGGAAAACCAGGACCGAAAATCGCCATTCTGGGCGAACTGGACTCCCTGATCGTAGCCAACCATCCCGATGCAGATCCGGAAACCTCTGCAGTCCATGCCTGCGGCCATAACGCACAGTGTGCCATTCTCTTAGGCGTTGCCGCTGCGATGAAAGAGCCAGGCGCCCTTGACGGCCTCTGCGGATCCATCCGCTTTATCTCTGTTCCTGCTGAAGAGCTGATCGAGCTTGGATATCGTGAAGAGCTGCGCAAGCAGGGTATCATCAAATATTACGGCGGCAAGGTTGAGTTCATCTCCCGTGGTTATCTGGACGGCGTCGATATCTCCATGATGATTCATTCCGGAAAACTGGCTGAAGGAAAAGCTTTATCTATTTCCAAAGGCTGCAACGGCTGCATTACCAAAAACATTACCTTCAAGGGTGTTTCTGCACACGCCGGCGGTTCTCCTCAGAGCGGCAGAAATGCACTCTATGCAGCAACCTGCGGTTTAAATGCCGTCAACGCCCTTCGTGAAACCTTCATTGATGACCAGCATATCCGGTTCCATCCGATTATAACAGAGGCCGGTCTGGCTGTAAACGCCATCCCTGAAACCGCCAAGGTGGAATCCTATGTCCGCGGCGCCACCTTCGACAGCATCTATGAATACAACAAAACAGTAAACCGTGCGCTGGCCGCTTCCGCTGCTGCCATCGGCTGCAACGTGGAGCTGGATGACCATCCCGGCTACTTCCCGCTGAATAACGATCCCAACCTGGCCAAGATTATGACGGAAGCGATGGAGACCGTGGCCGGTCCCGGTTCGGTAATTGAAGACGGAAGCTGGGGCACCGGCAGCACAGATATGGGTGATGTTTCCGCTATTATGCCGGCAATCCATCCCCACTGCAGCGGTTCCATTGGAATTGGACACGGCAAAGACTATTATGTTGCCGATAAGAAGCTGGGCTGCCTGTATCCGGCAGAATGCTTAACGCTGACGGCTGCCAAACTGCTCTCCGATGATGCTGCCCTGGCTAAGAAAGTCATCGCCGAATCAAATCCCTACTTCAAGTCCAAAGAAGAATACCTGGCCGCAATTGATAAGCTGACCATGGATAAGGACGCTGTTGTTTACAACGAAGACGGAACCATTACTCTTGATTACTGTAAGTAAGTTTCTGTTTTCCAAAAAGAGCCAGAATCCGGATGATATCCGGAATCCTGGCTCTTTTTTATCCCCTCTCAAAAATTTAACAAACTCTCCGTTCGGCCCTGTTTCTGGAAAGCGGACTTCCTTCGCCTTTCCGTTCTCTCATCGGTTACCGGCGAATCTGCTCCGCCTCCCATTCAATAACGGTCCCGCTGTAGGCATCTACTTTAAATTCGTACTCCATATTATCATAAATCAGCTCTCCTTCATATTCCAGCCGTCCGTCATCTCTCTCCAGCCGGATAAAAAGGTTCTCCTCAGAGGCTCCCGGTACACGTTCCAAAACCGTGGCACGTACTTCCTCCTCTGAGACGGGAGACTGGCTTTCAGACGAAGCAACAGTACCGTTATCATAGAGATCCGAATCAAAAGCGATAATCTCACCGGTAATCGCATTGATTTCGTAATCATATTCATCCGTTCCTTCCCCGTAAAACTCTACTTCATAAATCGAACGTCCATCATCATAGTCTCTCCTGACCTTCAAATAGCGCACCTGCTCCTCTGTCAGACCGGCATGGGAAAGGGCCAGCTCCTTCGCCTTCTCTTCCCCAATCATTCCGGAATCAGAAGCACCATTCTGTCCGGAACCAGTGCTCTGCGCCGATGCAGAATTTTGTCCTGCTCCGGAATCCTGTCCGCCGGCTGCAGACGATTCTGTCCCTGCCGTGGGATCCGTCGTTCCTTCTTCACGTTCAGCCACAGCCGCGCCATTTGCTTCCGCTGCAGCCGTTTCGCCATTTTGTTCTGCCGCGTTACCGGAATCCTCCGTACCAGCTTCTTCTCCGGAAATTTCCGTACCGTTTTCAGCCGTTTCTCCGCCGGCTCCCATGCTCTCCTCAATCACCACTCCGGTTACGGCATCGATGGCATATTCATACTCGGTTCCGTCCGCGGTGAAGTTCACCTGGTAAAAAAAAGTCCCGTTGCGGTTATCCAGGCCTGCTGTAGAAAAGTCTGCCTGGTCTCCGGCAATTCCGGCAGATTTTACAGCCGCCTCTTTTGCCGCTTCAATCCCAATATATTCTGCCGTTTCCGATGCCGCCTGACTCTGGCATCCGCCAAGTGCCGCCATACATGCAATTCCTAAAACAATAGATCCTATTTTTTTCATGATTCCTTTCTCCTTTTCCTATTTTTCTTTCCTGTCCGGATTCCCGGCTGTCCATCTTCTGTCTTTTATTTTCTGCCTTTTATCATTTGGTTTTCTCTTTTATTTTCCATCTTCTTCCTTTTGTTTCTATGGTTATCCTAGCAAAAAAATATTAAAATTTCATGAGAAACACGAAGCCGCACCTGCCGGTCTCCAGCGCTTATGCACCCGGCTTCGGAAGAATCACCGTAAACATGCTGCCTTCCCCCGGTCTGCTTTCTGCAGACACTTCTCCGCCATGAAGATGAACAATCTGGCGCACCATAGACAGGCCAAGGCCCAGTCCGGCCCCGGACTCTCTGGACGTACTGACCTGATAAAACCGCTGCCAGATCTTATTCAGATGAGCTTCGTCGATCCCGATTCCATTATCCTCCACCTTCAAAATCACGGTTTTCTCCCCGCAGCTTAAGGAGACGCGGATCCATCCGCCCTCTTTCCCATATTTTCTGGCATTTTCCATCAGATTATGAATCACCCGGGAAAACAGACTTTCATCAACATTGGCGCGAATCCCGCCCGGGATGTCCATGGAAATAGAAATTCCCCTTTCTCCCGTATCCTCTTCCTCACAGACCGCCGTTAAAAAAGCGCTGAAATCAATCTCCTCCAGGTTCAGCTTTCTCGTTCCAAAATCCAGCCTGGTCATATCCAGAAGCTGGTTAATCAGCTGAGTCATCTTATCCGCCTGCCGGTGAATGACTGCCACGCCTTCCTTATAATCCTCCGGCTGCTGTGCATACTTTTCCAGATAAGAGCACTGAGCCACAATCACAGCCGTCGGCGTCCGAAGTTCATGGGAAGCATCCGAAGCAAACTGCTTCTCAGCCTCAAAGGACTGCTCCAGCCGCTCAAACATCTGGTCAAAAGCTGCCGCCAGCCGTCCTACCTCATCCTTTCCCCGGCGCAGGCCAATCCGCCGGCTCAAATCCTTTCCGCCGGAAATGCTTTCCGCTGCCATGGTAATCTGCTCAATGGGTCTTAAAGCTCTTCGTGCAATCAGATATCCGCCCAGCGCTGCCGTTAAAATCACCACTGGCATAATAAGGGAAAAAATGGCCAGAATCTGATGTTCCGTCTGACCTCCATCTGCCGCCCGCATTACGCCCCGCAGCCAGGTGCCGTCTTCCCATCCCGACGGAATCCAGAGATCGAATACATAAAAATTCCCGTCCTCCCCCTCCGCCAGCCTGGTCACCCCGTTTTCAAAAGGGGTGCTGACGGAAAAACCGGGAGGCGTCTGTCCCGCCAATAATGCCTGGTTTTTATTATAGAGAAGAAAATAGACATCATTTTTATAGAAGCTGAAGTCCTCATCCAGAATCAGCTGTCCGTCCGCAAGGCTCACGCCGGATACCTGCTCCCGCGCCGTTATGGTCAAAACGCTGACGGCCTCCCGCCTTGCGACCCGGCCGCTGATCATAAGAACCAGACCAAGGCAAAGGCCTGCCGTCAGAATCATAAACGCGGCAACCCAGAGGGTCATCTTTAATTTTATGGATATTCTTCCTCTCATTGACCCTCCTTAATCATCCATCCGCTCCCCCATACCGTCCGGATCAGCTTGACCGCCTCGCCTCCGTCGATCTTCTTTCTCAGGTAGCTGATATAAACATCCACCACATTGGAACCGCCGCTGTAATCAAAGTTCCAGACATGGGTTTCAATCTGCTCCCGGGAAAGAACCTGTCCGGGATGCATGGCCATATATTCCAAAATAGAGTATTCTCTGGAAGACAGCTCGATGGTTCTCTCGCCCCGTGCAACAGAATGGCTTCCCGTATCAATCTTTAAATCGCCGATTGTAATCACGCTGGTCTTATGTCTGCTCCGTTTCCGCAGCATGACACGGATTCTTGCCAGAAGCTCATCAAAATCAAATGGTTTCACCAGATAATCATCGGCGCCCAAATCCAGTCCGGCAACCCGGTCTGCCACACTGTCTCTGGCCGTTAAAAACAGGACCGGCAGATCGCTTCCTCTGGCCCGGAGACGCTTTAAAACCTGATGACCATCCAGCTTCGGCATCATAATATCCAAAATGGCCCCATCATACTCCGCACTCTCCAGATAGTCTAAAGCTTCCTGCCCATCATAGCAGGAATCGACTCCATAGCCCTCTTTTTCCAGTGTCCTTGTAATCAGACGGTTCATGTCCTTTTCATCTTCCGCAACCAGAATCCTCATTGAAAATTCCTCCCCTGCTTCCACCATGAGTTACTGTCAGCCCCATTATAGCTCATCTCAGGATTTTTTTAAATATCTGCCGAATTTTTAAAACTTCTAATGATTTTTTAATATTTACCTTTTATCATAACCATATCAAAACAAAACAACAGCAAACTCATATAGAACAGAAATGGAGGAAAAATAAGGATGAAGAAAAGAATTGCATTAGGAACTGCCGTTACACTGGGAGCGCTGGTACTGGCAACATCAATTCATGCTTTCGCTGCAGATATTTCCGGTGACCGGGCAAAGAAAATCGCCCTGGAGCATGCAAAGACTAAAGAATCTGATTTGGTTTTCAGTAAAGTGGAACAGGATTATGATGACCGCCGCCTGGTTTATGAAGTAGAGTTCGTTACCAGCGGGGGAACAGAGTATGATTATGAAATAGAAGCAGCAACGGGAAACATTGTAGCATATGATCATGATGCGGAGTATTACGTTCCGGCCGGCAAAGAAGCAGGAGTGTCCGGCACAGCTTCCGGTTCCGGCCAGATTTCGGAAGCAGAAGCAAAGAAAATCGCCCTCGACCAGGCCGGAATCGCAGAAAGCCAGGCCTCTCACCTGTCTGTAAGACAGGATCGGGATGACGGACGCACCGTATACGAAGGAAAATTTTTCTATAACGAAATGGAGTATGAATTTGAAATAGATGCCCAGACAGGAACCATTCTGGAATGGGATGCAGAAAGCATTTATGATTAAACAACGGATAAAAATGAAATTGCCCCCAGAGCCGCTGCTTCTGGGGGTTTTCATTTACAATTCTGCTGCTGTTTTCTGTTGTTCGCAGCTTTGTATTGGCTCCGATGTCATCCTTCTGCCTCCGGATATTCATTGCACAGAAGCCGGTAAGCAGGCTCGTCCTCCTCGATAACCGGAAATCTGCCGACAGGCTCGTAAAAACGGTTATCTCTGTTATCGTCATTGCACATGGATACCTCTCCAATCAGGCAGCTCTTTTCGCCCTTCTTCACGTAAAACTCATGATAGCAGCCGGGGTAAAGAGTAAGGGATTCCCCCGGCTTTAAATGGATCTCGCTTCCGGCCGGCACCTGATACGTGCAGCCATCGCGGTAAACCGTGACATCCTCCTCGGAGAGCTCCCCCTCTTTCGTGGAGTTCCAGAGCCGGAAGGTCAGGGTTCCTCCTCCCCGGTTAATAATATCCTCCATTTTATTCCAGTGGAAATGATTGGGAGAGAGCTGCCCCTCCCGCAGCATCATAATTTTTTCCGCATAGGTTTTCCGGTACTTCGGATTATTCGGATTTCCGTTCCGCAAAGTAATCAGGGACAGGCCTACCTGGTCAAAGGTTCCAAGTCCATAATCCGTCACATCCCACCCAAGACCATTATCACGAATCTCATCGAATTCATGTCCCTTTTCCTTCCACTGTTCCGGAGTAAAACTCAGGTAAGGCGGAAGCTCAAACTGATGCTCCCTTAACAAAGTCTCAAATTCTCTGATAATCCTGTTGATTTCTGAACGCTTCATCTGTACCTCCTTCTCCTGCCCTGCCAGAGCAGTCGGGCTCTGCCGCTTTCTGCAGCGCCGCTTCCTTATCCCCGGTCCATCAGTTTACAGAACAGCACTCCTACCCCTGTGCTTACCAGGGTCGCCAAAAGCGCCGGGCCCGCGACGGCTGCCGGATTCACGCTCCCGTACTGGCTGCGGTAGGCAATCATGTTAATCGGAATTAACTGCAAAGAGGAAATATTCACAATCAGAAACGTACACATTTCGTTTCCGGCCGTTCCTCTTGGACGGACCAGCCTGTTTTTTCCGTTCAAGCCATTCTTCGACTTCCCCCTTCGAATACTGCCCGACCTTCCTTCCCGGATTCTGCCTGCCCTCCCAATCTGGCCATCGCCCGGCGTTTCTTCCCAAATGTTGTCCTGTTTTCCTTCCCTGCTCCCGCCTGACTTCACAGGCTGACCGCTGCTTAGCTTCTCTTCCCAGGCACTGTCCCGTTCTCTTTCCGGTCCCTCGTCCCCGGCTTCTCCCCTCCGCTCCTCCTCCAGATGCTCCAGCTCCTCCATGGCCCTTAATCCGGCCGGCGTGGCCGCCCAGCCAAGCCCCAGCATATTGGCGATCATGTTGGTGGAAATATAAGCGGCCGCCGGGTGGTTATCCGGCAGACTGGGGAACAGGAAACGAATCACCGGCTTCATTTTTTCCGACAGCTGACGAATCAGACCAGCTTTTTCACCGACCTTTAAGATTCCGCACCAGAAGGACATGATTCCCAGCATGGTGACACACAGGGAAACTGCCTCCCTGGCCGAATCCAGAACTCCGTTGGTCACGGCCTCCATATTCCCATGAAACGCCGCCCATAAAATTCCCAAGGCCAGCATTCCTGCCCAAAGATAGTTTAACATAAAAATCCCGCCCTTCTGCCAGATTTTATGACAAAAAAGCAGGATTTATGTTTAACTGTCCCTGAGATCTGTATCCGGCCTGCGAATTCTCAACTACATTTCCCCGCACAGATCCCGCATAACGTCCTCCACCGTCTCAATCTGGCGGCACCGGTAAGCATTGCTTCCGCAGAACAGAAGGGCATCATCAATCCGGCCTTCCGCCGCGTTAATCAAAGCCTTGGTGATGCAGTAGGGAACCTGAGCCGGGTTGCAGTGCTCCAGACACCGGAAGCACCATTCCACCTTCAGAGGCCCCTGGGCAATCCGCTCCAGAAATTTATTTTTAATGGCCCGCCCCGGCATCCCCACCGGGCTTTTCACAATCACAATGTCCTCTTCCTTCGCATCCAGATAGGCCTGCTTATACGCCATGGGCGCATCGCATTCCTCTGTGGTCACGAACCGGGTAGCCGCCTGAACACCGTCTGCCCCCAGTTCCATCTGGTGAAGGACATCCTGATGATCGAAAACGCCGCCGGCGGAAATCACCGGAATCTTTTTTCCGTATTTTTCCGCAAAGCTCTTCACCAGCTCAATAATGCCGCGGATTTCCCCATCATATTTCTCTTTCTCATAGGTTTTGGCCACTTCCTTCGTGTCCGCCCCGTATTCCGTCAGCTGTTCCCTGGAAAAGCCCAGATGGCCTCCGGCACAGGGACCCTCAATGACTACAAAATCAGGAGCTGTCTTATATTTCCTGTCCCACATCTTACAGATCACCATGGCCGATTTCACAGAAGAAACAATGGGTGCAATCATGGTTTTCCGGACGGAGCAGTCTTCCTGGCCCTCTGCTTCTTTCACATATTTAGGCATATCCACCGGAAGTCCGGCGCCGGAAATAATCACATCCGCCCCGGCCTTCACAGCCTCTTTTACATATTGGGCATATTCCTTGGTAGCCACCATAATATTAAAGCCCAAAATCCCGTCAGGCGCGATCTCCCTGGCCTTCTTCAGTTCCTCGTGAATCGCCTTTAAGTTTGCCTCCATGGGATTCTTCTTAAAATCCGGGCTGCGGAACCCAATCTGGGCCGTGGAAATGATTCCGATTCCTCCAGCCTTTGCAACAGCACCCGCAAGAGAGGACAGGCTGATGCCAACCCCCATTCCCCCCTGAATCACCGGCCGTTTTGCAGTCTTTGTTCCGATTGTAAGCGGCCTTAAATCCGTCGGCTTCTGCACCATAGCTTCCTCCGTTCCCCTGTTAAAAGCTCCGGAACCGGTCGTACCGCTTTGAAGCCAGTTCTTCTCCGCTCATCGGTCCCCAGGTTTTCAAAAATTCTTCAATTGCTCCGTCCATCACATCCGCAATATCCGGCAAAGTCTCCGGACTGGCCGGCGCATTTTCCGGAATCACCCGCTCAATGATACCCAGTTCTTTCAATTCGGCAGCCGTTACCTTCATCACCTTGGCAGCCTCATCAGCCCGCTTGCTGTCTTTCCAGAGAATGGATGCAAAACCCTCCGGAGAAAGAACGGAATAAATGGCATTCTCCATCATCCAGACTTCATTGGCCACTGCCATCGCCAGCGCTCCGCCGCTTCCTCCTTCTCCGATTACAATGGAGAGCACCGGAACCTTCAGGCTGGACATCTCAAACAAATTTCTTGCGATGGCTTCTCCCTGGCCCCGCTCCTCCGCTTCGATGCCGCAGAATGCACCGGGAGTATCCACAAAGCAGATAACCGGTCTTCCAAAGGCCTCCGCCTGCTTCATTAAACGCAGTGCCTTCCGGTAGCCATCGGGAGAAGGCATTCCGAAGTTTCTGCGAATATTCTCCTTGGTGCTCCGGCCTTTTTCCTGCCCGATGACCGTCACAGGAATGCCATGGAAGCTGGCGATTCCGCCTACTACTGCACTGTCATCCTTATAGTACCGGTCTCCATGAAGCTCCACAAAATCATCAAACAGAGCGGAAATATAATCCGATGCCACTGGACGATCCGATTTTCTGGAAAGAAGAACCGAATCCCAGGCGCTGCGAAGAACGGCCCCCGCAGAAAATATCTTTGTACGGCGGACATTTCGTCTGGCAGCCGCGCCGTCTTTACTGACGCCATCGTCTGCTCCGGATGTGTTGATCCCGCTCTCATCCTCCGTCTCCTGTACCCGTTCCGGCTCCCATCCGGCCTGGAACACGCTCTCCGGCCGTTTCGCATGAAGCTTTAAGAACAGAGCCAGCGTCTCCTTCATTTCTTCCCGCTTGACAATCTTATCCACAAATCCATGCTCCAGAAGAAATTCCGATCTCTGAAATCCTTCCGGGAGCTTCTGTCCGATGGTCTGCTCAATGACTCTGGGACCGGCAAAACCGATCAGCGCGCCCGGCTCTGCAAGGATAATATCTCCCAGCATGGCAAAGCTGGCCGTCACTCCACCCGTAGTCGGATCGGTCAGAACACTGATAAACAGCTGACCCGCCTCATGATGACGCTTCAGAGCCGCCGCCGTTTTTGCCATCTGCATTAAGGAAACCATTCCCTCCTGCATTCTGGCGCCGCCGGAGCAGGCGAAAAGAATCACAGGAAGCTTTTCCTTTGTGGCCCGCTCGATGGCCCGGGTAATTTTTTCTCCCACATTGTGACCCATGCTGCTCATAAGAAACCTGGCGTCACAGACCCCAAGCACCGCCGGATAGTCTCCGATGGAGCATTTTCCAATGACAATGGCCTCATCCAGTTTGGTCTTTTCCCTGGCTGCCGCCAGTTTTTTCTCGTATCCCGGAAAGTTCAGGGGATTGGACACCGGCATTTCCTTATCCCATTCCTCAAAGGTTCCCTCATCGGCAGTAATTTCAATCCTGCGATACGCATGGACGCGGAAATAGCCTCCGCATTTTGGACAGATATAATAGTTATTTCTTACGTCCTCTACATAAATCGGCTTTCCACACTTGTTGCATTTTCTCCACAGGCCGGCCGGCACCGTCGGAGAAGCATCTCCTCCCTTTTCCTCCGGTTTCTCGCCGGAAACCCGCTTGGTATCGATGATGGTATATGTTTTTTTAAACATATCTCTTAACATGCCAAAAATCCCTCATTCTTCCTGCCCCTTAGGCAGCCTTAAAGACCTCCGGCCTCCTTTCGGAAGCCATCAGCCCATACCAGCATTTCCTGTTTTCAGACCGTTACTTTACATAACCCGGAAAATGGGTCGGAATAAAGTCCGTATCCACATTTCCCGCTTCAAAATCTTCGTCGTTGATGATTTCATACTGGAAGTCCAGATTAGTATCAATTCCTTCGATGATCAGTTCACCCAGGGCGCTCCGCATCTTGGCAATGGCCGACGGACGATCCTTATCATGAACAATCAGCTTTAAAATCATGGAATCATAGTTGGGCGGAATCCGGTAATTGCTGTATACTGCCGTATCCACCCGCACTCCCCGGCCTCCGGGAAGGTGGACATCCGTAATCACACCGGGACACGGCATAAAATTCCGCTCCGGGTTCTCTGCATTGATTCGGCACTCGATGGCGTGGCCGGAAATCTTCACGTCCTCCTGGCTGAACGACAACGGTTCCCCGGCTGCAATCCGGATCTGTTCCTTTACCAGATCCAGGTCCGTAACCTCCTCAGTAACCGGATGTTCTACCTGGATTCTGGTGTTCATTTCCATAAAATAGAAATTTTTATTCTTATCCAGAAGGAACTCAATGGTTCCTGCATTCTCGTATCCAACGGCTCTGGCCGCCCGGACAGCCGTTTCGCCCATCCGTTTTCTCAGCTCATCGGAAATGGCCACAGACGGAGATTCCTCCAGCACCTTCTGATGACGCCGCTGAATCGAACAGTCCCGTTCGCCAAGATGAACCACGTTTCCGAAGCTGTCTGCCAGAATCTGGAACTCAATGTGTCTGGGCTGCTCCACGAACCGCTCAATGTACATGGTATTATCGGAAAATCCCTTGATGGATTCCATCTGAGCGCTCTGAAAGTTGGCCTCGAAATCTTCCTCCGAATAGGAAACCCGCATTCCCTTTCCGCCGCCGCCGCTGGAGGCTTTAATCATCACCGGAAACCCTACCTGTTTTGCGGTTTCCAGGCCTTCCGCCACCGTAAACACCGGCTCCTTGCTTCCCGGAACCACCGGGACACCGGCCTCAATCATGGTCCGTCTGGCCTCAGACTTATTTCCCATCTTGCTGATGACTGCCGCAGAGGGGCCGATAAACCGGATACTGCATTTTTCACAAAGCTCAGCAAACCTGGCATTCTCCGACAGGAAGCCAAAACCCGGATGGATTGCATCCGCCTTCATGGCCACGCAGGCCGACAGGATCCGCTCCATATCCAGATAGCTGTCCGCAGACGGCGCCGGACCGATGCAGATGGCCTCGTCCGCCAGCAGGGTATGAAGGGCATCCCGATCCGCCTCGGAATAAACAGCAACCGTCTTAATGCCCATTTCCCGGCAGGCACGGATAATCCGCACCGCAATTTCACCGCGGTTTGCAATCAAAATTTTCTGAAACATAGATTCACCAGCCTAACCAACCATAAAAGTAAGCTCGGCGGAAACGGCTACTTTTCCATCCACCGTCGCAACGGCGCTGCCGACACCCACCGGTCCTTTTTGCCTAATAATCTGGCATTCCAGGCGCAGTTTATCGCCGGGAACCACCTTCTTTTTAAATTTCACATGATCCATTCCGCCAAAATATGCGGTCTTTCCCTTATTGCCTTCCACACTTAAAATCGCAACAGCCCCTGTCTGAGCAAGAGCTTCCACAATCAGCACACCGGGCATTACCGGCTCCGACGGGAAATGTCCAGCAAAATACGGCTCATTATAGGTAACGGACTTATATCCCACCGCCCGGACTCCCGGTTCCAGCTCCTCAACGCAGTCGATCAGCAGGAACGGATGTCTGTGGGGGATAATTTCCTGAATCTCTTTAATTCCCAACATATGCTTTCCTCCTAGTGAATCCGGAACAAAGGCTGTCCGTATTCCACGGTTTCCTCGTTCTTTACCAGAATCGCTTCCACCACGCCGTCATAATCACTTTCAATTTCATTCATCAGTTTCATGGCCTCCACGATTCCAAGAACCTGTCCTTTTTTCACCACATCGCCTACCTTAACAAAATCCTCCGCATCAGGCGACGGCGCCGAATAAAAGGTTCCTACCAGCGGGCAGGTCACCACCTTATCCGCAGACACGCCGGTTCCGGCAGAAGCCTGCAATTCGTTTCCGGCGTTCTGTGTTCCGCTCCCTTCCTGTCCGGCAGCGGAAGCACCGGCAGCTGCCAGACTCCCAGAACCACGTCCGGCTGCACCGGCCGCATTCAGTCCTGCCAGGCTCTGTCCGTATACTGCGGACAAATCCGGCGCGCCCGGCACAGGAACCACAACAGGAGCCTGACTTCCGGAAGAAACAATCTTTTTTTCCCGTTTCATCGTCAGCTTCCAGTCGCCTTCCTCCAGTTCAAAGCTTGTAAGGCCGTTTTCTGCCACAGCCTGCATCAGCTTAATCATGTCCTTGATTTCCATATCTTCTCCTTACCTTTGAACACCAGTTCTATTCCTCAAACCGTTTCACCAGCAGGCTGGCGTTATGGCCGCCGAATCCCAGGGAATTGCTGATGGCACATCTTACCTCCATGGCCACTCCATCGCCCTTGGTATAGTCCAGGTCACATTCCGGATCATCCACCTGCAGACCGGCCGTTGCATGAACAAATCCCTCCTCGATGGATTTCACACAGGTGATAAACTCCACGCCGCCGGCAGCCCCCAGCAAATGGCCCACCATGGATTTGGTGGAATTAATTTTAACGTTATACGCATGATCCCCAAGAGCCGTCTTAATAGCCAGGGTTTCAAACAAATCGTTATGGTGCGTTCCTGTTCCGTGAGCATTGATGTAATCAACTTCTTCCGGCTTCACTCCCGCATCTTCCATGGCAAATTTCATGGCCATGGCCGCTCCGCTTCCATCCTCTGCCGGAGAAGTAATGTGATAAGCGTCACTGGTGGCGCCGTAACCGGCAAGCTCCGCATAAATCTTTGCCCCGCGGGCTTTGGCATGCTCCAGGGACTCCAGCACCACAACGCCGGCGCCTTCTCCCATAACAAAGCCGCTGCGCTCCGCATCAAAAGGAATGGAGGCCCGCTCCGGATCTGTGGCCGAAGACAGGGCAGTCAATGCCGTAAATCCGGCAACGCCAGTGGGCGTAATACTGCTTTCCGTTCCTCCGGCTACCATTACATCGGCCTCGCCGTGCTGAATCGAGCGCATAGCTTCCCCAATGGAATGAGTTCCGGTGGCACAGGCAGTCACCACATTGATACTCTTACCCTTTAAGCCAAACTGGATGGATACATTTCCCGCCGCCATGTTGCTGATCATTAACGGAACCAGCAGCGGATTCACCCGGCCGGGCCCTTTATCCAGAAGTTTTTTATATTCTCTCTCCACCGCCTGAAGGCTTCCGATGCCTGAGCTGACACAGACGCCAACCCGGTATGGATCTTCTTTTTCCATGTCGATTCCTGCATCCTTTAACGCCTGGCCGGCAGCCGCTACCGCATACTGAGAAAATACCTCCATCCGTCTTGCCGCCTTGGGATCCATATACTGCTTCGGATCAAAATTCTTGACCTCAGCAGCCAGCTTTGCCTTATAATCAGTCGTGTCAAAATACGTAATCGGGCCAAATCCCAGCTTTTTTTCCTTCAATCCGTTCCAGAAAGACTCTACGTCATTTCCAATGGGAGTAATGGCTCCCATGCCCGTTACAACAACTCTGTTCATATGCACTCCTTTTTGCAACCCTTGCCTGCGGAACCTGACGCAGACCGCATTTTTCGCGCATGGCTGCTCCGGATTGGAGCCGCCGTCTCGTTCCGATGCGCAAACCGTCCCTGATGGACAGATGATTACATGGCCATTCCGCCGTCCACGGAAAGCACCTGACCTGTGATATAAGACGCATGATCAGATGCGAGGAAAGCAACCGCCTCCGCAACATCGCTTGTCTCACCAAACCGTTTTAACGGAATCTGTTCGCCCATGGCCGTTTTCACGTCCTCCGGCAGCACCTCTGTCATCTCCGTTTTAATAAATCCGGGTGCCACCGCATTGCAGGTAATTCCTCTGCTTCCAAGCTCTCTGGCCACGGACTTTGTCAGTCCGATCACACCGGCCTTGGAGGCGCAGTAATTGGCCTGTCCGGCATTTCCCATGACGCCGGATACAGAGGAGATATTAATAATCCGTCCGCTTCTCTGTTTTAACATCTGCCTTGACACATGCTTAATACAGTTAAAAGCGCCCTTTAAGTTCGTATCCAGAACTGCATCGAAATCTTCTTCCGACATTTTCATAATCAGATTGTCTCTGGTGATGCCGGCATTATTGACCAGGATATCCAGACGTCCATACTTCTTTACAATTCCCTGGATCATGTCCTGAGAAGCGGCAAAGTCCGCCACACTGCACTGAATTGCTTCCGCTGTTCCCCCGGCCTCTTCAATTTCCTTAAGAACTTCTTTTGCCTTTGCCTCAGAACCGTTGTAATTGACGATAACCGTGGCTCCGTATCCTGCCAGAGTCAGGGCAATCTGCCGTCCAATGCCGCGGCTGGCTCCTGTTACCAGGGCAATCTTTCCACTCAGATTCATTCTTTTACTCCTGTTATTTTCAAGCTAAAGCCGATTCGTCCAGGCTCTTTTAAATCATTTCGCTTTTCCCATGATTTATTTGAGCTTTTCCAAATCGTCCAGTTTTTCTATATTAAGAACCGTTACATCCCTGCTGATCTTCTTCACAAATCCGGCCAGAGTTTTTCCCGGGCCGATTTCCACAAACCGGTCCACTCCGTCCGCAATCATATATTCCACACTCTGCTGCCAGCGAACAGAGGAAGATACCTGCCGGATCAGCAGAGGCTTCACCTCATCTGCCTCTGTCACATACTGAGCCGTCACATTGGCCACGTAAGGAATCTCCGGACGGTGAATTTCCACCTGCTCCAGAAATTCTCCCAGCTTCTTTCCTGCCTCCTCAAGCAGATAAGAATGGAAGGGACCGCTGACGTTTAAAGGAATGATCCGGCGTGCACCGGCTTCCTTTAACTTCTCCGCCGCCTCCTCTACTGCTTCCTTCAGACCGGAAATCACGATCTGGCCCGGGCAGTTATAATTCGCCACCTGAACATTGGCAATGGGATCCACCACCGCGTTGATCTGCTCCGCATTCATGCCAAGAACGGCGCTCATCCCACCGATGCCGGCCGGAACGGCCTCCTGCATTAAGATTCCCCTCTGACGTACCGTGCGGATCGCATCATCCTCCGACATCACGCCGGCTGCAGCCAGAGCACAGTATTCTCCCAGGCTCAGTCCTGCGGTTACATCCGGGCGGAATCCCTGTTCCTCCATAACCTTTAACATGGCCGTGCTGGCTGTTACCATGGCCGCCTGCGTATATTCCGTAATATCCAGCCGGTCATTTTTCTCAAAGCAGAGCTCCGGCATGGAAAATCCCAAAAGCTCTGTGGCCCGGTCAAAAATTTCTTTTCCTGTTTTTGTCTGCTCATAAAAGTCCTGGCCCATGCCGCAGACCTGCGCGCCCTGGCCCGGAAAGATAAATGCTGTTTTTCCCATGTTTTCCCCTTATATACGATTGATGGGCGCCTGGCGCCCAACGGATTTGCTTACTTTCTGCCAAGCAGGGTTTCTGCCTGATTCATCATTTCCTCAATCATTTCCTTACAGGTCTGCTCTTTGGTAATCATTCCGGCGATCTGACCGGCCATCACGGTTCCATTGGTCACATCTCCCTCCATAACTGCCTTGCGCAGACTTCCCAGGGTCAGGTATTCCAGCTCCTCAAAGCTCTTGCCTTCTGCCTCCAGCCGGTTGTATTCCCGCGTCATCTGATTTCTCAGACAGCGAACCGGATGCCCATGACTTCTTCCTGTCACGGCAGAATCAATGTCCTTCGCCTTGATAATTCTCTGCTTGTAATTCTCATGTACAATGGATTCCTTGGAAACCACAAAACGGGTACCAATCTGAACCGCTTCAGCACCCAGCATAAAGGCGGCCGCGATTCCCCTTCCATCGGCAATTCCTCCGGCTGCTATAACCGGAATGGAAACGGCATCCACTACCTGGGGAACCAGGGTCATGGTCGTAGCCTCGCCGATATGTCCGCCGGATTCCGTTCCTTCTGCCACAACGGCATCGGCTCCGCCCCGCTCCATCAGTTTTGCCAGAGCTACGGACGCAACCACCGGGATCACAATAATTCCGGCTTCTTTCCACATCTTCATATATTTTGCAGGGTTTCCGGCACCGGTGGTGACCACCTTAACGCCTTCTTCCACTACAACCTTCGCCACATCATCCGCATGAGGACTCATTAACATGACATTTACGCCAAAGGGTTTCTTTGTCAGTTCCTTTGCTTTTCTGATTTCCTCGCGGACTACCTCGCCAGGTGCGCTGGCGCCGCCGATGAGTCCAAGACCTCCGGCTTCAGATACCGCTGCTGCCAGATTGTGCTCCGCCACCCAGGCCATTCCGCCCTGGATAATCGGATACTCGATTCCCAACATCTCTGTGATTCTTGTTTTCATACTATCTGCTTTTCTCCTGCTCCTGAATTTCTGTCTTATGTTTGCGGCGCCCGCTGTACCTTTTCTGTCTTATTCCTCAACGCCCTTGCTCTTTAAGTAGTTCATAACGTCTCCAACGGTAGCCATCTGCTGAAGATCCTCCGCCGGAATTTCTACGGAATACTCGTCCTCCAAAGCCATAACCAGCTCAAATAAATCCAGGGAATCTGCTCCCAGGTCGTCCTTAAAAGAGGTAGCCTCCGTAATGCTCTCCGCATCAACGCTTAACTGCTCCGCAATAATCTCTTTCATCTTCTCCAACATGATTTTTAATCTCCTTCTCTTTTTTGTTTTTCTTTTTTTACAGACATGCCTTCTGTTTTCTCTGTCCGGCAGTCCTTCTATTCTGTCATTCTCCCAATGCCGTCAGTTTATGCTCCAAGGGTCCATTCCATCAGAACGGCTCCCCAGGTCATTCCGGCTCCAAAGCCGGACATGACAATCTTGTCTCCCGGATGCAGCATATCAGCCTGCACCATGTCATTTAACAGCAGCGGAATGGATGCTGTGGAGGTATTCCCATACTTTCCAATGGTCATCGGAAATTTATCCATGGGCTCCTTTAACCGCCTGGCAGCCGCTTCGACAATCCGCTCGTTGGCCTGATGAAGAACGTAATATTTGATCTCTTCCTTGGCCGTCTTCGTTTTCTCCAGAAGATATTCCACACTCTCCGGCACCTTACGCACCGCAAAGCTGAATACCTCCCGTCCGTCCATGGTCATAAAACCAATTTCCGGTTTCGTCCCCGTAAGAAAGTTTCCCAGAGTCCTGGATGTACAGGCCAGAGCACTTCCCTTGGTTCCGTCAGAGCCCATCGTCATATCGATGACTCCCGTTTCCGCTGCCCGCAAAACGGCCGCTCCCGCACCATCTCCGAACAGCACACAGGTTCCCCTGTCGCTCCAGTCCGTTACCTTGCTTAAGGTTTCCGCCCCGATAATCAGAGCCGTCCTGTAAATTCCGGCCTGGAAAAAGCCCTGGACAATATTCAGGGCAAAAATAAAGCCCGCACATGCGGCTGAAATGTCAAAGGCCACTGCATTGACTGCTCCGATAGCCGCCTGAACCGTACAGGCATCACTTGGATAATTGCAGTCCGGTGAAGAGGTTCCCAGGATAATGATATCCAGCTCCTCCGGCTTCACCCCCGCGTTCTCAAGGGCCCTCCTGGCTGCCTCTGCCGCCAGTCCACTGGTTCCCTCACAGGTGGAAATTCTCCTTTCCCGGATCCCTGTCCGGGACTGGATCCACTCGTCGCTGGTATCCACAATCTTTGACAAATCCTCGTTGGTAACAATATTTTCCGGCACATAAGCACCGATTCCAATCATTCTGGCTGTCATTGTTCCATCCTTGTCTCACGAGATACGCACAGCCGCTTCCCGCACCGGCAGGATATCCGACGAACGCTCCCGTTTCATTTTTCTTTCCATGCTCCTTGCTGCAGCCGCCCGGCTGAACCTCTCGCAAATACTTTGAAACTCAAAGTGATTTACGTTTATGGTATCTCCTGCCATGGATTTTGTCAAGCTGAATTTATCTGCAAAGCCATCCATTTTGTCTGCAAAATTCTGCAAAATCCGCTGTTTTTCTTCCTGCCGGCGGTTTCAGGCCGTAAACTTCTCCCAGGGCGTGTAATGAGCCTTCAGTTCCCGGACCATCCGCACATACCGCTCTCTGCATTCCACAAGTTTTCCTGATTCGATATCCTTTAAGCAGAAAGAAAGGTATTCTGACCAGATCCTGGGATATTCTCTGCCGGCATTTCCGCTGAACTCAATGACCATCACCACCTGGGGCGCACTGTCATAATATTCTGCAATCAGCTCCGGCCCGCCGGGAGAAGACGCCAGGTATGTATCCCGGAAATTCCGGAATGCCGTCAGCTCATAGCCGTCGTCCTCACGGCCAAGATAGCTGCAGACTGCCTGAGTAATATAACACTTTTTCCAGCTTGATTCAAACCCGGATCTGACCTTGTCCACATGAATCAGCTCGTAGGAGTCCCCCGGATAGCGGATAAGCCACTCAGCCCTTAACTGCTCGTTAAAATCCTGGCTGATGCCAAGTCCCAGTTCAAAAACGGCCGGCGTCAGATATGCCACAAGGAACATCTTATACGTATCCTTTAAAAGCGCCTTTGAGTTGAGCCCTTTCAGTCCTTTCGGCTTGTTTAATTCCGCCTGGACACCGTCCAGTACAGCAGCACAAGCGGCTGTTAAAATATCTTCTGTCTGCTCCGGATTGGCAAAGCAGATTTGCTGGAGCCGCCTGAACACCCCACAGATCTCTTCCACGTACCGTTCAAAGGATTCATCATACCGCTTCCTGTTGAAATCCTTTAAATCCCGGCCCACCAAAACCGAGGGAATCCGGGAAAAAACTTCCTGAGCATCCGGGCTGTCCTTCCAGGAACCTTCCTTTCCTTCCATCTGTCCGCGCCTCCTTCTCTACAGCCGCAGGCCCTTGATATCCTTGATTCTTGAAAGAATCATATTGCAGCTGCTGTCGATCACGCCGGGAAGGGGATCGATCACCTCCCGCATCAATGTTTCCATTTCTTCCGCGCTGGAGGCTACTGCATGGACATGGAGCTTGTTTTTTCCCGTCACCCGGTAAATCTGGGTAATGGTATCATTTTCCTTTAAGATCTTCGTCACCTCCGGCAATGCCTTCGGCGTCGTTTCAATCTCAAAATAGCAGGAAACCGCGCCGCTTATTTTCTGCGGATTCACAATAGTCGTATATTCTTCAATAATTCCCTTCTGTTCCATCGCCTGAACCCGCATCTTCACTGCCACCCGGGAAATTCCCACCTGCTTGCCAATATCGGAATAAGAAATTCTGGCATTCTCAATCAAAAGCAGGAGAATTTTCTGGTCCAAAGCGTCCAATCCTTCCAAAAACATGGCATTCCCTCCATCGCTTCTAACTATTATAAATGAAATTCAGATACCATGCAATTCATAATTGACAGATCCAGGTTCTTTTCCTATAATTGGTTACGATGCGAAAGCATATTATTTCGTTTAGAAAGAGGATGCGTACAATGGATTATGAATTGACACAAGGACCTGTGCTGAAATCTCTGCTGCGCTTTGCCATCCCCATGATTCTGGGTGATCTGCTGCAGCAATGCTACAATGTGGCTGATACTCTGATCGTGGGGCAGTTTCTCGGAGCGGATGCTCTGGCCGCCGTAGGATCTTCCTTCTCTTTGATGACCTTCTTAACCTCCATCCTTCTGGGACTGTCCATGGGAAGCGGCGTGGTCTTCTCCATCCGCTACGGGCAAAAAGACATCCAGGGCTTAAAAGAGCGGATTTATGCCTCTTTCCTTCTTCTGGCCGGCATTACGGTCATTTTAAACATTCTGGTCTTTGCCGGAACCGACTGGATTCTGATATTCATGAAGGTTCCGGAAGAAATTCAGGGGTACATGCGGGATTATCTGGTGGTGATTTTCGCCGGCCTTATCGGTATCTTCCTTTATAATTATTTTGCCTCCCTGCTGCGTGCTCTGGGAAACTCCAGGGTGCCTCTTCTTTTCCTCGCAGTATCCGCCGTTCTGAATATCGTTCTGGATTTATGGTTTGTATTAGGTTTAAACCGCGGCGTCGCCGGAGCTGCAGAGGCAACGGTTATCTCTCAGTATGTTTCTGGAATCGGGATTGCTATCTATGCCTTCCTTAAATTCCCATTGATCCGGCCCCAGGGCAAGGGGGTGAAAGTCCGCCTTTCCTGCATGAAAGAAATCATCAGCTTCTCTGCCCTGACCTGCATCCAGCAGTCCGTGATGAATCTGGGCATTTTAATGGTCCAGGGGCGGGTCAACAGCTTCGGCCCGGCAGTCATGGCCGCCTTCGCCGCCGCAGTAAAGATCGATGCCTTCGCCTATATGCCGGTTCAGGATTTTGGAAATGCTGTCTCCACCTTTATTGCCCAGAATTTCGGCGCCGGTCAGGAAAAGCGCATCCGTGAAGGATTAAAGTACGCAATTTTAACCTCCATGGGCTTCTGCCTCTTCATTACAGCAGGCATATGGCTTCTGGCCCGTCCGCTGATGCTTCTGTTTGTGGATGCAAAAGAAACTGCCATCATCGCCGAGGGTGTCCGGTATCTGCATATCGAAGGATCGTTCTACTGCGGAATCGGCTGCCTGTTCCTGCTCTATGGCCTTTACCGGGCCGTGGGAAAGCCGGGCATGTCCGTCATTCTTACAATTATCTCTCTGGGAACCCGGGTCGCTCTGGCCTACTCACTTTCTTCCATACCGGAAATCGGAGTGGCAGGAATCTGGTGGTCCGTTCCCATCGGATGGTTCCTGGCCGATTTGACAGGACTGATTTATTACTGGAAAAAACGGGATACATTATTCCGTTTATAAGAAAAAAGACCGGACGGCTGGTTTATAACCGCCCCGGCCATGAGAGCTTTCTCTGGCTTACGGGGCGGTTTTCCAGACCGTCCGGTCTTTTTATTTTCTTACTGCAGTCAATCTTTCAACGCCTAAGTGTTTTCCATATCCGGCCATTTACTGTACCTGGCTTTTCCAGAATTTGACCCATTATTGTACCTGGCCTTTCCTGCATCTGACCCTTTACTGCACCTGATAGACAGCAACGGTTCCAGATACCTCACAGGCGGCAAGAAGCAGCGCCTCACCCGTCGGGCTTTCCTCTGCCGGAATGAAGGCCAGTCCTTCCGGCGCCACATCGCCGCCGGTCACCCACTTATCCAGCTCACCATCTTCGTATTCTTCCGACCCACTTACGACGGAAGCAAAATCTCTGGTGTTAATATAGGTTTCGCAGGAAACCGCCGCCGGATCCGTCACATCATAAGCCATGATTCCTCCGGTACGCTCCAGTGCCACAAACGCGTAAGTTCTTCCGTCCACAGAGCCTACCGTTACGCTCTCCGGTTCCGGACCCTTTTTGCCGGACCGGTCATCCAGCACCGCGTTATCGTTGGAGCTGTTATAATACTCCGGCAGAGCGGACGCTGTCAGGGATTCAAAGGCATCTCCACTGGAATATACCGGAGAAATACCGGTTTCAGAAACCTGATAAAGAGTAAAGCTTCTGCCTCCGAACAGATAATCCTTCCTTCCGTCCAGTCCGTCATAATCCCCGCTTTCAAAGAACGTCACCTTTCCGCTCAAACCGGAATTGGCTGCCGTAATCGCGCCAGTGGGCGAAACATCTCCGTCTCCGAAGTCTCTTTCGTCCTCATTCAGATAGAAGGTTCCCAGATCCTCGTCTCCCCATTCCCGTCCGTCGCCTTCATTGGCTGTCACCAGATAAGTGGTTCCATTGACAGAATATGCAGCAATTCCATCGGGCATCCGGATTCCCATCAGAGACGGATACGTTTTCGCTGCATAACCGTCATCCTTCTTGTCAATATCCACCGGAGTCACGCTGTAATCTTCAAAGCCCGCGGAATAAATTCCCTCAAACGCCTGTCCCGTGATATTGAAAACCGCAATGGCATTGGCCTCCTGCAGGGTCACATACGCTTTTCCGTCAGAAACGGCGATATATTCCGGCTCCAGATCAACAGACAGACTGGTTCCTTTTTTCAGAACAACACCGGAGGAAACCAGGGCTGCTCTCTGTTCTTCAGAATCAAACGCATCAAAGCCTGTCACAGTACCGGTCAGCTGATCCGCGTCAATCACCGTCACCGAACCCCTCGGATCCACGGTTCCTTCCCCGTATCCTTCCCTGGGCTCTCCTTCATCAGCCGTGAGAACCGTCTGATTGGTGGCAAACACAATCATGTCCGGCTGAACTCCCGTTTCTACAATTCCCCGGAGTGTAAGGGATCCGTCACTGCTGCAGCCAAAAATCGCTGCCCGTCCGGAATCTGCATATCCTTCTGCCTGAAGAGCCACCGCCAGCCGGGTTCCGTCCGGAGAAACAGAAACCGATGTCATGTCCCCGTAAACGAAAGAAGAATCCTGTCCTTCCACAAGGCTTTTCACATCAATATCCGTTCCCTGCAGATTTGCTGCAGAACCTCCGTCCGTCAGATTGGCGAGAGGAATGGCCGTCAGCATTCCTGTCTGACCATTTACAGCATAGGCATAGTCTGTCGCCCGGTTATATGCTACGATTTCCATTACACCGCCGTCCACATGAAACTGTCCAGCTTCATATCCGGCAATTTTTCTCATTGAAACTTCCTGTGCCAATACGGGAAATGCCCCCATCTGCAAAGCCGCCGTCACACAAAAAGACAGGGCCAGCGCTTTTTTTCCAGTTATTCTCATCGTCATCCTCCTGAAATCATCCTCTGATTTCCCGCACCGTTTGCCCGTCGGACGCATACGCACCTTATGGAACCACAGTTTGCGGAAATATTCATATGGGATGATTCTATCTGAAAACAACCGGTACCCGCTACCCTGTCTTTGTAAAATCACTGACAAGAAAATGTAAAATACGAAAATCCAGTTTTTTCGCGTTTTCGGCTTTGCTTACCTTTGCCTCTCTTGTTTTTCTTCCTTCTCGCCTTTTCCTTTTCTTGTTCTTCTGCTGTCTGTCTTTTCCCGCCTTTTATTCGCTTACTTTTCTGCCTTCTGCCTCTTCTCGCCTTTTACCTTTCTCGTTCGCTGCCCTTCGGCCGTCTTCTTTTTCCTTCTTTATTTTTCCTCTGCCAGCCGGAGCACATTTTCCCGGTTTCCTGAGACAATCAGCACGTCACCTTCCCGGAATGAATAGTCCGGTTTAATAATTTCTTCCACCTGACCATTATTTTCAATGGCAATGACATTCAGACCAAACTTTGGCCGGATCCCGCTCTCCTTCACAGTTTTTCCAATAAAATTGCGGGGTACCTGAAGCTTGGAAATATTAATCTGTTCGCTCAGCTGAATATAATCAAGAACCTTCGCCGTTTCCAGCCGGTTTGCCAGGCGAATGGCCATATCCCTTTCCGGATAAACCACTTCTGCTCCAAGACGGGATAAAATTTCTCCGTGCTCCTTGCTGGTTGCCTTCGCAATAACGGTCGGAATTCCCAGACTCACCAGATTTAAGGTGGTAAGGATGGAAAATTCCATATTTTCTCCGATGCAGACCACAGCCACATCGCAGTTCTGAATGCCCGTATCCTTTAACGTCTTTTTATCCAGATTATGAATCACCAGCGCATTTTCCGTAAATTCTCTGGCCGCCCGTACCTTTTCCTCATCCTTATCGATCACTAAAAGCTCTGCGCCGGACTCCGCCAGACTTTCCGCCAATGCATAGCCAAACCGGCCCAGACCGATAATTCCATAAGAATCTCTTTCCTTTTTATCTCTCCCAAAAAACATATTCCCTATTCTCCTTTGCCCATCTCTTTTCGCGTTCGTTTCCATCTTACTGCGAAGAGGCTTTCCTGTTTGTTATGAGCGCTATCACCGCCCATACCCCTCTGATTCACTTCAGGCCTTTCGTCCGCCGTTATCCGATGGCAATATTTCCCTCCGGATATCCAACCCTCTCGCCTCTGGAAAAATACCAAAGAGAAGCGATTGTCAGCGGCCCCAGGCGGCCAATATACATAATCAAAATCGATAACAGCTTGCTTCCGTCAGTCAGATCCCCTGTGATTCCTGTGGAAAGCCCAACCGTTCCAAAAGCACTGGTCACTTCAAACAGTATATCAATCAGCCGCAGATCCGGTTCCATAATCATCATAAGATAAGTTCCCGTCAGTACCACAGCCAGTGCCAGCAGCGTTATCACCGCCGCCTTGCGGAATGTATCCCTGGGAAGGGAAAAATGGAAGGCTTTCTCTGACTGATTGGTAGCTGCCGACTTGATTCCCAGAATCAGTGTGAAAAAGGTACTGGTTTTGATACCGCCGCCGGTAGAACCCGGAGATGCACCGATAAACATTAAAATAATCAAAACAAACAGTCCCGCATTGGAAAACTCCTTCAGCGGATAAGAAGAAAAACCGGCCGTTCTTGCAGAAACGCTGTGGAAAAATGCTCCCAGCCAGGTGATATCCTCTGTCATTTTAAGCAGCACCGTCCCCACAACAATCAAAGCACCGCTGACTGACAAAACCACTCTGCTGTGCATGGTCAGCTTTTTCCAGCGAAATTTTTTCGCCAAAAGTTCCCGGATTACCAGGAATCCGATTCCGCCAAAAAAAATCAGGCCGCAGGTCACCAGATTCAGCAGCACATTGTTTTGGTAAAGAATCATATTTTTTCCGCCGCCGAAAATGTCAAAACCGGAGTTATTAAAAGCTGCAACCGAATGGAACAGGCTGAGTCCTACAGCTTTGACAAAGGGGTAATCCTGGATAAACACCGTAAAACTCAAAAGAGCTCCTAACAGTTCAAAAAACAGCGTTGTATAAAAGATGCTCTTGACAAATACCACCAGACCCTTGCCGGAATCCAAATTCATGGCTTCCCGAATCAGGTTTCTTCCCTTCAGATTCACCTTCCGCCCCATAATGATAATCACGCCGGCTCCAACGGAAGTCACGCCAAGACCGCCAATCTGAATTAGCATTCCCAGAAAAAACTGTCCTAACGGCGTAAACGTATCTCCCGCATCAATGGCTATCAGTCCCGTAACACAGACCGCACTGGTAGATGTGTATAACGCATCAATATACCTGACCGTTACCCCTTCCTGGATGCTGCAGGGAAGCATCAAAAGTCCGGATCCAATTAAAATTACCAGCGCAAAGCCCAAAGCAATAATGCGCCCTGATGGCTGACGTTTTATATAATTTATAAAACCCATCGAAATAATTCTCCTCTTTCCTTCCGTATTTTTCAAATCATCTGTCCCCAAAAAACTGTGGGTATATGGAGGTATACCACATTTTGCTGTTTTTTGCAATGCAGAAATCAGGATGGATTGTTAAAATTGTGTATAGAGAATCAGACGTATCCCTTCTCCGTCAGGTTCATATACAAACTAAAAATATTTTTATAGAAAAACGAATCCCCAAATAAAATATTTTAGGATCCGTTCAGCTGTTTTAAATATCCAGTTTCATTGTCGTTTTGCATAACTACAAGCCTTATTGCAACGACTCCTTTCCTTCCTCCCCTTTTACCAGATACTGATAAACCTCTCTCTTACTGATGCCTCTGTCTTTTGCCACCTGTTTCATGGCCTCCTTTTTTTCCATTCCGGACGACAGATAGATTTCCATATGTTCCCCGATGGACATGGATTCCCAGGATTTTTCCTGTTCCTTCTGAATTTCCTCTGCACTCTTTCCCTCTATTACAATCACGCATTCCCCCTTCGGTTCCTCTGTCTCATAGTGAGCCAGAGCACCTGAAAAGGTAGTTCGGAAAGCAGTCTCATATTTCTTTGTCAGTTCCCTGCAGATCGTAATATTCCTATCGCCCAGCACTTCCAGAAGCTCCGTCAGGGTTCGCACCAGCCGGTGAGGAGCTTCATATAAAAGAATGGTCCTGGTCTCCCGTTCCATCTCCTTTAAAATTCTCTGGCGCTCTTTTTTTTCAGAAGGAAGAAAAGCCTCGAACGCAAACCGTCTGGTGGGAAGTCCGGAAATAGTAAGAGCGGTAATACAGGCCGCCGGGCCAGGCAGAGACGTCAGTTCAATACCGGCCTCATAACACTGCCGCACCAGCTCCTCTCCCGGATCGGAAATTCCAGGCGTTCCGGCATCTGTTATCAACGCCACATTAAGCCCTTCCCGCATCTTATCCACAAGATACCTGGCTTTTTCCACCTTATTATACTCATGGTAGCTGGTCATGGGCGTTTTAATCTCAAAATGATTCAGAAGCTTAATGCTGTGTCTCGTATCCTCCGCTGCAATTAAATCCACTTCCTGCAATGTCCGCAGAACCCTGAGCGTAATGTCCTCAAGATTTCCTATCGGCGTCGCACACAAATAAAGCTTTCCCTGCATACCTTCCTCCTGCGGCTCCCGGTTCATTCCGGCAGTTCTTTCCGATTTCCTGTATTCTTACATGTCTTTTCGGTACTGAAAATTCTTATTGATGCTGATCCTTTCACACTGATAACTCTTTCCGACACGGATAATTCTTTCTGATGCTGATAGCTCTTCCAGATACGGATAATTCTTTTTCATACTGATGGCTCTTTCCGATTCTGACAGTTCTTTCCAATACTGATAACTTTTCCCGCTACGGATAGTTCTTCCCGGACTCCTGTATGATTTTTCAATCATCCCCTACTCATCAATATCCATAAATCTGGTAAATTTCTTCCGAATAAACCCCGGGAGCCTGATAAACTACCACCGGCGCTTCCACCTTCATCCAGGTACCGCCTCCGCGCACAGCCTCGATTAGCACCATATTTGCCTCTTTATCCAAATACGGATGAACGAACTTCATTCTCTTCGGCTCCAGCTTATAAGCCCGCATGGTCCCCAGGATTTCCATCAGCCGGTGAGGCCGGTGAACCATATACATCCGCCCTCCGGATTTTAAAACTTTCGTTCCTTCCCGGATCACATCCTCCAGCGTGCAGAGCACCTCATGTCTGGAAATTGCCTTCCCCTCATTCGGATTTTTCAGGCCATGAGCATCATTCATATAAGGAGGATTTGTGACAACGACGTCAAAGGAAGCCGCTCCGAATATCCGGCTGGCTTCCTTAATATCTCCGTGAACAATCTTAATTTTTTCTTCCAGGCCATTGAGCGCTACGCTTCTGGCCGCCATTTCCGCAACTTCTTCCTGAATCTCCAGGCCGGAAAAATGCTGTCCCTCCGTCTTTGCAGAAAGGAGAAGGGGGATGATCCCCGTTCCCGTCCCCAGATCCAGAACCTTCTCTCCCGGCTTTACTGCAGCAAATCCAGAAAGCAGAACTGCATCCATTCCAAAACAGAATCCATCCGTTTTCTGAATGATTTTCAGTCCATTTCTCTGCAGATCATCCAGCCGTTCCTGTTCTTTTAACTTAATCGTCATCCAGCTTCGATTTTCCTTCCTTTTTTTCCAGAGCCTCCAGCTGCTTTAACTCCGCATCGTTGACCTGAGACTTCTCTTTCTTTCTCCTGGGACGGAATTTTAACTGGTTTACATGGTATTCGCGGATTTCCTTCTCATCCCCGTTGGTGGTTACAATCACCTTCACCAGCTGCCGCAGGATGCTGACGCTCTGAACCTCGCCCCTTAAACCATCGTCCGTCATCACATAATCCCCGATGTTGGGAAGCTTGCTGTTCAAATCCTCATATGTCTCTTCCTCATACTTTAAACAGCACATCAGACGGCCGCATACGCCGGAAATTTTTGACGGATTCAAAGACAGATTCTGCTCCTTGGCCATTTTAATGGATACCGGAATAAATTCTGATAAATAGGAAGAGCAGCAAAGCGGACGGCCGCAGATTCCGATTCCTCCGCGGATTTTTGTCTCGTCGCGCACACCGATCTGACGCAGCTCGATTCTGGTCTTAAACACAGATGCCAGATCCTTTACCAACTCTCTGAAATCGATTCTTCCGTCAGCCGTAAAATAAAACAGCACCTTGTTATTGTCAAAGGTATATTCCGTATCAATCAGCTTCATTTCCAGACCATGCTTTTTGATTTTCTCCAGGCAGATCTGGAACGCCTCTTTTTCCTTCTCTTTATTCTTTATTTCTGTTTCCTCATCCGCCGGTGTAGCCATTCGGATAACCGGTTTCAGAGGCTGTACCACCTTCTTGTCTTCCACCTCATGGGTGCCAAGAACTACATAACCATACTCCACACCGCGGGCGGTTTCCACAATCACATGGTCCCCGTTTTTTATTTCATTGTCTCCGGGGCTGAAATAATATACCTTTCCAGCCTTCCGGAAACGGACTCCTATTACTTTCGTCATTCCTGTTCGCTCCTTATGACGGGTTCTTCATGGTCAGCAGAAGAAGCTCCATAGCCAGTTCCATATTTACGTTGGCGTCCAGCCGGGTTCTTGCCGTATCGATTGCCTTTAGAATTTCCTCCAGGCCGGCATAATCGATTTTCTGCCCCATTTCATTGATCATTCGATACTCGTCTTTAAAAATCAGAAGGTTCATATCCTTCGTTACTTTATACATCAGCACATCCCGGTACCAGAGCTGCATCAAATCCAGAACCTCGTAAATATCGAAATTCTGTTCCTTCATCTCCCGAATGCAGTCCAAGAGCATAACAATATCCATGGTATCAACATTCTTCATCAGGTTCATGACCCGTTTGTAAAGCTCTTTAAACTCATCGGAAGAAGCAAGGTGAATGGCCTTTCCAAGATTTCCCCTGGCAAAAGCCGCGCAGATTTCTGCATCCTTTTCCGGAACGCTTAAATGTTCCGTCAGATAACTTTTTACCGTGAAATCCTTTAAAGGTTTCAGCTTTAACTGCACGCATCTGGACAAAATAGTAGGAAGAAAAGCCTCCTGATTGGTGGTAATAAGAATAATAACCGCATAAGACGGCGGCTCCTCAATCGTCTTTAAAAGAGCATTCTGCGCCTGAATGGTCATCTTTTCCGCTTCGTCCACAATATAAATTTTATAATAGCTGCTGTAGGGGCGAATCATGATGGTGTCATTGATCTGCTCCCTGATATCATCCACACTGATGCTGGCGGGCTTTTCATGCGTCACGTAAATCAAATCCGGATGGTTGCCGCTTAGCACCTGCTTGCAGGAGTGGCATACCATACACGGTTCTGTTCCTCCCTTTTCACAAAGAAGTGTCATTGCAAACGCATTGGCAATGGATTTCCTTCCCGTTCCCGCCTCCCCGGTCAGAATATAGGCATGGGAAATCCGATGGGTTTCTATTGCCTTTTGAAAATGTTCCTTAATCATCTCATTTCCAAGAATTTCATGGAAACTGGTAATTCTTCCCTCTGCCATATCTATCCCTCCCATCTTCCGGCATTTTATCCGACGTTTTTTGTTTTGATTATTCAAAAACCTTTAACTGTTTTTCCTTCTTATTTTATCATATCTTTTTATAAAAATCACTACAATTCCCTTATGATTTCCTTAACACAATGTTCCAAATTCATGTTGGAAAACCGCTTCTGAATGCCCAGCTCCAACAGGCGCTCCTCCGAAAAATCCTTTTCATCCGCCAGATATCTTCGGCAGACTTCCCGGTAGCAGGGCTCCTTCTGCTTTTCCTCCCGTTTCAGGGCACGCATCAGGCGTTCCCCGTCCGGAAGCTCTAAATACAAAGGCACCACGACCTCGTTTCCAAAATACCGGCACATCTTTTCATAGGAATCCAGCGTCCCAATCATCAGGTACTTCTGACCGCTTTCCAAATCAAACTGACCGTCATCCGCCGTAAAATAGCTCCATGGTCCATGAACCGTTTCATAGGTACGAAGCTCAATGACCTTCCCTGCCTGTGATAATTCCTCCAGCTTTTTCTGATTGGTAAAATAGTATTCCACCCCATCCCGCTCTCCGTCCCGGATGGGCCTGGTGGTGTACATTACGATGGTTTTCAATTCCGGATGGCGGCTTAACAGTTCTTTAAAAACTGTATCCTTTCCGGTTGCGCTTTTTCCCATGAGATAATAAATTTTTGTCATTGGCGGAATTCCTTTTTATTCGTCAGAATCGCAGATGTATCATCAATGGTTTCTTTTGTTTCGAGAGGCGTGTCCGTGCTGCCTGCAGTTTCTTTACACCATGGTGTGATTCCCTCGGTTTGCTGGTACTTCTTCTGCTCCGCAGGGCTGCACTCGCGCCTTGCGGGCATTTCTCTGCTCCGCAGGGCGGTACTCGTGGCTTGCAGATACTTCTTCTGCTCCGCAGGGCGGCACTCGCGGCTTCGCCGCTCGTTCGCGGGCATTCGCCCGCCATTCCTCCCCATACGGCCCCCCTCATTCATGCAAGCATGATGAGGGGGGCCGTATGGGGAGGAATGCCCTGCTCATTGCTTACGCGGACATTTTACCATACTCTCCTTTTTTGGTGCAACTGTTATTATTGTGGTAAGTGTCGGGTCGGAGAGCCCTTGGACAGGGAAACCGGCCCGTTGGTATGTTTTCACTTTCTCTATAAGCTCTCCGGTAATTCGTTCTCCGGGTGCCAGAAGAGGGATTCCCGGAGGATAAAAGTAAAGGTACTCTTTTGAAATCTGCCCTTCTGCCTTTCTAAGAGGAACCGACACTCCAGGAAGCGCTGCAGCCTCTGAAATGGTCATGGCAGAATCCGGCTTAAATGCTTTCTCATCATCTTCGCCTTTTCTATTTTCTATCAGATCTCGGGCATCTTCTTTCGTTTCTGCCATTTGATGTTCCAATCTGAATTGCTTTTCGGCCAATCCAGCATCAATTTCCAAAAGTGCCCTGGACAACCGTTTCAAACCTTTTTCTGTATCCATCAAAGATGTCATGGCCACAAGATATTCCGGAGCGCACATCTCCATTTCCAAATGATACTGCTGCCGCAGAATATCTCCCAGTCCAGGACCATCCAGCCCCGGAGCTTCCCTGGTGGAAATCACAATTTTCGAACAATCCCAATCATAAACCGCCGCCTGTCCGCAGATATGCTTTCTTACCGGTTTCAGAACCTTCAGAGGCTCTAAAGAACGATAAAACCGCTCCATCCTCTCTCCATACCGTCCCATTTCCTTTCTTCCGCCCTGCGCCATAT
Source organism: Candidatus Copromonas faecavium (nom. illeg.) (assembly GCA_018712915.1). Taxonomy (GTDB): domain Bacteria; phylum Bacillota; class Clostridia; order Lachnospirales; family Lachnospiraceae; genus Copromonas; species Copromonas faecavium. The sequence continues at coordinate 6,333 of DVGC01000029.1, read as the reverse complement.
ACAGAATACAGCGCTCCATGCCGGCCATAAACAGATACGATGGACTGGAGCTTTGAAACATGGCAAGATATTTTGCAATCTGTTCCCGAGAGACCATGGTTCCTTTTATATGAAGAACCGCTGTCTGGGTAAAAGAAGGAAGGGTTTTATGCAGACTCTGAATCACCACATCTGCTCCCAGTTCCAGAGCCGATTTGGGAAAACAGCTATTTCCAAAAGGGAAATGCGCTCCATGGGCCTCATCCACAATCAGCGGAATCCCTGCTTCATGAACAATCTTTGCAATGGATTCGATATCTGATACCACGCCTTCATAGGTCGGTGAAGTGAGGAATACCGCCTGTATTTTTTCCTTTCCCGGCAGAAGTGATTCGCCAAGCGCCTTCTTGACAGCTTCCGGCCGGATGCCTCCGTTGATTCCATATTCCGGAAGGTATTCCGGATACAGATATTCGGCCTGCAGATGACGAAGTTCCAAGGCATGATAAACAGATTTATGGCAGTTTCTTGCCATCAAAATCCGTCCGCCATCGGAAGTACATCCAAAAATTGCACTTAAAATTCCGCAGGTGCTGCCGTTGACCAGATAAAACGTCTGATCGGCTCCATAGATTTCTGCTGCCTGCTCCATGGAACTCTTTAAAATTCCTTCCGCATGATGAAGATTATCAAATCCATCAATTTCTGTAATGTCGATTTCATACGGGTTTGGAAACCCATCCGGGAATCCGTCCGGAATCTCCCTCCTTTTATGCCCCGGCATATGGAAGGGATAAAAATCCGATTCCCCATATTGCTTTAATTTTAAAAGAAGGCTTTTCTCCTGTGTTTTCTTTCTCTCGTCCATATTTTCTCTTTTCATTTTTGAATTACTGAAGTAGCGAAACAGTTTCATCCTGCAGCCTGATTTTCAAAAGGCTCTGCCATATGCAGTTTCTTTATTTTATCATTCTGCTGCCTCCTGTACAACTAAATGTTCTATCTCTTACGGATGGTCCTGTATTTTTCCATTCAATCCAGTTTTTCCGAAAAAAAAGACATCCCCGTCAAAAGGATGTCCCATTGAATAAAAAATTAAATCCACAAAACCATAAGAAAACAGAAATATTATCCACAATCTTCCTCTATTATCGCCAAAGATTGTTATCCCAGGCAAATTTGATTACCGTCAGGATGACAACGACCAGCATGACCGGCTTAATAATCTTCTCACCTTTCTTGATGGCAAAATTCACGCCAACCAGGTTGCCGATAATATTAAAAGCAGCTGCCGGAATCGCCACAGCAAAGTCAATGTTGCCGGTTCTTATATAACTGACCAGAGCCAGCGCATTGGTCAAAACAATCAGTACCTTTCCGTTTCCGGAGGCAACTCTGGCATCATAATGCATCAGCATGGAAAACGCAATAATCGCGATAGTTCCGATTCCAGGCCCGAACAGGCTGTTGTAAAATCCCATAATAATTCCAACAATCAGTGCCTGAATAACGGTTTTTTTGGAAATCTCGCTTTTCATAATGGTGTTGCCGGCGCTGGATTTCCTTAAAACCATAATCAATGCCACCACAGGAAGGGCAATGGTAATAGCCTTCTGAATGGTTTCCTCCGGAAGAAGAAAGATAATTTTCGTTCCAAAGTATGCGCCAACTAAAGCAGTAATGGCGGATATCATTGCAATTTTCAGATCCACCATGTGGTTTTTAAAATATTTAATCGCAGACACCAGATTGCCAAGACCGGCCTGCAGCTTGTTGCATCCATAAGCAGTCCGAACCGGGATCCCCAGCATCAGATAGGTCGGCAGGGCAATTAATCCTCCGCCTCCTCCAATAGAATCAATCACTCCGCCCACAAAAAAGACAGGACAGATGATTAGCAGCATTTGAAAATAACTCATTTATGTCTCCCCTTTCCCATTGAAGATATCACAAATTTCATCTATAATCAAATTTATAATATTAATAAAATTAATAAATTGTATTTATATAAGGAGAGATGATTTTGTTTCAATCCATGAACTATATTTATGAAATCTATAAAACAGGAAGTTTTTCAAAAGCAGCAAAAAATCTGTACCTGACCCAGCCGGCCTTAAGCATTGCCGTGAAAAAAGAAGAAAAAGAACTGGGGCAGCCTATTTTTGAACGCGGATCTTCAAAAATTCGTCTGACGGAAGCAGGGAAAGCTTATATCAAAAGTGTGGAAGTCATAAAAAAGGAAGAAGCTTCCCTGCGTCTTTACTGCAACGACCTATCTTCCCTGAAGACAGGTACGCTCCGGCTGGGCGCCTCCAATTTTCTTTTGTCTGAAATCGTTCTGCCCATCATTTCTTCTTTCTCCTCTCTTTATCCTGGCATCTCCATTGATGTTCAGGAGGCACCTTCTTTGGAGCTGAAAGACCGGGTCGTGAACGAAGAATTGGACATCATTATCGATCCTATGGATTTTGAAGAAACTTTGTTTTCCTCTCATCATCTTTTCAATGACTATTTTCTTCTGACCGTGCCGAAGAAAAATCCTCTGAATCAAGAGCTGGTTTCTTATGCCCTTACCCAGGAGCAGATACTGAATAATATTCATCTTCGTCCTGAGTTTCCAAAGGCACCCCTTCAGCTTTTTTCGGAAGAATTGTTTCTGTTCATGAGACCGGAGACTGTGACCTGTTCCAGAGCCACAAAAATATGTGAGCATTATGGCTTTAAACCTAAAATCCGGTTTTACCTGGATCAGCAGACAACCTGTTACCGGTTCGCCCTGGCCGGACTTGGGAGTGCATTCGTAACCGATTCTGTTATAAAAAGCAACCCCTTGAAAAATTCCGTCCTCTTTTATAAACTGGATCCCAAACTTGCGAAGCGCACCATTGCCGCTGTATATAAAAAGAACCGCTATATGTCAAAAGCTTCTCTGGAATTTATTTCCATGGCAGAAAACAGGCTGAAGATAATGGACAGCATTTTATAATTTACCTTACTTTTTCCTTAACTTTACATCACTTTCTGGAAAATCATGCGTTTTCATGATAAAATAATCGTAGAATTATCTTTGTTTGCACTATTGTTCCAAAAGCTGATGCTGTTGATAACATAAGGAGGTACATTATGAAATACCGTTTAATAGGAACTACGGTTCCTGCGGTTGAGATCAAGTTTGACTCTGCCGGTGAAAGCATGTATACCCAGTCCGGAGGAATGTCCTGGATGTCAGATGGAATCCGGATGTCCACCAATACCAGAGGCGGATTAATGAAAGGCATTGGCCGGATGTTTGCCGGAGAATCGCTGTTTATGGCTACCTATGAGGCAGAACGCCCCGATTCTACCATTGCTTTCGCGTCAACAGCTCCCGGACAGATTCTTCCTGTAGATGTGGGAGTAAACGGAGGATTGATTTGTCAGAAAGGCGCTTTCCTCTGTGCTCAGGAAACCGTAAACCTCCAAATTACCTTTACCAAGAAATTCTCGTCCGGTCTCTTCGGAGGGGAAGGTTTTATCCTTCAGGACATCAGCGGAAGCGGCCTTGTCTTTCTTGAAGTTGACGGAGACATGGTTGACCGCCAACTGGCCCCCGGTGAAGTAATAAAGGTAGATACGGGCAATGTGGTTGCTTTCGAGAGAAGCGTCAATTATGAAATTGAAACCGTAAAGGGGCTGGGCAACATCTTCTTCGGAGGAGAAGGATTGTTCTTAACAAAGCTTACCGGTCCTGGCCGGGTAGTTCTTCAGACTCAAAATATCGCTGATTTTGCAGGACGTATTGCCCGCTTTATCCCAACTTCCGGAAAATAAAATCAAGAACGGCCGTATAAATCCACCCGAAGGGGCAGAAGATACAGCGCTCCTTCGGGTGAAGTCTGTTGCCAATAAAACGAATACTCTACTGAGAAAGGAACCTGGAGCCGTTCCAGGTATGACAAAATGCAAAAGAAACAACTTCTATTTTCTGCTATGATACTTGCCGGTATGATAAGCTTTCCGGCATTCGGACAAACAAATGTCCACGTTCTGGATGTGGGACAGGGGCTTTCCGTTCTGATTGAATCAGATGGACATTACATGCTTTATGACGGCGGAGATTCACATAAATCCAGTTATGTTGTATCCTATCTCCAAAATGAGCAGGTTTCCTCTCTGGACTATATGGTTGCTTCCCATTATGATTCAGACCATTTAAATGGAGTCGTCGGCGCATTAAACGCGTTTCCTGTCAAACAAGTCTGGGGACCCTCCTATGAAACGGATACAAAAGTCTATCAGTCTTTCTGCTCTGCTGCAGAAGAAAAAGGACTTTCCGTCGTTCAGCCATCTGTCGGCAGCAAATATTCACTGGGAGACGCCGTTATTCAAGTTCTGGCCCCTTCCGGAGACGATTACACGGATGTCAATAACTATTCCATTGCAATCCGGGTGGAAGACGGAGATACCAGTTTTCTGATTACCGGAGATGCAGTAGCTGACAGTGAGGCAGAAATGATTGCTTCCGGATTGGAACTGGACAGCGATGTTTACGTGATGGGGCACCATGGCAGCGGCACTTCCACCAGCTGGGATTTGCTGCAGGCCGCTGTGCCGGAATATGCCGTCCTCTCCTGCGGTACTGGAAATTCCTACGGACATCCTCATATTGAATCCATGGAGAAGCTTCAGGCCATGGACATTCCTTTATTCCGCACCGATAAACAGGGAACCATTGTTGCCTCCACTGACGGAAGCAGCATTACCTGGAACGTGGAACCATGCAACGACTACAGTCCCGGAGATCCCAACGATGTACCTGCACAGCCGCAGTCCTCTAACCAGCCTTCCGGAAATACTTCCGCCAGTGAAACACTGTCTGTCGTATACTGGACTCCAGGCGGAAAATCCTACCACAGCCGCCGCAGCTGTTCCACACTGTCTCGTTCAAAAACAGTGAACTCGGGAAGCCTGAATGACGCCTTAAACGCCGGAAAATCCGATCCCTGTAATGTCTGTATAAAACAGTAATTTTTATACAGACAAAAAAGCAGAATATTTCTGGTCTGTTAGCGATTGAGTGTATCAGGTAAATTATAAACTTCAAAGGGTCTATGAAAAAACATAGCCTAAAACCAAAGAAGGATCATGGGTTAAAATCAAGCCCAAGGTCCTTCTTTTGTGCTAAATTCTTTTGCATTAAATTTTATTTACGATGATAATGATTAACACGCCTATGTTTATACCACCCTATACGGATATGGCCTGCGCCGCAAGAAAGCCTTCGCATGCTATCAAACTTCCAAAATATTAGCAAAAAATCGCTCAGTTACTGGGGGATAATGAACACATGGTGTTAGATGTATACAGCCATATCGTCGATGCAAAAGAAAAATCTTTACAGGAATATGGATGACGATTTCTGCTTCTGGTTTTTCAGCTTTTGCAGCGGATCAGCCGAATGAAACCCGGTTTGAAGTGATTGCAGAATCCTTTGCATTATAAGCACAAAAATCTGGAACAAAAATGGAACATTTAGCTTTTAGAAGGCCGCCTGGAACAAGAATGGAACATTTAGTTCCGTCCAGAGAAGCATACAATAAATTACATGAAAAAAGCGGAAAACCTAGCAAAATCAAGGTCTTCCGCTTAATACAAGGCATGAGACATCGGGGATTCGAACCCCGGACAACTTGATTAAAAGTCAAGTGCTCTACCACCTGAGCTAATATCCCACACAACCTGAGTTGTTTTGCACCAGACACAATGCTTTAAACGGAATCTCCTCTAAAACATCTGTTTCTGTCACAGTACCTAATTATAATATCACAAGAAGAAGAACTTGTCAATGAAAAAATCGGTTTATGTGCTAATTTTATAGAAGAATTTATGACTTAAAAAATCCCAACAAGTCTCATTCGATTGATATGAATTTCTGTAGGTATTTCTGGAACTACATGAATCGGAAAGTTTCTCACTGTTTTTATTATCCGGATATCCACTTAACGCATCATTTTCATTATCTTTATCCACCATATCGGTTCCATATTCTGGTAAATTCTTTGCTTAATTGGCCCGATGCGCATATCTATTTGGCATCTGTCCAGTTCTTTGGTTTGCAGATGACTGAATGCTGAATGCTTAGCCGCTTCCCATTTTACCGGATACCAGTCTCCATCCGGTTCTATATCGGAATTCCATTTTTATGACAATAATAGGATTCCCATAATTTTAAGGAAAAGTCCCATGGACAACAAAAATCCTGCAAATCATAAAAAAGCCCGATCATTACTGAAAATACAGTAATCATCGAGCTTTCATAAAGAAAATGCCCAGAGCCGGAATCGAACCAGCGACACGAGGATTTTCAGTCCTCTG
>DVGC01000028.1 GCA_018712915.1 Candidatus Copromonas faecavium (nom. illeg.) | reverse complement strand
TCCTCGCTTCCAGAATCCGAATAATTCCACAATACTTTTTCAGGCCAGCACAGGCGTGGTGGTCTTATTGTGATACCTATTTTTTCAACCTGTATAAAATTTTCAATGTTCATCAATTTAGCCTTGACTTTTTATTTGCAGGCTTATTATTATTTATCTATATTTTTCTAGTTCAAGCTCATATACAAAAGTACCTTCTATTACATCGAAGTTAAAAAGCTATATTTTTCACTCGCAATTACAACGCAATCTTTTTTCCCAGAGTATTTTCCCTGCTTATATGAAATCCCTGCATTCTCTATTTTTCTACAAATTTCTTTAACTGTGTTTTGCTCACCAATTCGATCATAATCATCCATCATAATCGCAAAATCATCTTTTAAACAATTCGGCAATATATATAAGATATCAATTCGAGAATATATTTTCATATCTCCACCAAGCGGCGCATCAATTACAATACAATCAAATTTTTCATTCTCCAAAGTCTCTTTAAAATTTTTAAATACGCGAACTTGTTTGGCTTCATTATATGATACTATTTCTCGATCCAAACGAATAATTTGGCTTTTCATTGATAGTTGAAAGCTATTACAAAAAAAATCAATCCACTCTTGATCATGTTCAATAATGATATGACGAATATTCGGAAATGCAGAAGCATATTGGCCAATCATGCGGGTGGACTGTCCTAATCCTAACTCTAATATATTATGTGGTTTCATCTCATTCAATATGCGATATAAAACATACAAATTAGGGTAACCCATTGCCCACCGACCAGGAGAAAATCTCTTATCTTTCAACCAGCTACTATTCATAATAGTATTATTAAAAATCCATGCCCATACTGCCTCGGAAGAATTGCGTGCAGCCTCAACATTGCGTTTACGCAACTGTTCTACTGTCTCAGCCAATTTTTGAAGTTCAGATTTTTCATAAAATACCGCGTCCTTAATCTCTTCACTTTTCAAACCTATCTTATCTAATTTCACAGCAACTACTTCTTCGCCTTCTTTATTAATGACAGAACTAACCTCTTCTAATCGCTGAAGAACTCCCGGCAAATATTGACTGTTAAAATTTTGCATCTCTTTTGAGATATCTTTAATCATTTTTATCTCCAGAGCAATTTTCTCTACCTTTTCTTCTAATCGTTCAATTTTCTCCTTTTGTTCCTCTAATTCTGTTTGATATTCATGTATCCGTAGAATTTCTTTTAGCATTACTTCATTTTGCCCATATACATTTTCCAATGCTTGACTCATATTTCCAAATGTTATTGGGCGCATCTTTTTCAAACAGGTCAGAAATTTATTCAAGCTCATCCTTCACCTCCATAAAACCTCCCCCCATTCAAAATGCAAACACAGTCTCTTGTTCTACATTTTATATAACTAAAACTTACTTTTATCTTCCTATTGACTCATAAGTAATTTTTTGTTCTCGCATTTTTGCAATAGATTCAGATGTATAGCAATTGCGTCCATCAAGTACTATTGCATTGTTCATCAATTTCTTGTAAGTTTCTATATTTAAATTCTTAACGTCATCCCACTCTGTAAAGATCATACACAGGTCACTACTCTTCAAAGCATCCTCAATACTTACACAATATTCAACTGAATCTTTAAATAATTTGCGGAAATTCTCTTTCCCAATTGGATCCCATACTTTAACAACTGCCCCCTCTTCAATTAGTAATGGAACATTTATTAAACTAGGAGCCTCTCGCAAATCATCAGTTCCCGGTTTAAAAGTCAGCCCCAATACAGTAACTGTCTTGCCGCGGAAACTTTCATAATATCGCCGTGCTTTCTTTAACAATTTCAGTTTTTGCTGTTCATTTACCTCTATGGCTGCTTTGACAGTTTTTAGTTCATAATCGTTAAAAGAAGCTAACCAAGAAAGCGCTTTTGTATCTTTGGGAAAGCATGATCCCCCATATCCGATTCCAGCTTTAAGAAATTTTTTCCCAATTCTTTCATCATATCCCATTCCTTCAGCCACTTCATCAATGTTTGCACCTACAATCTCACATAAATTAGCGATCTCGTTAATATATGATATTTTTAATGCAAGGAAATCATTAGATGCATATTTAACCATTTCTGCTGATCTACGCCCAAGAGTTAAAATTGGTGCATCAAATTCCTTATATACATCTAGCAATATTTGTTTAGCTCGTTCCGTTTCTGTGCCTATTATAATTCGCGACGCATGTAACGTGTCTCGCACTGCCGTTCCTTGTGATAAAAACTCTGGATTCGAAGCAACTTCCACAACAACGTCATGTTTAAGATGATTTTTTATGTATTCTTCTACTTTATCATTGGTCCCTATAGGTACTGTAGATTTTATCACAACTACACAATTATTCTCCACAGACAATGCAATCTGCTCTGCTACCTGGTAAACATACTGCAAATTTGCTGAACCATCACTTTTTTCTGGTGTGCCAACGCCAATAAATATAACCTGAGCATTTCGATATGCATTTACATAATCTGTAGTATATGTAAGACGCGATGCGTTTTGAGTCATCAATTCCTCTAGCCCTTCTTCATAAATAGGACTTTTTCCCAAACGCATCATCTCTAATTTTTTCTCATCAATATCAACACAAACAACTTGATGACCATGCTCTGCTAAACATACTCCTGTCACCAACCCAACATATCCCGTTCCTGCAACCGCTATCTTCACAGACACTCCTCCTATTTTATCAGTTACTTTCTTGCGCTTCCAGATAAGCTTCACATACGCCATCCGCTTTTCCCTGCATAACCACACTACCCTTGTCCAGCCATAACGCATGACTACACATGTTTTTGATATCGTTAAGCGAATGTGATACATACAATAATGTCACCCCATTGCTTAACATTTCATTCATTCTTTTCTCACATTTTTTTCGAAACTTATAATCACCCACAGCAAGGATTTCATCAACAATTAAAATTTGCGGTTTCACTGTAGTTGCTACTGCAAATCCCAATCGTGCTTTCATACCTGATGAATAATTCTTAATGGGCGAATCAAGAAAATCCCATAACTCAGCAAAATCCACAATCTCATCAAAATGCTCTTTCATATATTTCTCAGAATGCCCCAGTACGCATCCATTTAAGAAAATATTTTCGCGTGCTGTCATATCACCATCGAATCCCGCTCCTAGCTCTATTAATGGAGCAATACTCCCCTTTACGTCAACACTTCCTTTATATGGCTTTAAAATGCCACTAATTACTTTCAATAATGTAGATTTTCCTGAGCCATTAGTGCCTATTATTCCCCATGCCTCACCTTTTCTGACTTGCAACGATACATCTTTTAATGCCAAAAATTCCTGAAACATCAGTTCCCGTTTTAACATCTTAATTACATATTCCTTCAAATTGTCAACTTTCTGATTAGCCAAATTGAATCGTACCGTAACATCTTTAACGTCAACAACCAGTTGCCTACTACTTGTTTCACCCATATTTGTCCTCCATTTATCAAATATACAAAATGAAACGGTTTTGGTTACGCAAGAAACACCATGTACCTATTCCCAACATCAGTATAGCAGTCGTACATCCAGCAAGAATAATCATCGGCCCAGGTATTTTCCCAACATATATCACATCACGAAATTGTCCAACATAAAAATACATAGGATTACAGTGTTTTACAAACCACATCACTTTGGGTGGAAGAGAGTCTATAGGATAAAATATCGGTGTCAAATAAAGCCAGGCTGTTGTCACTGCATTATAAATATATTGAATATCCCGAAAAAACACATTTGCCTGCGCTAGAAACATTCCAAGTCCCAAGCAAAAAACATAGAGTTGTAAAAGCACAAAAGGGAACAAAAGATTATACTTACTAAAACGAGCTCCCGTAGCAAGCATAACAATTACAAGGGCACCCATTGAAAAAATCAAATCCACCAAACCGCTGGTTATTTTCGAAAAAGTAAATATATATTTAGGCATATAAGACTTTTTTAATAATGCCGCATTCCCATTAATTGATTGCATTGCTTGATGAGTTGATTGATTCATAAAGTTAAAAAGTATTTGTCCAGTAAAAAGATAAACTGGAAAATTTTCAATATCTTTCGTAAACATTGTCGAAAATACTACTGTCATAACAATCATAATCAACAATGGATTTAAAACACTCCAAAGATATCCCAAAAAACTTCTACGGTATTTTAGTTTTAAATCTCTTATTACAAGTTGCTTTAACAGATCTTTGTAATGCCAAAATTCTTTTAATCGAGCTATTGTTAATTTCATATTTTTCTCCTAATTCGTTCACTTCTTATATGGCTAGCAATTAAAACTATCCTTCACTTTCTAAAAACGAGTTGCCACAATCGTAACTGTCATCTACTACATTCGCTTTTGCCTCTCCTCCTTTCTTATATCATAGCCAAACATATCTATCCCATGATTTTTAAATTTCAAAATTCCTTCGGTTCTCTCCTAAGCCATTATTAAATTCAAAATGTAAATCAATAGTATCAATTATCCATACCTAATAAACAAATGTTTTTCTTTAGCACATTAACGCAACGTATAAGTGTAAAAAACGGAAACTAACGCAAACTTCTCTATGACTAACGCCTTTAAAGATACTGTTCGCCTCTATTCTCAATTTCCACCATACACTTTCCTTCCACTTGCTGTGAAAACCAAATATAGTATAACACTGATTACCTATTCACGCAACTTTCACGACGTTGCAAAATTTTGACAATCCTTTAAAAATTTATTAATTTCCCTAGGTTTTTCCAGCTTTGGTAAATACCTACACTTACTGTGAATTCAAAATTAACCTTCTCTTCCCTACCCTACCTTCCTCTCCACCACCAATCCGGACAGCTTTCCAATAATCTCCTTGGCCCGCTCCATCATGGGTTCGCAGCTTTTGTTCTTCCGTCTCTTGTCCTGATAGAAAATCACCGGTTTTTCGCCAGGCACCAGGCGCATTTCATTCTTATACTCCGCCACAAAGGCAGGGATTTTGGCCGTATCCAGCCGGGCACGGGGGAACAGCTCCATCCGGATTTCCTGCCGGTTAATGTCCACTTCGGTCACGAAGGCCCGGTGAGCCATGGCCTTAAGCTCCGCCACCTTCAGCAGATTGTCCACAGGCTGAGGAATATCTCCGAACCGGTCTATCAGCTCGTCCTGCATATCCATATACTCATCGTCCGTTTCAATGGCAGAAATCCGCTTGTATACATCCAGCTTCAAATACTCGTTCTTAATATAACCGTCAGGAATAAAGGCATCGATATCGCAGTCCACCACCGTCTCAAACTGCTCTTCCTCTTCCCGCTCTCCCTTCAGAGCCAGAACGGCCTCATTGAGCATCTTGCAGTACAGGTCATATCCCACCGCTTCCATATGGCCATGCTGCTCCGCGCCCAGAATGTTGCCGGCGCCGCGGATCTCCAGATCCCGCATGGCAATCTTGATGCCGGAACCCAGCTCCGTAAATTCCCGGATGGCCTGAAGGCGCTTTTCTGCCTCCTCTTTTAGGAGCTTATCTCTTTTATACATTAAAAATGCATAGGATGTCCTGTTGGAGCGGCCAATCCGTCCCCGGATCTGGTAAAGCTGAGACAGTCCCAGCCGATCCGCATCATGAATGATCATGGTATTGGCATTGGGAATATCCAGGCCCGTTTCAATGATGGTCGTAGAAACCAGAACGTCAATATCCCCATTGACGAAATCCAGCATAATCCGTTCCAGCTCCCGCTCATGCATCTGTCCATGGGCGAACGCCACTGTGGCCTCCGGCACCAGAGACGCCACATGATTGGTAATCTCATCAATGTTGTTGACGCGATTGTATACATAGTACACCTGACCGCCCCGGGCCAGCTCCCGGTGAATGGCCTCTCTTACCATCTCATCATTATACTCCATCACATACGTCTGAATGGGTACCCGGTCCACAGGCGGCTCCTCCAGAACGCTCATATCCCGGATTCCAATGAGGCTCATATGAAGCGTCCTGGGAATCGGCGTGGCCGTCAGCGTCAGCACATCCACATTCTGCTTCAGCTGCTTGATTTTTTCCTTATGAGCCACACCAAACCGCTGCTCCTCGTCGATGATGAGAAGACCCAGATCCTTAAATTCCACATCCTTTGACAGCACCCGGTGCGTGCCAATCACGATATCAACAAAGCCTTTTTTCAATCCTTCCAGCGTCTTTTTGACCTCCGCGGGCGTGCGGAACCGGGACATCAGATCCACCCGCACAGGAAAGTCTTTCATCCGCTGAATGAATGTGTTGTAATGCTGCTGGGCCAGGATCGTAGTGGGAACCAGATAAACCGCCTGCTTTCCCTCCTGAACCGCCTTAAATGCCGCCCGCAGGGCAATTTCCGTCTTTCCGTAGCCCACATCGCCGCAGATGAGCCGGTCCATGATTTTCCTGCTCTCCATGTCATGCTTGGTTTCTTCGATGGCCTCCAGCTGGTCCTCTGTCTCCTCATAAGGAAACATCTCCTCAAATTCCTTCTGCCAGACGGTGTCCGGCCCATACTGAAATCCTTCGGCATCCTGCCTGGCCGCATAAAGCTCCACCAGCTCCTTCGCAATCTCCCGTACGGCTGTGCGGACTCTTGTCTTGGTGCGGCCCCACTCCGCTCCTCCCAGCTTATTAAGCTTGGGAGCTTTGGCATCCGAACCGGCATATTTCTGAATCCCGTCCAGTCTGGTGGCCGGAAGGTAGAGATTGCCGCCATCCGCATACTCGACTTTAATGTAGTCCTTTATCACATGATCCTGCTCAATTTTCTCGATTCCCCGGTAAATTCCCAGACCATGATTTTCATGAACCACGTAATCGCCCACGGACAGATCGGAAAAGCTGCTGATTTTCTTTCCCTCATAATGGTACCGCCTGCGCTTTTTCTTTTTCTGGTCCGTCCCGAACATGTCGCCTTCGGTTATGACCACAAACTTAATCAGCGGATACTCAAACCCTTTATGAAGCTTTCCGTAAGTAACCAGGATTTCTCCTGGCTTTACAGGCCGGCCTGCATCCTCCGGACAGTAGGCAAGAAGATCGTATTCCCTCAAATCCCCGGCCAGGCGGCTGGCTCTGGTACGGGAAGCAGAAAGAAGCACCACCCGGTACCCCTCTTTCCTCCACCGCTTCAGGTCCTTGATCAGCATCTCAAATCCGTTTTGATAGGAGTTTACATTCTTTCCGGTCAGGCTGTACTTTTCCTTAACGGTCATTCCCGGAAGGCGCTGTTCCAGCCCCGTCATATAAACGGAATACGGTATCTGAAGGTCTGCCATCACCTGTTTTGCAGAAAAGAGCAGGTCCGCCTGTCCAGGCAGAAGATAACCTTTCTCCAGACGGTGCATCATGCTCTCCCGGAATTCCGTTTCCACAGTTTCCGCCTTTTCCTGCATTCTCTGAGGTTCATCCAGGAACACCATCAATCCCTTGTTCCCGGCCTGCTTCATATAGTCCAGAAAGGAAACTGTCTCCCGGCAGAAATACCGGATATATCCGTCCTTCTGGATGTCAAAGCCCTCTTTTAACGCCTCGCAAAGCTCGGCCACTCCGGTTTTGATCCGGTGAGCCTCCTCCAATTTTCCTTCATTCCGGAAGGCTTTCTCCTGTTTCTTTCCATCTTTTTCAATCTGCTCGATTCCATCTTCCAGCCGCTCTTTTGACAGAACCATTTCTGCTGCCGGATAAATCTTCACAGAATCCATCTGCTGGATGGAGCGCTGACTTTCCGCATCAAAGCTGCGGATGGAGTCCACCTCGTCGCCCCAGAGCTCGATCCGCACCGGCAGCTCCTCAGTCAGAGGGAAAATATCAATGATTCCGCCGCGGATGGAAAACTGGCCCATGCCGTCCACCTGTCCCATCCGTTCATATCCCATGGAAGAAAGCCGTTCTTTCACCATGTCAATGTCCAGAACCATTCCGGCTTCCACCGTCAGGCATGCTTCCTCCAGCAGATGAAGCGGAAGGAGATGGTCCATCAGTCCGTCCACAGTTGTTACCACCACGCCGCCTTCATCCTCCAGAAGATGGCGGAACACCTGGAGCCGCTCCCTGGTCAGCAGGTTTCCATGGATATCAGAACTGTAAAACAGCAGGTCTCTGGCCGGATAAAGCCATGTGTTTTTCTCAAAATAGCAGAAGTCCTCATAAATTTCCCTGGCCCTCGTATCGTCGTAAGTTACAACTAACTTCCAGGGAGTCCCTGCCGACAGCTCATGCATCACATGAACCTTCTGGGAATCTGTCACCCCGCTGGCCTGAACCGGTCCCTTTCCCCGCTCCAGCGCCTGTTTCATGTCCACATATTCCGCCAGCTCCATCAATGGATTTGCAAAAATTTCACCCATCCGTTCCACCTTCCTGCCTTCTGCTCCATATCGCTCTGTCTTTCCGGCCTTCTCCCTGGCCCTACTGCTGCCCCTCGCTCTTCTTCCGGTTATGGTCATTCATGGCCTGCTCGATCCCCATATTGACAATCTCACAGACTGCGTCCGCCGCCTCTTTCACCGCGTCCGCCATGATCCGCTTTTCTCCTTCCGAAAAATGGCCCAGCACATAATCCGCCAGATCCATTCTCGGCGGCTTTTCTCCGATTCCCACCTTCACACGGGGAAATTCCTGTGTTCCCAGGTGGGCAATGATACTCTTAATTCCATTATGACCTCCGGCGCTGCCCTTGGCCCGAATCCGGAGCTGCCCCGGTGCCAGGCTGATGTCATCGTAAATCACCAGAATATCCTCCGGCGCCACCTTGTAGTAATCGGCCGCAGCCCGGATGCTTTCCCCGCTGGAATTCATATAGGTCTGAGGCTTCAAAAGAATCACCTTCTGCCCGCCAATAACGGCCTTCCCGCACAGCGCCTTGTGTTTCCGCTCGGAAATATCTGCTCCCAGCTTGTCTGCCAATGCGTCCAGGACCATAAAACCGGCATTATGCCGCGTATTCTCATACTCTCTTCCCGGATTCCCGAGTCCTGCTATGATTAACATATTCCTAATCTTCTCCTTTATGCAAAGTCACACGTTCCGGCCGCCAGTCTTTGCGGCACGCACTTAAGGGGCTCTGTATACACAGCCCCTGGGTAATTCATTTTATCAGTTTTTTCTTTGTGTGGCAAGAGGATGCCGCTTGAATGTCAGGCAAATGTCAGCGCAAATGTCAGGCAGGGCAAAAAGCAGACCGGCCCGGCAGGCAGAGAAATACTGTTTCCTCCGCCTGCTTCCGCTCTGCTTTTCTGTAACTTTCTGTCATTCTGTGGTTTTCCGGATGCTTCTCCGACATATCATGGCCGAGGCAGGCCCCGTCCCATGAAAACCGGCTTTTTAACCCGGAAGTTTGCCGGGAATTTACCGGGAATTTCCCAAGGATTTCCTGGCAATTTTCCAGCAATTTCCCAGGAAATTCTTAATCTTCCCCGGCCTCATGGCTCCTGCCTGCCAAAGTATGCTCCGTATGAAGCAGCATATGGGCACGGTAGGACATGGGCGTTCCGAAATACTCGCCGTAAAGCTTCTGAATATCGGGGTTATCATGGGAGTAACGGATGTCCGCATGCTGATCCAGATAATAAAGCCGTTTGCCGCGCTCAAAGGCCCGTTCCTCTCCATCATGAATGGGCTGACCGCCTCCGCCTACGCAGCCGCCGGGACAGGCCATAACCTCCACAAAGTCATAATGGACCTCTCCCCGTTCAATCTGCTTCAGCAGCCGTCTGGTGTTTCCAAGTCCGCTGACTACGGCCGTCCGAACCGTAACATCGTCAATCGTAAACTCCGCTTCCTGAACACCGTCATTGGCATTAAACCCACGGCTTCGCACCGCCTTAAATGCGTCTGCCGGCGGATTTTCCTTCTTTATTAAATAGTAGGCCGTCCGCAAAGCCGCCTCCATTACGCCTCCGGTAGCTCCGAATATGACTCCGGCTCCCGTTCCGTCCTTCATGGGGCTGTCGCTTTCGATATCCTTTAAGGTGGATGGACTGATGTGGGCAGCACGGATCATCTTCGCAAGCTCCCTTGTGGTAAGTACCGCATCGATGTCATGGCCCGCATACTCACCGTAATAAAGCTCCATCTCCCGCTCACCTTTCTTGGCCACGCAGGGCATGATGGACAGCGTATAAATCTTCTCCGGATCCACTCCGATCTTTTCCGCAAAATACGTTTTCATCACCGCACCAAACATCTGCTGAGGTGATTTTGCCGTGGATAAGTATTTCACCATCTGCGGAAACTGGCTCTTAGCAAAGCGGACCCATCCGGGACAGCAGGAAGTAAACATGGGACGTTCCTTCAATTCACCGGAAGTAAACCGTTTGAGAAATTCCGTTCCCTCTTCCATAATCGTTAAATCCGCGGAGAATACCGTGTCAAACACGTAATCTACGCCCATTCTCTTTAACGCATCAAAAATTTTTCCGATGGTGGCATCCTTTACCGCCAGTCCCAACTCCTCACCCCAGGCTGCACGAACTGCCGGAGCCACCTGGGCCACAACGATTTTATCCGGATCCTCAATGGCCGACCAGACCTTTTCCGTATCATCCCGTTCCGTCAGCGCCCCCACCGGGCAGTGAGTAATGCACTGTCCGCAGAGGGAGCAGGCCGCATTCTCAATGGTTTTCAGGCCGGATACATTAATCGTGGTACGGGAACCGGTTCCTTCCACATCCCAGATTCCCAGTCCCTGGACCTTATCGCAGATCTGAACGCACCTCATACATTTAATACATTTTTCCGACTTGCGGATCAGCGGAAAATCTTTATTCCATGCCCGGTACTCCGGTTCCTTCTTAAAAGGAATATCCAGGATATTCAGATCTCTTGCGATGTCCTGAAGGCTGCAGTTGCCGCTCCTGGGACAGACCACGCAGTCCACATCATGCTGGGACAGAATCAGCTGAACCGTATTGCGCCTGTGGTTTCTTACCTTGGGGCTGTTGGTATGAATGACCATTCCTTCTTCCGCCAGGTTGTTGCAGGAAGTCACCAGCCGCTCCTTCCCCTCTACCTCCACGACGCAGACCCGGCAGGCGGCAATTTCATTAATCCCCTTTAAATAGCACAGCTTTGGAATGGGAATCCCGCACTGGGCGGCAGCTTCCATAATCGTCGTGTTTTCTTTTACCGATAACCGGTTTCCGTCTATCGTAATGTTTACCATAACTTCTCCCTGCCTCCCTTAAAGATTCCATAGCCAAAATGGTCGCACCGCAGGCATCTTGCGGCCTCCTGATGAGCCTCTTTTTCCGTCATGCAGTTTTCCACCGCCTCAAAATCGCAGACCCGCTCTCCTGCCTCCCGCTCTGTCATGCTGACCCGTCCGCAGGGCAGACGGTCTTCCATGTTGGGATCAGGAATTTCCACATCACAGGTGATTTCATGATGATAACCAAGGTATTCATCGATGTTGGCCGCCACTACCTTTGCTGCCGCGATGGCCTGTATCACGGAAGCAGGGCCGCTGGCACAGTCTCCTCCGGCAAAAACGCCGGGCATATTTTCGAAATCTCCGGTACTCTTGGTGATAATCTTTCCTCTGGAAACCGGGACTCCCGCTTCTTCAAAATGCGTATACTCGATGGCCTGGCCGATGGCACGAATCAGGAAATCACAGGGCACATACACATCGGGCTCGCCAGCGGGCCGCACACTGGCCCGTCCGTCCTTAATACCGCCAATCATCTGTCTGGACGCCCAGACACCGCGGATATGATTGTTCTCATCCACATCCAAAGCCGCCGGAGCCATCAGAGTCAGAAGCTCCACGCCTTCGGCAACGGCTCCCTCGATTTCTGCCGGAAGGGCTGTCATGTCGTGGCGCCTTCTCCGGTAAAGAATGCTGACCTTCTTCGCACCCAGGCGCTTGGCTGTACGAACCACGTCCATGGACACGTTTCCGCCTCCGATAACCACCACGTTCTTTCCGGCCATGTCCGGCATTTCCTCCATACCCATGTCACGCAGAAATTCCACGGCAGAAAGAACGCCTTCCGCATGTTCCCCCTCCAGACCCAGCTTTTTATCTGCGCTGGCGCCAATAGTAATCAAAACTGCGTCATACATACTTCTCAGCTTCTGAATCGTAATGTCCCGTCCTACCTTTACGCCATGCCGGACCTCTACGCCGGTTTTTAAGATATTGTTGATATCATCCTCCAGTCGGGCCTTGGGCAGACGGTAGTTGGGAATCCCGTACCGCAGCATGCCGCCCAGCTTGGGAAGCATCTCATAAACCGTTGTCTGATGTCCCATAAGCTGCAGATAGTAAGCCGCACTCAGGCCGCCCGGTCCTCCGCCGACGATGGCCACCCGTTTTCCGGTGGAAGGAGCGCAGGCCGGCGGATCCACTTCGCCTGCATAATCAGCCGCAAACCGCTTCAGGCCGCGGATATTGATTGGCGCATCCACCATGTTTCTCCGGCATCTGGCTTCACAGGGATGCTCACAGATAAACCCGCAGGTGGTCGGGAACGGATTATCCTTTCGGATCAGGCGAATCGCATCCTGATAACGCCCTTCTCCCACCAGAGCCACATAGCCCGGAATATCCACATGAGCAGGACAGAGCGTCACGCAGGGCACCGGCTGATTGTATGTACAGGTACACCGCCCATTTTTAATATGTCCAATATAATCGTCCCGGTAGCCAATCAGTCCCTTATAAACCATATTGGCTGCCTCATAGCCGATGGCACAATCGGCTGTTTCCCGGATGGACAGAGCCGTTTTCTCCATCAAATCCAGAGTTTCCATCGTTGCCTTTCCATCCAGTACGTCCCGGATCAGCTGATTTAACTGACCAAGGCCAATCCGGCAGGGAACGCATTTTCCACAGGTCTGTGCATGACACAATTCCAGAAAAGCCCGGGCCATATCCACAGGGCAGAGTCCCGGCGGGCTGGATTCAATCCGGCGCTCCAGGTCCTTATAAAGCCCTTCCATCACGATCTTCGCCCTGTTTGGAGAAGCAATCTCCAGTCTGCTCATAAGCTTCCATCTCCTTTTTCCATAATTTTGGCGCTTTGCGTTCATTGTAACATACATCAACAATATTAATCAAGTTTTATCTGTGATTATTCTCTCTATCATCATAATTATTATCTCTTTATCTATTTTTGTCAAAATCAATGGAATTTTCTAAAAATTACAAGCATCCAGCGCCGTTTCGACAAAGATTTGACACCGGATAAACCGTCGTCTAAAATAACAGCAGACCACAGATGACGAAGCAGCCTGCGCTGGCCAAGCGATAAAGCAGACCAACAGCAAATATGAAGGAGGACAGACATGGAAATCAAGAATTGGAATTATGAGGCTGTGAACTTCCTTTGCATATGAAAAGGCCAGCGCCCGTATTCCAGGCCTGGCCCTTCCATTTGCAAATCCTTTCCTATTTCCTTCCGTTTTCTCCGATTATTCCTTTAGGTCTTTGCAGGGAATACCGTCTTTCCAGGTTTGAACCACATGCTTCAACCCATCCAGCGATTTTGTCAAATCCCCATCAAAAGCAGCAAGATTGGCAAGACACCCCGGTTTCAGGAGACCCATATCGGGCCGCTTCGCAATTTTCGCATTAATTCCCAGCGCATGCTCCAGAGCCTGAACCGGTGTCTCTCCAAGGGTTTCCCCGATCATAGCAATCTCGTCGCTCAGAGTTCCTGCCGTATCCGTACCGGCTCCTATGAGAATCCCCGCTTCCTTGGCCCAGCGCATTCCCTGTTCCTGGCGGCTGAACACCCGCTCCTGCAGCAGATCCCAGTATTTGGCATTGGGACCTGCCTTGGCCGCTCCCCGGATTCCGGTCATGGTCGGGTTCAAATGCGTTCCTCTCTTTGCCATTTCCTCAATCAGATCTTCCGTCATCATGCAGCCGTGCTCGATGTTATCAATCCCTGCCAGTACAGCCCGCCGAATCCCTTCATTGGAATAGGCATGAATAGCACAGTCCCGCCCCAAATCATGAGCCGCATCTGCTCCCGCCCTTAATTCCTCCAGAGAAAACTGCGGAATGCTGGGATCCTCTTCCGGGAAGTGTTCCAGACCGCCGCTTCCCATAAATTTAATCACATCCGCGCCCTTGTTCACCTGAATCCGAACGGCCCTCCGCACCGCGTCCGGACCGTCGCATTCCATGCTCTGGCGGTAGCAGTGACCGCCCGTGATACTGAGAGACATCCCGCAGGAGCTGATATAAGGTCCTGACACTACGCCGTCCTCAATGGCCCGCCGCAGCTCAATACAGGTATAGCCGGTCAGTCCCTGATCTCTGACATAGGTAATGCCCTCATCCTTCAGATAATGAACCATGTTCCGGTAACTGTGGAGCAGCAGATAGCACTGATCATGAGCCATCAGCTTATTGGCACTCTCTCCGAAGGTTTCATTGGCCTTGGGAAACCTGAGAGATTTCCGGCTGATATGATCATGAATATTTAACAGACCAGGCGTTATGGTAGCCTCTCCCAATTCCACCGTATTGGCCCTATCTGCATCCTCCGGCTGCCGTTCCGTTACATCTGTAATATATTTTCCTTCAAATCCAATCCAGGCAGGAGCTAAAACTGTTTTTCCGTCGCCGACCACAGCCCGCGCCGCATGAAGCCATGTTTTCCCCATCTTCACCCGTTCCTTTCCTATATAATGTTCATAATCGCAGATATAAATATCGAATTGTTATGTCTGACTGTCAGTCAGATGCGTCCCTGTCCTTCCACCAGCAGGTATCAATACTTTTCTACAGACTCTCTGAAGGCACGAAGCTCTGAATCCAGCACATTAGGAGAAACACTGCATTCCGGAGCCATCAAAAACGGGGTTCCCTTCATCTCTGTCAGAGTTATTCTGCACATTTCGTCGATCACGTCCGCTTTGTTCTGTCCGAAAGGCCGCTCATCACAGCCGCCCATGGCAATTTTCCCTTTCAGCCATTCGGAACTTCCCTTCATAGGCGGATTTCCGGGGGCGCTGGCTGCCCAGTGAATCACTCTGCAGGGGTAGTCTGTAAACCGCTCCGGGTTTCCGTAAATTCCGCAGGTATGAACCAGGTTAGGCAGATCGGCGATGGGTTCCATGGCAATCAGATCATAAGGTTTGCAGAACTCGTTCCACTCGTCCAGGGTAAAATATCCGGTGCGGGCCATGCCAAGAGCCGCGTAAAAGACTCCGTCCACGCCGGTTTTTCGCATATTCTCGCAATATTTGGCCATGGTATTGGCAATATTTTTCAATGCTCTATGTACTTCCTTGGGATGCTCCTGGCAAAGTTTAATCAGATTGCTCTCATTTCTCGGAGACTCCCTGTAGCGGCCTACACTGCGGTAGCCGCAAAGATTTAAAAGAATGCCAATGGGAGTAAATGCCCCGGCAAATACGGGAACCTCTCCTTTGACTCCCTCCACCACCAGACGGGCTGTCTCGTACTGCTCCTCCCAGATAGGCTCATTTCCTGTCATCTCTTCAATCTTATCCAGATCCTTGTAATCATGAACCAGATTGAATGTCCGTGTAGGCACGACATCATTATAATGTTCATAGTCATAGGTATTTCCCCATGCCTCATAATAATATACGGCCCTGGGATTCATCTTCACGCAGTCCCAATCGTACTGGCGCTGAAAGTCCAGAAAAGTATCTGCCATCAGCTTTGCCCCTCCGTGCTCCAGGGATGTAAAGTGATGATAACAGGTAATCGGAGGCCGATCCGCCAGCTCGCCGTTCAAAACGGCCTCCATCCGTTCTCTTTTTGTCCAGTTGCTCATGATATTCAACCCCTCCTTTAATTAATTTTGCTGCACAGGCAGCAGGCTACGAAATGATCTCCGCCCTGATTTTCCAGCGCCGGAACAGCCGTCCGGCATTTGTCTTCTGCATACGGACATCTTGGTGCAAACCGGCATGCTTCGGGTGGATCAATGGGGGAAGAAATTTCCCCGGTCAGAGGAACAATTTCTTTCCTCTTTTTTACGCTGGGAACAGGAATTGCGGACAAAAGCGCTTTGGTATACGGGTGAAGCGGCCGCTCAAACAGCTCCACCGCCGGTGCCTTTTCCACGATCTGCCCCAGATACATAACGGCAATTTCATCTGCCAGATGATTGACGACGGAAAGATTGTGGGTAATGAAAATATAAGTAAGTCCCATCTGTTCCTGCAAATCCTGCATCAGATTCAAAATCTGTGCCTGAATAGACACGTCCAGGGCAGAAACCGGTTCATCGCATACGATGAACGACGGATTTAATGCCAGGGCACGGGCAATGCCGACTCTCTGCCTCCGGCCTCCGTCCAGCTCATGAGGATAGCTGTTGACCAGGCGCTCCGAAAGTCCCACTGTCTCCATCAGCTCGTCCACCCGATCGTTGATTTCCCGCTTACTTTTGCACAGCTTATGAAGCTTCAGAGGTTCGGCAATGATATCGCTGATGGTCATTCTCGCATCCAGGGAAGAATACGGATCCTGAAAGATGATCTGCATCCGCTTCCGCATTTCCCGAAGTTCCTGTTTGTTTAGCTTCGTGATATCCTTTCCCTCAAACCGCACTTCTCCTGAAGTCGGCTCAATCAGACGGAGAATGGCCCGCCCGGTAGTGGATTTTCCGCATCCGCTCTCGCCGACCACCCCCAGGGTCTTTCCTGCCTGGATCTCAAAAGATACATCGTCGACCGCATGGAGCATGCCCTTGGGCGTTTTAAAATATTTTTTCAAATGGCTCACCTGAAGTATGGGTTTTCTGTCATCCATGTTTCTCACTCTCCCTCTGACGCAGAATGCAGTACACATAATGGGTATCGCTCAGTTCTGTTTTCACCGGCTCCCGCATCTTACATTCCTCCGTGGCATAACTGCAGCGGGGATGGAACGGGCATCCGGATGGAAGATCCGTCGGATCCGGCATCAGCCCCCGTATGGGAATCAGCCTGTGGGTCCTTGCTTCAATATTGGGAATCGAATTGAACAGTCCTTCCGTATATGGATGCGCCGTCCGCTCGTAGACATCTTCCAGCGTTCCATGTTCCACCACCCGTCCGGCATACATCACCGATACCTCGTCACATACGTCTGCCACGATTCCCAAATCGTGGGTAATCATCAGCATGGCCATATTGTATTTCTGCTTCAGTTCCTTCATTAGCTTCAGCACCTGGGCCTGAATGGTCACATCCAGAGCCGTCGTTGGTTCATCCGCAATCAATAGCTTGGGATTGCAGGCTAACGCCATGGCAATAACCACCCGCTGTTTCATCCCGCCGGAAAACTGATGGGGATAGTCTTTGCCTCTGGAAGCGGGGATTCCCACCATTTCCAGCATTTCTCCCGCTCTTTCTTCCGCCTCAATCTTTCCAATCCGGTTATGAAGGATAAAAACCTCCGCAATCTGGGTCCCCACCGGCACCACCGGATTCAAACTGGTCATGGGATCCTGGAAAATCATGCTGACCAGAGAACCTCTCAGTTTTTTCATTTCATGATTGGAGGCCTTCAGAATGTCATGACCGTCCAGCTCAATGGCCCCTCCCGTGATGACTCCCGGAGGATCTGGTACCAGGCGTAGGATGGACAGGGCTGTCGTGGTCTTTCCGGCTCCCGTCTCTCCCACCAGGCCAAGAGTTTTTCCCTTTTCCAGTTGAAGGTCCATATGGTTCACAGCCTTTACCACGCCGTCATCTGTCCGAAATTCCACGCTTAAATCTTTAATATCAAGCAATATGTCTTTCTTTTCCATGGCGACCTCCCTATCGTTTCAATTTGGGATCCAGCGCATCCCGCAGTCCGTCTCCCAGCAGATTCAATGCCAGGATGGTAATCATAATGACAAGACCAGGAATCACCACCACATGCGGGGCGTCTCTCATTGCTCCCCGGCCGCTGGCCAGCATGGCTCCCCATTCCGGAGACGGCGGCTTGATTCCAAGACCAATAAAACTTAAGGATGCCGTCGACAAAATCGCCGTGGCCACCCGCAGTGTTGCCTGAACAATAATCGGAGACAGGCTGTTTGGTACGATATGGCGGATAATAATGTGAGCATTGGGAGCGCCAATGGCCCTGGCTGCCTCTACAAATTCCTGATCCTTTACACTTAAAACGGATGCCCGAACCACTCTGGCAAACGTTGGCATACTGGCCAGTCCGATGGCCAGCATCAGATTGATCATGCTGGAGCCAAGAGCCGACACGATCATAATGGCCAGCAGAAGAATGGGAATTGACAAAAACACATCCATGATCCGCATGATTATGTTATCGATGGCTCCACCGAAATATCCGGCGATGGCTCCCAGGACTCCTCCGGTGGCCAGGGCAACGCATACGGCAGCTACACCCACCAGCAGGCTGATTCGTGCTCCGTGAACCAGTCTGGCAAAAATATCTCTTCCCAGCTCATCCGTCCCGCACCAGTGCTCCGCACTGGGTCCCTGATAGCGGTTCATAACATCCTGCCGGATCACCTGTGTATCATAGTCTGCAATTTGATCGGCAAAAATTGCCACCAGAATCAGAACCACCACAATGGAAAGACCGGCCATGGCCAGTTTATTCCGTCTCATTCTGCGCCAGATTTCTTTCATCTGGCTCCGTTTCCTTTGTTTTCCCTCCCGGGTTCCTTTTGCTGCTTCTGTCATGTCCGTTCACCTCCTAGGAATACTGTGATTTGATCCGCGGGTCGATAAATGCATATAAGATATCAATCAGCAGATTGACCATACTGAAAATAAAGGCAAACACAATCAGGCATCCCAGCACCACCGGTTCGTTCTTCTGGTTGATGGCATTGATCATCAGCGTGCCTAGTCCCGGAAGGGAGAACACAGTTTCATTCACAACAGCTCCTCCCAGCAGGGTGCCAATCTGAAGACCGATAACAGTGATAACCGGAATCATAGCGTTCCGTATGGCATGGTGAATGATAACCCGTCCTTCTCCGGCGCCCTTGGCCCTGGCCGTCCGAATATAATCCTGGCGAATCACTTCCAGCATGCTGGAACGGGTGGTTCTCATAAAGCTGGCAACGGCTCCTACACCCATGGTAATGGCCGGCAGAATATAGCCTGTCCAGTCCTCTGCGCCGTTGCTGGGCAGAATTCCCAGATGAAGCGAGAAAAACAGAATTAGCATCAGACCCAGCCAGAAATTGGGCATGGCCACACCGGCCAGAGCAAAGATGGTACTGATATAATCCAGAATTGAATACTGTTTCGTGGCAGAAATGATTCCCAGCGGGATTCCGATGATAACCGCCACCAGCACGCTGGCCAGAGCCAGGGCAAAGGTAGTGGGAAGCCTGGCTGCAATCTCATCCAGAACAGGTTTTCCATTGACATAGCTTTCTCCCATGTCTCCATGGAGAAGTCCAATCATATAGTCTACATACTGCTGCATCACCGGCTTATTTAATCCCAGTTCCTCTCGGATCATTTCCACGGTTGCCTCATCGGCTTCGGAGCCGGCCACCACTCTGGCCGGATCTCCCGGCGTCATCTTCAGCACCAGAAAGACCAAAAGGGAAACACCAATGATGACGGGAATCATCATTAAAATTCGTTTTATAATATACTTATACATGGTATGACCTCTCAATCAGTGCCAAGTCAGGCAAAAAATCAGGCAAAAAGAGCGAAAAAGAGCCTGCCTGCAGCGAGAGCAATGCCCTTTCTTGCAGGCAGGCTTCTACAAATCGTACATTTCCTCTATTTATGCCATGTTGTCATTCAGGAAACCAGTTCTCTGATTACTCTGCTGCATAATGAAGCTGATCATAGACGTCATTTCCAAGAGGATGAGGAGTGAATCCTTCCAGTCCGCTTCTGACGCCCACCAGATTGGGAACACAGTACAGCGGTACCCAGACTGCCTCTTCTGTCAGAATCTGCTGAACATCGGCATAAAGCTCCATTCTTGCCGTTTCATCCGTTTCCAGTCTGGCTGCTTCCAGCTTCTCATCCACTTCCGGGATGTTGGTGAAGGAACGGTTTCCAGAGGATGCAGGAACCGTGGAGTTGAACAGCATATAAAGGCTGGTATCCGGGTCTCCCGTCGTATTGTTATAGCTCATGATGAACATTTCATAATCACCATTATTGATCTGCTCCAAAAGAGCGGTGGACTCCATTGTCGTAATATCAAGGGTGATGCCGACCTCACTTAAATTGCCCTGAATCAGCTGTGCCTCCGTGCTTCTGGCATTTCCGTAAACCAGAACGCTTGTGGTAAATCCGTCCGGATATCCTGCTTCCGCCAGCAGTTCTTTCGCCTTTTCCGGATTGTATTCGTAATGAGTCACATCATCTGTGTATCCCTTGATCTGATTGTTCATGACAGAGTCTGTTACCACACCATATCCATTGGTGGAAACAAGATTGATGGCGTCTCTGTCGATGGCATAGTTGATGGCCTGACGTACCAGCTTGTTATTAAACGGCTCCGCCTTCTGGTTCATGGAAACATACTGAATCTTGGGGCTCATGGAAACCACCAGTTCTACATCCTCTGAGCTTTCAATTCTTTCTGCATCTGTTGCCGCAACCACAAGGTTCATATCTGCTTCCCCAGTCTCCAGGGCGATGGTTCTGGAGGAGTCCTCGCTCATCAGTTTAAAGGTCAGAGTGGAGGGAAGAACCTCTGAAGCAAAGTAATCTTCATTTCGCTCCAGCACAATCCGGTCACCGGATACCCATTCCACAAATTTGAAGGGGCCTGTTCCCACAGGAGCGGTGGAAAAATTATCTCCTGCCTCTTCGGCCGCCGTCTTACTGACAATACTGCAGGCTGTATGGCATAAATTGGACATCAGTGGTGCATACGGAATGGTTGTATTGATTGTAACGGTATAATCATCGTCTGCGACCACAGATTCAATATTTGCGGCAAAAGTCATAACTTTAGCGCTGTTCTGAGCCCTCTCAATGCTGTATACCACATCTTCCGCAGTCATTTCTTCCCCGTTATGGAATTTTACTCCCTGCTTTAAATGGAAAGTAACGGAAGTATCAGAGGTAAATTCCCAGCTCTCGGCCAAATCTCCCACCACTTCCATATTGCTGTCCAGTTTAACCAGTCCATTGTACAGCTGACGCAGAACGTAAAGAGATGCTCCGTCCCAGCCGCCCTGGGGATCCAATGTCACTGCTTCCGTTGCAGTCGCAATGACCAAATCTGTTTTTCCGGCATTGGATGCCTCTCCTGAGTTATCCCCGTCCGTCTGTTCCCCCGCAGTCTGAGTTCCTGCTTCCGTATTTTCTGCCCCAGCCTGGGCTGTTGTGCCGGATTCTGCTGTATTGCCGGAACAGGCTGTCAATCCAAGGGCTACTGCCACTGCCAGACATACTGGCAATATTCTTTTTTTCATGTACTTTTCTCCTCTCACAAATAGTATTGCCTTCAGGAAACAAAATATTTCAAGATTTTCCTACTCTCACCGGAGAGTTCCATTGTTTGTCCATGAAGCTCCCGGTTCTGTTTCAGGCTTTCTCCACTTCTGTTTCCTTCCATCCGGTAAGTTTCGGCTCTGTCGCCAGACTCACCGCCGTCAGTGTCATGGCCGTCGCGGCCTTTATTACATAATCCTCTCCCTCCTTTCCCCCGGCGGCCTCCCTGAATGGAACTGTATGTGTATTCTCTTTTGCAAGGAAAAGATGTCCGTGAATGGCCGGCAATGCCTGAGACACGTTCCCCATATCCGTACTGCCGATGCCGTGATCCCGGTATCTGGGGATCACCGTCTCCCCCAACCGCTCAAACGCAGCCTTCATATAAGTTTCCAGGATGGGACTGTTGGCAATGGGTGCATACGCAATGGAATCCTCGCTTTCTACTGTTACCCCGAATGCCTCCGCCGCACATCTGGCACACGTTTTCACAATCCGTACCAGTTCTTTGTGATATTCCAGATTGTCGCTTCGGATGTTGTAACAAACTTCCGCAAAATCAGGAATCACATTTGTTGCCTCACCCCCATGGGTAATGTTGGGAAATACCCGGCTGTAATCCTTAAACTGACTTCTCCAGGCATTCACCATATTGACAGTCTCCGTGGCCGCTGCCAGGGCATTGGCTCCCAGCCAGGGACTGGCGGCGCAGTGGGCGCTTTTTCCATGAAAACGAAAAGTAACCGTCTGACCAGCCAGAGACCAGTCTTCCACCATGGTGGCGTCACAGGGATGGATCATCATGGCATAATCAATCCCCTCAAACATCCCAGCTTCCAGCATCAGAATCTTTCCGCCTCCGCCTTCCTCCGCGGGAGTTCCAAGGAAGATGCTGTTGGCTGGCAGACTGCATTCTTTCACCAACTGATCAAAGGCAAGGGCAGCGCCGATCCCCGATGCGGCAATCAGGTTATGTCCGCAGGAATGACCATTGGGCAGGGCATCAAACTCGGAAATAAACCCGATATTCAAAACTCCCTCTTTTTTGTCATGATCCGCCCGGATAGCCGTATGAAGTTTTCCCTCTCCCCTCCGGGTGCGGAAGCCGTGGTTCTGAAGTGTCTGCTCCAGTAAACCGGCGGCAAAAGTCTCATGAAATGCAGGCTCCGGATTTTGAAAAATCCTTCTGCTGATATCAAAAATTAACGGTGTCAGTTCCTCAATCTTACGCTCCGCCATTCTTTGGATTTCTTCACGGTTCATTCTGCTTTCCTCCTGCTGCTTATCTTTTAACCCTTATATGAAAAGCTCTCATTCCGGATCCCATTATCCTTTTTTGTTCATCCAGAATATTTTTTGTTTATTTTTTATATTTTTTGTAAATTTTATTTTTACATTTTGTATTATCTATATATTATTCTTAAACCATCAAGAAATCAAACAGTTTTATCCCTAAGTTTCACAGGTAAAATCTTGTAATAGAGTTTTTTTATTCACAAAGTCTTCTTCTGCCAAAAAATAAGTGCAGATGCCAGAGCTCATTTCTCTCTGACATCTGCACTTTTTGATACAAAATAAGTTTTCCGCTGCGAGTACATCTCCATACAGGAAGACAGCTCATCTATCGCTCCTCAAACACGTCCGCGGTTCGGGTTCACATCTGCCTTCTCCCACCTTCCATCTGTCAAATTCCGGCAGATAAAACTGTCCTGCTTTTGTCGTGGAGCCTGCCAATATCCATTTCTCTCATGATACGGATAAAGCTCTTCATCGCATAGGTCAGATGAGCATCTGCACGGTGGCAGATAGCCATGGCATATTCCGGACGATTTCTGGAAATCAGATGATATTCCGGACTCTCATCCCCTCCCAAAAGCATTCTGGGAGCCAGCGTAATCCCCAATCCTCTTCGGCAGTAAACAATGGCCGATTCCAGGGTCTCCACCTCTATTCTGATGAACGGAGTTAATTTTTCCTCCAAAAACAGGTGATCCGCATTCTGCCTGACATTGCCTGATCGTGGCAGAATGAAGGGACATTCCTGTACGATAGACAAACACGGCTTCTCTTTCAAACTGTCCTGAATCTGCTGCTGCCGTTCCCCATACACTCTCGTAAGAGCCAGAAGAGGGGCATATAAATAGACGTCGTCATCCTCATACAGCGGAATTGCGTTCACATTGGCTCCATGGTGGAACGTCCTGGAAATGCTCAAATCAATTTTCCCTGCCGTCAGGGCCCTGTCCATTTCCTTATAGCTCATCTCATAGATCTGCAAATTGACCTGGGGAAACTGCTGATAAAATTCCTCAAGAATCACCGGCAGCATGCTTCTTGCATAGGCATGACTGATGGCAATGCGAAAGGAATTGCTGTGGGGATCAATGATATCCTGGAGCTCCCTCTCCATCTGGGAATTAATAAACAGGATTTCCCGCACCCCGCGCAAAAACCGTTCCCCCGCCGGAGTCAATGAAAGCGGACGGGTTCGCTCAAACAGCTTTGTCCCAATCTCCCCTTCCATCTGGGCAATGTGGGCGCTGAGTGTCTGCTGGGAAATATAAAGCTGTCTGGCGGCTGTAGAAAAACTCCTTGTTTCCGCCACCACAAGAAAATACTTCATGTTCAGGAAATTGATCAAATCTGGCTGCCTCCTTAGATGATATGTCAACGGCCCGTATATGCCATACGCTTATTTTAGCATAATGGGAATGTCTTTTCCATGGGTCTCTTTCATCCTTTCACAATCCATCCCCAAGGAAGCAGCCCGGACTGCAATATGGTTTCGTCTCCTACCTCAACTGTTCCACAATCTGTTCCCAGACGCAGTCCATGATGGAGCCGGAATCAAATTCATGGCCGGTAATGGCGATGCAAGCATCCTGTTCCGGAAGGACGATAATTCGCTGTCCGCCGTATCCATTGCCGCAGTAAGCATTATCTCTGGAGCATCGCCAAAAAAAGTATCCATAACCGGCACAGGCGTCCGGATGCTGAGTTTTCCCTTCAATCTTATTGGATATCAGGTTGGAGGTTGCCTCCTTTATCCATTTCTCAGGCACCAGCTGCTTTCCTTCCCAGGCCCCTTTATTCAAAAGCAGCTGACCGAATCTTGACAATTCTTCCGTAGACAGATGAAGTCCCCCGCAGCCCAGCGTGTATCCCCTCGTGGATTCGAACCACTGAGGATTATTGATCCCCAACGGGGTAAACAGCCTGGGCTTTAACCAGTCATTAAGCTTCTGACCGGTCCGGTCCTGAATGATAACGGATGCCAGGTAAGGGCCAAAATTGTTATATTTCCAGTAAGTTCCCGGCTTGTAAGGCACGTCAAAACGAAGCGCATAAGCTACCCAGTCGTCCTCCTTTATCGCATCTCGGCCAGGGCGGTCATCGGATACGGAATACCCCTGAAGAATAAACTGATCATGGCCCGTCGCCATCATAATCATGTCGCGGATCGTCATGGCCATAAGATTTTCTGACGGATGCTCCGGCAGCTTCTCCCTAAAGATTTCCGCCGGATACTCATCCAGACGGAGGATTCCCTCTTCCACCGCCATTCCGATGGCAATACTCAAAAAGCTTTTACTGACAGAATGTATGTTGTCTCTCCGATTCTCTCTCCAGTCGAAGCTTCCAACGATTTCCCCATGCTGTCGTACCAGCACATGATATAGATCCAATTTCCTGTGAATCGCATCCTGTACAAACCCTTCCAATGATATCTTCAATTTTACCGTCCCCTTTTCTTTACAAAAAACAAGATAAATATTTTTGTCAGCGTTTCCCATAAGTCGGATTGCCGCATGAAAATATTTTATATTTACTTACAACGTTACCAATATTTCTCCGGCAATGGAACCCACTGCAGCCGGCATTTTTTCTTTCCATACTATCCGTTCACCAGATGACAGGCCACGAAATGTCCATTTCCCATGTCTTTCAGTTCCGGCATCTCCTTATGGCATCGTTCCTCGCAAAACCGACACCGCCCCGCAAACCGGCATCCCGGCTCCGGATTAATGGGGCTTGGCACATCTCCTTCCAGAACAATCCGTTCCACATGATAATCGATGGAAGGGATCGGCACCGCACTAAGGAGAGCCTGCGTATAAGGATGAAGAGGCCTGGAAAATAAGTCCCTGCACTCTGCCGTCTCTACGATTTTTCCCAAATACATGACGGCGATGGTATCGCTGATATGTTTCACGACACTCAGGTCATGGGAAATAAACAAATATGTCAGTCCAAATTTTTCCTGAAGTTCCTCCATCAGGTTCAGAACCTGGGCCTGAATCGAAACATCCAGAGCAGAAACCGGCTCATCCAGCACCAGGAAATCCGGATTCAGGGCCAGGGCTCTGGCAATTCCCACTCTCTGGCGCCTTCCTCCATCCAGTTCATGGGGATAGGAATTAGCCAGACGCTTGGCAAGCCCGGCCGTGGCCATCAGCTCGTAAACTTTTTCCTCCAGTTCTTTTTTATCCGGATACAGCTTCTGGACTTTCAGCGGCTCCGCGATACTTTCAAACACACTCTTTCTTCCATCCAGGGACGCATACGGGTCCTGAAATACAATCTGAATTTTCCGTCTCGCATGACGCATGGCGGTTTTATCCAGTTTCCTCAAGTCCTCCCCGTAAAACAGGATTTCTCCCTCTGTTGCTTCCGTAAGCCGTAAAAGCAGCCGTCCTACTGTGGATTTTCCGCATCCGGACTCGCCCACCAGCCCCATGGTTTTTCCTTTCTCAATAGAAAAATTAACATCGTCCACTGCATGGAGCAGTCCCCGTTTCGTTGGAAAATACTTTTTCAGTCCTCTGACCTCCAAAATGGTTCCTCCGTTGGCTTCGCCGGAAACCGTCTGATTTTTCATATCCGCTTTACTCATTCTTTTTCCCTCCCTTCTATCAGCAGACATTTAACAAAATGTCCCGGTTCCGTCTCTATCGTTTTGGGGCGTTTCTGCTGACAGTGCTCAGACGCATAGGGACACCGTGGATGAAACCGGCAGCCCTGAGGAAGTTTGGCCGGATCCGGGGTGAGGCCTTCAATGGGAACCAGCTTCATCTCCTCCTCCATCAGGTTGGGGATGCAGGCAAACAATCCCTTCGTGTACGGATGGGACGGCCGGTGAAACAGCTGTTCCTTATTTCCATATTCCACTATTTCCCCTGCATACATAACGGCAACATAATCGCAGATTTCCGCTACGATTCCCAGATCATGGGTAATCATAATCATGGACGTCTGATACTGTGCCTTCAGCTTTCTCATCAGCTCCAGCACCTGGGCCTGAATCGTCACATCCAGGGCTGTTGTCGGCTCATCCGCAATTAACAGCTTCGGATTGCAGGCCAGTGCCATGGCAATAATCACTCTCTGCTTCATGCCTCCGGAAAACTGGTGAGGATAATCCGTAGCCCGGTCTGATTTGATTCCAACCAGCTCCAGCATCTCACACGCCTTGATCCATGCATCTTTTCTGGAAAGCTTCTTATCGTGAAGCCGGATTACCTCCATAATCTGGTCCCCCACCGTCATCACCGGGTTCAGAGAGGTCATCGGGTCCTGGAAAATCATGGAAATCTGCTTTCCCCTGATTTTTCTCATGGCCTTCTTGCTTTTCTTTAACAGATCCTCTCCCATAAAACTGATTTCGCCCTGTATGATTTTCGCCGGAGGATCCGGAAGGATCTGCATGACTGCCTTTACCGTGGTTGTCTTTCCGGCTCCGGTCTCTCCTACAAGTCCCAGAGTTTTTCCTTCCTCCAGCTCCAGACTTAAATCCTCCACCGCGTGAACGGTTCCATCTACCGTGACATAATGCACCGTCAGGTCCCGGATTTCCAGCAGCTTACTTTTTTCACTCATCCTGTCTCCTCCTCCCTAATTCTTAAGCTTCGGATCCAGAGCATCACGAAGACCGTCTCCCATCAGGTTCATGGCAAATACGGCGAACATAATCGCGATTCCGGGAAACGCAGTCAGGTGGGGCGCATCTCTTAAAAAGTCCCGTCCAGTGGACAGCATGGCTCCCCATTCCGGCGTAGGCGGAACAATTCCCAGACCGATAAAGCTCATGCTGGCGCAGGATAGGATTGCGCCGCCGATTTTTAATGTTGCCTGAACAATCAAAGGTGCCAGGCTGTTCGGCAGGATATGATGAATGATAATATACGGATCACTGGCTCCTGCTGCTCTGGATGCATCCACAAATTCCTGATCCTTCAGGGATAGCAGTGACGCGCGCATGATCCGGCAGTAGGCAGGAACGCTGGAAATTCCAATAGCAATCATAACATTCTGAAGACCGGTTCCCAGCGCCGCCACAATGGAAATATTTAAAAGAATGCTGGGAATCGCCATCAGTACATCCGCACAGCGCATAATCACATTATCAAGAACACCTCCATAATATCCGGCAATAGCACCCAGGGCACAGCCTACCACGCTGGAAATGGAAACGGCAATCAGGCCTACAGTCAAAGAAATCCGGCTTCCGTATAAAATCCGGCTGAAAATGTCTCTTCCAAGCTCGTCCGTGCCAAAAATATGAGCCGCAGAAGGAGGCTGCAGACGGTTGATAATGTCCTGCTGCAGCGGGTCATAAGGCGCAATAACCCCTGCAAAAATTGCCGCAAAAATCAGAATCAGCAGCATCACCATGCCAACCATGGCCTGCCTGTTTCTTCTAAACCTCCGCCAGACCTCCTTCACCTGGCTCCGCTTTTTTACAATTATTTCTTCCTGTTCCAAAATCATCTCTTTCTGCATACCGTTCCTCCTCTATTTATACTGTGAACGGATTCTTGGATCCACAAACGCATATAAAATATCGACCGCCAGATTAACAAGGCTGAAGGTCAGTGCCACCATGAGCACACCGCCCTGAACAGTGGGGTAATTTCTCGCTTTGATTGCATCAACCATCATCTTTCCCACGCCCGGAATTGCAAAAATCGATTCAGTCAGCACCGCTCCGCCAAGCAGGTTTCCAAATTGGATTCCTACGGTGGTGATAACAGGAATCAGTGCATTTTTCAGCGCATGAAATACAATGATTTTAAATTCTGTCTGTCCCTTGGACTCTGCCGTCGTGATATAATCCTGACGAATCACTTCCAGCATACTGGAGCGGGTCATTCTGGCAATGGCTGCAGCCGAGCTGGTTCCGATGGTAATAGAAGGAAGAATCATATACTCCCAGCCGCCAATCCCGGAAGCAGGCAGCAGTTTCCAGTGAAGGGCAAACAGCATCATAAGAAGAAGCCCCTGCCAGAAGTTTGGCATCGCATTTCCCACCATGGCCAGCGCCATGGCCACATTATCAAAAGCAGAATATTGCTTCACCGCGGAGATGATTCCCAGCGTCAGCCCCAATACCAGTGCCAGAATCACCGAACAGCCGGCCAGTTTCAGAGAATTGGGAAACGTCTGGAGAATTCTGTCCATCACCGGTTCTTTCGTCGCATAATCAATGCCCAAATCCCCGTGAAGCAGCCCGGTCACATACCGTCCCAGCCTCTCAAAATATCCTCCATTCAGTCCCAGCTCCTCTCTTAATTCCGCCGCCATCTCAGGCGTTGCATCATCTCCAAGAAGTGAGTCCACCGGATCTCCCGGCGTAATATATAAAAGCGTAAAGACAATAATGATAACTCCCAGCATAACCGGAATCATCATAAGCAATCGCCGTGCAATATATTTAAGCATTGTATCCCTCCTGTAAGACGCAAAAGGGGCTGCCGCATGGGATTGCAGCAGAACAATCGTCCTTCTTCCGCTGGAATTGCGGCAGCCCCGGTAAAACAGATTTCCTATTCAACAAAATATACGGTTCTGAAATCATACATGGCGGTTGGTACAGGATTGAAGCCGCGCACCTTGCTTCCGGCTCCGATGATGTTCTTTGTAAATGCCAGATAGATAAACGGTGAATCCTCATGAATCAGCTTCTGAGCCTCAACCACCAGTTCCGCCCTGGCTTCCGCGTCCGTCGTTCTGGTGATCTCGTCCAGAACAGCATCCACCTCCGGGTCAGAAAGGTTTGCTCTGGCACTTCCGGAATACATCCTGTCAGAATGGAACATGTTGTAAAGTCCGGCTCCTGCCTCAAAAATTGCGAAGCTGGTACCGGCACAGCAAAGCTCCTGTTCGCCTTTGTTCAGCGCCGTCGTCAGCGCCCCAGACTCCGTAGGCTTTAACTCCAGCGTTACATTAACCTGCGCCCACATCTGCTGCAGCAGCTCTGCCAGCATATTATTGGTGGAGTTTGCAAGATACATAAATTCTACTGTGAAACCATCTCCATACCCGGCCTCTTCCAGCAGAGCCTTTGCTTTTTCCACATCATAATCATAAGGAGTCAAATCACTGGTATGACCGGGAAGAGTGCTGGGAACCACGCTGTCCATGGGTTCCGATGTATTCTCTCCATAGCATACGATGCGGATAGCTTCTTTATCCGTGGCATAGTTTAATGCCTGACGGACTCTTTTATCCTGGAAAATCTCTTTTTGACAGTTGAACGCAATATACCGGTCTGTGGCTCCTGTACTGACAATCAGCTGCGTATCGGGATTTTCATTGATTCTATCCGCATCGGTCGTGGGAAGCGAAAGAGCAATGTCGATGCCTCCGCTTTCCAAATCGATGGTTCGGCTTGCACTCTCAGTAATTACGCGGAATTTGATGGTCTTTAAAATAGACTTTTCACCCCAGTAATCATCATTCCTCTCCACCGTAATATTGTCTCCGGCAGTCCATGACACAAATTTATAAGGACCACTGCCTATCGGCGCCCGGCCAAAAGCATCGTCTCCCATTTCCGTTACAACCTTCTCCGGAACGATACTTAATGCCTGGTTGCAAAGCTGCGCCTCCGTAAATGCATACGGTTCCAGCGTCTTAAGAATGAATGTATAATCATCGGGAGTTTCATATCCTTCTGGATCAAATCCATTGGTTCCGTCATTTCCCTGGGTTCCGTTATGAACTCTGAGGAAGCTGAATTTTACATCCTGGGAAGTCACCGGGTCACCATTATGGAATTTCGCATCTTTCCTCAGATTGAATTTCCAGGTCAGTTCGTCCACCTGTTCCCAGCTTTCTGCCAGACATGGAGCCGGCTGAAGATTCTCGTCAAATTTCAGGAGCGTGTCAAAAATTCCTCCCTCTATCATTCTCTTTACGGTTACGTTATTCCCCAGCGGATCTAAGGTCGCCGGTTCCCTATCGAAAGCAACCACCAGGGTATCCTTGTCCGACTGTACTTCTCCTTCCTGTGCCTGAATAGGTCCCTGATTCACACCGGCCGTTCCTGCCTCCGAAGAGGCTTCCGTCGTTTCTCCTGCCGTTGTCTCCTCCGCAGTCTGTCCTCCGCCTCCGCAGGCACATAGCGACAAACCAACACAAAAGGCCAGCAGCGTACTCAGCATTCTCTTTCTCATTGCATATCCTCCTTTTTCCTTTGTTATTCGTGAAGCCTTCCGAGCCTTTCCTCTCTTCCAGCTGCATCTTTCCAAAATTATCCAAATTTTATTTATAAAAGCAATCTTTTATCTTCTTTTTACAAATTATGCTCTTTATCTTTACAATTATTATATATATTTACTGATTATTTGTAAAATCAAATAAAATAATTAAAATCATTTGTTATTCTTATGGCTTTGTGATAAGATAAGGGAAAGATACTGGGAAATAATTGTAAAATAAGCGGAAAGGACATGATATGAATTTAAAAGAACAGACTTATGTATGCACCCTTGCGGATATTGGAAACCTTACCCAGGCAGCCAAGCAGCTCTACGTTTCCCAGCCTGCTTTAAGCTTATATATCAGCAACCTGGAAAACCATCTGGGCGTCCGCCTGTTCGAACGGATCGGAAAACAGTTCGTTCTCACACGGGCAGGAGAACTTTATGTGGAAAAGGCGCGTCAAATGCTGAGCCTGAAAAATTCCTTTGATACAGAGCTTTCTGCTATCATCAACGGGCAGACCGAACGTCTGCGGGTCGGGATGCAGGATATTCGCGCACACTTTCTTACGCCGGATATTCTTCCGGAAATCACCGCCATGTATCCGAAAGTAAAAATCCAGTGGATCACCGGCAATTACTCCCCCATGGAACAAATGCTTTTAAATAACCAATTGGATATTTTTTTCTGTAACTGCAATAAGAAAAGCAAAGAATTTGAATATGTACCCCTGTTCAGCGACGAAGTCGTTTTTATTACCGCAAAAGACCATCCTCTGACCATCTATGCAGAAAACAGGGAAGGTCAGTCCTTTCCCTGGATTGACTTATCCCTGTTTGTCAACGAGCGCTTTATTCTCCCCATCGAAGGACAGAGTCTCAGAAAATACAGCGATCAGATTCTGAAGGGCTGTTCCGTACAGCCAAAGGAAATTTTCATGCTGAGAAAAATATTCATCATAATCAGCCTGGTCAACAAAGGATATGGCGTCGGTTTTTCGCTCCTTGGCTACATCAACTGGAGCCGAAACATTGACAATATCCGGATTTTTTCGGTTATAGAACCCGCTGTCACCGCAACCTTTTATGCCATATACAAAAAAGGACGCCGCCTTTCTCCGGCAGCATCCTCTTTAATTGAAATGGTAAGGACAAAGCTTGATCAGCAAATCAACGCCCTGTGCCCCACAACCTATATCCATCCAGGTTCTCTCGGCTGACAGAAGCCCCTTTCATCTTAATCTCTGCAGCATGGGAAAGCAGTAGGCCTTATCAATTTGCATTCGTCCCTCCGGACATTCCCCGCAGATCTGCCTCTCTGGCCGCCTCCCGCCCCAGATAGGCAGCATACATCTGGGTGGCCGCCGGATCCGAATGTCCCATCATGGTCTGAACCGCTTTCAAGTCGGCCCCGTTTCCAATCAGATGGGCCGCGAATGAATGGCGCAGGGTATGAGGCGTAATATCAGCCTCAATTCCGGCCTGCTGCCCGTAAAACTTGATAATTTTCCAGAAGCCCTGGCGGCTCATAACTCCGCCGCTGCAGTTGACAAACAGCCAGGCAGATTCCCGCCCTCTCAAAAGCTCCGGCCTGGACTGCTCCATATATCTGGAAAGAGCATCCCTGGCCGCCTTTCCGAAGGGAACCGTCCGTTCCTTATGCTCGTCCCGGCAGGTCAGAAATCCCACCTGCAGATTTACATCCTCCGTCTTTAAATGCACCAGCTCCGACACGCGAAGACCGGTTGCATACATCAGCTCCAGCATGGCCTTGTCCCGAATTTCCTTGGCGGTTTTCCCCGACGGCTGGGCCAGCAGCCGGTCCACTTCCCCGGTGGATAAAATCACCGGCGTTTTCTTTTCAATTTTCGGTGCATGAATGGATTCCGCCGGATCCCGGCGGAGCTTCCCCTTCCTGTATTCATAATGAAAAAACGCTTTTATGGAAGCCAACGTCCTTGAAATGGTCGTCGGTGCCTTTCCGCTTCCCTCCAGATAAAGAAGGTAGGAGTTGAGCACAGTTTTCGTCACCTTCACCGTCTCCTGAATTCCCTTCGTCTCCAGATAGGCAGCCATCTGCATCAGATCTCTCTGATAAGATATCTGTGTGTTTTTTGATGCATGCTTCTCCCGCTCCAGATAAGCAGCAAAGTCCTGAATACACTCTTTCATCGTTTCTACCCTGATTTCCCCAAATTTGTCTTCATAAGGCAATGTTTTTTACATTATATCCCCATTTTTCCATAAAATCAAACATATTTTTCCCACTTTGTCTCTACTTTTCCGTGATTAACATAAAAATAACAACATCTTGCCCCCACTTTTACAAATCGGACAAGATGTTGTTATGAACATAAAATTTTTTATAAAACTGCCAGCACCCACGGATTCAAAAAGCTTTCTGCAGCCGCTCCCAATACCGTAAGTCCCAGGAGGAAAAAGGCCGGTTTCCACTTTAATGCCAGTCCCTGCCCCGGCATCCAGATCGCAAGAAGATACATAGCGGGCACATAAAAGACACATTGGGGAAAGACAAGAAGACCATACTGGAAAATGGCTGCCAGCCCGGTATTCATCGTCATGGCACAGACCAGAACGGAAACCGAAAATCCAAAATAAACCGCCATACATGAAAACAAAAGTCCCGATATGGCCGTCAGCGCACACAAAAATCCAAGAAATAACCACAAGAGCCGTTCCCTGAGTACCATGCCAAACAACTGGCAGAAATCCAGCTTCTGCACCATGGACACGGAAACCAGACTCTCTTCCATACTTCCGAGCGCAGACTTTGCCTCCTCTCCCATGGCATTGCAAAATATGGTTCCCGCCAGAGCCCCTAAAAGTAAAAAAAGAGACAGCCGCAGTTCCAGGCTGTCCCTTCTGTCCATCATTCCTTCCGGCATCCCGTCACATCCCTGCCCTGTTTGCTCCATTATATTCCAGTCAGGATGCCGGCTATTCCTTTTTATCAGTTCTTTTTCTGTTCTCGAGCCCGGGGCCTTTCGCCCACTAGGTCATTTTGCTCGCCAAACCGTTTCACCTGTCGGACACTTTCGCCCGTCGGACTATTTCTCTCGTCAAACTATTTCATCCGCCGGACCAGTTCAGCCACCAGACCATTTTGCTCGCCAAACCATTTCACCCGTCAGACCATCTTCCCCACCGGACCATCCCATCCGTCAGTTCTTTTCGTCCTCCAGGCGGATTCCCTCCCGCTGGGCATAGGCGAGAATGGCCGCCACCGTTTTTCCGTCGGTCATCTTTCCGGAGTAGATGAGCCGAAGCAGATCCAAAACCTCCCATTCCTCCACATCGATGCTTTCATCCTCATCCAGATGCTGCTGGGAGGGGATTAAATCTCTGGCAATATAGACGCCGATGCATTCGTCGCAGAATGCCACCGTTGTGTTAA
This sequence comes from Candidatus Copromonas faecavium (nom. illeg.), assembly GCA_018712915.1. GTDB lineage: Bacteria > Bacillota > Clostridia > Lachnospirales > Lachnospiraceae > Copromonas > Copromonas faecavium. The sequence goes on along the minus strand of DVGC01000028.1, from coordinate 21,259 downwards.
TGGTCATCAGGTATTCCAGATTCTCACTCCGAAATCCCGTCTCCTCCTCCAGTTCTCGGTAGGCACAGTCAATTTTCGGCTCATCCGGCGCATCCAGCTTGCCGGCCGGAATCTCCAGAGTAAACCGGTCCAGCGCGTTCCGGTACTGGCGTACCATCAGAATCTTCCCATCCTTTGTTACCGGAAGAACAGCCGCCGCGCCGTCGTGGTGAATGTAATCATAAACCTCCTGATGGCCGTTGGCCACCACCGTATCCCGGTAAATCTTCAAAATCGTACCGGTATAGGCCAGTTCTCTTTTTAAACGAATCGTTTCTTCCATTTTCCGGCTCCTATTTCAGCTTTTTGTTCTTCTCATAGTTGGCATCGCAGGCTTTGATAATCGCGCCGCGGAAACCGCACTCCTCCAGAGCTGCCAGGCCTTCGATGGTCGTTCCTCCGGGAGAGCAGACCATGTCCTTTAATTCGCCGGGATGCTTGCCTGTCTCCAGAACCATTTTCGCACTTCCAAGAACGGCCTGAGCCACCATCCGGTATGCTGTCTGTCTGGGAAGTCCGTTCTTTACACAGCCATCCGCCAGCGCCTCAATAAACATGTACACATAAGCAGGAGAGCAGCCGCTGGCACTTCCAACCACATCAATCAGCTTCTCATCCACCCGTTCCATCTTTCCAAAGGAAGTGAAGAACCGGTGAATGGTCTCCTTCTCTTCTTCATTAAACAGAGCATCGTCATAGCAAACGCCGGTCATACCCTCGCCCACCATGGCAGGAGTGTTGGGCATGGAGCGGACAATTCTTGCCGCTTCTCCCAGACCTGCCTGCAGATCCTCCGTTGCGTATCCGGCCACGATGGAAATGACAATCTGATCTCTGGAAATCACGTCCTTAATATCTGCAAAAACAGAACCGATCACCTGGGGCTTCACTGCCAAAACCACATATTTGGACTGTTTGACACACTCCGTGTTGGAATCCACATGGGCAACTCCCGTTTCCGCCGTAATTGCCTCTCTCCGTTCCTTTGACGCATCCGTGAACAGAATCTCCGACGGCTCATAGACCTTTAACAGGCCTTTCATAATCGCGCTTCCCATATTTCCCATTCCAATAAATCCGAATTTTGCCATTTCCATTCCTCCTACTAATTTTATTTTCGAGGGCAGGCATCCTCCGCCGCCGGTCCTTCTCTCGCTGAAAGCAGATATCTGCCGTCCTGTCAGAAAAGCAGTTTCCGCCAGGAAAGCAGAATCTCTCTTAACGGAAGCAAGAACATGTTCTCATTAAGGCAGCGGAACTACGGCTCCCTCATAATTTTCCTCAATAAACTGCGTCACTTCATCGCTCTTTAAAGCGTTCACCAAAGCCTGAATCTTCTCGTCGTTTTCATGGCCATTCTGAACCGCAATCACGTTTCCGTAAGTGGTTGCCCCAACAGAATTGGAATCCTCAACCGCCAGAGCATCGCTGACTTTTAATCCGGCCGGAATTGCATAGTTACCGTTGATGACCGCCAAATCCACGTCCTGGAGAGAGCGGGGAAGCTGCGCAGCCTCCATTTCTATAATATCAATGTTTTTTGGATTGTCAACAATATCCTGCCTGGTGGCCGCCACGCCTGCATCCTCGTTTAATGTCAGTACGCCTGCCGCCTGCAAAAGCAGAAGAGCTCTCGCTTCGTTGGTCGCATCATTGGGTACGGCCACCTGAGCACCGTCCGGAAGCTCCTCCAAAGAAGCTGTCTTTCCTGCATAGATTCCGAAGGGCTCGTAATGAATCATGCCCGCCGATACCAGATCCATATCATTTTCCTCATTAAACTGGTCCAGATACATCTGGTGCTGGAAATAGTTTGCATCCAGGTCCCCTGCATCCAGGGCCACGTTGGGCTGCACATAGTCATTATATTCCCTGATTTCAAGCGTATAGCCTTCTTCCTCCAGAATCGGCTGAGCCTGAGCAAGAATTTCCGCATGGGGCGAAGGGCTTGCTCCAACTACGATGGTCTTGTCATCACTTTCTCCTGAACTGCAGCCAGTCAGCACCCCGGCTGCCGCAACTCCTGCCAAAAGAATCAAAACTGCTTTTTTCATGATTTTTCTCCTTTTATTCCTACCCGTATGGGTATCTGTTTTTCATAATGTTCGTGATGATATGCTGTTTATCCACAGCCATCTTCCGTTTGCCCATGGTTTTCCACAAAACAAACGCTTATTTATGCAAATCTCCCTCTGGCTGTTTCCGCGCGCGCTTCGGAAACGCACCGTTCAGGAGGATTTACCATATGAGATCAGCGTACTCTCCGGTCGACCCGCTTTACCAGAGCCATTCCCAGGGATTGAATCACCTGAACCACAATTACCAGAAGGACAATGGCAATCCACATGATTCCTTCCTCAAACCGGTAATAACCATAGTTGATGGCAATGGCGCCAAGTCCGCCGGCCCCTACGAAACCGGCCATAGCCGAATAGCCCAAAATCGTCGTGACAGCAATGGTCCCGTTGACCAGCAGCGATGGTCTTGCTTCCGGAAGCAGCACCTTCCAGATAATCTGCCAGGTGGAAGCCCCCATGGAGCGGGCCGCCTCGATGACACCCCGGTCCACCTCCTTTAAGGAGGATTCGATAATTCTCGCCACATAAGGCGCCGATGCCAGCGTCAGGGGCACAAGAATGGCTCTGACACCTACGGTCGTTCCCACCAGCGCTCTGGTAAAGGACTGAATAGCCACCAGAAGAATCAGAAACGGGACGGAACGAATCAGGTTAATCGCAACTCCCAGAATTTCCTGAGCTCTGGGGCTGGGTGCGATTCCATCCTTCGCCCATACCACCAGGAGGATTCCCAGCGGCAGGCCGATGATATATGCAAAAAGGGAAGAACCAAACGTCATAATCAGTGTATTGATCAATTCCTCGCCAAACATGGCAGCCATACTATAAGTCATTTTTTCCTACCTCCTCATACGGAACCTTGGCCCGGCGCAGATACCGGACAACCTTTTCCACATCCTGGTCATTGTCCGGCAGCTCGATGATCATCTGCCCCACCGCCGTACCTTTCATGTCCCTTGTGGCCGCATACATAATATTCACCGGTACCTTGCAGGCCAGCACCACATTGGAAATCACCGGCTCACTGGATGCCAGTCCATCAAAGGTAATCCGGAACAGGCGCCCCGTTCCAAACTCTGCCTTCGGAACCGCATCCCCGAGAATCAGCTGGCGGCCAATCCTGGACTTGGGTTCTGCAAAGACTCTGGTCACCTCGCCAATTTCCGCGATATGGCTCTGATCGATGATGGCTACCCGGTCACAAATGGCCTCGATAACGCTCATTTCATGGGTAATCATGACAATAGTAATTCCATGGCTCTTATTGATGTCCTTTAAAAGCTGGAGAATGGATTTTGTGGTATTGGGATCCAGCGCACTGGTGGCCTCGTCGCAGAGGATGACTTTCGGATTGGTGGCCATGGCCCTGGCAATGGCCACTCTCTGTTTCTGTCCCCCGGAAAGCTGGGACGGATAGGCGCCTGCCCTGTCCTTTAACCCCACCAGTTCCAGAAGCTCCTCAGCCCGTACCCTGGCTTCCTTCCGGGACATTCCTCCGATTTCCAGAGGAAAACACACATTATCCACCACATTTCTCTGTGCCAGCAGATTGAACTGCTGGAAAATCATTCCCATGGAACGGCGGGTTTCCCGTAATTCCCTGTCCGTCATTTTTGATAAGGGCCGGTCCTCAAAAAGAACCTCTCCTTCCGTCGGCACCTCGAGGAAATTCATGCACCGCACCAGCGTGCTTTTTCCCGCACCGGAAAGGCCAATGATTCCGAAGATTTCCCCGGACATGATTTCAAGGTCAATGTTTTCCAGCGCCCGGACCGTTCCCTGACTGCCTGTAAATTCCTTTCCCAGCCCTTTTAACTGAATAATCGGCGTCTGATTTTTCATACTCTCTCCTTCTTTATCTCTTTTGGTCGTATTTTGAAATATGAAATAAAAAAATCGCAGTCCATACGAACTGCGATTCCCCTCATCATTCTGATTTCGGATATTTTATTTCACACAATCCATACCGCACACGCTGTCTTCTGAAATTTTTCCACGCAAAAATTCATGCCGCACATGGCCATGCCGCACATCAGAGACATCATATTCATCTGGATTGTATGATTCTTTACGCTCATTTGGCTTCCTCCACAGATTTGAAATCTGTTTTTTCTCTGTCAGGAACTGCTGTTGCCATGGGTTCTCTGACTTATGTTGCATTTTACCTCACAATTTATTATCCGTCAAGAGTTTTTAGAAAATTCTCCCGCCGAAGCATACAAAAAAAGCCGGAACATAGGGCTCTGATAAACCCATATGTTTCCAGCTTTCTTTTTGCCGAAATTTATTTTGCGTAATCGGTAACTCTGGACTCGCGAATCACGTTGACTTTGATCTGGCCCGGATATTCCAGACTTTCCTCAATCTTCTTAGAAATATCCCTTGCCAGAAGAACCATATCGTCATCGCTGATCTGTTCCGGCACCACCATAATACGCACCTCGCGTCCCGCCTGAACCGCAAAGGATTTATCAACTCCCTTAAAGGAATTGGTAATGTCTTCCAGCTGCTTCAAACGGTTCGTGTATGTCTCCAACGTCTCTCTTCTCGCACCGGGTCTTGCTGCCGAAATCGTGTCGGCGGCCTGTACGATGCAGGAAATCAGATTCGTCGGCTCAACATCGCCATGATGGGATTCCACCGCGTTAATGACTACAGCCGATTCCTTGTACTTCTTACAGAGTTCTGCACCCAGCTGTACATGGGAACCCTCCATCTCATGGTCAACGGATTTTCCAATGTCATGTAATAAGCCGGCACGTTTGGACAGTCTGACGTCTACGCCAATCTCAGCCGCCAGCAGTCCTGATAACTGGGCAACCTCGATGGAATGCTTCAGTGCATTCTGTCCATAACTGGTTCTGAATTTCATCTTGCCAAGAAGCTTGACAAGTTCCGGGTGGATGTTGTGGATTCCCACTTCCAGAATAGCGGCTTCGCCTTCCTCGCGCATCATGCTTTCGACTTCCTTCTGCGCTTTCTCCACCATCTCTTCGATTCTCGCCGGATGGATTCGTCCATCGACAATCAGACGCTCCAGCGCGATTCTTGCGACTTCTCTTCTCACCGGGTCAAAGCCGGACAACACAACCGCCTCCGGGGTATCGTCAATAATCAGCTCAACTCCGGTCATTGTCTCCAGCGTACGGATATTCCGGCCCTCACGGCCGATAATCCGACCCTTCATCTCATCGCTGGGAAGCTGAACCACAGAAACTGTTGTTTCTGCCACATGATCCGCGGCACATCTCTGAATGGCCGTAACCACGTACTCCTTCGCTTTTTTATCAGCTTCTTCCTTTGCCTTGCTTTCCAGTTCCTTAATCAGCTTTGCGGTGTCATGCTTGACATCTTCTTCTACGGACTTCAGAAGATATTCTTTGGCCTGTTCGCTGGTCAAACCGGAAATTTTCTCCAGTTCTTCCTGTTCCTTGGCATACAGAGCTTCCATTTCGGCCGTGCGCTTCTTTAAGGTTTCTTCCCGGGACGCCAGGCTGGCTTCTTTCTTTTCCATCGCCTCCGCCTTCTTGTCCAGGCTTTCTTCCTTACTCAGAACGCGCCGCTCATAACGCTGAAGTTCCGCTCTCCGTTCCTTGGTTTCCTTTTCAAGCTCATTTCTTGCTTTCAGGTTTTCCTCTTTCGCTTCCAGGAGAGCTTCTTTCTTCTTCGTCTCTGCGACCTTCAATGCTTCATCTATTATTTCTCTGGATTTTTCCTCTGCGCTTCCGATTTTGCTTTCATAGCTTTTTTTCCGGTGAGCCACAGCTGCAAGCCAGGTAATAGGAGCCACAATAACCGCCGTTATGACAACGTAAATTATTGGTGACACAGGAGCACCTCCTTTATTTAGTTTTCATTGTACAAGAAATTACAACAATTCAATTTTAAACTGTTTTATGCATGATGTCAAGTATATTGCCATCAAACTCACCGTTTCCGTGCATAATGTTCGATTGCGGCGCGGATGCTGCCGCAGGAGAAGCCCCGTCTCGCCAGATAGGCGTACTGTTTTCTTATCTCTTCCTCGTCTGCATCCTCCTTCGGATATCCCCGTTTTTCCAAAAGCGCCAGGATCTGTTCCAGTTCATCCACAGGATTTTCCTCCAGCACCAAATCAAGGATCTCAGAAGAAATCCCCTTTTGGCTCAAATCGTACCGGATCTGACGCTCGCTTTTCCTTTTCCCGTTCTTTTCCACATACCGCCTGGCATAATCCTCATCATTCAAATACCGGCGTTCTTTCAGATAATCGACGGCATAGTCTACGGAAGCCGGCGAAAATCCCTGTCCCGCCAGCTTCCTTCTCATTTCTTCTTCTGTTTTGGACGAAAACTGCAGATAGTAAACGCCTTTTTCACGGGCCCGGAGCCGCTCTGTCTCCCCTTCATCTGCTGTCTCTTCTGCCTTCTGGCCGTTCCGCCCTTTTCCTGTACTCGTCCGCACCCGGTCTCCCGCCATCCCTTTTTCCGTACGGATCCGGCTCTGTTCTCCGTCCCCGTCTTCTCCGACAAAGTCAGGTTTCATCCTTCCGGCTGCATCTTCACCGGGCAGGATCCGGATCGGTTTCCCGGTTTTCCATTCAATCATGCTTCTGCATTCTCCGGCTCTTTTTCTGCGCCTTTATCTGCAGCGGTTTCCGCCTGCACCAGATGCTGAGCCGCAAGTCCGTGGAGTTCCCGTACCTGATTCTCAATCTCCTCACAGATCTGCGGATTCTGAGCCAGATAATTCTTGGCATTTTCCCGTCCCTGTCCAATCTTCGCTCCATGATAAGCATACCAGGAACCGCTCTTTTCTACGATATTGGCATTGGCCGCCAGGTCCAGAATATCTCCTTCCTTGGAAATTCCGCGACCAAACATAATATCAAATTCCGCTTCTTTAAACGGCGGAGCAATTTTGTTCTTAACCACCTTCACCCGCACATGATTCCCGATAATTTCTCCGCCCTGTTTCAGAGACTCTGTTCTGCGCACATCCAGGCGGACGGAGGAATAGAATTTCAGGGCACGGCCGCCGGTGGTGGTCTCCGGATTTCCGAACATTACACCCACCTTCTCGCGCAGCTGGTTGATAAAGATGACAATACAGTTGCTCTTGCTGATAATGGCCGTCAGCTTTCTTAATGCCTGCGACATCAGGCGGGCCTGCAGGCCCACATGGGAATCGCCCATATCTCCGTCAATTTCCGCCTTGGGAACCAGCGCCGCCACTGAGTCCACAATTACGATATCCACAGCGCCGGAACGCACCATCATCTCCGTAATTTCCAACGCCTGCTCTCCATTGTCCGGCTGAGAAATATAAAGGTTATCGATATCCACCCCGATATTCTTTGCGTAAACCGGGTCCAGCGCATGTTCCGCGTCAATAAAACCGGCAATTCCGCCTCTCTTTTGAACCTCCGCCACCATATGCAGCGCCACCGTCGTCTTACCGCTGGATTCCGGGCCGTAAATCTCGATTACTCTTCCCCTCGGCACTCCGCCAAGTCCAAGAGCAATATCCAGGCTCAGGGAACCGGTGGGCACTGTTTCAATATTCATATTTGCACTGGAGTCTCCCAGCTTCATCACAGAGCCCTTTCCGTAAGCTCTTTCAATCTGTGTCACGGCCGCGTCCAGGGCCTTTAATTTCTCATCCCGATTCATTTCCAATTTCCGTTCCTCCATTATCTTTCAAAAAATAGCCTTAAGCATCACAGCAGGATTCTCCGTCCGGCAGAAAAGCCTGACGGACGAGTTCCTTTGCTGCTGCAAGTAAAATCACGCAATGCGAACAAATGTTCTGTTTTTCTTATCATAATATACCGCCGCAGAAAAGTCAACCTCTCCCCAGGGAAATTCAGGAAAAATCTGCAGGAAAATACAGGAGAAACTCCGGCATATGAACTGCGGCGGGCCCGCCGTTTCGTCTTTTCTTTTCCGGCGGCCTTTCTGCCGTCATAATGGCTTTCAGATGTGTATGCTGAGATAAAGCAGATACCCGTACTATACCCAATTCCGCCATGACTGTCAATGGGTATTGTACACAAAAACAGGAGGCCGGTTTTTACGTCCGCCTCCTGTACCTGAACTCCACGTCCGTCTCTCGTCTTTCCCTGCTGCAGCTTCTGGTTCTTCAGCTTTCCGCAGACTCCGGTTCAGGCTTCCTCCGCCTTTTCAGCTTCTGTTGCCTGAATGCTTTCCTGCTCCAGCTTTTTCTGCTTCTCATGCTCCTTTAACGCATCCGAAAACACCACAACGATCTCCGTTCCCTTTTTCGGTTCACTCTCCAGGAAAATTTTCGCCTCATGCTGAGCCACAATATGCTTTACAATAGCCAGGCCCAGACCGGTTCCTCCTGTGGCCTTGGAACGGCTTTTATCCACCCGGTAAAACCGTTCAAATACCCGGTCCTGATGCTCCGGCGGAATCCCGATTCCCGTATCTTTTACCGAAAGATAGGTATTTCCTTCCTTATTTTCATCCACCGTCACCGTGACAGAACCGCCTTTGTTGTTATAACGGATGGCATTGTCGCACAGATTAAACAAAAGCTCTTCCATCAGCTGCTTGTCCGCAAAAACCATAGACGGTTTTCCGCAAAGCTTCATGGTCACGTTCTGTTTCTGAGCATTCATATTCAGCATGGAAATACACTCACCCGCCAGCTGATACAAATCCAGATCCGTATATTCCACATCTGTTTTCCCGCCATCCAGCTGAGAAAGCTGAATAATATCATTAATCAGGATCAGAAGCCGGGAAGCATTCTTGTGAATTTCTCCGGCAAACCGCTCCGTATTTTCCTTCCCCGCCATTCCATGCTCAATCAGCTCTGCATATCCGGAAATGGCTGTCAGAGGCGTTTTCAGCTCATGGGACACATTGGCCGTAAATTCCTGACGCATCTTGGCACTTTTTAAAATATCTTCATGCTGCTGCCGGATCTTGGCCACAAAGGGAGCCAGTTCCTTATAGACCACCTGTGTGCCCGGCTCTCCCAGGTTTTCAGCCAGTTCTTCGATGGGCCGCACCAGACTCTTGGTGAAATAATTGGACAGAACCACGGTAAAGATAAACAAAAGCACGAATACCCCTGCCACCGTCACCAGCATGTTTTTTGTCACGGCGAAAATGCTGTCCGCCTCTCTGGCCACTCTCAGCACTGTCCCGTTGTCCAGACGCACGGCATAATAAAAAGAATTTCTGTCCAGTGTCTCCGACTTTCTTGTTCCGCTTCCCTCGCCCGTTTCAAACGCCTGCTGTATCTCCGGCCGGTCCTCATGATTTTCCATGGACGCTTCATCCACATCCGTATCGAAAATCACATCTCCCTGCGTATCCACCAGAGTAATCCTCAGCCCGCCTTCCTCCATTTCAAAGTTTTCCCCGTCAAGCTCCTCCGGGTGGTCAAACACCCGCATGCTCTTAAAGGCAAGGGCGTCCTCCCGCAGATCTCCCATGATCTGCTCCTGAAACAGTCCATAAAATACAAACAGCGCAAACAGCAGCGTCAGCACAATTGCCAACGCTGCAATCACCAGAAGTTCCATGTGAATTTTTCGCTTCATGGTCCAGCCCCCTACTCAATCATATAGCCCACGTTGCGCACCGTCCGGATCATGCTTCCGGCGTCGCCCAGTTTCTGCCTCAGTGTCCGGATATGCATATCCAGAGTCCTGGATTCTCCTTCAAAGTCAATGCCCCATACCCGCTCCAAAATAATCTCCCTGGTCACTACAATCCCGGCATTGTGAAGCAGCAGCTTCAGCAGCTCGTACTCCTTAAAGGTCAGGCTGCAGGGTTCATCTTTTACGTAAACCATGTGTTTCTCATCATCCAGGAAAATATCTCCCAGTGACAGGAATTTCTCTTCTTCCATGGTCCTTCTTAAAACGGCCTTCACCCGCGCGATCAGCTCCATCACGCCAAACGGCTTGGTCAGATAATCATCCGCCCCGGCATCCAGTCCCTTTACCTTATCAATCTCCGTCGTCTTTGCCGTTACCATGATCACCGGAATTTTCTTCGTTTCCGGCCGCCTCCGCAGCTTGGCCACAATTTCCAGCCCGTCCTCATCCGGCAGCATCACGTCCAGGAGAATCAGGTCCGGCTGCTTCTCATCCAGCTTTTTATAAAAGTCATGGGCACACTCGAATCCGTCCACCTGGTAACCGCTGTTCTTCAGAGCAAACATCTCAATTTCCAGAATATTTTTATCATCCTCCACCGCATAAATCAATGCCACACCGATTCCCTCCTGTCTTTTCGTTTTTCAATCTGCCGCGCCGCTTCCATTCCGTCCGCGCAGCACTTTCCGTCCGGTTCCATTCTGTGCAATCCGTACATCTTTCTTTTGTAGTATCAGTAGGATAGCACCAATTTGTAAAAAATTGCAAGCTCTTATGTAAAATTTGTGTAATTTTTTCAACATTTCCATTCATGGAAGAAAGCGGCGCCGTCCAAAACAACGCCGGAAACGCCGCTTTTATCGCTATGGTTCCAGAAGCCGCTCCACATCCAGAAGGCCCCATCCCTGCTGGTTTTTCGGAAGGCCAATGTCTCTGGAGCTTTTCATCAGCTTCAGCTTCACATCCAGATTGGTCATTTCCGGATACTTCTCTAATAGAAGCGCAATGGCGCCGGAAACAATAGGCGTGCTCATGGAGGTTCCGCTTTTAATGGTATACCGGCTCAAATCCCCGGCACAGCTGACCACCCCGCAGCCGGGAGCTACCACATCCGGCTTGCAGATACAGGCAGCCGTAGGCCCTCTTCCGGAATAATCCACCATCCGGTTTCCTGCCACCAGCACTTCCCTGTCGTCATCGGAGCATCCCACTGTAATCACCTTCCGGCTGATCCCCGGTGTGGTGATGGTCATCCGTCCCGGACCGTTGTTGCCGGCGGCCACAACCACCACCAGCCCCGCATCCCAGGCCTGGTCCACTCCTCTTACCAGGGCAGATTTCTCACTCATGCCCTTCCTTGCACCGGAACCAACAGAAATATTAATGATCCGGATTCCCAGCCGTTCCCGCTGCTCCAGTACCCAGGAAATCCCGGCCAGCACATCTGTCACCGAACCGTTGCCTCTTCGGTCCAGCACCTTTACCGCCGTCAGGCTGCAGCCCGGGGCCATTCCCTGATAACGCCCATCAGAGGCCGCCCCGCTGCCCCCGATGATGCCGCAGATATGGGTTCCATGGCCGCAGTCGTCATAAGGGCCGGGCCTGTGGTTTACCATATCCGCAAATCCTGAAATTCTATCTTCAAAATCCCTGTGAGGAAACAGGCCGGTATCCAGAACGGCCACGCCGACCCCTTTTCCCGTCAGGCCCATTTGATAAACGGCTTCGCAATGAATCAGCTTCTTTACATGATCCACATATGATTTCCTTATTTCCCTTTTATCATAGAATATTCCGCAGATGCATCCGGGGAACCCGGCAGATTTCATCTGGAAATTTTTCCAGAGTTCCATCAGCCCTTCCAAAAAACTACAATCTTAAGAAAATCTTCATAATTCATTCAAAGAATATACAATCATTTTCCGCCGCGGCATGTTATACTTTAACCATAGAAATGCACAATGCAAAAGAAATCCTTTATCCTTAAACCTTTTTGAAATTGAAATCCTAAATGATGAATCCCTGTACAAATGTGCAGGGTTTTTTCATGACCGACCATAAACCGGGTTGGAAGCAAAAAATTGCTCTCCCAACCCGCCCGGCTGTCTGAAAAAGCAGCCACTGACTCATAAATTTGAAAACGGGTCCGCCTTCAGCAAAGCGCTGCCAGGCCGGACCCATTTCTTTTCAGAAGCCGGCCCAGCCCGCTTCCCGAGGTTTTATTTCGTTCTTACGTTTCTCCCGCGTTTTATTCTGCTCCCACGTTTCCTTTTTCTCTCACGTTTTTATTTCGTTCTTACGTTCTTTAAAATATCACAGAAATCAAAGGTGGCAAAGTAATCCGCCGGCGTCTCTGCGCGCCGGATCATCTGGACGCTTCCGTCCTCCTTCAGCAGAAGCTCTGCGCTCTTTAATTTACCGTTGTAATTATATCCCATTGCGAAGCCATGGGCTCCTGCATCATGGATAAACAGCAGATCTCCTCTGTCGATTTTGGGAAGCATCCGGTCAATGGCAAACTTGTCGTTGTTTTCGCAGAGAGAACCGGTAATATCATACTTATGGTCGCAGGGAGCATCTTCCTTCCCCATCACGGTGATATGGTGGTAAGCGCCGTACATGGCCGGCCGCATCAGGTTGACCGCGCAGGCATCCACGCCGATGTATTCCTTATATGTGTGCTTTTCATGGATGGCTCTGGTCACAAGCGCTCCGTAAGGCGCTAACATAAAGCGGCCCAGCTCCGTATAAATTGCCACATCTCCCATTCCCGCCGGAACAAGGATTTCCTCGTAAACCTTTCTTACGCCTTCTCCGATAACCGCAATGTCATTGGGCTCCTGATCAGGACGGTAGGGAACGCCGATTCCTCCGGAAAGATTAATAAACCGGATATCCGCACCGGTGGCCTTCTTTAAGCGCACCGCCAGCTCAAACAGCACCTTGGCCAGCAGCGGATAATATTCATTGGTCACTGTGTTGCTGGCAAGAAACGCATGAATTCCAAAATATCTGGCTCCCTTTGCCTTCAGAATTTTATAGGCCTCTGTAATCTGCTCCTCCGTCATTCCATATTTGGCATCACCGGGGTTGTCCATAATGTCATTGGAAATCTTAAACAGTCCGCCCGGATTGAACCGACAGCAGATGGTTTCCGGAATCTTTCCCAAAGCCTGCTCCACAAACTCGATATGCGTAAAGTCATCCAGATTAATGATGGCTCCCAGCTCTCCTGCCAGTTCAAATTCTTCCTGAGGCGTATCATTGGAGGAGAACATAATCTCATGTCCGGTAAATCCGCAGGCATCGGACATCAGAAGCTCCGTTTTAGAAGAGCAGTCCGTACCGCAGCCCATCTCCTTTAAAATGTTCAGAATAAACGGGTTCGGAGTGGCCTTGACGGCAAAATATTCTTTAAATCCCTTATTCCATGCAAAGGCGTCTTTTAATTTCCTGGCATTCTCCCGGATTCCCTTCTCATCATAAAGATAAAAGGGGGTGGGATAAGTCTCAGCAATCTGCTCCAGCTGCTCTTTGGTTACAAACGGTCTTTTCTCCATGTATCGATTTCCTCCTTCATCTGTCTGTGCCCAGGTTTTTTAAGCGCTGACATTGACCACCCTCATGCTGTTGGTGGCCGCAGCCGGTTCGTATTTTCTGGCACTGTTTACCACGCCCGCCGTTACAATCGCCAGGTCGCCTTCTTTTACAATTCCCTTTTCTTTTAATAGCTCAATGCTGTGGATTACCAGGTCATCGGTGGACTCTTCCCTCTTGGCCTGATAGGGTGTTACACCCCAGTAAAGCTGCATCTTGCGGACTGCCGTCAGACTGGGCGACAAACCGATCAGTCTGGTCTTTGGATGCCATTTGGAAAGCATTCTGGCTGTGTAGCCGCTGATGCTGGGCGCCACAATCACTTTTGCCCCCAGCGCTCTTGCCGTTGTTACGGACGAGTAACAGACTGCGTTGGAAATATTATGGCTGTTGTCATCGGAAACAACTCTCCGTTTAAAGAAGCTGTCGTCCAGATGGGACTCGCTCTCCTCCACAATATGCACCATCATTTTCAGTGCTTCCACCGGATATTTTCCGTTGGCCGTCTCACCGGAAAGCATCACCACATCGGTTCCATCGTATACCGCGTTGGCCACGTCCGTCACCTCTGCCCGGGTGGGACGGGGATTACGGATCATGGAATCCAGCATCTGGGTGGCGGTAATCACCACTTTGCAGGCCAGACTGCATTTCTGAATCATGGTTTTCTGAAGGAATGGCAGGCGCTCCGGAGAAACCTCCACGCCAAGGTCGCCTCTTGCCACCATGATTCCGTCGCTGGCCTCAATAATTTCGTCCAGATTTTCCAGTCCCTCTGCGTTTTCAATCTTTGCAATGATTCCCATGCTGGAACCTGCATCCGTAAGGATTCCGCGAATCTCACGGATTGCGTCTGCGGAGCGGACGAAGGAGGCCGCAATATAGTCGAAGCCCAGCTCAATTCCAAACCGGATATCTTCCTTATCTTTATCCGTCAGCGCCGGCAGCTTAATCTTTACATTGGGCACATTAACGCCCTTTCTTTCTCCCAGCTCACCGCCATTGACAATCCGGCAGTAAATTTTTACGCCTTCTACCTTTTCTACAGAAAGCTCAATCAAACCATCGTCAATCAGAATCACATTACCCGGCTTCACGTCGTCCTGAAGACCATTGTAATTGATATGAATCTGTTTTTCATCGCCAATCACATCCTCTGTCGTCAGAACAATCTCATTTCCGGCGGTCAGCGTGATCTTTTTTCCGTTTTTCAGTACACCTGTACGGATTTCCGGGCCTTTGGTATCCAGCAAAGCGGCCACAGGAATCCCCTCCTCCTCAGCCACTTCCCGCATCAGCTGAAACCGCTTCTTATGCTCCTCGTGATCGCCGTGGGAAAAGTTGAAACGAGCCACATCCATTCCATTTAAAACAAGCTGCCTCATGATCTCCTTGTCATCCGTGTTTGGGCCCATGGTACAGATAATTTTAGTCTTTTTCATTATGAAATATCCTCCTGTCTAACATTGATGTGAAAACCCTTCCCCTGCGCATCAGATGATGCCGTCCCAGACCATACCCTATCTCTGTCCCGGGTGTGCCGGACCATTGTCTCCCTGCCGGTAACCGTTTCCCTGCACCGAACCGTTTCCTCCCTGCCTCGGATCCATTCCGCCGCGGGTCACATGCTGGTGGGTATACAGATGATCCTGACAGTATTCATAATCTCCCTCACATTTGGAGCAGTAACGGAATACCAGATTGGGATCGTCCGCTTCTGTCCGTCCGCAGACAGCACAGCGATGGCGCGTCCCCGACTTCACTGTCTGGGCTGCCTCCCGCATCTGGGAACGGAATTTCTGCTTTCTCCTGATTTCCTTGGGATTGTATTTTGAGCCTTTGGACATCAGGAAATACACCACAAAATTCAGCAAAGACATGGCGATTGCAATCCGGTTGGCCATTCCTCCGAATAAGAATCCATAAAGGAAATAAGCGCCGTCAAAAACCGCCAGCCATTTTGCCTTGATCGGAATCACGAAAAACAGATAAAACTCCATATCCGGGAATGTGGCTGCAAAGGCAAAGAACAGCGAAAAGTTCAGATAGTCCGTTGTCAGAACATATACATTCCCCGTAAGAAGATAAATCAGCAGCGCAGCCAGCACATGTCCCAGGATTCCCATAAAAAAGTATACATTAAACCGGAAGGTTCCCCATACCCGCTCCAGTGTCGTCCCAAGACTATAATAAAGATAAATTGCCAGCAGATTAAAGAAAAGACTGCTGGAGGGGGGCCAAATCATAAACGTCACAATCCGCCATATCTGGCCGTGAAGAATCGCTCTCGCGTCCAGCATCAGATACTGGACATAAAACGACGGAGCGAACATCTGAACCACCATTCCAATTGCGTACAGGATCACCACATAATACATCAGATTGGGGATCGCATATTTTCCCAGTTTTCGCTCCAGCCTGTTGAGTAAATCCATTGAAAAATTCCTTTCTTCGATTCTTGTTTTCCTACGTTGGTTATTATAATTCCCTCCCATTTCATTTGTCAAACCTTTTAGGCTTTAAACTTGAGAGGAATGTCAAAGTCAGGAAAAATATCCACAATCCCGTTTTTTTCAACAAAAACTTTACATAATTTTAACCATTTTCTCCATCGGTATCCTTCCCGGAGCAATTGTCTTTCAAAAAAAATTATGCTATAATCATGGATGCTTATCATATATTAATGTAGGTTTAACATCAGAAACGGTTTCTGATGCAGGATTCGGCGCCAGCGCCTCACAAGCGCCTGACGCCGGTTTTTAGATATCACAAAGGAGGTAGGGGAAGGTTCCCCGTCCGCATGAATCAATGCTATCGTCTTGGAATCGATATCGGTTCCACTACTGTAAAAATTGCTGTCATCGACGACTGCGGTAACATTTTGTTTGCAGATTATGAACGGCACTTTGCCAACATCCAGGAGACCCTGGCGTCCCTGCTGAAAAAATGCAGAGAACAGCTGGGAGAAATTTCTCTTCGCCCCAGCATCACCGGTTCCGGCGGCCTGACGCTGTCCGGACACCTACATATTCCGTTTATTCAGGAAGTAGTAGCCGTGGCTACTGCTCTGCAGGACTTCGCTCCCCAGACTGATGTGGCCATCGAACTGGGCGGAGAAGATGCGAAAATCATCTATTTTACCGGCGGCATTGACCAGCGCATGAACGGAATCTGCGCCGGCGGCACCGGTTCCTTTATTGATCAGATGGCCGCCCTGCTGCAGACCGATGCGGCAGGACTCAATGAGTATGCGAAACATTATAAGGCCATCTATCCCATTGCTGCCCGGTGCGGCGTATTTGCAAAATCAGACATTCAGCCTCTGATCAACGAAGGCGCCACCAGAGAAGATCTGGCCGCATCCATCTTTCAGGCAGTTGTAAACCAGACCATCAGCGGTTTGGCCTGCGGAAAACCCATCCGGGGCAACGTGGCCTTTCTCGGAGGCCCGCTTCACTTCCTTTCGGAGCTGCGGGCTGCCTTCATCCGCACATTGAATTTGAGCGGCGAACAGATTATCGCTCCGGAGCATTCCCATCTGTTTGCAGCCGTAGGCGCCGCCATGAATACAAAGGAAGAACCGGTTTTTGAACTGGACAACATGATTTCCGATTTATCCGGCGGAATCAAAATGGAATTTGAAGTAAAGCGGATGGAGCCTCTCTTTAAGGATGAAGAGGAATACCGGGAATTTACGGAGCAGCACAATCAATATAAAGTAAAACGCGGTGACTTAAGCACCTATCAGGGAAACTGCTTCCTGGGCATCGATGCAGGCTCCACCACAACAAAAATCGCTCTTGTGGGCGAAGATGGTTCTCTGCTTTATCATTTTTACAGCAGCAACAACGGAAGCCCGCTGGCCACGGCCATCCGCTCCATGAAGGAAATTAAGGAACTGCTGCCTCCAGGCGTAAAAATCGCCCGCTCCTGCTCCACAGGATACGGAGAGGCCCTGTTAAAGGCCGCCTTCCTTCTGGATGAAGGCGAGGTGGAAACCATCTCCCACTATTATGCGGCTGCCTTTTTCGATCCGGCGGTAGACTGTATTCTGGACATCGGCGGTCAGGACATGAAATGCATCCGGATCAAAGACGGAACCGTGGACAGCGTCCAGTTAAACGAAGCCTGCTCCTCGGGCTGCGGTTCTTTCATTGAAACCTTTGCCAATTCCCTGAATTATACGGTTCAGGATTTCGCAAAGGAAGCTTTGTTTGCCAAGAACCCCATCGATCTGGGCACCAGATGTACCGTATTCATGAACTCCAACGTCAAGCAGGCCCAGAAGGAAGGCGCATCGGTGGCAGATATTTCCGCCGGACTGGCCTATTCGGTCATCAAGAATGCCCTGTTTAAGGTAATCAAGATTACCTCTGCCGCAGATCTCGGCAAAAACGTGGTGGTTCAGGGCGGTACCTTCTACAACGACGCCGTTCTTCGCAGCTTTGAGAAAATTTCCGGCGGAAATGCCATCCGCCCGGATATTGCAGGAATTATGGGTGCCTTCGGCGCCGCCCTCATTGCCAGAGAGCGGTACCAGCATGAACCGAAGGAAACCACCATGCTGCCGCTGGACAAAATTATCAATCTGACCTATACCACCTCCATGAGCCGGTGCCGGGGCTGCAACAACAACTGCGTGCTCACCATCAACCGGTTTGAAGGCGGCCGCCAGTATATTTCCGGCAACCGCTGCGAAAGAGGACTGGGAATTGAAAAAGCCAAGCGGGACATTCCAAACCTTTATAACTACAAGTATCACCGGCTGTTTGATTACGAGCCTCTGACGGCTGATCTGGCAGCCAGGGGAACGGTAGGCATCCCGCGTGTACTGAATATGTATGAAAACTTCCCGTTCTGGGCGGTGTTCTTTAAAGAGCTGGGCTTCCGCGTCCTTCTCTCCCCCCAGTCCAACCGGAAGATTTATGAGCTGGGTATCGAAACCATCCCCAGTGAGTCCGAATGCTATCCGGCCAAACTGGCCCACGGCCATGTGGAGTGGCTGATCAAACAGGACGTGCCTTTTATCTTCTATCCCTGCATTCCTTATGAGCGCAAGGAAGTTGAGGGCGCCGGAAACCATTATAACTGCCCGATTGTAACCTCCTATTCAGAGAACATTAAAAACAATATGGAGGAGCTGAAGGAGAAAAACATCAAATTCCTCAATCCTTTCATGGCCTTCACCAGTGAAGCAATCTTATCCAGGCAGCTGGCTGAAGTCTTTAAAAAGGAATTTGATATTCCGGAATCCGAGACTAAAGCTGCGGCAAAAAAAGCCTGGGAAGAGATGGCAGCAGTGCGAAGAGATGTGGAAAAGAAAGGCGAGGAGGTGCTGTCCTGGTTAAAGGCCACCGGAAAGCATGGAATCGTTCTGGCCGGACGGCCCTATCATATTGACCCGGAAATCAACCACGGAATCGCCGATATGATTACTTCCTACGGCTTTGCGGTCCTCACCGAAGATTCGATTTCCCATCTGGCCAAGGTGGAACGCCCCCTGATTGTAACCGACCAGTGGATGTACCATTCCCGGCTTTATGCGGCTGCTTCCTTCGTCAAGACCCAGGAGAATCTGGATCTGGTACAGCTCAATTCCTTCGGCTGCGGTCTGGATGCAGTAACCACCGACCAGGTCAGCGATATTCTGACCGGTTCCGGAAAAATTTATACGGTGCTGAAAATCGATGAGGTTAATAACCTGGGTGCGGCCAGAATCCGAATCCGTTCCTTGATTTCGGCTCTGCGGGTCCGCAAGGAACGCCACTATACGAGAACGGTGGTATCAAGCGCCTACAACCGGGTGGTATTCACCAAGGAAATGAAAAAAGACTACACACTGCTCTGCCCCCAGATGTCGCCGATTCACTTCGAGCTCATCGAACCGGCCATCCGCAGTTTCGGTTACAATCTGGTGGTCCTGCAGAACGATGATAAAACCGCGGTGGATACAGGATTAAAATACGTCAACAACGATGCCTGCTATCCGTCCCTGATCGTCATCGGCCAGATCATGGACGCCCTGCTGTCAGGAAAATATGATTTAAATAAGACGGCCGTGATCATGAGCCAGACCGGCGGCGGCTGCCGTGCCTCCAATTACATCGGCTTCATCCGCCGTGCCCTGGAAAAGGCAGGAATCCCCCAGGTACCGGTTATCTCCATCAATGCCAACGGCATGGAGACCAACCCCGGCTTTTCCTATACGCCGGCCATGCTGATGAAGGCCCTGCAGGCAGTAGTTTACGGAGACGTCTTCATGCGGGTACTGTACGCCACCCGGCCCTACGAAAAATACGCCGGTTCTGCCGATGATCTTCACAAGAAGTGGAAGGCCATCTGCATTAAGGCCTTATCCAAGCGCAGTCCGGGAATGATGGAGTTTATGCGGAATGTCAAAGGCATCATCCATGACTTTGACGAGCTTCCCAGAAACAACGTCAAAAAGCCCAGAGTCGGCATCGTCGGAGAAATTCTTGTAAAGTTCTCGCCGACAGCCAACAACCACATTGTGGAGCTTCTGGAAGCGGAAGGAGCCGAGGCCGTCATGCCGGATTTGATGGATTTCCTTCTGTACTGCTTCTACAACAGCAACTTTAAAGCAGAAAATCTGGGAACCAAATATTCCACCGCATATTTGTGCAACATGGGAATTTCCCTGCTGGAATACATGAGAAAAACAGCAAGAATCGAGCTGGAAAAGAGCCGTCACTTTACTCCGCCTTCCAGGATCCGGGATCTGGCATCCATGGCCAGCAACTTCGTTTCCCTCGGCAATCAAACCGGAGAAGGATGGTTCTTAACCGGAGAAATGCTGGAACTGATTCACAGCGGAGTGGGCAATATCGTCTGCGTTCAGCCCTTCGGCTGCCTGCCCAACCATATCGTCGGCAAAGGCGTCATCAAGGAACTGCGTCACCAGTATCCGCACGCCAATATCATCGCCGTGGACTATGACCCGGGTGCCAGCGAGGTAAATCAGCTGAACCGGATTAAGCTGATGCTGGCCACTGCCTTTAAGAATCTGGAGACGGATCAGATTTCCGCCACCTGATTTTTCGGAAATTCCATCAGGTTTCCCGCGCAAAAAAGATGCAGAAAACGGTTTGATTCCGTCCCTGCATCTTTTTCTGTTTCCTATCTCTGCTGCTCCAGCACCCCCGAAATATATCCTTCCACATCATCGAGAGGGATTTCAAGTGCTGTTGCCAGCTCCTCGTGAAGCAGCTCCTTGGCCCGCTTCATATACTGCTGATCCGTTTTTCCCGTCTTTTTTCCCCGCTGTTCCAGCTTCCGCTTCTTCGCATACACCGTTTTAATCAGCTGAACCAGGTCCTCGCATTCATGGGTATGAATGGATGCCTTATAATGATCCTCCAAAACCTTCTGGTTGTGAATGTCACAGGTATCTTCCTCCTGAATTTCCGGAATTTTCCGAATCAGCGTCTCCGCTTCTTCTCTGGAAATCACCGGCCGCATAAATACCCTGGTATCCACCGGAATATAAATGGTGCCGCTGCCGAAAACGGGCGACAGCTTATAGTATTTTCGTGTTTTGTCCTGCAGGCTCATCCCTTCCGGTATGCCAATATCATCCACCCTGCAGACACCGGTTGTATCATAAACCAACAATGCTCCTACTTCGTACATTCTCCCGCCTCACTTTCCAAACAGCCTCCCATACAGATACTTAATGGGATTCAACAACAGAAAAAGCAGCGGTTTTCTGGCAACCGGAGGTTATCTGCCGAAACGACTCGCTGCTTGTTTCTATTTTAACACAAAATCCGGCTTAATGTAAGGAAGCTAAATTGAAATTTTAAATTCCAGTGCAGAGGTAAATTCCACCACACTTTATTTTTTGCTGATTTTGCAGGAAATTTTTAAGCAAAATCTCCTGTTTTCTGCTATAATTAGCTAAACTCATCGA
>DVGC01000027.1 GCA_018712915.1 Candidatus Copromonas faecavium (nom. illeg.) | reverse complement strand
GCATCAGGAAACAGGAGGAATGACATCATGAGAAAGAGGAATATATATTTTACAGCCGCGATTACTGCCCTCTCCGTTCTGGCCCTTTCGGGCTGCAGCTGTTCCAGGGAGGCCGTGGATTTAACAGGAGTTCATGAGACAGAAACAGAAACAATGGAAGAAACCATGTCCGGCAGCTCCGGTGTCGGAGAGGAAACAGAAACGGAAGAAGAAACGACAGCTGCCGAGGAATCTTCCGGTTCCAGTTCCGCTCAGGCTTTAAGTGTCCGCTCGGAAATCGCTACGGAAAAAAACGGAAAAGTCTCCATTGAATATCCGATTCTTTCCAATCTCAGGGACAGCTCCAAGACAGATGCAGTCAATGAGCTTTTAAAGACGCAGGCCACCAGGATTCTTACGGATTATGATTTGAATCCGGAGACAGATACGGTGAACATTACCTGCAATATTCTTTCCCTGGATCGCTCCAAGGTGGTGCTGACCTATGAAGGCTCCATGATGGCGGAAGGCGCCGCTCATCCTACGGCAGTTTTTTATACCACAACGGTTGATTTGGACAAGGGAACCATGATTGGCTTTTCCGACTATGCGGATGCCGCAACCATGGCGGATTATATTCTGTCGGAGGACTGTGAACTGTATTATCCGTCTGAATCATCCGAGGTTCTTGCCGAACTGCAGTCCATGGATGCGGAAACTCTGACGGAAATCCTGAAGGCATGTGATTTTACTTCGGTGGAGGAAGGGACTTTCCCGCAGTCCTTCTCTTATGAGAATCAGGGAGATATTTACATGGTTCTTCCTGTAAGCCATGCGGCAGGTGATTATGCCATCGTGCGGTATACGCCGGATACAAAATAAGGACCGGCTGAACTCTTATGTTCTAATGGGAAATTATCTCAAAAAAATAAGAGCAGACAGAACTCTTATGTTCTAACAGGGAAACAATCACGAAAAACACAGCTGCTTTAACAGCGATATGAATTTTACGAAGGGCAGGTACATGAATATGGAAAATGTAACAGTTATTGATCATCCTCTGGTGCAGCACAAAATCTCCCGTCTCAGAGATAAGAACACGGGAACCAATGAGTTCCGGACACTGATTGAGGAAATTGCCACGTTAATGGGATACGAGGCATTAAGAGATCTGCCGCTGGAAGACATTGAAGTGGAAACTCCCATCGAGCGCTGCATGACGCCGGTGATTTCCGGAAAGAAGCTGGCGGTGGTTCCGATTCTCAGAGCCGGACTTGGCATGGTAAACGGAATCCTTTCCCTGGTTCCCACCGCCAAGGTAGGCCATATCGGCCTTTACCGGGATGAGGAAACCCATGAGCCCCATGAATATTTCTGCAAGCTTCCCAGCCCCATCGATCAGCGGACCATTGTTGTGACGGATCCCATGCTGGCCACCGGCGGTTCTGCCGTGGCTGCCGTGGATTTTATCAAGGAACACGGCGGAAAACATATTAAGTTTATGTGTGTCATTGCGGCTCCCGAAGGTGTAAAACGGCTTCATGAGGCCCATCCGGACATTCAGATTTATATTGGCCACATCGACCGGGAACTGAACGATCACGCGTACATCTGTCCCGGACTGGGAGATGCAGGCGACAGAATTTTTGGAACGAAATAAGGACAGAATATCCGACAGAAGGAGGACGATTGCTCATGAGCAAAGTTTTGCTGATCAACGGCAGCCCCCACGAGCACGGCTGCACATATACGGCTTTAAAGGAAATTGCCGATACGCTTTCCAAATATGAAGTGGAATCGGAAATTTTATATCTGGGAAAACAGCCGGTGGCCGGCTGCATCGCCTGCGGAGGCTGCTTTCAGACCGGGCGCTGTGTGTTCAACGACAAGGTCAATGAGGTGCTGGAGAAACTGGATGAATACGACGGCATCGTTGTGGGTTCTCCCGTTTACTATGCGGGACCTACGGGTCAGGTCTGTGCCTTCCTGGATCGTTTGTTTTACAGCAGCGGCGGCCGGATGGCGGGCAAACTGGCGGCATCTGTTGTTTCCTGCCGCAGAGGAGGCGCCAGCGCAGCCTTTGACCGGTTAAACAAGTATTTCGGCATCAGCAACATGCATATTGTGGGCTCTCAGTATTGGAACCAGGTTCACGGCTTCACGCCGGAGGATGTGAAAAAGGATGAAGAAGGCCTTCAGACCATGCGAACCTTAGCTCAGAATATGGCATGGCTTTTAAAGAATATGGAAGCCGGAAAAGCGGCCGGCGTCCCCTTCCCGGTGTATGAGGCGCCGTTAAGGACCCATTTTATCCGGTAACATCCGTTCGTGAAAGATAAAACAGTAAAGAAATGCCCTCTGTCTCCCGTTTTTGGGATAGGCAGAGGGTGTTTCTATTTGCCCTGCACAAGTTTTTCCAGAGAGATTCCCTCCAGCTTCAGAAGCTGTATCTTCCGCTCCAGTCCTCCCGCATATCCGGTCAGACTTCCATTTGCTCCGATGACCCGGTGACATGGAATAAGAATCGAAATGGGGTTATGTCCCACTGCCCCGCCTACAGCACGGGCCGATGTCTTCTTCCCTTCCAGTGCCTCCAGCTTCCGGCCCAGTTCTCCGTAGGTGGTCATTTCTCCATAAGGGATCTCGCATAAAAGTTTCCAGACCTGCTGGCGGAAATGGCTTCCCAGTGGGCGAAGCGGCAGATGGATATCCGGTTTTTCTCCTGCAAAATAGCGGTTGAGCCAGTCCTTTGTGTCTTTAAAAATAGAAAGCTCCGGGTTTTCCTTCATTGGCTCCGGAATCCCAGCCTCGAAATATTTCTGCCCCTCAAACCACAGGCCGCTTAACGCTTCCCCATCGCTGGCAAGAATAATTTTCCCCAATGGTGATGAAAATTCTGTTCTGTAAAACATTCAGTCTCCTTCTCCTTTCCCTTTTCTCTCTTCAGACTCCTCCCAGTTCCAGAGATTCATCATGGCATAGCTTCTCCACGGACTCCATGATTTTGATAATGCTCTCATTTCTTCCGGTGAAAGGGACGGCAGCGCCCGCCGGATTCCTGCATCGGTTTCCAGGAATGCATCCGTCCAGCCCATGGTCCTCATCACAAGATAATCTGCCGTCCATGGGCCGATGCCTTTTATGTTCAGAAGCTTTTTTCGTTGAATCAGAGGATCCCCGTAAGAGGACAAATCGATTTCTCCAGACTCCATAGCCTTCGCCAGAGCCAGAATGGCTTTTGACTTTGCTGCCGGAATCCCCAGTGTCCCCAGGCATTCCTCCACATGCTCCTGTTTAAGAATTTCTTCCTTTTCCGGAAATAAAAGGGTCAGTCCTTCGATGCCGGAGGCAACCGGCATTCCGTAGGCTTCTGCCACTCTTCCAGCCAGTGTGGACGCTGCCTTTACGGTGATCCACTGGCCAAGAACGGCCCGCACAGCCATTTCAAAAGGCTCAAAGCAGCCGGGCAGCCGGATTCCGGGAAGATTAAGTCCCGGATGCAGCTCATTCATCTCCTGAAGTGCCTCGTAAATCAGCCCGGGCGTGCAGCACAAGTCAAACTGCCGGCGAATCCACCCGAGAAGTGCTGGCAGAACGGGAAGAAGGCTGTCGCTTAAGGTAACGGACAGGATGTTCTTTTCCTGGTTCTGACCTATCCGAACCCATCCACAAAAGGCCGTATGATTCTTATCATATATCCGTACAGTACGCAGATAATATCCCTGTTCCACCCGCTCGACACCCGGAATGATACGTTTTTCCAGAAAATGGAGCATCTGCTCCCACTGATAGGGCGGACGGTATCCCAGGCCGACTGTTACCAGGCCGGAATGCCGTTCACCGGCTTTTGCCTGTTTTCGTAAAGCTGTCGGCGTCAGGTGATACTGCTTTTGAAATAAATCGTTAAACCGGCGCAGACTTCCGAAGCCGGCGGCCATGGCAATTTCCAGGACCGGAAGCTCCGTATCGGTCAGCAGGCTTTTTGCAAGAAGAAGCCGGCAGGTCTGAAGATACTGAACCGGGGTTACATGGTATTCCTGCAGGAAGACCCGCCGTAAATGCCTTCCGGTACAGCCAAGCTTTCCGGCAAATTCTTCCACACTCTGTCCGCTTGTACAGTTTTCTTCAAAAAGGCTGGTCGCCTGTCGCGCAAGAGTCTGTGACGAGTCTGCTGCGGAATGGCCGGGCGCCAGCTCCGGACGGCATAACAGACAGGGGCGGTAACCTGCCTGCTCCGCTTCTGCCGCCGTTAAAAAATAGGTACAGTTTTTCCGCTTTGGCAGCCTGGCCCGGCATACCGGGCGGCAGTAGACGCCAGTGGAAGACACTCCGATATAAAATTTTCCGTCAAACCGTACATCTTTAGACTGAAATGCTCGGTAAAGCGCTTCTTTCTCTTCCAGATTCATATGTTTCTCCCCTTTGCTCCTGACAGTCTCCTGATTTTTCCTGTATGTATGAACATACCTGCTTCTGCCAATTGTATATTCATTTAAGATAAATCATGGAAGGCCAAGCAGCAGCTTTCTCGGTTCGCTGCTTCTTTCAGCTTACCTGGACATTATAGCATACCTTTTCCGGTCAATTCCAGCCATTTTCGGACATGCATATGAGGATCTGTTTTATCTCCCATTCCCTCTTGCGGCTTCTGAAGAACAACATACGTTAAACGCTTATCCTACGAAGCCGATTCTTCTCTGTGCCGGCCAGGGGCAGTCACGCCATTGCCCATGGTCCTCCTCTGCTTTTCCGGCCAAAAGGTCTGCGGCAGCGTCTGCGAGATAGCCCAGGTAACTTCCAGCGGAGCTGTCACCGCACAGCAATTTCCACATCAGACCGCCAAAAAGATAAGACTGGGCAAATTCACGCCAGCCATGCAGCTTCTCTGCTGCTTTTTGGGAAAGGTCCCAGAGGATTCCTACTGCCTCACTTTCGGTGATCCAGCCTAAATAACACCCCCAGCGGGTCAGCATCGCCGCCCGCCCAATGTCCCATCCGGCCATAAAATCAGGGGCATACTGACTTTTATACCGTTGTGCAAACCGCCATGCCCTCCTGACAGACTCACGCTCCTCCTCGTCCATTGCTTCGTCCATCAGTTCCTCCGGCGAGGATGCCTCACCATAAAGCTGATATCGCAGGGAATAGCCTTCCTGCGCCAGATAACGGATCATGTCCAGCAGATCGCTGCGGCCATTGATCCCCCAGGAGCGGCGTACAAGAGATACAACCTTCTGCTCCATGACAGGGATGTGTTCTTCCACGTCCATACGACACAGATTGTGGCCGTTAAGTGTCGCTACAATCCCGGACAGCAGGATGCCAAAGCGTTCCCATTTTTCATCATTTTTTTGGTAAGAGATCGGTTCTGGCTCAGGGGTGGACTCAAGCCGGGCCATTGTTTCTTCCAGGGTTTTATAAAGCGTTTGCTCCAGCTCCAGACTCCATACCGATTCTTCCTCTTCTTCGTCCTCCTCCATCTCCAGCATTTCCAGAGCCGCCGAGAGAATCCCCATATCCTCTCCAAACAACTGCCCAATCAAGTCTTCAGCAGCAGATGAAGCAGCCTCAGCGACTTTCTCATTTATCATGTTCTGCAATCGCTCTTCGTTGTCTATCATCTGTGCCATACCATCAGCCCCAAATATCTGGCCAAGAATTTCTACTTGCTTCTTTGTGCCGGCATGGTTCTGTTCCTCTGTATCTGCCTCAGTGACAGATGCAGATGTTTCTTTTTCAGAGTCGGAAAATTCAAGCTTATTTGCCAGTTCCTCGCTTTTTTCAAACGTCTTTTTCATGCTGTCAGCGGCCCGTTCACTGGCTTGCTGTGCCCGTTTTCTGATTTCGTTGATATCAAGCATTTTTTCTGCCCTCCTCATCCGGGGGAAGCGTATGCCATACCGGAGGTTTCCTGCGGCTCGTAAAGCATTTTTTGATCCGCTCTAATATTGCTTCAACAAAATGAAACCACAGATTTCCAAATATAAATGCCGCCGCAAGAAACAGTAAGAACGCTCCAATTTCTCCTAAAGGCATGTTCCACCTCACTTGGTTGCAAATCTGTTCATGAAGAAGTCCGTAAAAGCGGCCAACTCCTCATCCTGCGACACATAGACATACAGCTTTTCATCTTCCAGCCAGTCATAGGCATTGATGCCAATATACCCTTTTTTATCCGGATAAATAATAAACGCATCGGTAGGATATTTGTTGCGATAGGCCTTCAGAATCTCAGAACGCCGGTAGTAAGTCGGATCACCACAGCCGGAAAGATCGGGAACCGTTGGAACAACCACAATTGTTTGACTGGTCTCATTCCAGCCCACAATTAAATTTCCGATTTTCGTTTTGCTGCCATGGACAAAGCCATAATTGAAACGGCTCACGTCTTCGGTATATCCGAAAATCAGCCGGTAATTGTCTCCGCCCTCCACGACCTGGTTAAATAGAGCACGCATTTTCTTCGCATTTGCATTGCTTTTGTCCATGTCAATTTCCGGCCCCTTAAACAGCTTGCTGAAAAATCCCATAATATGTTCCTCCTTTATATGGTTGATTGGAAGGGAAGTAAGCCAAAGAGACTCATCTCCCATTCTTTTTTGCATGGCTGCCGTTTCCATAATCAGTTAAAATAAAGACAAATTTATCTTTTTATTTTTATTTTAAGTGAAGCAAATCCGCCCGAATATCACACTGCAGCAACATATTCGGACGGATTTCCCTAATTCCCGTCATTTAAAACCTGGGGATCCGTTTTCAATTTTTCAAGGATGTCAACAATCGCATCAAGCTGAAAATCAATGGTTTCGTCTGCGGCTTCCGGAACAAACAAGGGGAGGGTATCGGGGAGTGCTCTGCGTATCACCATCGCCGTCAGACTTAAGTTGGTAAACAGATTGATTCGTTTTGCATCTGCCCTTATCCCAAAGTTTTCCAATATTTTTCCAAAAAGCCAGTGCTGTTTTTGACGAAACATCTGGTAGCTTTCCCTGGACAGCCGCTTAAAAATAAGCTGCTGTTCTTCAATGGTCAAAACAGCAATTCCATTTTCTTCCCCGTAGCAGCAGTCATGAAGAAATTTTTTTACCGCCTCACGCCAGCTTAAAGCCGGATCAGCCATCAGCGTTTGAACGTATTTGATGACTTTAGGCTGCTGCCAGTACAGCGTTTCCAGCACCAGATCTTCTTTTGTCGGGAAGAAAGAATAAAAAAAGCTTCTTGAAATACCAACTTTTTTATACACCTGCTCCACGGTTGTATGCTGGATGCCCTGCTTTGCCATCAGCTCAAGCCCGGCTGAAACAAGCGCTTCCCGGATGCGTTCTCTATCCTCCTCAGAATAAGATACCCTTGGCATCGCATCACCTCACGCAAAATAAAAACAAAATAAAATTTGTGTCTTTATTTTAGCATGTTCCATCGCAGAGCACAAGAAAAAAGTGCCATGTCTTTAATATAAATTTCACCAATTCACCGGGTTCGCATTCATCGAGTGTCCGGCCTGGCTATCTTTTACCCTTTCTCTTTTCGGTTTTGAAGCCTGAGTTCATTAACACCAACCGCCAAACAAAAGATAATAAAGTTGAAAGGAAGGGAAACATGTACTAGCAGGAACTATTAAATACCATTAAAAGTCTGAAACTCAGAATGGATCAGAAGTTTATTGAACTGGAAGGCAGAATGGAGCAGAACATATCTGACCTCGAAGACAAGATGAATCAAGCTCTGGCTGTCCAGGATACAAAAGAAAACCATCGTATGGACAGCATGGAAGCACAAATCGACGCCAGATTTAATGCTATGACCAAATCGCTGGAAACAATGCAAAAAGAGCTGCATGGCTAAAACAGAAAGCTCAACTATATGAGAGAGAAAGTCAAGGACCACCATACCGATTTTTTACATACAGAAAAGAATTTACAAAAAGCATTAATAAATTGGCGAATGGACAGGATACCATTGTTGCCATCTTACGCAGCAGGGATCTATTGCCGAACATTTAATAAAATGCAGGAGTAAAACAACGCTAAACTTTCCAAATATAAAAGTAAAATTGATCTTCTTACCACAAACGCCATTTCTAAACGTGAATTCGTTTTTCACAGATTCTTTTTTTGTTACTATTTCGTAGTTTCTTACTGTTAGAGGTTGTTAAAAGAGCAATTCAGACATAGTTAAGGACATAATAAGGACATATGCAAAGTTAAGGACATAATAACGTCAGCTACGGCTGTTATTGTTAGAAAAAAATATGCTTTTTTGGATATTATCCACTAATTTTAAATATATTTCCCATAATTATTGATAATTTTTTGCGAAAATGCTATATTTCAAACATCAATATAAAACGACAAAATAAAACACAGATCCCAAAATAAGAATCAATCAGTGGCCACAATCTTAAAAAAGGGAAATATACTGCAAATACGAGGAGGGAAAGATATGAATAAGCAGGAGATATTCTCTTATTTGGCTGACCAGCAGGACTTTTTGGCGAAGGTCAGCGACTCAATTTGGGAAACTCCAGAAACCTGTTTTGAGGAAACTGCCTCGGCGGAAACCCTCTGCAAGGCGCTGGAAGCAGCCGGCTTTACGGTGGAACGCGGCGTGGCAGGGATTGCCACGGCGTTTACAGGGACTTATGGACATGGCAAGCCGGTCATCGGCTTTCTTGGCGAGTTTGACGCGCTGTCCGGGCTGAGCCAGAAAGCAGGCATTGCGGAAAAAGAAGCGCTGGTACCCGGTGGAAATGGCCACGGCTGCGGGCACAACTTGTTGGGGACCGGCTGTCTGGCAGGTGCCATGGGCATGAAAAAATATCTGGAAGAGACCGGGAAAGAAGGCACCGTGATTTACTTCGGCTGCTCGGCGGAAGAAGGCGGCTCCGGAAAGGCCTTTATGGCGAGGGAAGGCTGTTTTGACGCGCTGGACGCGGCCATCGCTTGGCATCCCAGCGATAAATATAATTGTTCCGGCGGCGGAATGCTGGCCAACTGCCAGATTTACTTCCGGTATAAAGGGGTCAGCTCCCATGCGGCCATGTCGCCTCATTTAGGGCGCAGCGCTCTGGACGCCGTTACGCTGTTTAACGTGGGGATCCAGTTTTTGCGTGAGCATGTCCTGCCATCGGTGAGAATGCATTACGCGGTAACGGATACCGGCGGCTTTTCACCCAACGTAGTCCAGCCTACGGCGGAGGTCCTGACACTTTTGCGTGCCCCGGATAATGTGATTTTAGCGGATGTCCGCGCCCGTGTGGAAGACATTGCGCGGGGCGCCGCCCTGATGACCGGGACGGAGCTGGAGATTGATTTTGTGAAAGCGTGCTCCAATGTGGTTCCCAATGACGCCATGGGGTATGCGGCTGTGGAAAATATGCGGCTTTTGGAGCTGCCGAAATATACAGAAGAAGAAATGGAATTTTACGCCAAGATCTCTGCCACCAACAAGGGCGGCAACCCGGAACATCCTGTGGCCGAAGAGATCCCGGATTACCAGCCGTCGGACGAAGTGTTCCCGGCGTCTTCCGACGTGGGAGATGTAAGCTGGGTGGCGCCCACGGTTTCCATCGGGACTCCCACATGGCCGATCGGCACGCCGGCCCATTCCTGGCAGGCGGTGGCGGTTGGGAAGAGCGCCCTGGCCCACAAGGCGACGCTGGCGGCCGGACAGGCTATGGCAGGCCTTGCCATCGATTTGATCGAAAAACCGGAGCTTCTCGCCAAGGCCAAAGAGGAGCACAATAGGCGCTTAAAAGGCGGAAAATACGAGTGCCCGATCCCGAAAGGGGTAAAACCGAGAATTATTTCTACGAAAAAATAAGCATGCGTGATTACAAGAAATGATTTAAAAGAGAGGAGGATTTTTCATGACGACACAGACCGTCATATGCCTGGTTGTCTTTATAGTGACTCTGGCACTGTATATGTCTAACAAGTTCCCGCTTCCGCTGGTATCCATGGCTGCCATGGGCATTTATGTCATTACCGGCTGTCTGGAACCGTCCGCGGCCTTAAGCTGCTTTTCCAATTCCTCTGTTATCATCATGGGTTCCATGTTCATCGTCGCCGGCGGCCTGAACCGTACCCAGATGGTCCACAAGGTAACGGATCTGGCATATAAGGTGTCTGGAGGCAGCTTCCAGAAAGGAATGATCCTGTACTGCCTTGTCACTCTGGCCATTGCCCAGGTGGCTCCGTCCGCGATCCTGATTTTCTCCATCTGCTATCCGTTAGTAGCAGATTTCTGCCGGAAAAACAACCAGAGCCCGTCCAAGGCGATGTTCTCCATCGTACTGATCTGTATCTGTACGGTAACTTCCCTCCCGATTGGATCTGGGGCAACCAGCTATATTACAACGAACTCTCTTTGGGAGACGTATGGGATTACTTTTAAAGAGGGTATGTTTGACCCGTTTTTGGTATATCTTCCAACTATTATCCTGTCGGTTCTGTTCGCTATGTTCTACTGCCCGAAGGTGGCCCCGGATTACGGTTCCCTGTACACGGATGTACAGCTTAGGCAGATGAAAGAGCAGAAGCCGCTGCCGCCGTTTCAAGAGTTCTGCGGCTATGGGATTTTCATCGCCGTCGTTATCGCGATCCTGTTTTCGGAAAAGCTCCCGGCGACCATCCCCACGTGGATGATCTGCTTCATCGGCGCGGTCCTGACTATCGTGACCGGTGTCCTGTCTGAAAAGGAAGCCATGGAAGCCCTGAATATGCCGCCGATCTTCCTGTACATCGGTTCTCTGGCGGTTGGCAACGCGCTGGTGGCTTCTGGCGCCGGAGATTTCCTTGCGGAGCTGATTACCAGCATCCTCGGCGACAGCCCATCCAAGTGGCTTGTAATCATCCTGTTCTGGATGGTAGGATTTGTTGTGACCCAGTTCATGTCCAATATGGCCCTGTACAACGCGCTGGTTCCCGTGGTGCTGATCACATGTGCCACCTATGGCTGGAACCCGACGGGTCTTCACAACATGCTGTTCAAAGCAACCTTTACGTCGTACCTGACTCCGCTGTCAACAGTTTCCATCCCGCTCTGTATGGCTGTTGGCGGATATAAACAGAAAGACTTAATCCGAATGGGAATGCTGCCGGCACTGGTTATTTCGTTGGCTAACATCCTATGGATTGGGTTTATGTTCCCGCCATATTAATGAAAAAGGCAATTTATGGACTCCCGTCTTGCTGGTCCCTGCGGCCCGGCACGGCGGGAGCCGGCTTGCTTAAAATGATATAGACAAGGGGACTTGATTTTATGGAGAAACGGAAAACATTCAATTACGGGTGGGCCATTGTGCTCTACGGGGCGCTGGTTATGTCCACCCTGCATTATACCTGTTACAATAGTTTTGGCTTGTTTGTGGTGCCCATCACAGAAGATTTGGGGATCAGCAGGGCGGCGCTGTCCCTGACGATGACCATAGGCTCTGTTGCCGGCTTGTTCCTTTCCCCCATCGCGGGGAATTTGCTTGCGTATAAAGACATTCGGAAATATATGTTTTTTGGGATCCTGATTTCCGGGCTCTGCATCTTTGGGGAAGGCTTTGCTGCCAATGTCTACCAGCTGTATGCGCTGACGCTGGTGCTTCAGGCTGCGTCCACCTTTGCACTGGCGCTCCCGTTTTCCATTTTAATGCTCCGGTGGTTCAATGAAAACCGTTCCCTTGCCACCAGCATTATCTTCGTGGGTGTCAGCATGGGAGGCGTGCTGTTTGCATCTCCCCTGACATCGCTGATTATGGCCAAAGGATGGAGGACAGCGTACATTGTGATCGGCTTGGTGATCATGTGCATCGACGCCCCTCTTTGCCTGCTGATCGTCAAGAATTACCCAAAGAAAACGGCAACCCGAAAAGAAACGAGCACGCCAGATGGAAAAATGACAAGAGCAAAACATGTGCAGGCGGAGGAAAGCTCGCCGACACAAGTGACATGTTTTTACAGGGAACGCAGGTTCTGGCTCCTTACCGCCGGCCTGGTCTGCAATTCTTTTTGCTGTGTGGCCCTTTACCATATTCCCGCTTTTATCCAGTCGTTGGGTTATACGGCGGAACTGGCGGCAAAAATGGTATCTTTTTACAGCCTTATCAATGTATTTGGCAAAATTATTATGGGAATACTGTTTGACCGGTTCGGTCTGAGGGCAGGGACATTTTTAGGTATTATCGGCACTGTAGGCTGCTATGTCTTTATGATTGTAGCGGCTCTGATGCCTGGCGGTATTTGGCTGGCAATTTTCTCTTTCATGTTCGGCATCGGCCTGGCGACACAAAGTATGTTCGCTCCCTCTCTGATCGGCGGGATTTACGGGCAAAAGCAGTACAGTGTTGTTTATGGGAGGATCTCCGTATTTACGCTGCTTGCAAGCGCCATCAGCAACCCGGCCATATCAGCAGTATACGATGTAACCGGTAGCTATTTGATCGCGTGGATCCTTTGTACGATAGTTGCCGTGCTTTGCGGCGTGTGCCTGATGAGAGCTTGCCAAATGGCCGGGAAAAGATCTCAGTCTGAAAGTGTGTGAAAATCCACCTCATAAACGATAGTTGGCCGCCCGGTCCCGCTTAAATTTACACTGCGGATAGGCCGGGCCAGTCCCCCTTTTTCCAGTTTGGAAAGAATTCTGGCAGCACTTCTGGGCGTAATTTCCAGGAAATAAACGAGATCACTGGAGGTAAATTCGTACATATACCGTGTTTTCTGCAGAGAAACAAGCTTTTCAAGATTAACCGGTGAAATACCCAGAGACTTGGCAAGGAAACTGACTTGGGCATCGGGCTGCAAGCCATAGCTGATAGAACGGTTGCTGTTTAATGGGCCAACCATCTCCTGTGACTCTGTAACTAAATAAGTATAATGATTGCGGTTCTTCTGACATGCAAGAACCGCTTTTTTTGCGTTTTTATAAGCATCAATGACGTCAAAGCTGATTCCCCATCCGATACGAATTGGAAAAGGGAGCTTCTGATTCAATTCACTAGACAGCATGCAGGTTTTGTATTCATCGGTAATCTTTCTGGCTTCCATATTGGAGGTAATAACTTCGAAATGCTCCCTATTTTTCCGAGCCAGTATATTGCAGTTTTGAGACCTTCCAAAGACATCTAACGCACTTTCAAGCAGCTCTTCATTTTCTAGCGTCCGGCTAGCCTCTGGAATTTCAATGATGCAGCAGGCAACCAATGAATTTTGTAGCATGGATTCCCGGATATCACCGATCAGCGCATGGAAATCATCCAAAATACTTTCTTTGCATGGTCTTAAAGAAAAATGGGGGATTCCCTCTCGCTCAAGCTGCTCTGCCAGGTTGGTAAAACGAATCACAAAAATATCACATTTTTTCTGATACCATAATTCCCGGTAGGTATCCAAAGCTCTTTCATAAACGGCCGTACGCAAAAAACCACGATATTCCAAAGGCGTATAGTTCATGGTCATACGAGGACCCTTCCCCTCAGGAAATACGTTCCGAAGGATCGCAAGCTCAATCTCAGCATCGAAAAAGACCCGTGAAAAATCAATTCCCGGATGGCGTGCCAGGATACGTGCGAAAGTCAGGTAGTAATCCCTGTCTTTTAGATCAAAACAGCGGTAAGGCTTTGTAATAGCCCCAATGTTTTCTAAAATATAGTCCCTTGGAAAGGGACCGCTGAACAGGAAACCATCGAATCGATGAAAATTTTTGGAATACAGATCGCACAGTTCTGATAAAGTATGATAGGAAAGATACGTGATTTTTGCGTGTTTACGCATCTCTTGCTCCGCTGAGCGGATGCTGTTAAGAGATTGACTGGCGGTTATAATACCGATGGAAAGCGGCATGTGAATCACCTCTTAAAGATAAAGTTTGGATCACAGGACAAGTTGGATACAGCCTGCAGTGCTGGAGTACAGAGAAAAAACGCGTCCTTCCGCCACAGAGGCGCTATCCTCATTGTAAACGAAAGGCAACGTAATGTAAATATAAAACACTGCTACCCCGCGACGTACGCATGAATCTTTTTCTTCCCTCATTAAAAAAATTGACTTTTTAAAAATTCAAAACCTGCTCCAAAAACTCTTCCGGATTCATGCTGATCACAAATCGTTTCTTTTTCATTGACAGATTGGGACGAAAAATTTCTACCATTTTCAGAATGCTTATACACCATTTCCGTATGATATTCAGATTTTCTGCCGCCTGCTTATCTAACGTTGTGTTCGCATCCTCTTTAAAGGTCACATCCAAATACCAGTGCATACTTTCCACACTCCAGTGTCCTCTCACCGCACGGCTGAATAACTTCTCATCTTCTTTCAGACTGCTGATGTAATATCGATATTCCTTCTTTTCCTTCCCTTCCCTCTTTATGGTCTTTTCCTCCATCCCTATGCTTTTCATTCCTGCCCATTCCTTCTTCTGGCTCAGCCACCCAATCTGCTCCGTCTGGTAATACTCCCGGATCTCTATCTGTCCATGGGCTTTTTCTATCGTCTTACAGTAGGCTCCCCTTTCCTTCAGCTGCTCCTTCTCCTGCTCATCACCAAAAAACAGGCTTACATCCTCATACAGGGTCTTTTGATTCTCTTTTAACGCAAGAACATAATCCCCTTTCTTTTTTCGGATCTTCTCCGCGATCTCCTTCTGCGTTCCCATCGCATCTATGGTTACTACATGGCCTTTGATCCGGATTTTTTCCAACAGCTCCGGAATGGCTGTGATTTCGTTGCTCTTTTCGTCCACTGCCTTCTGACCCAGACTGAACCCATCTTCACGGCTCCATGCGGTCAGGATGTGATTCGGCTTCCCGTCTTTTCTCTTGTTGGAGCGCATGGTTTTCCCATCAATACAGATCAGTTTTCTTAATGCCTTTCCCTCATCTCTGTTCAAAAGCTCCTGCCATTTCTGATATAACTGCTGCAGTACTTCCGGAGACAGCATCCCAAATACACGGCAAAGAGTATCATGGGATGGGATCCCGTTTTTGAGTTCGATATATTTCTTCAGGTACTCTTCATGATAATGAGCAAAGAACTCCATTTCCACCCAGTCGTCTACATTAGACAGTGCAGCAAACAAAACAATCACGATAATGTCCTTTAGTTTATGGCGGACTTTCTTTTCCTGACGTATATCTTCGATATAGTCCATCCACTCCAACGATTCTTCCACAGCACAAATCTCCTTTTTATTTTCAGAATATCACATAAAAGGAGATTTGTTCACAATTTATTTACTCATGCGTTTGTCGTGGCCGCAGGGCCCCTACGAAATATCATAGTACCCGCGATACCGGAAATGACGAATCCTGTATGCCCGTCTCTTTTATATTCCTCTCCTGCCCCAAACCTGTGCCGGCTCTTCTCCTACCAGTGAAATCCCTTCCTCTCCCATCAGCTTTTCCTTGCATAAGGTCAGCAGCTTTTCCTGATAAGGAGACGGATCCTCCACCCGGTATAAATAGTAAAGTGTTCGCTGCGGCATTTTTACATCCAGTTCATGAATGGAAATGGGGCTGTCTTTTACCATGCTTTTTGCAATGGATCTTGGCATGAAGGCCCAGTTATCTCCGTTTTGGGCAAAATACTGCAGAAAGCCCATTTCATCCAGATAAACTCTTGGGATGGCCGAGCTTCCGAAATAATAAGTGTGCCAGGCATCAAAATTCCGATCCCACTGGGTCCGGATTTCCTGCCGGGGATCCAGCTCGGAAATCTTTAATTTTTCCGGAAGGTTCAGATCCTTTCCCACCACCAGGCATAATTCCTCCCGGAACAGCATGGTTGTTTTCACTCTGGAAGAGTACATGGGATCGGTAATAAACGCAATGTCAACAGTCTGATTGTTTACATAGGAATAGGCATCGACAGAATGGAGGGTGGTCACATGAAGGCAGCATTCCGGCTGCTCCTTCATAAAGGTCTGAAACACGGTGGGAAGGAGGAAGGCCACCAGACTGCCCACGCTGGCCACATACAGACTTTTTTCATTGCCCAAAAGAGCCGCCTCCTGGGTTTCATTCCACAGCGCCTGCCACCGGTGGGCAATACCGATAAAGGCCTGTCCCTGCCTGGTCAGCTCCACATGGCGGACACCTTTGTTGCGGACAAATAATAAATAACCCAGCTCCTCCTCCAGGGACCGGATCCGCCGTCCAAGAGCGGGCTGGGTGATGTAAAGCTTTTCCGCGGCTGCGGAGAAACTCCCGTACTGAACAATATTTAAGAATGCCTCAATCTCAAGAAAAGTCATTGTCTCTCTCCGTTTCCAGTTCCTGACATCCGGTTTCCGGAACCTGAATTTCCGCCATCAATGGGAAACCATTCCTGTTTCCCGATTCGTTCGACCTTCGTAAATCACATAAAAAAGAGTGTAGACCGCCATGATGCCGGATACTGCAGGGGCAATCCTTCCCAGCATTCCCAGATCCTCGGGAAAATGGGTTCCGAAAAACCACACCATGGGGATTCGGACAAGGAGCGCACCGGCACTGCAGCTTACCATGGTCCAGACCGTTTTCTGTCTGCCGTTTAAATATCCGTTTAAGCAGAAAACGATGGTAACCAGCACATAGTCATAGCTGCAGGAACGGAAAAATGGAATGCCTGCCTCCACCACCTGTTCATCGGTGGTAAACACCCGCAGCATGGTGTCCGGTGCAAGCTGGGCCCAGAGCCAGAATAAAACAGACACAAAAAGAGCAAAACCCATGCCCATCCAGAGGGATTTTCTGGCCCGTTCCGGTTTCCCGGCTCCCATGTTCTGAGCCGTGATGGCCGCCAGGGCGCTGGCCATGGACGTGGCCGTCAGCATGGCAAACACATCGTATTTGCTGCTGATTCCCACCACGGAAGCGGCAAACACGCCGCAGCTGTTCATGACCGTCATCAGATACAGAAAGGAAATCCGTACAATCAGCTCCTGAAAGGAAATGGGAATTCCCACTCGGGCCAGTTTTTTGCAGGTTTCCGGATCCGGACGGAAATTTTTCAGGCGAAAGTCGAAAAGGAACTTGCTTTTTTTCAGATACCAGACGGCAATTCCCATGCTCACTCCCTGGGAAATCACTGTTGCAAGCGCCGTTCCGGCCACATCCATGGCAAAAAAACGGACAAAAACGAAGTCCAGAATCATATTCAGCACGCAGGCGATTCCGACAAACATCATGGGCCTGGTGGAGTCCCCGTATCCCCGGAGAATGGCGCTGATGGCATTATAGCCGCAGATAAAGGGATTTCCCAGGGCGCAGATGGCCACATACTGCATGGTCCGCTCAAAGGATTCTTCCGGCGTTTTCAGATTCGTAAGAAGCGGACGGAGAAACCCGAGCATCAGAGCGGCAAGGATCAGGGCCACAATCAGGAATACGGTTAAGGTTGTGCCAATGGTCCTTTTCACCTGCTCATAATCTTTGCATCCCATGTACTGGCCAATCAAAATCGTTCCTCCAAGAGTCAGTCCCGTCACCAGGCTGGTAACAATCTGGGTTACCTGAGTTCCGGTGGAAACAGCCGCCACGCTTGCTGCCGTACAATAGCGGCCGATTACAAACAAATCTACGGCCCCGTAAAGAGACTGAAGAATATTGGCAATCAGGAAGGGGACGGCAAATAACAGAAGATTTTTTGCCACGCTTCCCTCTGTCAGGTCCAAATGTTTCATTGTGTTTCCTCTTTTCGTATTCAGGCACATCTGGCTCTTTTGTTTTTGAAACCTGCATTCAGGAAACTGGGTTCCGAAAACATCCTAACCCCTGCGGTCATTACAGACCTGGGAGAATTTTCATTTCTCCTGCTTCTGATTTTATGCCTGCTTTTTTACAATCTCGCCCTGATTCTTATAAATCGAACCCTCATCCACACAGCCGCGAACGCTGGAAAGAGGATAAATGCTGCAGTTTCTTCCGATGACGGAACCGGGATTTAAGATGGAGCCGCATCCCACTTCCACGCCGTCTCCCACCATGGAACCGAATTTCTTAAGTCCGGTTTCCATATCGCCCTCTTCCGTGTGAACCTTCACCAGAAGCTTGTCGGATTTTACGTTGGATGTGATGGAACCGGCCCCCATATGGGCCTTGTAGCCAAGGATGGAATCCCCCACATAATTGTAATGGGGAACCTGAACCTTATCAAACAGGATCACATTCTTTAATTCTGTAGAATTGCCGACTACGGCTCCCTCTCCCACCAGGGCGCAGGACCGTAAAAAGGCGCAGTGACGCACCTCTGCGTCCTTTCCGATGATGATATGATCCCCTAAATAGGCGCTGGCAAAAACATTGGCGCTTTTATGAACCCATACTGTCTCCCCCCGCTTCTCATATTCCTCTTCCGGAAGGGAATTGCCGATGATTTCAATCCATTCTTTGATATGAGGGAGCGCCTCCCAGGGATAGGTGAGCTTCTGAAGGTAAGTTCCTGCCAGCGTATGGCTTACATCATAAAGACATTCGATTTTTGTTTCCGCTTTTTTCATACTGATACCTCATTTTCTGTTTCTGCTTTCCGCTGAGTTCTTTTTTCCTGTTCCGGATGCGGACGGTTTCTTATAATAGCCGGCAGCAGCATCAAAATATGGCCGCAGCGCATACTGGAAATTCCCCTGTTTGACGCCGTTGACCCGCAGAGTCACGAAATGCTCCAGCTTTTCCATGTATTCGTCTGAAGTAATGCTGCCCTCCGCCACGTAAGTAAGGCCCTTCTCCCAGCTGGCCGTCAGCTCCGGGTTTAACAGCTGCTTCATGGAGAGACTGCAGACATCGAAGACCATTTCTCCAAACAGCGTCGGAGTGATCACCTGGGTTTTCTTTGCCAGGGACAGATACTTGATGTTGACCAGTTTTTTCAGAATCTCTGCCCGCGTGGCACTGGTGCCGATACCGCTTCCCTTGATCTGAGCCCTCAGATCCTCATCCTCAATCAGCTGCCCGGCGTTTTCCATGGCCAGAATCATGGAACCGGAGGTATACCGCTTGGGCGGTGAGGTTTCCCCTTCTTTGATTTCCATTTTGCAGAGCGGAAGCTTCTGACCTTTTTTCAGGGCCGTCAGAGCTTTTAAAAGAGCTTTTGCACCGCTTCCGGAAAGCTCGGTTTCCTTTTCGTCGGAATCCCGGCCGCCCTGACTTTCTTCCCCATCCGGATTCTCCTGACTTTTCTTATTCCGTCCGGCACTTTCCGCCTTGTCTTCCCGCTTTTTCTGCCAGGGAAGAGCGGCCACGGCCAGATACCCTTCCTCCGACAACACCTTAAAGCTGGCGAAGAAATGCTCTCCCTGCTTTTCCATATTCAGAGAAATCTTCTGATAGACCGCCGGAGGATAAAAAATGCTTAAAAATCTTCTGCTGACGACTTCAAAGATTTTTGCCTGCAGCTCTCCCAGGGTTCTTAAGGCAGAAAGACCCTGGCCTGTGGGGATGATAGCGTAATGATCCGTAATCTGCTTATCGTTGACATAGCGGGTGGAGGAAAGCTTCTGATAGGTTCCCGCTTCTAAAATATGGCCGGCATAAGGCTCCAGAGCCGGTACCTGCAAAAGTCCGCGGATGTTTTTTCCGATTTCCTTGGCCACCGCAGAGGACAGAACTCTGGCATCTGTTCGCGGATAAGTGACCAGTTTTTTTTCGTAAAGCTCCTGTACCACCTTCAGCGTTTCATCCGGGCTGATTTTAAAGAGCCTGGAGCACTCGTTCTGCAGTTCCGCCAGATTATAAAGCAGAGGCGCATACTTTGTTTCCTTCTTTTTTTCTGCTGCAAAAACAGAAGCTTCCATGGGCTCTGCGGATAAAAAGGAGATCAGTTCCTTTGCCGTCTTTTCTTCCTTGAACCCATTTTCTTTATAGAGGGCAGGCGTCTGAGCATATCTTGAACCCTCCACCGCTCTCCATTCCGCCTGAAACATCCGCTCAGAGGCAGAGGAAACCGTTTCCTCAGAACCCGTATCGGGAATCTGAAAGGAGCCGATGACCCGGTAAAATGGGGTTTTGACAAACTGGCGGATCTCCCGTTCTCTTCGAACCACCATGCCGAGAACGCAGGTCATGACCCGGCCCACGGAAAGGACGGCCCGCCGCTCTCCCAGATAGGATGCCACCGATGGCCCGTATTTTAAGGTGAGGGCCCTGGAGAAATTGATCCCCATCAGATAGTCCTCTTTGGCACGGAGATAGGCGGAGGCTGCCAGATTATCGTATTCGGACAGATCCTTTGCTTCCCGGACGCCGCGGAGAATTTCCTCCTCAGTCTGGGAATCGATCCAGACACGGCGTCTGGTCTTTCCCTGAACACCGGCCATCTGCTCCACCAGCCGGTAAATGTATTCTCCCTCCCGCCCGGAGTCGGTGCAGACGTAGATGACATCCACGTCCCTGCGCTTTAGGAGCCCGCTTACGATGTCAAACTGTTTTTTCACCTCGTCGATGACCTGATATTTAAATTCCTTCGGCAGAAACGGCAGGGTA
Organism: Candidatus Copromonas faecavium (nom. illeg.); assembly: GCA_018712915.1. Lineage (GTDB taxonomy): Bacteria > Bacillota > Clostridia > Lachnospirales > Lachnospiraceae > Copromonas > Copromonas faecavium. Next base: position 78,373 of record DVGC01000027.1, on the reverse strand, counting down.
TTCATGCTCCACCGCTTCAGCTCCGGATCGTAGGCCTCCGGATAGCTCATGGTCACCAGATGACCCACGCACCAGGTTACAATGGCATGTTCCGATTCCAAATAGCCGTCATTCCTCGCTCCGGAAACTTTGAGAACTCTGGCAAACTCCCTGGCCACGCTTGGTTTTTCTGCAATAAACAACGATTTGCTCAAACTTCACCTCCGCAAGAAGGACTGCGGCAAACAGAAAGCCGCAGCCAATGCTCATCCGGCCGGTCATCTTCTCGTGGAGAAGCAGGACGGAAAACAGAGCGCCGAATACCGATTCCAGGGACAGGAGAATGGCCGAGGTATTGGCACTCACATATTTCTGGCCCAGATTCTGCAAAAGGAATCCGCCCATGGTAGCAAGAACAACTAGATAAAACATGCCGGTCCAGAAGCCGTCTGCCGTAAGAAAATCCGCAGAAAGGCCGCCGTCCAGCACCGGCGCCAGGCACCAGGACAGCGCGGCTGCCGTTCCAATCTGCACCGTGGTTAAAACAACGGGAGAAAAATCTTTCGTATACCGGTCGATCAGGATCATATGGACAGCAAAAGAAAGGCTGCACAGCAGGGTCAGGCCGTCTCCCAGATTGATGGAAAAATCTCCCTCCAGAGATAAAAGTGCCAGGCCGATGACTGCAAGAACGGCTGCAGCCAGCTGATTGGTACCAGGTCGCTTTTTTGTAATTCCCCACAAAAGAAGGGGCACCAGCACCACATAGAGTGTGGTAATGAACGCATTCTTGCTGGCCGTGGTAAACTGAAGGCCATAGGTCTGGAAAAGATAGGAAAGCTCCAGAAAGCATCCAAGAATCATTCCCTTTTTCCATGCCTCTTTTGGAGCCGATAAAAGGGCCCTGTGAAACAAAAGGCCCATAAGAAGGGCCGCCAGGCTGAAGCGGATGGCCAACAGCCAGGCAGGCGGCACCAGTTCCATCGAGGTTTTCATGGCAACAAAGGAGCCGCCCCAGATCATGGTGGTAAGAATCAGCCCTCCGGCCGCCAGGAAACGGACGGTGCCGGAGGTTTTTTCCTTCTGTTTGGTCAGATGCTGTTCCATCAAATCTCATCTCCGCTGACAGTAAACTGGTAACCTGTCCTGGAAACAAACTCCTCTCCGGCTTTTATGACAGGAGAAGGGAAATGCGGCTTATTGACCGCATCCGGCCAGTCCTGGGTTTCAAAGCAGAAAGCATCCCGGTCTTCATAGACAGAGCCGTTCTTGCCCTTTTCGCCTCCAAGCCAGTTGGCCGTATAAAACTGAACGCCGGGCCGGTCTGTATAGACCTTTAAACACCGTCCGCTTTCCTTTTCCCTTGCCATGGCTGCCAGGGCAAATTCCCCTGGCTCATGCCGCAGGCACCAGTTGTGATCGTAGCCCTTTGCCTGCTGAAGCTGATCAAAGGCCACCGAAATATCGCGCCCGATTTCTTTGAATACTCGAAAATCCATGGGTGTTCCCGAAACCGTCCGCACCTCTCCGGTGGGAATGGAATCGGCGGCGGAAGGCGTAAAGAAATCGGCCTCGATCTGAACCTCATGGGACAGGACACTGCCCTTTTCATGGCCGGCCAGGTTGAAGTATCCGTGATTGGTCAGATTGAGCGGTGTATCCTGATCCGAAACGGCCCGATAGGTAAGAAGGAGCATGGAGTCCTCTGTCAGTTCATACGTGACTGACAGCTTAAGATTTCCCGGGAATCCCTGATCACCGTCCGGGCTTTCCAGAAAGAACCTTACGCCGTTTTCTTCCGGCAGCTCTTCTGCCTTCCAGAGCCGCCTGTCATAGTAATCGGTTCCGCTGTGCAGGTTGTTGGCTCCGTCATTTTTTTCCAGAACATAGTTCTTTCCATGAAGGCAAAAACCTGCGCCGCCTGTTCTGTTGGCAATCCGCCCCACAATGGAGCCAAGGTGGGGCCCGTTTACCAGGTACTCTTTTCCGCTGTCATAGCCTAACACCACGTCTGCCATAACCCCGTTTTTATCCGGCGCCAGAAGTCCGACCCAGATGGCTCCCAGATCGGTAACGGAAGCCTCCACACCGGCTTTGTTTTTTAACAGATACAGGCTGATTTCCCTGCCGTCCGGCATATGGCCGAATGATTTCTTTTCTACTGACATAAACCCTCCCCGGACCCTTCTGATTCAGGCCCGCATGTATCACAAGTTCTCTTGTTTCCTCTTTGTTCTGGCACAGGCTTTCCACTGTTAGAAAGCCGTTCCTCGTTTATTTTGCCGTAATAAATCCCTGCTTCGTCAGAAGCTCGGCGCAGAGAACCGCACCGCCGGCAGCGCCGCGGACCGTATTATGGGACAAGCCCACAAACTTCCAGTCGTAAACCGTATCCTCTCTCAGTCTTCCGATGGAAATTCCCATTCCGTGCTCAAAGTCCACATCCAGCGTTACCTGAGGCCTGTCGCTGTCTTCCAGATACTGGATAAACTGCTTGGGAGCGCTGGGAAGGGAAAGCTCCTGCGGGAGTCCCTTAAACTGTACCAGCTTTTCAATGAGCTGCTCCTTTGTGGAGCTCTTTCTGAACTTGACGAACACAGCTGCCGTATGTCCGTTGAGAACGGGCACCCGGATACACTGGCAGGTGATCACCGGCTCCTTGGCCTTTACGATGATGCCGCCCTCAATATGACCCCAGATCCGTAAGGGTTCCTGCTCGCTCTTTTCTTCTTCTCCGCCGATGTAGGGAATGATATTTCCTTCCATTTCCGGCCAGTCCTTAAAGGTTTTACCTGCGCCGGAGATTGCCTGGTAGGTGGTGGCGACAACCTCATAGGGCTCAAATTCCCGCCATGCGGAAAGGGCAGGCGTGTAGCTCTGAATGGAACAGTTGGGCTTTACCGCGATAAAGCCCCGGGTCGTATTCAGACGCTTGCGCTGGAAATGAATCACTTCAAAATGCTCCGGATTCAGCTCCGGCACCACCATGGGAACGTCCGGTGTCCAGCGGTGAGCGCTGTTGTTGGAAACAACCGGAGTCTCAGCTCTGGCATATGCCTCCTCGATGGCCCGGATCTCATCTTTGGTCATATCGACGGCGCTGAATACGAAGTCTACGGTGGAGGCCACTTTCTCCACCTCGTTGACATTCATGACCACCAGTTTTTTTACCCCTTCCGGCATGGGGGTGGACATCTTCCAGCGGTCTCCCACTGCCTCCTCATAGGTTTTTCCTGCGGAACGGGGGCTGGCAGCCACCGTCGTCACCTCATACCAGGGGTGATTCTCCAAAAGGGAAATAAATCTCTGTCCTACCATTCCGGTCGCCCCAAGGACGCCGACTCTCAACTTCTTTTCCATAATTGATTCTCCTCTATTCTCACGTGTCCATGCCGCCGGTCTCTTAAGCCTGCAGCGGTTCGCGCGGCAATCTTATCGTCCGGTCTTACCGGTCCAGACGGACCTTTGTTCCTTTTCCGTCCCTCTTTGCAAGTTTCAGTCTTCCAAGGGTAATTTCTTTTCCCCTATACTCCGCCGTCTTTTCTTTTTCCGGGAAGTACACCTGTTCCAGCTTATCCCCGCTTTCCAGTTTCATTCCCCGGACACCCCGGCTGTTCTTTTTCAGTTCCGGCACCTCTGATAAGAGGAATTTCAGCACCATTCCTTCCGCCGTCAGAAGTACCAGTTCTTCTCCTTCCGGCTCCCGTACACAGGCCAGCCGGTCTCCTTCCGCCAGTTTTGTGGCAGCCACCATCCGGTTTGCCGTCACAAATTCCTCTCCGGCCACAACCTTTATCATGGCCTGCTCCGTGGCAAACAAAAATTTCTTTCCTTCCAGTGCAGAAGCGGGAAGAATGAAAAGAATCCGCTCCCGGATGCCGTCAAATCTGCTCACATTATCCAACGGGATTCCCTTATCCTTGGTTTTTAAGGACGGAAGATCTGCCGCTTTTACCTGATACATGGCGCCGCTGTCGGAAAACAGGCACAGACGATCATCGGTCATCACCGGAATTGCCCAGACATGTTCTGCCTGTACTGCATCCTGGTTCCTCTCATAAAGAGATTTCTCCAGCAGTTTGCAGTAGCCGAACCGGTCCATGACGAAGACGGTTTCCCTTGCTGCTTCTTTCTTTTCTTCCAGAACAATGGCCTCACTGTTTTCCAGAACCGTCTTTCGCGGAAGGGCAAATTCGTTTTTGATGGCATCCAGATCCTCTTTGATCACCTGATCCATATGCTTCTGACTGGATAAGATATGGCGGTATTCCCGGATCTTCTTCAAAGTCTCTTTATATGCCTTCTGCAGGGCGATGATTTCCAGGCCGATGAGCCGGTAAAGACGCATCTCCAGAATGGCCGTGGCCTGCCGCTCCGTAAAATGAAGCTTTTTGGCATCCTCCTCAAATCCAGCCGTCCGGAACCGGATATTTTCCGTATTTCCGGTCATCAGACAGTCCTTGGCATCCTTCATGTTTTTAGAGCCGCGCAGAATGGCGATGATCAGATCGATGACGTCGCAGGCTTCAATAAGACCCTCCTGAACCTCTTTCTTTTCCAGCTCCTTTTCCAGCAGAACATTGTACTTTTTCGTCATGTTCCTGTACTGAAATTCCAGGAAGGTATTGAGAATCTGCTTTAAATTCATGGTCTCCGGCCTGCCGTCGTCGATGGCCAGCATATTGACCCCGTAGGTATCCTCTAACTTCGTCTTTTTATAGAGAATCCCTTTGATCTGACCGATGTCCGCGTCCTTTTTCAGTTCCAGGACAATGCGGATGCCCTCCTTGCTGGACTGGTTGGAGATGTCCACCACGTCGGGAAGCTTTCTTGTCTCCACAAGCTCGGCCACATCCATCAAAAATTTATTGATTCCGGCGCCCACCATGGTATAGGGAATTTCCGTAATCACCAGCTTATCCCTGTCGGCCTTCCGGCGTCCCAGTTCCACCTCGATTTTTCCCCGGAGCTTTAACCTTCCGGTCCCTGTTTCATAGATGGAAAGCAGCTCGCTCTGGTTGGCGATGATTCCGCCGGTGGGGAAATCCGGTCCCGGCAGATATTCCATCAGCTCCTGCACCGTCAGAAGCCGGTTGTCAATATAAGCCTTTACTGCATCAATGACCTCTCCCAGGTTATGGGGCGGAATGCTGGTGCTCATGCCCACGGCAATTCCTTCCGCGCCATTGACCAGAAGGTTTGGAACCCGCACGGGAAGAACCTCCGGTTCCTTCTCCGTTTCATCGTAGTTGGAAACAAAATTTACGGTTTTGTCCAGATCCTTTAAATAGACCTCCTGGGCAAACTTTTTTAATCTTGCCTCCGTATACCGCATGGCGGCAGCCCCGTCTCCCTCGATGGAACCAAAGTTGCCGTGGCCGTCCACCAGAGCCATTCCCTTTTTAAAGTCCTGTGACAGCACCACAAGGGTTTCGTAGATGGAACTGTCGCCATGGGGATGATATTTACCCATGGTATCACCGACAATTCTCGCCGATTTTCTGTGGGGCTTGTCGTAATCCAGCCGCAGCTCGCTCATATCATAGAGCACCCGCCGCTGCACCGGCTTTAATCCGTCCCTGGCGTCGGGAATGGCCCGGGAGGTAATGACGCTCATGGAGTAGTCCAGGTAGCTTTTCTGCATCTCCTCCGAATATTCTGTTCTCAGTATCTTTTCCGCCATCTGCAGTCTCCTTTATGCGTCAATTTCCGCCTCGTCGGCGTGATCATAGATAAATTTCTTTCTCGGCGGCACGTCGCTGCCCATTAAAAGCTCCGTTATCTGGCTGGCCAGCACCGCGTCCTCGATCTCCACCCGTTTTAACACCCGGTTTTCCGGATTCAGGGTTGTTTCCCAGAGCTGATCCGCATCCATCTCACCGAGACCCTTATACCGCTGCAGGGTAAACTCTCCCTTATGGCTTCGCCTATATTCTTCCAGGGCCCGGTCATCATAAAGATAACGCTCCTCTCCTTTTTTGGGAACCACCTTATAAAGAGGGGGCATGGCAATGTAGACATGTCCGTCGTAAATCAGTTCCGGCATAAACCGGTACAGGAAGGTCAGAAGCAGGGTATCGATATGGCTTCCGTCCACATCCGCATCGGTCATCAGAATAATTTTATCATATCTCAGCTTGGAAATATCAAAATCATTGCCGTAGCCCTCGGAAAAGCCGCAGCCGAAGGCATTGATCATGGTTTTAATTTCCGCGTTGGCCAATACCTTATCCATGGAGGCTTTTTCCACGTTTAGGATTTTTCCGCGGATGGGAAGGATGGCCTGAAACTGACGGTTTCGTCCCATTTTCGCAGATCCGCCGGCCGAATCTCCCTCAACAATAAAGATTTCACATTTGGATGGATCTCTGCTTTCACAGTTGGCCAGCTTCCCGTTGCTGTCGAAGGAAAACCGGGATTTGGTCAGCAGATTGGTCTTCGCCTTTTCCTCGGCCTTTCGGATTTTTGCCGATTTTTCCGCACAGCTTATGATCGACTTCAAGGTTTCCAGGTTCCGGTCAAAAAACAGCTGAAGATTTTCGCCGGTAACGGTAAATACCGCCTTGGTGGCATCGGCACTGGCCAGCTTCGTTTTTGTCTGGCCTTCAAAAATCGGGTCGGGATGTTTGATAGCCACCACCGCCGTCATACCGTTTCTCGTATCGGCCCCGGTAAAGTTGGTATCCTTTTCCTTTAAAATTCCCAGTTCTCTGGCATAGGAGGTGATCAGGTTGGTGAATTTTGTTTTAAAGCCCACCAGATGGGTGCCGCCCTCCTGAGTAAAAATGTTGTTGCAGAAGCCAAGAATATTCTCCTCGAAAGCGTCCACAAACTGAAACGCCGCCTCCACCTCAATCCGATCCACTGTTCCCTTAAAATAGACCGGTTCATGGACCGTCGTCTTTCCTGCATTCAGAGCGCGCACATAGGCAAGGATCCCCTCCGGCTCCGCAAAAACTGTGGTTTCTTCCTCTCCCGGCTGGCGGTTTTCATAGCGGATGGTAAGTTTGGGGTTCAAATATGCCGATTCATGAAGCCGCCTTTTTAATAAATCAGCCCGGAATTTGGTCTTTTCAAAGATGGTGGGATCCGGAAGAAAATTGATTTCCGTTCCCGTTTCTTTCGTTTTTCCAAGAACCGGAAGAAACCCGTTTTTTAATTCCACCACAGGCACTCCCCGCTCATATTCATCATAATGAATCTGTCCGTCTTCAAAAATCCGGATTTTTAACCGTTCCGATAACGCATTGACCACTGAGGAGCCCACTCCGTGAAGTCCTCCGCTGGTTTTATAGGAATTATTATCAAATTTTCCGCCTGCATGGAGTGTGGACAGAACCACCCGCTCTGCGGAAACGCCTTTTTTATGTAAGCCCACAGGGATTCCCCGGCCATTGTCTCTCACCGTGCAGGAACCGTCTGCCTCCAGAGTCACGGAAATTTCCGTACAGTAGCCTGCCAGATGCTCATCTACCGCATTATCCACGATCTCATAGATCAGATGATTCAGCCCTCTGGTGCCGACGCTGCCGATATACATTCCCGGCCGTTTCCGGACTGCCTCCAGCCCTTCCAGAACCGTAATGCTGTCGGCATTATATTGTGCCTTTGCCATGGAATACCTCCAGATTTCGTATAGTCTGGAATATTATACACTTAACCGCAGGATTTTTGCAAGAGGGAAACGCGGCGGAACCTGCAGAAGCCGGAAAATCAGGAATATGGGAATCATCTTTCGCTCTCAAAGGTTCCCCGCAGCCAAAAATCCATTGATTTTTTCCATCATCTGCTATATTCTTACATAGGAAAAAGCAAATATCGTTTGAAAAGGAGAGAGATTATGAACAAGTATTCCGATCTTTTCCTTACCTTTGCCAGAATCGGCGGCCTGACGTTCGGCGGCGGCTATGCCATGCTTCCCATGCTTCAGCGCGAGGTAGTGGAAAAACGGGGCTGGGCTACAGAGGAAGAGCTAATGAATTATTATGCCATCGGACAATGCACGCCCGGCATTATTGCAGTAAATACGGCCACTTTTGTCGGTCAGAAAGTAGCCGGAATTTTAGGCGGAATTGTTGCGACTTTTGGTGTTGCTTTTCCGTCTCTGGTTATTATTTGTATCATTACCGCCTTTATCCAGAATTTTGCGGACCTTCCCATCGTTCAGAACGCCTTTGCAGGAATCCGGGTCTGTGTCTGTGTTCTGATTTTCAATGCAGTCTTAAAGCTCTGGAAAAAATCTGTCGTAGACAAGGCAACGGCTGTGATCTGTGTTCTGATCCTTGTGGGTTCTGTTTTTACGGAGCTGTCCCCGATTCTTTTTGTAATTGTTGCAGGCGTTCTTGGCGTAATTCTTAAAAGCAGAGGAGGAAAGACAGCATGATCCTGTATCTTCAGTTATTCTTCGAATTTTTCAAGGCCGGACTTTTTGCCATCGGCGGCGGAATGGCAACGCTTCCGTTCCTTTATGATATGTCTGATAAGATGGGATGGTTTACTTATGAAGACCTGGCCAATATGGTAGCGATCTCTGAGTCCACGCCCGGTCCCATCGGAATCAATATGGCTACCTATGTGGGCTTTCTTTTAAGAGGGATTCCCGGCGCTATCGTGGCTACTGTGGGACTGATTACGCCTTCCATTATTGTCATCCTGATTATTGCAGGTTTCTTAAAAGCCTTTAAAGACAATCCACTTGTAGATGCTGCCTTTTACGGGCTTCGCCCTGCTTCCACCGGGCTGATTGCTGCAGCTGGTCTTTCTGTTCTTGCTCTGGTGCTGGTCAATCCGTCGGTACCGGAAGGCGCAGGAATATTGCAGCTTATCAATGTTAAGAGTATTCTTTTGATCGCTGTTCTTTATTATTTTACTGCGGTATGCAAAAAAACAAAGGGGCTTCATCCTGTCTGTTTTATCGCTGCATCTGCAGTTATTGGCATTATCTTCCGGTTCGCGGGGGTATAATAGGATCTGTTTTTTGAACAGAAAATTAAAAATGACAAACGAAAAACCGGAGACTTAGGATTTACCCAGTCTCCGGCTCCTTTTTTCTTTATTCTTCCGCCTCAGTTTCTGCCTCATCGATGGCCATGTTCAACAGATTGTTTACAACCGGCGTGTCCACCATCATAATCATATTGGAACCGTCAATCTGAACGTATCTCTGGGAATTATCCACATCGGCTGCTGTTCCGATATAAACCACCAGGGAACGTGTTTCTCCATTTACCTGGACTTCCGCCCGGAATGTTACCCGTGTATCTTCCGTAAGCTCTGCCGAGGCCAGCTCCTGGCTTGTGGCATTATAGGAGGCATATGCGGATGCCTTCAGATTGCTGATTCCGTCCGCGATTTTTGCCATGGCCTCTGCATCACTGGTGTTGTAGCTTCTGGTTTCTCTTCCTATGGTAACCGACGCGCTTTCAATATCGTCCGCCGTCACCTGAAGGTCCAGGCCATCACGAATCACAAGGGTTTCATAATCAAATACCATGGATTCCACGGTGGAAGGAAGAATGGTATAAACTTCCTCATCATTAATCATAAGATAATAATTTCCTGAAGCATCCTGATTTCCGATCACCATATCAAAGGAACCCTGTTCGCTGTCTGTGATATAAAGGGTGTAGGTTCCTCTGTTTAAGCCGTAATCTTCCAGATTTTCCGGCATCTCCAGACTGGATACGGCATGAAGCTTTAAAAAGTTATCAGCCATGGCCTGAAGTTTTTCCTGGTTGATAGGAATGGAAGCATCCATACCATCCAGCCATACGCCGTCTTTATAATCAAAGGTCATATCCGTATTGCTGCTGGAATAACTGTAATCAATGGGATTTTCCAGATTTAAAACCTGAATATCCGCTCCCTCCGTATTGGGCTCAATGACTTCATCCTGAATCTTGGCGATTTCTACCCGCGGGGCTGTAGATTCCTGTGCCCCTGAGCTGCAGCCCGTCATCGCAAGACAAAGCATTGCAGCAGCTGCATATGCCGCATATTTCATTCGTTTCATAATCGTAATCCATCCTCTCGTAAACTATACCGCCCAAGGATAGCACAGGAATGTGTCTATTCTGTGAAGGCAGCATGTGAATTTTCTTACAAAATCCTGTAGAAAACGTTCCTGTTACGCCAAAAGACCAATATTTTTGCTCACACCGGCCCCAAAGGATTCCTGATACAGGGAAAGGTATTCCTCAAAGCTTACAGGACGGCCGTTGCTTAACATTTCCATCTGGTTTCCCCAGAGATTCACCTGATATGGCAGATCTGTCAGGCCATTCCGATGATAGAACGCTTTTCTCCTGATGCGGATGGAAAGGTCTGCCGCCTGCTCCTCTTTTGTGCTGTCAATTTCAAGAATCATCCGGAATCCGGAATAGCGTTCAAGCAGAGCCTGAATGGTCAGGGAGCCATATCCTCCGTTTCGTGCTCCATCGTCAATGGCCAGATAATCCAGAAGAACCATATCCAGATACCGGACCATAATGGCAAGACCCAGGAAGTGCTCATCCTCTTCGATGGACAGCAAATCCACAATTCCCTCTTCCTGCTTCTCAATAAGAATCTTAAACGGTTTTTGCTCGCTCTTTGGAAATGCTGTCAGATACAGCTGATAAATTCTGTCCTGGCGCTCTTTTGTCAAAGCTTTTACTAATTCCATGTTCTGCTCCTCGTTTCCTCCCTTATTTTCCTTGATGCCCTTCTTCTTTTCGTGCCTTTTTACCCTTTTCTTTTCGCAGTTACGCCTCTTTTGCCGCCCTTATGTTCCGCCGGATTCTGCGAAGCCTCCCTGCTGTCTCCAAAAGATAACCCGGCCAGAGCCGCCGCAAACGCGTTGTTTAACGGTTCTTCCTTCTGCTTCTGCTGATTCATGTAGTGTGCCACATCCCGTTTCGTAACGCCTGCTCCCTCTTTGGCCCGTCGTTCTTTGAAGGCAATCAGTTTCTCTTTATGGCCGCAGGAGCATACAAAAATCTGACCATCTCCCTTCCCGCGAAGCTCCATCCGCTTATGGCAGACCGGGCATCTGGCGTTTGACGTCCTGGAAATCGTTTCCCGGTAACCGCAGGCCCTGTCCTGGCAGACCAGCATTTGGCTGTTTTTGCCCTTCACCAGAAGAAGCGCTTTGCCGCACTGGGGGCATTTTTTGTTGGTAAGGTTATCATGACGGAACGTACCATCGCCGCTTTTGATCTGGTCTGTCAGATCCACGGAATAAGCACGGATTTCTTTCATAAAATCTGCACGTTTTTCCTTCCCTTTGGCAATATCGGAAAGGCGCATCTCCCACCGGGCCGTAAGCTCCGGCTTTTTCAAATCCTCCGGGACCAGGGATAAAAGCTGTTTTGCTTTGGAGGTCAGGAAGATTTCCTTTCCTTTCTTTTCCAGCAGGAAGCTGGAAAAAAGCTTTTCAATAATGTCTGCTCTGGTGGCCACGGTTCCCAGTCCTCCCGTCTCACCCAGAGTTTTCACCATGTCTTTATCCCTGGATTCCATGAAGGCAATTGGATTTTCCATGGCGGAAAGCAGCGTCGCTTCCGTAAAATGAGCCGGAGGCTTTGTTTTTCCTTCCACCAATGTCAGAACCACCGGCTTCAGCTCCTCTCCTTCTTCCAGCCGGGGGAGATTCTGATTTTTCAAAGAAAAGCCCATCGTTTGTTCTTCCTTTTCGTATTCCGTGTCGTCCTCTTCCCATCCGCCCGTATTCTCTTCATACGCCTCTTTCCAGCCGGGATGTATCATCACGGTTCCGCTGGCAGAGAATTGCTCCTCTCCGATTTGGACTGTCAGAACCGTTTGCTCATATTCACAGGGCGGGCAGAGAACGGCAAGGAATCTTCGCACCACCAGGTCATAAATCCGCCGTTCATCGATGGTCATGTGACTCAGATCCACAAACTGCTCCGTGGGGATGATGGCATGGTGATCAGACACCTTGCTGTCATTGACAAAAAACGGTTTCCCGGAAATCTGCTGTTTGGAAAGTTTTCCTGCCAGCTGGCGGTAAGGCCCCACCCCGCAGGCATTCAGTCGTTCTTTCAGTGTGGGAATCAAATCTGAGCTTAAATATCTGGAATCTGTCCGGGGATAGGTAAGGACCTTATGATTTTCATACAGCCGCTGCATGATATTTAATGTTTCCTTGGCAGAATAATCAAACCGCTTGTTCGCCTCTCTCTGCAGCTCCGTCAGATCATAGAGAAGCGGCGCCTGCACCTTTTTCGGCGTCCGCTTTACCTGACTGATCCGCCCGGGCATTCCCGAAAGCCTTTTTATTATTTCCTCTATCCGTTCTTTGTTGAAACTGCTGGCCGCACCGCTTTTCCCATCCTTCCAGGAAAAGGAAATCCCAGCTGCCCTGGCCCGAAGCCCATAATAGGATTTCGGAGTAAATTTGCGGATCTGTTCCTCTCTTTTCGCGATCATGGCCAGCGTCGGCGTCTGAACCCGGCCGCAGGATAGCTGGGCATTGTATTTACAGGTCAGCGCCCTTGTGGCGTTGATTCCCACCAGCCAGTCCGCTTCTGCCCGGCACATGGCAGCATCATAAAGCGGTTCATAATCTTTTCCATTCTTTAAAGAAGAAAAACCGTCCCGGATGGCTTTATCCGTTACGGAGGAGATCCAGAGACGCTTTAACGGTTTCTTGGCGCCGGCTTTCTTTAAAATCAGCCGGGCCACCAGTTCTCCTTCCCGCCCGGCGTCGGTTGCGATAATGATTTCCCCAATATCTTTTCTGTGGATCTGCTCCTTCACGGCGTAATACTGCTTTGCTGTCTGCTTGATTACCTCCAGCCGGAATGTCTCCGGCAGCATGGGCAGATCCTCCAGCTTCCATTCTTTATATTTTTTGTCGTAATCCTCCGGATCGGCAAGCGTCACCAGATGGCCCAGTCCCCAGGTGACAACATAGCGGTCTCCTTCCAAAAAGCCGTTTCCGGTATTTGCGCATTTTAATACCCGGGCGATGTCCCGGGCCACCGACGGCTTTTCTGCAATCACCAGTGATTTCAACAAATCGCTCCTTCCTTGGACATTTCTGACGGTTCCAGGGATTTTTCCAGCTGGATGTCATATGGTTCTCTGTCTGCATGTTCCTGGATGATCTCTTCTGCATCCGTACAGCCGACTGCTCTGTAAAATTTCTGCGTCTCAATGGCAGAATGACTTGACATGTAAAGCTTCTCTCCTCCATGTTCCAAAGCCCACCGGCAGGCCATAAAAAACAGCTCCCGGCCGATTCCCTTTCCCCGCATGTCTTCCGAGACGTGCAGGCTGGTCAGATCCCGGTACTGTCCCCTGCTGCCCATGGGAACTCCTTCCACAGACGCAAACCCTTTTAAGACCTCCTGCTCCTGTTCCAGAAACGCTCCGAACACGGCGCCGCCCTTCGTAATTGTGCCCTTTAAGCATTCCACCAGAAAGGCATAATCTTCCTCTGACCAGTCATCCACAAAAGGCGCCGGTTTTACCGCCCACCCCTCTTCCTCTTTCCGAAGACAGTCCGTTACCACCTGACGGCGGTGAAAATGGGCAAAGAGTGAACGGGACAGCTCTTCTTTTCTGATTTCTCTGTAGTGCATGTATGAGTGCTCCTTATAACAAGCATATCTTTCCGAATACGATTGAATTTCATTCAGGCATCATGAAATTTCTATGTTCTTCATAACGGCAAGAATTTTCTTTGAAATACTTCCGGCTTTATAAGCAGGATTTAATTTTCGCTTATCGTAAGCAAGATAAGTTCCATTTGTTCTTTTCGTTAATAGTGCAGTAAAATAACGTTCCCAGCTAATATACTCCAAGTTATCAATAAAATCAGAAGGTGATTCTAGGATTTCATCGATTTCCCTCGAGTTTAGCACACCTGATTTTAAAATCAGCCATTCAAAGGATTCTGGAAGGTAAAGAATAATGTTTGTATAAATTTGCAGAAGATATCCCAGTTTATTCATTTCACTGCCAATTGCAGCCCCGTCTGCAATTACTAAAACCTTTTCAGCTTTATGCTTTAGAATTGCGGTAAATAAATTACTCTTTCCACCACTGGAAATGCTCAATATTCCTCTTGACGAGCCGACCGTTTCAAAGAACTGAAACCCGGCATTGGAATCCTCAGTTATTATTACCTCCGGGCAAATCGTTCCTTCCATCGTATCCTGCCGGTAAACATGATACAGCTCATTAAATGTACGCTTTAATCCACCATATTTTCCCGCATTCCTTATCCCATAGATTTCTTCCACACTGTATGGAAGCATGGGAAGGGATTCTCTTGTTACGATAACAAAATAATTACTTGATTCATGAATCAGTTCCGCGAATTCCTGTGATGATACAAAACGATTTCCTTCGTCAATAAATAGAATACTGTTTTGATAAGAGGACAGCAGAATTTTCCAGTTTTTTCCTTCAAGAACAGCGCAGGGAACCGTGCAGCTTAACTCAATTCCACTGTCCATCCCATTCTCATGATATTCCCGGATCATGTCGATCAGTGTTGTTTTTCCTGTTGCACTGTTTCCCTGGATAATTGTAATGTTCCTGGTAATTTCAAAATCATACCGGATTCTTTTGTTTTGAATACGGATTTTGTATTTCCCCTTCATCTCTCTCCTCTATACATACAATCCAGCAATAGGAACCAGCTCTGCCATCGTATGAATAACCTGATTGGTGTTTAAAATACGGATTTCAAACTCTTCATTTCCAAAGTTCATTAAATGGCGAAGATTAATTGTTCTGTCATCCTTCTCGGCAATTTTTAAAAGCCATTTAGCACAATTATCTCCGCAAGTCGAAGCATTAAAAATCAGATTGGGAAAATGAGCAATTAAAATCAGTGTTTTCACGCCACCGGACAGGCCAACAGGAGGAATTTTTCCAAGAACCGGGCTGTCAATGATTCCCTTATCTAAAACTATGGACTGGTCCACATCTGCAATCATTTCTTTTGTCAGCGGTTCTGTAATCCAGTCATCCTCATAGGTATTCTTAAAATATACCGCCGTATTGAAAATTGCTTCCGGCATATCACCATAGAAAATGTTTAGCATTTCTCTGATACGTCTCCATTCCTTTTTAGCATTTTTTCCAGCTGAATCCCATTTGGTTCTTCCTCAAGATACCATGTCAGCTCCCTGGCCGCCACCACCATATAATTGTCCGGCCCCTCACCCTGGCGAAGATAGACGTTCTGAATCCCCGCCTGGATGATCATCCTGGCACATAAGGGACATGGTTTGGCCTGATGGATGGAGCAGTCTCCCGGGTTAATGCCCGTCAGATACAGATCTGCTCCCAGAGTCTGCTCTCTGGAGCAGTTCAGCAGCGCATTGGCCTCCGCATGAATGGCCCTGCAGATGCCGTATCCCTCTCCCTGATGGAGATTTCGTCTGATCCGCGGGCATTCCCCCAAATCACAGCAGTTCTCAAAGCCTCTGGGGGAGCCGTTGTAGCCGGTGGAAATCACCGCATCATCCTTCACCAGGACTGCTCCATATTTTCGCTTCAGGCAGGTGCTCCTGTAGGCAAAGGTTTCCGCACAGTTCAGATAGGCATCAATTTTGGAAATTCTTCTGTTTCCCTCCGGCTTAACCATATGCTCCCTCCATTTTTCTTCCGTCATCCGTATGCCTGGTATCCCTGAAATCCGCATACCAGGCATGGATTTTTTTCTGACTTTTACCTCATTCCAGGATTTATCTTCTTCGCCTTTCCGCTACTGGCAAAGATATGCCCAGAGAAGCAGCAGCGTGTTCAGGACGCCGTCCCGGTGGCTTCTCTCATACCCGTGGGACGCGAAAACGCCCGGGCCAATCAGCGCATGACGGATATCATAGCCTGCTTTTAACGTGGCCTCCACGTCAGAACCGTAATAGGGATAGATATCAACGGCATAATCGATGCCGCCTTTCTCCGCCAGTTCCACCAGTTTGGAGACAATGTCATAATTGTACGGGCCTCCTTTATCCTTGGCGCAGATGGATACCTGGCGTTCGGTACAGGATAAGCCTTCCCCGACGCAGCCCATGTCCACAGACCAGGCCTCCGTCACTCCCTCCGGCACCGGAGCGGAGCCTCCATGACCCACCTCTTCATAGATTGTAAAGTGCAGATAGATTCTGCGTTCCGGTTCTTTCTGCTCCTCTTTGATGCATTTTGCAAGACCGAGGAGGATGGCGGAAGAAAGCTTGTCGTCCAGGAACCGGCTCTTAATGTATCCGGACTCAGTCACTCTGGTTCTCGGTTCAAAGCAGACATAGTCACCAGCCATGATTCCGAGAGCTCTTGCGTCCTCCTTTGAATTGATGTTTTCATCCACAATGACCTCCACGCTGTCCCAGGTCCTTGGCGTGGTCTGATAATCTCCGTTGACATGTACGGAAGGATTGGTAAGCTGACAGGTTCCCTCGTAAATCCGTCCGCTTTTGGTGATGATTCTCACATTCTCCGCTTCCGCATTGTTGGGCTGCATGCCGCCGATGTTGGTAAGCTTTAAATGTCCGTTCGTCTTGATTTCATGAACCATGGCCCCCAGCGTATCGCAGTGCGCCTCCAGCAAAATGGCATCCTCCGCATTTTTTCCGCCAAGATCGGCCATCACGCTGCCTTTTACTGTTTTCCAGCTGCGGAATCCCAGCCGATCCAGTTCCTTCATCAGGTAAGAGCTGACCTCCTTCCCGTAACCGGAAGGGCTGTCGATGGCAAGGAGTTCCTTTGCCTGCTCTACAATGTAATCCACATACGGTTTCCAGCTTTCATGATTCAGTCTGTCCATGTTTGTTACCCCCGTCTTTTCTTATTTTTGATCTATCTTTTATTGTTGTCCGTCATACACGGACAGGTTCCCGCAGGCACAGATTCACCCACGATATCCTCATTTAAAGATTCAATTTATCATAGCTTCGTTCCAGGTACCGATCCAGCCGCTCCCTCAGTTCTTTATTTTCTTCTTTTTCCAGATTTTCATCCTCAGAAAGCAGTTCTGTCACATCCTCGGAAACTTTCTTTAAGATTCCTGCATCCGTAAAAATGTCTGCCAGCTTAAATTCCAGTTCTCCGCTCTGCTTCAGTCCGAAAATATCTCCCGGCCCACGAAGCCGCAGATCCTCAGACGCAATGAAAAATCCATCATTGGAATGATTCAGTACCTGCAGCCGTTCGTTTTTCTCCGGATTTCCGGAAGCGTCCACCATGATGCAGTAGGACTGAGCTTTTCCGCGCCCTACCCGTCCGCGAAGCTGATGAAGCTGAGCCAGGCCGAACCGTTCCGCATTTTCGATCATCATGACCGTGGCATTGGGCACGTTGACACCAACCTCCACCACCGTGGTGGATACCAGGACGTCAATGGAACCGGCCGCAAATTCTTCCATTACCAGGTTTTTTTCCTTTGCCTTCATTCTGCCATGAAGAAATTCAATCCGAAGTCCCGGAAGGTTTTCTCTCAATAGCTTCGTATAATCCAGAACATTTTCCGCCTCCAAAAGCTCGCTCTCTTCCACCATGGGACAGATGACGTAAGCCTGATGCCCTGATTCGACTTCCTTTTTTATAAAATTCCAGGCCCGCTTCCGATAAGATTTATCCACCACACAGTTTTTAATGGGAAGCCGGTTTTTCGGGAGCTGATCGATGATGGAAATGTCCAAATCCCCGTACAAAATGATAGCCAGCGTCCGGGGAATCGGAGTGGCGCTCATCACCATCACATGAGGCGCGGCGCCCTTCTTTCCCAGCATCTCCCTCTGAGCCACTCCAAACCGGTGCTGCTCATCGGTGATAACCAGTGCCAGCCGGTCATAGACCACCTTTTCCTGTATTAACGCATGGGTTCCAATGACAATCTCCGCTTCATGGGAAAGAATGGCCTCGTAAGCCTGACGCTTCTCTTTCGCCGTCATGGAGCCGGTTACCAGAACCACCCGTCTGGAAATTCCGTATTTTTCAAAAAGAGCCGTTACCGATTCATAATGCTGCCGGGCCAGAACCTCTGTCGGCGCCATCAGTGCCCCCTGACAGCCGTTTTCCGCCGTCATAAGAAGAGCCAGCACCGCGATAATGGTTTTGCCCGATCCCACATCCCCCTGAATCAGCCGGTTCATGGCACGTCCGCTCTTTAAATCCGCCTTAATCTCCTGAAAGGTACGAAGCTGGGCGTCCGTAAGCCGGTATGGAAGGGCCTCAAACAGTTTCCTGCATTCCTGATCCCGTTCCATCACATACTCACTTTTCACATCCTGCCGTTTTTCCTTTAACCGCCTTACAGCCAGAATGAAAAAGAAAAACTCGTCGTATACCAGCCGTTTTCTGGCAAAGCGCAAATCCGTTTCGTCCGTCGGAAAATGAATGTGCTCAATGGCAAAATTATACTCTGCCAGCTCATTGGAAACCCGCAGCTTCATAGGCAGATAATCCCGTTCCAGCTTCCGGACAGCCAGAGCCTGTTCGACGGCGGATGTAATCGTCTTATTTCCCAGTCCCTTTGTCTGCCCGTACACCGGCTGCATCCGGCGCTTCATTTTCTCATACGCTTCCGGCCGGAACATCTGCGGCTGTTCCATGGTCAGGCCGCTTTTCTTTCTGGCAACTTTCCCCCGAAAGATAAAATGGCTTCCCGGTTTTAACGTATTTTTTAAATATGGCATGTGATACCAGGTCAGCCGGAGTTTGCCGGTCATGTCGGAAATTCCTGCCGAAACGATGGAAAGCCCGTTCACGTACCGGCCTGCGGCCCCGCTTTTTAAATATCCGTCCACCGCCTCAATCCGGTTTTCCGAAAGCTCTCCGATGGCTTTCGGCTCTCCAAAGGTATCATAATCCCTGGGATAATAATGGAGCAGATCATCCACCGTAAAGACGCCTATTTTTTCAAATAAAGCTGCCGTTTTTTCGCCGATTCCCTTCAGGCTTTCCACCGGCTGCCGGTTCTTCATCTCTTCCTCCATATTCATCCCCTTTCTTTTCAAATATCGTCAGAATCTGTCCAATCCGGAAAAGCCGCCCCCTCAGGCAAACATGCCGTTGGGAGCGGTCTTTCAAACGTTCCTTATTCTGCCGAAAGCAGATAGTAATAAATCGGCTGTCCGCCGTCATTGAGCTCCACTTCACAGTCCGGATACAGTTCCTGAACCTGATTTTTCAGTTTCTCTGCATCTTCTTTTGTTACATCCTCGCCGTAATAGATGCTGATTAACTCGCATTCATCCTGCATGATCTTTCGGATTGTATCTAACGTCGTCTGTTCGATATCCGTTCCGACCGTCAGAATCCCCTTGTCTCCAATGCCCATGATATCCCCTTCATGGATTTCCAGACCATCCAGAGACGTATTCCGTACCGCATAGGTGACCTGACCTGTATGAATGCGCTCCATTTCTCCGGTCATATTTTCCATATTTTCTTCCGGGGATAAATCCGGGAGGAAATTGATTAACGCCGCGATACCCTGGGGAACCGTCTTTGAAGGAACCACATAAACCTTCTTATCTTCCACCAGGCTCTTTGCCTGTTCCGCAGCAAGGATAATGTTTTTATTATTTGGAAGAATATAAATTACATCCGCCGGCACCTTCTCAATGGCGTTCAGCAGATCCTCCGTGCTGGGATTCATGGTCTGTCCGCCTTCAATCAGGTAATTGGCACCGATGCCCTTAAAAATCTCCGCCAGTCCGTCGCCGACAGACACGGCAATAAAGCCGTAAGGAAGACGTTCGGCCGGCTCCGCTTCTTCCGATGCAGACGGTGCCTTTCCGTCTGAAACGGGATTTGAGACCGTTCCATTCTGCCCTGCAGTTGTACCGGTTGAGTGTTCGCCGGCTCCTGCGGCCTTTGCTCCGTCTGGTTTTGCCAGCTCCTGAGATCCCGGCGCATTCTGAATCAGCCTTTCATGATGCTCTTCCCGCATATTGTCAATTTTCAGACGGGAAAGAGAACCATAGGTCAGCGCCTTTTCAATGGCCTGTCCGGGATGATTGGTGTGGACATGGACTTTTACCACATCATCGTCCGATACCACCACAATGGAGTCTCCAATGGATTCCAGGAAATTTTTGAACTTCATCTCTTCGTCCATGCCGAAGACTTTTTCTATATTAATAATAAATTCAGTACAATATCCAAAACGGATATCTGCCGTCTCCAACTCGCTGCTTTTGGCAGCAGCCGGCGGCCGGACAGCCGTTTTTGCTTCCTGACTGACGTTTGCATCAAAGGGGATACCCCGGCCCAGAAGGCCGTCCAGTCCGCCCCGCATCACTTCCATTAATCCCTGGCCGCCGGAATCCACCACACCGGCCTGCTTTAACACCGGCAGCATTTCCGGTGTCTGGCTTAAGACCTCATCTCCACAGGCAATGACCTGTTCCAGAAATTCCAGAATATCATCCGTCTGGGTAGCCAGCTCGGCTGCCTTTTCCGCCATTCCTCTGGCAACCGTAAGAATGGTGCCCTCTTTCGGCTTCATGACCGCCTTATACGCAGTATCCGTCGCCCGGGTAAACGCGTTGGCCAGAATCGTCACGGTAATAATATCCGCCGATGTGATTTCCTTTGCAAAGCCTCTGAAAAGCTGAGAGAGGATGACGCCTGAATTACCTCTTGCGCCGCGCAGGGAACCGGAGGACAGAGCCTTGGCAATGGTCTCCATGGTGGGGTCTTGAATCGCTGCCACCTCATTGGCTGCCGCCATAATTGTCATTGTCATATTGGTTCCCGTATCACCGTCCGGTACGGGGAACACATTCAGTTCATTGATCCATTCCTTTTTTGACTCCAGATTTTTTGCGGCCGATAAAACAACCGTTTTAAGCACTTCGGCATCAACCGACTTTAATCCCATGGGTGACTTCCTCCTTAATCTATCACACGGACGCCTTCAACAAAAATGTTGATTTTTTCTACCGGCATGCCCGTAAATTCTTCTACTTTATATTTGACACTTTCAATCAGGTTATCTGCAACCGTCGAAATGCTGACGCCATAGGATACAATAACGTGGAAGTCGATACTGATTGCATTGTCATTAATTGTCACATTGATGCCATGTGTTAAGCTGTCCCTTTTCAGGAGTTTTACCAGACCGTCTTTTACGCTGACCGCCGCCATTCCCACAATTCCGAAACACTCAACTGCCGTTGTGCCGGCATACAATGCGATAACGTCGGTATCAATCTGAATCTGGCCCATCTTATTGTTAATACAACCCTTCATATATTGCCTCCGTTTCTATCTGATTCCGCTGCCGCCTTTGCTCCTTTGCAGACATGCATCAATTAATTCCCGCCATGCCTGCCGGGAGCAGCTGTTTTTCCTCTTGTGTAAATATCATAACCATTTCTTCCCATGATAACACAGGCACAGCCTGCAATCGCTGTCTGCCCTCCGCCATCCATGGACAGTCACTGCAGATCCACTTTCGCTCATTATAACATACGGGATATTTTCTGTCCATTGATATCAGGGGAAAATCCTGCAGATGCTCTCCTGCGGAAACCTTCAGACAGACCTTCAAGCACTTCTTTCCAAGCTTTCAGGTACTTCTTTCCGAGACAATTTACAACTTTCATGTCTCGTGCTATACTGAAAACAGAGTCCTTTTTTAGAAGAGAATGATTTATTATTTTTATTGTTCTGCGTCTCCTTCATGCGACGCCAATCAGCTCCTGAATCATGCAAAAAGAGACGCCAGACAAAGGAGATTCTTAATGAAACCATCCGCATCAGCTGTAATTCTGGCATCTGTCCGGGCTGCCGTCCTGTTTTATCTTTTGGGAATGCTTTTAGAAGGAATCGGAAAGATATGGCCTCCCATGGGATATCTGCTTCGATTTGTTCTTTTTTCTTTCCTGACCTGTCTGCTGATCCGCCGGCTGGCCGGTTCCTGGAAGCTGACGCTTACAGACTGCAGAATTCTCCCTTTCTCTCTGCACACGAAAGGCATCATGACTGCAGTGCTTCTTCCTGTCCTCTTTTTTTGGTGGAAACCGGATTCAGCCAAGGTCACTGGAGCATCCATCAGAATCCCGCCGCACATGTTTTAGGTCCGGTATTTCGCGCTATTTTTTATTCCGGATTTTGCAGCGGTATTGTGGAAGAAATGATGTTTCGGGGATATCTTGCAAAACTTTCTGAACAGCGCTGGGGAACAAAGCATGCCTTATGGCTTCCCTCCATTTTATTCGCGTTCGGACATTTCCGTCCAGGAATGAATCTTTTGCTTTTTATGTTTCAGTTCGCTCTTTATCTTTGTATCGGCTGTCTTCTTACGATCCTGACGCTGCAGACCGGTTCCGTCTGGAACGCGGTCCTGGTTCATTCTTTCTGGAATCTTTTCGTTTCCGGAACCTCCATTGTTTCCGTCAGTTCCGCTCCCGATTCATCGGCTCTTTTTACCTATGTTATTTCTGCAGAAAGCCCCGCTGCCGGACTGCCGCAAACCATGCTCCTTTTGTTCACCTGTGCAATCCTGGTTTTCGTATCGTGCATTCTGCTGCTGACAGGAAAAAATGAATCTGCCTGATGCCACGCCGAAATCTCTTGCCAATCTTCCCGTTTGTGCTAGAATATGATAAGGCGGCAGGGATTTAAAATAGGGGGAAACCTTGTTCATTGACGGTCCCTGCGCATGAATCTTCTGCGCCTTTCGGACATGGTACAATGGGTACATATCAGATGTATCTATATGATAGATACGTGCATGGGGTATTGGCAGAATAATATGATACATACATGGGGTATTGCATCCGGAAAGAGCGCAGGAAACGAAAAGGAGAACATGATTATGACCAGAGGAGAAGGTGCCTGTCTCGTCTGCGGCGAACCGCTGATCTATTTTGAAGAAGCAAAAGAGCTGGAATGTCAGATCTGTCATAAGACTTTTCATGCTTATTCCAGCTGTAAAAACGGACATTACGTCTGTGACCAGTGTCATGAAAAGAAAGGGATCCAGGTCATTCTTGACGGCTGCAGGCAAAGCAGCTCAAAAAATCCCATTGCCATCATGCAGCAGCTGATGGAGGATCCTTATATTTATATGCACGGGCCGGAACATCATATTTTGGTAGGAGCCGCTCTGTTGACGGCCTGCCATAACTGCGGCGCGGCTATGGATTTTCCCGCCGCCCTGGAAGAAATGAAGGAACGCGGAAGCCGCTATCCCGGCGGTTCCTGCGGATTATGGGGCTGCTGCGGCGCAGCCGTCAGCGTGGGAATGTTTATCAGCATCTTCACAAAAGCAACGCCTTTAACAGGAAAATCCTGGGGCTGCGCCAACCAGGCGACGGCCAGAGCCCTGGCGGCCATCGGAGCCCTGGGAGGCCCGCGCTGCTGCAAGCGCAATTCTTTCACGGCCGTAAAAGAGGCGGCTGCCTTTGTAAAAGAAACCTTCGGGATCGAAATGGAACTTCCCGATGCCATCCGCTGCGATTTTTCTCACGAGAACCAGCAGTGTCTGAAAACCAGATGTCCGTATTATCAGGGAGCATCTGAAACTTTCGTATAAGGAGCTACATCAATGGAACAAACGTATTTTGTCAGTCCCCGGGAATTTGCTGTTTCTGCTGCCACGGCTGCCGGCTCAGCCGCCATTGCCGTCATCTGTATCATACTTGGGCGGTATCTTTCTGCCCTTGTATTTGCAGTAATCACGCTGGTCTTTCTTAAAATGACGCTGGACGCGGGAGCCAGGCTCTCTGTGGGGCAGACAGGAATCACCCGCCGTCTGTTTGGAAAAATCACTCATCAGATAAGCTGGGAAGAACTGTCCGAAGTGGGAATTGCCGGTTCCAAGGTTTTTAACAAAGGAAATCCGGCCAAAACCGGTACGGTTTATATTTATTTTTCCAAGGATCCCATGGACGATCAGGAACGGTTTAATATGATGTTGAAATGGCCTCCCAAGGACAAACTTTACTTAAGCTATAACAAATCCAGACTGGATTTTGTCAAAACCGTCAGCGGCAAGGAAATTACCGGATATAATATCGGCAAATTAAAAGTCTAGCCAGTTCCGCCGGCGGATATGCCGGGAATCGAAGCTGCAAATCGCTCATTCTGCGGCTCCGGCAGGGGCAGGGGCCGAATCAGAACACCCGGGGCGGACCGGAAAGAGGAACGGCTGTGCGGGAAGCATCAAAGGTTTATCGGTATCAGAAGAAAATCTGCAGATCGCACAAAATGGAAAATTTACAGAAAATGCAAAATGTGCTTGCAAAATATGACGGTTTCTGCTATGATACCTATGTTATGGATTTTTTTATCAGATCCAATGAATGTTAAGGAGGTGGAATCATGGCTAAATGTGCTATTTGTCAGAAAGCTGCTCACTTTGGTAATGGAGTCAGCCATTCCCATAGAAGGTCCAACAGAATCTGGAACGCCAACGTAAAGTCTGTAAAGGTTAAGGTAAACGGCGGAGCCCGCAAAATGTATGTTTGCACATCCTGCTTAAGATCCGGTCTCGTAGAGAGAGCTTAATACCTCCGTTACATGATTGCGAAAAAGCAAGGCATCTCCTTTCCCTCGCAAAAGGGAAAAAGAGATGCCTTTTTACGTTCGGCTTCAGCCGCTGCAGAACAGATTATATCCCAGAATCAGACATGCGACCGCCAGGAGCACCATAAAAAACGATTTGGGAAAAATCAGGGTGCAGACCATTCCCGCGCCGATGCAGAAAATCATAAGGCCGCATAAGCGTTTCATGCCATTCTCCTTAAATCGTAAGGCTATGATACATCATATGCGGCCCCGTCTCTTTTCTAGGACAGTTCTTTTAATTTTTATTCTGAGACTCCTCCGAATACGCAGCAGCAATGTCCTCTGCTTTTTCTACGGAGTCTGCCGATACATCCTTTCCGGCCACAAACCGGTTCACAAAATCAGGGACCATATCCAGCACTTTGGTCACGGCATCCTGATGTTTGATGTTCACCAGCTTCGTCATCCCATCCTGAAGGATTAAAACGGCGCTGGGACTCATTTTGGCGCTCATTCCGCCGCCCCCGTTGGTCTTTGAGGATTGGGCGAAGGATCCAGCCGCCATCCCGCATGTCACATCCACCAGAGGGATGATAATGGTATGTTCGTCCACTTTCACTGCCTCTCCCACCACGGTTTTTGTGGTAACAAAATGCTCCATTCCCTTAAACAGTGCCTCTACGGTCGATGGGAACTGATTCTCTGCCATATCCTTTCCTCCTCGTTGGTTCTTCTCTCTTGTTTCCTGGAATTATGATGTTACAGATATTTTTTCAAAAGCCTTCGGAAATTCCGGTTCCTGAAAAGCCGGATTCCTGTCCATACAAAGGCTCCCAGCCGGATTCTGCCTTTGATATGCAGTTCTCCTTCCAGCACCTCATGCTCAAAATCCGGAACCAGTTCCAGATCCTTCGCATACAATCCGTAAAAGGGACTGACCGCTGTCAGGAGCTGTCCGGTGCGGTATGGATCAGAGAATCCAAAATGGACCCTTCCCTTTAATTTCCGGGGCAGGACGTGCCGCAGAAGTTTCTTTCCGCTGGAAACGATAAGCCGGAAGGTTTCCTGATTTTCTTCCTTTTCCAGGAAATTCTTTGCTTTTTCAAAGAATGCCCGTCCGCTTTTCATCCTATTCCTGAATTCTTTAAAAAGACGGCGAATTCTGTCCGGAATGCCGGTGATTCTTTGAAAAAACCGCCGGACAGCCGTCTGCACACGGGAAAACCGCCCATTTCCACGGGAAGTTTTCTGCCGCTCTTCTGTCTTATTGTTACTATTTTCATCTTCCTGCTGCTTATAATCTCCGGACCTGTCCTCATCAGAAAACGGCTCTTCAAAGTCCGGCCTCTCTTTTTCACGTCCGGAAGAAAGATCCACCGCATGAATTTCCGGTTCTTTTGGCCCTGTCTGAGCCGGTTCAAACTCTACTGATCCAGATTCTGTCAGTTCATCTTTTTCCGGTCTGACACCTTCCCGAACAGCTCCTTCCCCTCCGTACTCCGTCTGCTTTCCTTCTGCCTGCCAGGCCCTTTGGGTCTCAGAGTCTGCCGGCTCCCGCATGCTTTCTTCTGCTTTTCCCTGTCCCTGCCCTGATGTTTCGCGGGACTGTGACAGGGATTCCGTTTGCATCATCGTTTCTGCAGGACCTGACTCGCCTTCCGTGCTTTCTGCCGGTTCTTCCTCAGATTCTCCTTCCGGCGGCCATAGCTGCTTCTTAAAAACAGAAAACCATAAAACCTTTCCCTGAATCTGAGCCGTTTCGTCGTAACAAAGTTTCAGGCTGACTCCATGAAACAGCCAGGATAAAAGAAGCTCACCCTTAGGACGCTCTTCCTTCTGCAGATCCGCCCGGTACCGAAATGGTACCAGAAGAATCACGAGGCAGAGAAAAAGCACAAGGCAAATAAGTACCAGAAGGATGATTCCCAAAATCTTTAAAATGAAAAACAGTATCGGAAGCATGGTCACTCCTCTCCCAGGAGATATGATCGGATATCAAATCCCCCTGTTTTTCGATAGACTTCACTGATCATTCTTCCGGCAAGCGCGGCGGCATCTTCAAAATCCAGAGCCACACCGACAATCAGCAAATCTTTTTCCCGATAATAGGGAAGAGACAGAGTAACCGCCGGATACAGATCCAAAAGATTCTGTTCATTGGCTGCAGGCGTCAGCACGTAGTATCCCAGAGGCCGCCCTTCCCGGACCGCCTGAATGATGGAATACCGGATCTTTTTTGCCTTTTCTCCTACATACAGCTTCTCATACCAGCGCATGAAGCCTCCTGTCTACCGGAAATTTTTCAGAATCATTCTTCTTAACAGATCCAGGGCCGCCAGGGCCGACTGTTCCCGGATTTCCTGTCTGGATCCACGGAAATTCCACTTTTCCACCTCGGTCTCTCCTCTGACACAGCAGCCTATGAATACCAGTCCCACCGGTTTTTCCTTCGTTCCGCCGTCAGGACCGGCAATCCCGGTTACGGCCACGCAGATGTCCGAATCGGCCAGTGCCATGCCGCCTTCCGCCATTTCCTTGGCCGTCTGCCTGCTGACAGCTCCATATTCCTTAAGCGTTGTCTTCCCAACCTTCAGTAATTTGCGCTTTGCCTTATTGGAGTAGGTGACATATCCCTCGCGGAATACCTCGGAGACTCCGGCCACATTCACCAGTTTTGCAGCAATCATACCTCCGGTACAGGATTCTGCTGTAGAAACCGTCAGGTTATATTTTATCAGAAGCCGTACAACAGCTTCCTCCATGGTTTCATTTTCCCTTGTGGAATAGTACCAGTCTCCCAGTGCGCGCTTAATTTCCGCTGCCACAGGTCTGGAAACTGCTTTTGCCCGTTCCTCATCCTGCTCTCCGGTTTCTGCCAGTACCTGAATTTCCTTGCCGCGCCGCCTGGTATATACGACAGCCGCGCCGCCCTGCTTTAAAATCGGGCGAAGGCGGTCCCGTACCTCTCCTTCGCTCCGCCCGTATACTTTATAGAGCCGGGCATACCCCTTTTCCGTTTTCATCATGGACATATCCCCCTACATGCTTCCCTCTGTCAGGACACCAATGTTCTTGACAATATAATCCACCAGAGACACCACCGTAAGAATCAGCGCGATCCAGATAACCAGACTGGTAATCACAGACAGTGCTTCAATATTCAGGATCAGCAGGACCACGCCGACCATCTGGAAAACGGTTTTAAATTTTCCCCAATAGCTGGCAGCAATCACCACGCCGTTATCTGCGGCCACCAGACGGAATCCGCTGATGATAAATTCACGGCTGATGATAATGATGACCATCCATGCAGGAAGCTGTCCCAGTTCAATCATGCAGATTAGCGCTGAGCAGACCAACAGCTTATCAGCCAGAGGATCCATAAACTTTCCGAAATTGGTGACAAGATTGTATTTTCTTGCAATTTTTCCGTCCAGCATGTCCGTCAGACTGGCAATGATAAAAATCGCAGCCGCCACATACCGCATGGTCTGGTTTGTTCCTCCGTCCACCATCAGTGCAGCCACAAAAAAGGGAATCATAATCACACGAAGTATCGTAAGCTTATTCGGTAAATTCATCCTCTGCCTCCCCAATCAAATCGTATTCATAGGCTCCGGTTACTCTGACCCGAACGAAATCTCCGGACATCAGGGAGAGATCCGTATTGACAAAAATCAGGCCGTCCACGTCCGGACTGTCCATATATGTCCGTCCCACATAGGCATTCTCATCTGCAACCTTTCCCTCAATCATCACTTCCAAAAGCCTTCCTTCCATGGCCTGGCAGCGCTCAAAGGCGATTTCCTGCTGAAGCTCCATGACGTCTCCGCGGCGTCTTTCCTTTTCCTCCTCCGGGATCTGATTCTCAAAGCTGTAAGCCGGCGTATCTTCCTCCGGAGAGTAGGCGAACACGCCAAGCCGGTCAAACCGCATATCCTTTACGAACTGAAGAAGAATTTCATGATCCGCTTCGGTTTCCCCCGGGAAGCCGGAAATCATGGTCGTCCGCAGCGCAATATCCGGAATTTCCTTCCGCAGCTTTTCGATTAGCTGCCGGATTTCCTGATTGTTTGTCCGACGTCCCATGCGCTTTAAAACTGCGTCACTGGCATGCTGAATGGGAATGTCCAGATAATGGCAGACCTTTTCCTCTATCTTTATCGTTTCAATCAGTTCATCGGTAATTTCCTCCGGATAACAGTATTGAAGACGAATCCACTGGATCCCGGAAACGGCGCAGAGCCTTCGCAGCAGCTCCGGAAGCATCTTTTTCCCGTATAAATCTTTTCCGTATAGAGTTGTCTCCTGAGCTACCAGGATCAGCTCCTTCACCCCTTTTTCTGCCAGCTCCTCCGCTTCCTTTACCAGCTGCTCCATAGGAACACTGCGGTATTTTCCGCGAAGATAGGGAATGATGCAGTAAGTACATCTTTTATCGCATCCTTCTGCAATTTTCAAAAATGCATAATGCCCGCCGGTGGTAACAATCCGTTCCGTTCTCTTGCTGACAGGCACGTCAATGCTCTCAAACCGCTCCATGTGCTGACCCTTAAGAGCCTCCTGGATCGCCTTTCCAACTGCCTCATAGGAAGTGGTTCCTAAAACTGCGTCCACCTCCGGAATTTCCTTTATAATTTCATCTTTATACCGCTGGGCCAGGCATCCCGTCACGATCAGCGCTTTCAGCCGTCCCGTTGCCTTTAACTGCGCCATCTCCAGGATTGTATTGACGCTTTCTTCCTTGGCATCTCCAATAAAGCAGCAGGTATTGATGACAATGACATCTGCTTCCGTTTCATCGTCCACAAAGGAATACCCTTCATGCCCCAGGATTCCCAGCATCTTTTCTGCATCCACCAGGTTTTTGTCACAGCCCAGGGATATGAATAACAAATTCATCCGGTCTTTCCTTTCTCCTTTAAATTTCAGTAAAAAAAGAGGAAAGAAAATCCCCCAAGGACTCATTTCCCCTCTCTTTTTCCTATTCCTCGGAGGTTTCCCGTTCGGTCATCTCCTGCTCGTCTTCGGCCGTTTCCCAGGGCTCTTCATCTTCCCCGATGATTCTGACCTTCTGTTCATAAAGCTCCTGAACTGCTGTTGAAAGCGGTTTCTTTCCGGCAGCTCCGGAAACCAGCGGCTCATCCCCGGCAATCAGCTGTCTTGCCCGTTTCGCAGCCGCAATTACGATAGAATAACGGCTCTGAACCACCGGATGCTCTCCCGGCTCAGTTCCGCTGTTCACTGCATTGATCAAATCTGTATATGACGGATGTAACATGAAAAAGACTCCTTTCAAATTTCCTTTGGCTTCGCTGTAAGCTCTTTAAGCTCCTGCTCCATCTGTGCAATCAGCTTCTGATTGGCAGAGGTTTTATAATGCTGAGACTGAATCAGCCCGTGAAGCCGTGCCGTACAGTCCTCGACCGTATCATTAACCAAAATATAATCATAGGAAGACATTCCTTCCGCTTCCTCCGCAGCCCTGCTGAGACGTTTCTCAATCACATCTTCTGACTCGGTTCCCCGCGAAAGAAGCCGGTTCTTTAACTCCGCTGCAGAAGGCGGAACAATAAACACCAGCAGAGCCTCCGGAAACTGCTGTTTCACCTTTAAAGCTCCCTGAATCTCGATTTCCAGAAGCACATCTTTGCCTTCCGCCAGCATGGACTCCACATATGCTTTGGGAGTTCCGTAATAATGGTTCACATACCGGGCATATTCAATTAAATCACCCTTTTCAATCATGGACGTAAATTCCTGCTCCGATACGAAAAAATATTCCCGGCCGTTGGCTTCACCGGGTCTGGGTTCCCTTGTTGTTGCCGAAACGGACAGGGCATAGCTGTCATACTGCTCTAAAAGAGCCTTCATGACCGTCCCCTTGCCTGCTCCGGAAAATCCTGAAATAACAGCCAGTATTCCCTGATGCTGCATCGCTTTCCCCCTGGTTACTCAATATTTTGAATCTGTTCCCGGATTTTTTCAATCTCGGTTTTTAAAACAATCGCATGATCCGTAATTTCCAAATCTCCGGATTTGGAAAGAATCGTATTGGATTCCCGGTTCATTTCCTGGGCAATGAAATCCAGCTTTCTTCCCACGCTTCCTCCGGAAATCAGCTCCTTTTTCATTCCCTCCACATGGCTTCTTAAACGGACCGTCTCCTCATCCACGCAGATCTTATCGGCAAAGATGGTAACCTCTGCCGCGATTCTGGAATCGTCGATGGCCGATGTTTCCAAAAGCTCCTTTACCTTCTCTTCCAGCTTCCTGCGGTACTCTTCCACAATTCCCGGAGAACGGCTTTCAATGAAGTCCACCAGCTCCAGCATGTGATCCAGTTTGCCGAGGAGATCCTGTTTTAAGTTTTCTCCTTCCCTGCGCCTGGATTCCACAAAGTTTTCCGCAGCCTTCTTAAGTGCATCCTCCAGAAGCTCCCACATGTGCTCTTCGTCTTCCGGAGCCTGCTCCATCGTCAGCACTTCCGGACACCTTGCCAGTACGGAAGTGCTTAAATCGTTCTCGATTCCGAACTGTTCGGCCATTTTCCGGAAATACTCCGCATATTCTCCTGCCAGGGCAGCATTATAACGGAGGCTTACATGCTCCTCCGTATAATCCTCATAGGTAATAAAGACATCCACTTTTCCTCTCTGAATATAATTCTTAAGGAGTGTGCGCATGGCTGCCTCAAACCCGTTAAATTTCTTAGGCATTTTAATCCCAAGGTCCAGATAGCGGTGGTTGACCGCCTTGATTTCCACCGAAATTCTGCATTCGTCCGTGATGCTCTCGTATCGTCCGAAGCCGGTCATACTGTTTATCATCTGCTGAAAATGCCTCGCTTTCCCATAATAAAAACATTATACGGCAAATGATTTCGGCAGTCAACCAGATTATGGAAGGTTTCCGATGACCGGAAATGTCCTACAGCACTCTGCGTACCGCCAGAATGGAGCGGTAAGTGGCGCTGCTGACCTTAATTCCCGTTCTTGCCGAGCTGGCGTGAACAATCTGTCCGTTGCCGATGTAAATGCCCACATGGCCCGGATAACAGATAATATCTCCCGGCTGTGCTTCAGAATAGCTGACTCCAACTCCAAAGGAGCGCTGTTCGCTGGAGGTTCTTGGAACAGAAATTCCAAAATGCTTATATACGCTCTGGACAAAACCGGAACAATCGGCTCCGTTGGTTAAGCTGGTGCCTCCGTAAACATAGGGATTCCCCACGAACTGAAGCGCATAGTCCGCCACTTCCCGGCCCTTGGCTGTTCCGCCGCTGCTCTTATAGGACTGAGTGGACTGAGTTGCTCCAGGGCCCTTTGCCTCATTGCGTTTTGCCTCTTCAGCGGCACGGCTGGCTTCAGCAGCCCGTCTTGACTCTTCTTCCCGTCTTGCAGCCTCCTCGGCGGCACGGATTTCCGCATTGCGCGCTGCAATCACCTGAACGTATTCTGCAGCTTCCTGTCTGGCCTTGGCAAGCTGCTCGTCAAAATTGGCAATTTTTGTTCTGGTATTGGCAATGGTGGTCTCCAGGTTAGCCTGCTGGGATTCGTACTCCAGCTGCATAACTTCCTGTTCTGCCCGCTCTTCTTCCAGCTGTGTGCGGTACTGGTCAACCGCTTCCTTGGTTTCCTGATACCGGATCAGCATATTCCGGTCATACTCATAAATCGCGTTAAAATACTCACTCCGGTTTAAAATATCCGAAATACTTTTTGCCTGAAGCAGAATATCGATGTACTCCGTATCGCCCTGCTCGTACATATATTTAATCCGCTTCTTCATGGCCTCATACTGACTTTCCTCGTCAGCCTTGGCTTCCTCATAATCCTTTGTCGCCTGGACAATCTGTTCTTCCTTTTCGGCGATATCTTTCTCTAAAAGATCGATTTCACTTAACAGAGAAACCAGTTCCGAATTTAAGCTGTCCAGTTCCTCCTGAGCCGCGTTCTGAGCCGCTTCCGCCTCCTCTGCCTGACGGTTGGCCTCCTCAAGCCCCGCTTCCGCTTCCTGTTTTTCCCGTTCCGCCTGAGCGGTATCCGGTACAGCCATGACAGGGGTATAAAATGCCGTCCCCATCATAACGGCGGCCATCAGACATAGCAAACACCGGAAGCGTTTTTCCTTTCTTGTTCTTCCGCGTCTGCTTCTGCCGTATCTTCTGTATTCTGTCTGATCTGTCATCCTCTATCCGCACTCCCGTTTATTCTGTCCGTCAATCATGTTTGCCAGCAGTCCTGTTTTACGTTTTTTAACAGCCTCATCCTGACGATCCTTAAGCCCTGCCGCATGCCTTTCAGCAGCTTTCCTTCTCTCTGCTTCTCTTTCGCAAATCCGTTCAAAAAGATGAGTCTGACATACAGGAATCTTTTCCATTATACACGATTTCCGGTCAGGACACAATCGGGAATCCATGAAGATTCAATTTTGCCACAATTATTTGTCTCCGCCGCAATTATTCGTCATGATCTGACTTTAAACCTGCACCGCACATGGGCAGAAGGCTGTCCGGCGTTCTGCCATTCATGCGGCAGTATTCCAGATAGGCCGCATAGGTGGCTGCCGTCGTATGCTCACAGTAAATGCCGTGCCGCGCGAGAATGGAGCGGGCTTCCAGAATGGAGTTTTCCGGTGCAGTAATAACCGGAAACTGATACCGGCAGATCCGCTCAAGAATTTCCTCTCCGCGCATGGGAGCGCCGATGGCAATCCCCTCTGCCATGGTGGGCTCAGGAATCACCTTCTTTGGACTCCTCCCTCCCTCCAGGCTGGCCCCGTAAATCGGAGCGCACCGTTCACTCTGTACCACAATCACCTGAGGCATATGGGAAATAAGACCAGCCTCAAGAAATTCCTCCAGAGCAAAAACAACGCCAAAGAACAGAGTCCCGTTTCCGACAGGAAGGAACAGATGCTCCGGAATCCGGCCCAGCTGCTCATATACTTCATAAAGATAGGTTTTCGTGCCCTGGTAAAAGAACGGATTATAGACGTGGCTGGCATAATAAATCCCTTCTTTCTCCACCCGTTCCCTGCACACATCAGCGCAGTGGTCCCTGGAACCCGGGACAACATGAACCTTTGCTCCATGAGCCTCTATCATATCGATCTTTTTGGGAGAGGCTCCCTCCGGAACATAGATTTCGCAGGCAATTCCGGCTTTGACGCAGTAAGCGGCGATGCTGTTTCCCGCATTCCCGCTGCTGTCCTGAACCACACGTTCGATACCAATGGATTTGCAGTGGGCAACGAGCATGGCGGCTCCCCGATCCTTAAAGGAGAGCGTCGGCATGTAGTAATCCATCTTTAATAAAACATCCTCATCAAGGGAAATCACCGGCGTCATTCCCTCGCCCAGCGTTACTTTTTTCCATGAATCGTCCAAGACCGGCATGAAAGCCCGGTAGCGAAACATTCCCCAGGTATCCCGGTCCACCAAATCAGGAGAAAAGTCCGGATGATCAAAAACCAAATCCCACAGGCCTCCGCAGGTACATTTTGGCATGGCCGTCGTCACATCCGCCTCTTTTTTACACCGTGAGCATACAAATTTCATTCCCGTTCCTCCTTCATGGCCGTTTCCTTTTTTGAATGTTTTCACAGGATCCGGCCTTTGGCCGGCGGCCCTTTCTTAAAAGGATACCACCGGCCTCTCCCTTTTGCAACCGGCACCGGAAGGTTTCCTGCGCAAGCGCCTGTTTTAAGACCATTTTCATTGGCTGCTGCGCCATTTTAATTACCCGCCAGGTTTCCTGTCACCTCTGTGGGAATCGTAAATTCCACGGCCCCCATATATCCGGGAGCCACCTGGTATTCATCAAACGCAACGACCAGCTCGCCGTTCTGGCTGAAATAAAAGCTTTCCTCTCCGGTCAGGCCCTTAAAATCCTGTTCCGGCATGTCAGAATCCAGATAGTAAATCACATTCTCGTCAGCCGCCATCTGTTCTCTCATCTGTGCCTTGATCGAATCGCTGACTGCATTCAACCTGGATTCGTCATTCTCCAGAAGCTCAAGAAGGCTGATGCTCTCTCCGTTCTTCTTTTCGATGGTGAACGCCTTGGTAAACTGGGCTGCGCCGCCCTGCGCGACTGTTGTATGAACCACAATGCAGACATATTTGTCATTTTCAAACACGGTCTCATAAGTGGAATCCAGCGAATAATTTCCCTCTCCCGCCTGCTCCCGAACCGTTTTTTCGTATTCATCGATCAGGGCCTGCGCATACTGATCCATTTCTTCATTTGCAGGAATGGTTTTTCCGCTTTCCTCTATTTCCGGGACATTAACCCGGGCCTCCATATGGCCCGTCTGATTTTCATAAGTCCGGAAGGTCACAACCTGGGATATGGCTCCGATCACCGGAATCTGTTCCATAGCCTGAGCAATGGTAGGGCTGGTGTTGGAAAGCAGGGCAATGGCTGCCACTGCTGCCGCTGCCGTTCCTCCGGCCCGTTTAAAATAATGAATGATGTTATTTTTCATGCGCTCCTCCTTTGCTTTCCTGATTCCTGCCTCCGTTCGTTTTTTCGCTTCATCGGGAACAGGAACCGCCTCGTACTGTTTTCTTAAATTTTCATGCCATTTTTCCATGTTCACTCCTCCTCCAGCACCACTCTGAGCTTTCTTAAGGTTCTGTACAGCCTGGCCTTTACCGTGTTGACGTTTTCTCCCAGAACCTGAGCGATTTCCTCCAGCTTCATATCGTGAAAGTATCTTAGCATGATTACGGCTTTTTCCTTTTCCTCCAGCCGGTCTAAAAGCTCTTTCACATCTATCTGCTCACAGGATGAAAATTCATCCCTCTCATCTGCCAGCTCCGGCTCCTGATCCAGAGCATGGGGAAATTCTTTTTTCTTTTTTCTCAGCAAATCAACGGACGTATTGATGACAATCCGGCAAATCCAGGTTTTTAAATATTCAGGATTCTGAATCTTCCCGCAGTCTCTTATTGCCTTATAGGCGCTTTCCTGGACCACATCCAGTGCATCCTGTTCTGTTTTTACGTATCCGTAAGCCAGCCGGTAAAATTCTTCATAATGTTCCAGAAGGAACCGCTCCGTTTCTTCTTCCATTCTTCTGTTCAATCAGATTTCCCTCCTTTCTGACCATTAGACGAAAAAAGGCTGCAGAAAGTTGCAGCCTGAAAAAATTTATTTACATTCGAAAACACGGTCTTTTGACAGCCCGATGTCCAAAAAACCAAACCTCAGAATCTGACAAAGACCAAGTCTCAGAATCTGACGCTAACCGGCCGTACGAAACAGCGCATTGCAGATGGCCGCCGCCACATTACTGCCGCCTTTTCTTCCCCGGGCAACGATGGCCGGAACCTCTGTCTGTAAAATCAGTTCCTTGGCCTCCACCACATTAACAAATCCCACCGGCGTCCCAATAATCAGGGCAGGGCGGATCTTATGTTCCCGGATCAGCTCGTAAAGACGCAGCAGAGCCGTTGGTCCGTTGCCCACGGCATAAATACAGTCCGGATACAGTCTGGCTGCCTTTTCCACGCTGACGGCCGCTCTGGTCATGGAGCGATGTTTCGCTTCTTCCTTCACATCCTCGTCGCCGATAAAGCAGTGAACCTGACAGCCGAACTTTCCGGCTGCCGCCTTATTAATGCCGGAAGCTGCCATGGTGGTATCGGTAATAATGGGAAGTCCCCGGCGGATGGCTCTGCAGGCCGCTTCCATGGCGCCATTGGCAAAAACCAGGGATTCCCCATAGTAAAAGTCTGCCGTCGTATGGATGACCCGCAGAAGCACGGGCAGCTGTGTTTCCGGATAGGACGCGAGAAAGCTCTCTCCCAGCTCCTCCTGAATCATAAGAAAGCTTTCCCTCTCGATTTCCTCCGGCCTTGTCGTCCGAAACCGGAT
This sequence comes from Candidatus Copromonas faecavium (nom. illeg.), assembly GCA_018712915.1. Classification (GTDB taxonomy): domain Bacteria; phylum Bacillota; class Clostridia; order Lachnospirales; family Lachnospiraceae; genus Copromonas; species Copromonas faecavium. The sequence continues at coordinate 42,029 of DVGC01000027.1, read as the reverse complement.
TCCCGTTTCTTCTTCCAGTTTTTTTGTCCAGTCTGTCTCTCCCATCACTGCCTCCTTCTTGTTACGCGGTTTTATGCTTTTTTATCCAGGATCCGGTATATCAGATCCATATCCAGATGCTCTCTTAAACACCTGGCCAGCTTTTCGTACTGTTCTTCCTTATACTCTTTCAGAGAAAAGGATGGCTTCTTTCCGGCCGTATAGAATTCCATGGTTTCCGAAATTCCTTTCTGTTCTGCCAGATACTGCCACAGGGCCGTCTGCATCGCCTCTGAATCGAAGCAGCCATGTACATAGGTTCCAAAAACCTGTCCCTGAACGCAGCCGTCCTCATGGCAGGATTCCGATTTCCCATTTCCTGAGCATTCTCTGATATAGGAGAAAGGAGCTCCGCCTGACCGGGTGGTTTCCCCCATATGAATTTCATAGCCGGACATTTCATAGCCGGACGCCCCGCAGCCGGAGCCCCCGAAACCATACCCGTCCTGACTGGACATGCTCTGACCCGGCGCCGTTGCAGTCCGTAAAAAAGCCGTCTGCCCCATTACCTGACTGGTGGTTTTTTCTTTTGAAAAATAAGTTTTTACCGGAAGAAGGCCCATGCCCCGCATGCTGCCGCCTTCCTCTACTCCAAAGGGATCCGAAAGCTCCTCTCCCAATATCTGAAATCCTCCGCAGATTCCCATGATGGGAACGCTTCCCGCTTTTCGGAGAACGGCGGCCTCCATCCCGCTCTCCCGCATCCATTTCAGATCTCCCATGGTGTTTTTCGTTCCGGGAATCACAATAAAATCCGCATTTGCCACTTCTTCCGGTCTGGAAGCATAAAACAAGGCGATTCCCGGGAGCCGCTCCAGGGCATGGAAATCTGTAAAGTTTGAAATTCTGGGAAGGCGAATAACAGCCACCCGGCCGAAGGCCCGTCTGCCGTAAACATCCAGCCCGGTCTCCCGGTGGGAGCCGGAAAGACGCTCTGACAGGCTGTCTTCATCCTCCAGATCCACATCCAGATACGGAATGACTCCTGCAACCGGAATGGGAATCCGTTTATAGAGCATGGAAAGCCCCGGAGTTAAAATCTCCGGATCCCCACGGAATTTATTGATTAAAAAGGCTCGGATCCGTTTTCTCTCCTGCTCCTCCAAAAGGGCGGCCGTCCCGTAAAGCTGTGCAAACACTCCGCCCCGGTCAATGTCTCCCGCCAAAAGTACCGGCGAATCCGTAAGCTCTGCCAGTCCCATGTTGACAAAGTCATGTTCACGCAGATTGATTTCTGCCGGGCTTCCTGCTCCTTCTATGACAATAACATCAAACCGTTCCTCAAGAGAATGGTAAGCCTCCATGACCTTTGGAATCAGCCCCTTTTTCATCCGGTAATAATCGGCTGCGGAATAGGTTCCCAGAACCCGGCCGTTTACGATGACCTGGGAGCCCATCTGAGAGGTGGGTTTCAAAAGGACAGGATTCATGCACGCCTCCGGGCGGATTCCGGCCGCCTCCGCCTGAACCACCTGAGCCCGCCCCATCTCCAGGCCGTCTTCCGTAATAAACGAATTTAAAGCCATGTTCTGGGATTTAAAAGGAGCCACCCGATAGCCGTCCTGCCGGAAAATCCGGCACAGCCCGGCCGCAAGAAAGCTTTTTCCTGCGTTTGACATGGTTCCCTGTATCATAATCGATTTTGTCATCGTCTTTCTCCTTCTGTTTCAAACTATCCCGCCAGGAAAAGCTGGAAACCGGCCGCCAGGAAAAGTGACAGCAGGACCGCTGCCATCATCAGCCGGTGGGCCCGTTTAATATCTTCTGCCTCCACCGACCGCCGATTGTCTCCAATGGTTTTCTTCTTATGAAGGACGCCGAAATACCAGGCGTCTCCTGCCAACTGCACCCCCAGCGCCCCTGCACAGGCCGCTTCCGTCTGGGCCGAATTGGGGCTGGCATGATTTTTCCTGTCCCTTAAAAAGATCTTCCAGGCCCCTGGGCCGTCCAGTCCGCAAAGGAACGCACCGGTCACCATGAGAAGGGCCGAGAGCCTGGAAGGAAGGAAATTTGCCGCATCATCCAGCCTGGCTGCTGCCCGGCCAAAATAAAGATAGGTTTCATTTTTATATCCCACCATGGAATCCATGGTATTAATGGCTTTATAGACCCACCCCAACACCGGGCCTCCAATGGCCATATAAAAAAGCGGGGCAATAACGCCGTCGGATGTATTTTCCGCCACCGTTTCCACAGCTGCTTTGATGACTCCCGCCTCATCAAGACGGCTCACATCCCGGCCAACAATCATGGAAACAGCTTTCCGCCCCTCCTCCAGGCCATTCTCTTTTAGCGCCTGGTACACGTTCATGCTCTCCACCCTCAAATCCTTCGCCGCATAAAGGAAATAGCACAAAAGGCTTTCCGCTGCAAAATGAATGACCGGGGAAATCTGTCCGGCCAGAAAAAGAAGACCCTGCACAAAAAAAGCCGTGACCACACAGACTGTCACAGCCATAAAGGCGCCTCCGGCAAGGAGGGCATGTTTTTTTCCCTTTCCCCATCGAAAAAAATGCCTCTCAAAAAAGTGAATCAGATTCCCCAGCAGCCGGACCGGGTGGCAGGAGATCTGCGGATCTCCCAGCAGCTGATCCAGAAGAAATCCGAGTATGAGGGCAGCAAGCAGTTCCATTCTGTCCATTGATTTTTCTGCCTTCCGTCGTTTATTTCATAAACTTCTCGTTATTTTTCACGGTATATTGAATATTCCAGACAGCGATGATGAGAAAACAGATTCCCCAGAGAGTCTTTGGAAACAGATTCAGCAGGTAGAAAGTCAGGAAAATGATGGCCACACCCCAAACCATTTTGGAGATTCCGGCCGAACGGCACCAGCGTTTTAAATTCTCCTCTTCCACCATCATCTTGGAACTGATTGGCGTATGTTTTCCGCTGGCCACAAGGGCTCCATAAATAATAAAAACCGCTCCGATCACAAGCAGCAGAATGATCATGTTCTCATCCTCCAATTTTTAAATATCCGGCATTCCTGATTTTTTTGTCCGGCAGTTCAAGTATACTATACTATTTTGATTTCTGCAACGTTTTGCATGAAAAGTCTCCCATTTTCAAATCCGGCTTCTCCAAGGAATCCGCAGAGATTCCCTGTCTGCCAGCTGTAATAGTCCCGGTGCGGGCGGGAAAACCGTTCCAGCGCCGCCATGATGGTCCCGCCGTGGACCACAAATACCAGGGTGCCATCCCGCCTGCCTTCCCTCGCTTTCAGAGGGATGCTGGCTGTACCGTCCTCCCATCCCATCAGAACAGAAGAAAAAACGCTGCACACCCGTTCCTTGAACGCTTCCGTTGTCTCTCCGCCCGGAAAACCGCTCATTCCCTGAGTATTCAGAAATTTCTCATATTCCGGATCCCCGGAAAGCTCTCTCCAGGTTTTATACTCAAACCGGCCGAAATCACATTCCTCAAGCCCAAAAACGGTCTCACGGGGAGCCTGCAAAAACCGGCTTTTGGGGAACAAGGCCTCTGCCGTTTCCATACAGCGTTTCATAGGGCTGGTATAAATGGCAGCCACCGGCCCCAGTTTCTCATAAAGCGGCTCCAGTTTTTCAGAAGTAAGGCCTTTCAGCTGTTCTTTCGTTTCCTGTGCCAGCGGCTCGTCGGTTCTTCCCACATATCGTCCCTCCAGGTTGCCGGCCGTCTTCCCGTGACGCAAAAGCAAGACATTCATATAAAACGCTCCTAAATCTATTCATACGGTTTCTTTTTTGTGCGGCCGCAGCGCAAAAGTCAAACATTCATAGGTAAAGCTCCCCTGTTCCTGTCGGATATGTTCAGACGTCCGTATTTTTAACATAAGAGCCGTCCCGGCTTCTAATCCAGAAATGCAGCGAAAATCACCGTAAAAAGTTCGCAGACACACAGAAAATATCCTGATAAATCTCCCGTAATTCCGCCAAACTCCCGTTTGAATTTCCTCATGGAAAAAAAGAAAAAAGCTCCAAGAATCAGAAGAAGAAAAACAGCCTGCCATCCTGCAAAGACTGTCATCAGCCCTCCGAAGGCAATGAGGCAAAGGAGCATGGAGCAGACAATTCTTTTAAAATCCGCTCCTTCCACAAAATCAGAAAGCATCCCCTTTTTCCTGGCTTTCGGCAGGAGAGAAACAAGAAGTCCCGACAACGCTCTGGACACAGGAAAGCCAAGGGCTGTTATCAGGGCTCCCTTCTCCGACAGCCCCATGCAGGCGCTGTAATAGAGGAGAAAATAAAGAACACAGCCCAGGACAGCAAACGCTCCCGTATGGGTATCCTTTAAAATTTCCAGTTTTTTCTCCCTGTCTCCATAGGAGGCCAGCGCGTCGCAGGTATCCATATACCCGTCCATATGGATGCCTCCGCTTATGACAATCGGAAGGGCCGTAAGAAGGGCCGCCGCCACCTCCCTGCCGAGATCGGTCCATTCAAGCAGGAGGTACGCAGGATAAAACAGGATTCCAATGACAATCCCCACGGCCGGGAAAAAGCACATGGCTTTTTTCCGATCTTCCTCCTCCCAGACAAAAGACGGCATGGGAATCCGTGAGTACATGGAAAACGCAATCCAGAATGCCTTCATGAGCGATTCTCCTTATCTGCCTCATAATCCACATAGGGCGTTACCTGGATTTCCTCAAAGGTTTCCATCTGATCATAGACAGCTGCTCCCATACGAAGAAGCGGAATAAAAAGTGCCGCTCCCGTCCCTTCTCCCAGATGCATCTGAAGATCCAGGGGAGCAGAAAGCTCCAACGCAGAAAGCGCCGCCTGTCCCGCCGGTTCCGCAGAAACGTGGGAAACAAAAAGGAACTGTTTCGCAGCAGGAGCCATTCGCACCGCCAAAAGAGCTGCAGCCGCGGAAATGCAGCCGTCAATCACCACCGGAAGACGATAAACAGCTCCGCCCAAAAAGAGTCCCGCCATTCCGGCCAGGTCAAATCCTCCAAGCTCTGAAAGAAGCGTAAGAACTGCTTCCGGCTCCGGTCCAGTTTCCGGTTTTGAAAGGCGTTTCCAGAAGTCGGGGGTAAGTGACGGATGGGCCAGGAAAAATCTTTCTGCTGCCCCGGAAACCACCTTTCGTTTCCGTTCCAGACCTTCATCGGAAAGGCCTGCCCCCCGTCCCACGCAGCTGGTAATGGAAAGACCTGTCAGGACATGAATCATGGCGCTGGTAGGCGTGGTATTGCCGATTCCCATCTCTCCGGCCAGGAGAATCCCATAGCCCATTTCTTTCAGCTCTCCCGCCAGCCGGAGTCCGCAAAGAACCGCCTCTTTACATTCTTCCATGGTCATGGCCGATTCCCGGAAAAGATTTTTGCTGCCGGAAGCCACCTTCCGATCCAGCAAAGAGAAGGGCCTTGGCTCCGGATTGCCAATCCGGCCGCAGTTCATTCCGATGTCCACGGGAAAAACATCAATTCCCGCCTCCCGGCACATGATAGAGGCACAGGCCTGACCGCTTGCAAAGTTTTCTGCCACAATCCTTGTGACCTCCTGCCCGGTCTGGGTCACTCCTTCTGCCACAACCCCATGATCGGCGCACATGATGGCAAGGGCTGCCTTCCCCGGCAGGTTCTTTTCTTCCATTCCACGGATCCCCCGCATCCGGATCAGATCCCGTTCCAAAACGCCAAGGCTTCCGATGGGCTTGGCAATGGAATCGAACCGGCGCTTGGCCTGAGCCATGGCCGCCGGGTCCGCCGGCCGAATCTGCGCCAGATAATCCTCCAATGAAACTTTTTTTTTCTTTGAATCGGCTCCGGAAACTTTCTCCAGAGTCTTTTTCGTGCCTTCTTCCGTATTCTCTTTTCTGTTTTCCCTGCCTGTTTCCCATTTTTTCTCAGACTGCTGTCGCTCCATACACTCTCCCGCTTCCGTTTTTATTCGTTCCCCTTTTTTGCTTCTATCAATGCTCTGCCATCCGCGATGTGCTGCGTTTCCCCGCTATGGCCGCTTCTTTGCTGTATTTCCCCGCTGCCGCTTACACGCATCCGCTGCTTCGCTCATTTTCGCCGCATCTCTGCATTCGCCGGTTCTGGTTTATTCGTTTTCGCTGTTCCAGCTGTCTCCGCCTTTTTCCCTTTTTTCTGACAGCGCCATTTTTCTGCCTTACTCCGCTTTTTCACCATCTCTGCAACAGGTCCGTCTCTTTTGCCTCATCCGGTTTTATCATGTCACTGCCCGATCCTGCCGTTCTTTTGATCCGCCAGCTTCCACTGCATCGCCATACGAAGGAAGCGCCGCGGTACCTCCAGGTTTCCGTAAAAATAAAGATGCGGGAACCCGGCATACAGACTGTCGGTCAGATAACCGCAGTCCCAGCTTCGGCCTCCATAGGGCTTTTCTCCGCGGAAATCCGTTCCCAGACATTCTGTATCCCAGTAATGGAATTCATGGGCCGGGAGCTTCGTGCCGGCAGACCCTAAAAGGCCGTCCTTTTTTGCCGTCAGCGTCAAATATCCGAATCGTCTCAGTCTTCCCGCAGACCGGCCTGTGCCTTCCAGAACTCCCGCCATGGGCCATAACCGTCCTTCCTTATCCTCCAGCTTTTCTGCCAGGTAAAGATAGCCTCCGCACTCGGCAATGCAGGGCATTCCGGCAAGAACCTTTTTTTGGATATCATCCCGCATGGACTGATTTTGAGAAAGCTCTTTTCCGTGAAGCTCCGGATAGCCTCCTCCAAGATAGATGGCATCCGCCTCTTTGGGAACTTCCCGATCGCGCAGAGGCGAGAAAAACAGCAGTCTGGCACCCATGGCCTCTAAAAGCTCCAGGTTATCTGCATAGTAAAAACAGAATGCCTCATCCCGCGCCACCGCCACCGCGGGGCCGGAGATTCCTGCATGGCTGGCAGATTCAGAAGTTTGAGCTTCTTCTGCCGGAAAAAGGGCGGCGTCTGATTGACCAGCTCCGCCGGCCCCATCTGCTGCTGTTATCGACGGTTCATCATAAGAAGAAAAAGGCTCCTGCCAGGAAAGGGGCGGCGCCTGATTGGCCAATTCCACCAGCCCATCCAGATCAATCCCGGGGCGGACGGCCTCCGCAAGGCGGGTTAAGGTTTCCCGGAGCTCTGGTACTTCCTCCGGAAGAACAAGTCCCAGATGCCTGCTTTTTAGTTCCAGCCCTTCAAGCTTTGGGATATATCCGTAGGACGAAACTCCCAGCCGCTCCGCTTCCTTTTTAAGAGAGGGGTAAAGCCCGGCAGAAACCCGGTTAAAAATCACACCGGCAATACCGCTGTCCTCCTTGAACTCGAGAAATCCTTTTAAAGAGGCCAGAGATGAAATTCCGCGGCCGGAACCATCCACTAAAAGCACTGCCGGAGTTTTTGTCAGACGTCCAATTTCCCAGGCGCTGGCTGCCGCCGCGCTGCCTCCCAGGCCGTCATAATACCCCATCACCCCTTCCAGAATGGCAATGGAACCCGTTTTCTCCCTTTCCGAACATCCATGACGGCCAAGAAGATAGGAAAGGGTGGCCTGATCCGAGAAAAAGCTGTCCAGGTTATAAGAGGGGATCCCAAGAACCTGGCGGTGGAACATGGGATCGATGTAGTCCGGCCCGCACTTAAATCCGAAAACCTGCCCGCCATCCTTCGCCAGCAGCGAAAGGAGGGCACAGACCAGAGTCGTTTTCCCTCCTCCGCTTTTTTCCGCTCCAATCAGGATTCTGGGAAGAAAAGTTTTCCTTGTCTCATTCATTGTCTGTTTCCTTTCCGTTTCCTGTCCCCTCAAAGGAAAAAATCCAGACCGGATTCTGTCCGGTCATCAGGTGACTCCTTCCGGCCTTTCTTGCCCTGGCTGCCGTCAGCTGAACCAGATCCGGTTCTCCCACCGGAAGTTCACGGATACATTCCGTCAAGCGAACCATGGATTCCAGGGAAATTACCGTAGCCACAAACCGGACTCCCGCGTTTTTCTCAAGAGCTGCTTTTAAAATTCCCTCCATGCCTCCGCCGCTGCCGCCAAGAAACACATGGGTAGGAGCCGGCAGATCCCTTAAGCATTCCGGAGCCTCTCCCTCAAGAATTTCCATGTTGGACAGGCCAAAGGCTTCCCTGTTTGCCTTTAAAAGCTCTGCGGCCTCCGGCTTTCTTTCGATGGCAAATACCCGGATCTGTTCCGACAGTCTGGCGCATTCGATGGAGACGGAACCTGTACCGGCGCCCACATCCCAGATAACGGAATTTCTCCCCGGTGCCAGCTTGGAAATGGCAACCGAGCGCACCTCCTGCTTGGTCATCGGCACTTCTCCCCGGATAAAGGAGGAATCCGGCAAGCCATGGCAGATGGTCTCTCTCCCAGCCCGATCCCATTCCAGATATAAAACAGTCAGAGGGCCCGTCCGTGTCCCTGAAAGTTCATGGGGACTTCCGGAAAAAATCCGTTCGTCCTTTAAAGACAGGTTCTCTCCCACGGTCATTCTGGCATCCTCAAGACCTGCTTTTAGCAGCTTTTCACTAACCCTGGCAGCCACATCCGGCTCCCCTCCTAAAAGGAAAACGGCCCCCTGGTCCTTTAAGGCCCGTACCACGTCCATGTCCCGGCCGTGAAGGCTGAGAAGCCGGACCCGCTCCCATGATTTTCCGATTCTGGAAAAGAAATAGCTGACGGAAGAAATCCCTGGCAGCACCCGGACCTCTGTTTCCGAAAGACCGGAAAATGCCTGAATCAGGCTGGAGGCTCCGCTGTAAAAGCCGGTGTCTCCCGACAGCGCCACACAGATCTTTTGATGCTCCGGATGCACGGAAAGATAGGAAAGGATTTCCTTGGGCCGGTATTCCTCATAAGTTTCCTTTTTCAGGAAAGCCAGCTGGCTGATGCAGCGGCGGGATCCTGCAATCAGGCTGCAGGAGGAAAGCGCTTCTCTTGCCTCCTCAGTAAGAAGCCCAGGGTTTCCGGGGCCGGTACCGACAAGCCATATCGTTCTTTTCCCGACAGTTCCTGCCCAGACCTTTCCCACATCTTTTTCAGCAGCTTCCGGGTATTTTCCTGATGCCTGTCCCTCATCTTTTTCAGCAGCTGCTTCCGGATCTTTTCCCGATGCCTTTCCCTCACCGCCTCCGCTGCATCTGAGAGAAGCAGCCTGTTTCTCCAGGTACCGAAACGCTTCTTCAGGAGAAATTCCAGTCTCCTTGGGGCGCCGAATCACCACCAGTCCGGCTCCGGCCAGTCTGGCCGCCTCCTGCTTTTCTAAGAATCCTCCTGTCCGCCCGGAATCCTTGGTTACCATCCATCTTGCCTTTACGGCCTTTAACATGGCAAGATTTAAATCCATGGGAAAGGGTCCCTGCATGGCAATCAGGCGGTTTCCGGAAAATCCCATCCGGCTGCAGGCCTCCACCATCTCCGGCAGAGGCAGAACTCTGGCAAAAACCCGTTCTTTCCAGTCCGGCAGCGCATGAAAGGCTGCCAGCTCCTTGCTTCCTGTGGCTGCCAGAATCCGGCCTTCCTTCGATTTTAAAAATTCCACAGCCTGGGACAAACTGTCTGCATAGAAAATACCGGACTGACCTTCGTTATCTTTCTCCATTTCCTTTAACTGCCCGCACTCCTCATCCCGCAGGATACGGAGCATGGGAACCCCTGTCGTTTCACAGGCCCGACGAATGTTTTCCGAAACCTCCCTGGCATAAGGATGGGTGGCATCCAGAACCAGTTTGTATCCGGCCATACGGAACACCTCCTCCATCTCCGGCTCCGTAAGCCGGCGGGCGAAAACAGAAATGCCTTCTTCAGGCTCAATCCGTTCTTTTCCATATTCTGTGGCCGCAAACACATCGGCCCGGATCTTTAAGGAAGCCAGCTTCTGAGCCAGAAGCCGCCCTTCTGTGGTTCCGGCAAACAGGCATACGCCAGACATCCGGGCCTGGTTCCGGGCGTTTATCTGTTTCTGGCTATTTTGTTCTGAGCGGTTACGGTCTGGCCTGTTCTGCTCTGAGCGATTCTGCCCTGGCCTGCCCTGGCCCGCACTGTCCTGTCCCGGTCTGTTCTGGTCTGAGCTGCTCTGTCCCACTCCATCCTGTTTCAGTTTTCCTTCCTCACCCATCTGCCTGGTCTCCCTCCTTTTTCTGCCCGCACAGCTTCCTGGTTCTTCTCTAACCGAATAAATGCCTTTTTCCACGGCTTGCCGATTAAAAAGCAGCCGTCCTGCAGCACTTTTAATGAACGGTTCCAACAATATAGGTTCTTTCCGCTGCAGAAACGTCCGTTTTTAAAGCTGGTATCCCCTGGGCGTTACCATCCACAGCTTTCCCCCGGCCGTCGGAATCGCCTTTGTCTGACTGTTGCCGATAAACACGGTGGTAAACATATCTGCCTCATACTCCAGCAGTTTTCCAAGAGAAAGAATCACCGAGGTTTCCCCTTCCCGTCCGATGTTTTTTACCGCCCCGCAGACCGTATCCTCCGGCAGATATTCCAGAAGGATCCGGCAGGCCCGCGCCAGATAATCCGCCCGTTTTTTGCTGGAAGGATTGTAAATGCAGACGGCAAAATCCGCCTGGGCAGCCGCCCGCAGCCGGTTTTCAATTTTTACCCACGGCGTCAGCAGGTCACTTAAGCTGATGACCGCAAAATCATGCATGAGAGGCGCCCCGAGAACCGCCGCACCTGAAGATGCCGCCGTAATTCCGGGCACAATCTCCACCTCTGCCTGGGGATACTGTCCGGCCAGCTCCAGAACCAGCCCGGCCATCCCGTAAACACCGGCATCGCCGCTGCAGATTAGCGCCACATCATTTCCCGCTTCTGCCTCCTGAAAGGCCAGCTGGCATCGTTCCTTTTCCCGGCGCATGGGTGTTGTCAGCAGACGCTTCCCCGGAAAATAACGCTCGATCAGTTCCACATAAACCGTATAACCCACTAAAACCTGGCATTCCGATAAGATCCGCTGCGCCCGGATACTCATGGACTCATACTCTCCCGGGCCGATGCCTACAACGTAAAGCTTTTTCAACTGTCCGTCCCCTTTCTGTATTCTGTCGTGAAATCCGGCGCATACAGCCGGGAGCGTTCATAATCGCCCCGGTTTCCCTCACCGACGGCCCTTCCAATGAAAATCAGGGCCGTTTTCCGGATTTTTTCCCTTGCGGCTGCTTCGTCCAGAGTCGCGACCGTGCAGCGGATAAGTTTCTCCTCCGGCCAGGTGGCCTTATAAACGATGGCCGCCGGCGTATCCGGTTCATACCCGGCCAAAAGAAGCTGCTCCTTCATTTCCTTCACCATACCGGCACTTAAAAATACGGCCATGGTGGCATGATGAGAGGCCAGGGACTGAAAGCTTTCCTGTTCCGGCACAGGCGTCCGTCCGGCCATTCTGGTTATGATTACGGTCTGGGAAACGCCGGGCAGAGTCAGTTCTGTCTTCAGACTGGCGGCTGCTCCGCAGAAGGAGCTGACCCCGGGGCAGACCTCATATGGAATGCCAAGGATATCCAGGACATCCATCTGCTCCCGGATGGCCCCATAGATGGATGGATCCCCCGTATGAAGACGGACGGTCATCTTTCCTTCCTGTTCCGCCTTTTTTATCACATCCATCACCTGTTCCAGCGTCATTCTGGAACTGTCATGGATTTCACAGCCTTCTTTTGCACATAAAAGAAGCTGAGGATTCACCAGGGATCCGGCATAAACAATCACATCCGCCTGCATTAACAGCTTCTGTCCCCGGACTGTAATCAAATCTGCTGCTCCGCTTCCTGCACCGACAAAATAAACCATTTTTTCTTCCTCTATGCAATCTGAATCTCGTATCCTGTATAAAGCTGACTTACCATATCGCCCAGCTCTTCCTTTAAAATTTCCATGGCCCTGTCCCCGGTGCAATGGCCGGTGCAGAGCCGTCTGATCCCTGTATCCCGAACCCTGGCCGCAAATTCCCGCACCTCTTCATCGCTGGAACGGAACAGGTGGAAACCGCCGATGAACGCTTCGATGTGCTTTCCCGGAAAGGCAGCCTCCGTCTCCCGGATGATGCAGTCGGCTCCCGCATGGGAGCAGCTGTTAAAGATGACCAGGCCGCTGTCTGTCTCAAGCACCAGGCTCTGTTCATGGCGGAAGCTGTCAGGCCGCCAGCCGCCCCGTTCCCAGACGTACATGCCTGCCTTCTTTCCCGTCTTTTCAAGACCGGCCGTCGTATGAGGCAGAAGCGTCACCCCGGGCAGGGGAGAAAACCGTCCATCCACGTACGAAAACCGGTCCTCGTACTGTTTTAACATGCCTTTCTTCAGCCCGATATATTTCTCAAAGGGATCGTCATTCCTGCTGTAGCAGTTTTCCCCGCTGTCCTTCTGAAGATAAACCTTCGCCTTCTGATTCCGCTCAAAAAACCGCTCCAGGCCGTCTCCGTGATCATAATGGGCATGGGAAAGAACTGCAAATTCCACCTGAGAGAGGGAAATTCCCATGGCCTCCGCATTGTCTGCAAACAGCCCGGAAGCCCCTGCATCCAGAAGAATGGGATGTCCCTTATATTCAATATAAATGGACAGTCCCCATTCCGGTTTCAAATCACTCTTTGTCAGGTTATCAATCAGTACCCTGGCCTTCATTCCTCCCGCACTCCTTTCTGATTTTCCGAAGAAGCTGATCTGCTCCCTCCGTTTTCCCTAAAAGCTCCCCCCGGGAACCGAATAAAAGGACTTCCACCTGCAGGCTGTCCATGGCGCGCCTGGACAGATACTCCTTCATCCGAACCAGAAGCTTTTTCATCACCGGTTCCAGCATACCGGCATGGTTCAGCACATCCACCGCCTGGTTCGTTGTGTTGGACTTCCGTATCTCTAATAGGAGAGGCCGTTCCCCTCCGCATTCCAGGGCACAGGACAGCAGGGTATCCATCCGGCCGTCTCCTTCCCTGGAATGGGTGTCCATGATTCCGTTTCCCAGTTTCACCAGCTTTCCGATATGGCCTGCAAGAAGGAGCCCAGAAAAACCCAGCTCTCCGGCCATGTCCACGGTTTTTCCGATAAAATTGCTGCTGGCGACGATGGACTCCCGGAACCTGGTTTTCTCCTGCTCTCCGAGGCCTGCTTCTTCTGCATACTGCATAAGCCAGTCAGAACCCAGATTGCCGGGAGAGACAGCCGCAAATTTCCGGTGTTCAAAATGAAGCACCCGCAGATGGGCACGGATGGTCTCTGTCAGCGCCTCATTGCTCATGGGTCTGACGATTCCCGTGGTACCAAGAATGGAAATTCCGCCCTCAATTCCAAGGACAGGATTAAAGGTTTTTTTTGCCGCTGCTTCTCCATCCGGCGCCCATACGGTCAGACAGAGGGAGCGGCGGAGCCCGGCCGCCTTCAGGATGGACAGAGCTTCTTTCTCCATCATGCGCCTGGGCACGGAATTGATGGCATAGGCGCCCACCGGCTGGTCAAGGCCCTCCTTGGTAACCCGTCCAATGCCGGGACCTCCGGTGATGGAAACTTCTTCATCCTTACTTTCTCCAAAGCTGGCTCGGACAAAAATCAGGAGTCCGTCGGTGACATCGCAGTCATCGCCGCCGTCTTTTTGAACCGCGCACTGAGCCCAGATCACCGTTCCTGCTTCGTCCGTCTCCGTTTCCCACTGCATGATTTCTGCCTGCACCGTCTCCCCGCCGGGCGTCAGGATGGTTTCTTTCTTCACACACCCGCCGCCCGCCAGACACCTGACAGCCGCTTTCGCTGCCAGGGCCGCACAGCTGCCGGTGGTATAGCCGCAGCGAAGCTTTTTTTTATCCTGATAAACAAACGTCTCCATTCTTTTCTCTTACATCCTGCCCTTCCGGTCCTTTAGAATTGCCTCCACGATTCCCTCTGCCGTAAATTCCTCTGCCGTCAGAATCGGTCTGTCCGTGTACATTCTGAGTGCCGCCGCCGTTACTTCCCCGATGCAGACCGGGCGGATTCTGTCAAGGAGCGCCTCCCGCTTTTCTTTTTCCATTTTTCCAAAGAATCCCCTGACACCGGAGCCGCTCTCAAAGGTCAGATAGTCCGCATGGGCAAATTCTTCTTCCGGTACCGGTTCCATCTGGACATCATAAATAGAAATCTCCCGAAAGGGAATCCGGCTGGAAGCCAACATCTCCGAAAGGAAGGAAGACCCCTGGGCCGCCCTGGGGATCAGCACCTGTTTTCTTTCCTCCACCCCGTCCTTCTGAATCTGTTCAGCCAACCCCCGGGCCAGATCCTCCGTCGTATACCGGTCAGGCATATAATCAGCATAAAACCCAAACTTTTGCAGATATTCTGCCGTTCCCCGGCCTACAACGGCAAACTTTACATGGGACAGCGTCCTTAAATCCACCCGTTCCTGCTTCATAACATCAAAAAAGATGGAAATGGCGTTTCTGCTGGTAAACACAAGCCAGCCAACGGAGGATAATTCTTTCACCGCACCGACAAGCTCCTTCTCATTCTGACGTTTCACCATTAACCGGCCGGCCCGCACCGTGCGGGCTCCCGCAAGGGAAAGTCCATGGGAAAGCTTGTCATACATCCCTTCCGTTCCGGTCACTGCCACCGTGATCCCGTATAAGGGCCTGTTTTCCCGGCAGGAAAAGGAAAAGCCGGCTGTTTTTCCAACCACAATCACCGCAGGGGATTTCACATTGGCCTCCCGGACTCTGAGAGAAAGATTCTCCAAGGTACCCCTGACACAAAGCTCTCCGGGAAGCGTCCCTTCCATCACCACGGCCGCAGGCGTATCGGGAGCCATTCCCGCTTCCATCAGCCCCTTTGCGATGGCCTCCAGGTTGGAAAGCCCCATCAAAAAGACCAGAGTCCCGGGAAGCGCAGCATAAAGCGGCAGCTCCTTTAAGACTCCCTCCGCCCGGTGTCCCGTAATCACATGAAAACTCTCCGCAATTCCCCGATGGGTGACGGGAATGCCGCACGATTCCAGCGCCCCGATGGCGGACGTAATTCCCGGAATCACTTCATAGGAAATTCCGGCCTCTTTCAGAGCAAGAACTTCCTCCCCGCCCCGGCCGAAAACAAAGGAATCTCCGCCCTTTAGACGCACCACCCGTTTGCCTTCCAGAGCCTTCTTTACCAGCAGCCGGTTAATCTCCTGCTGATTCATAAAATGGCGGCCCGATTCCTTTCCTGCATAAATTTTTTCACAGTCCTCGGGTGCCATGCGGACAAGCTCCTCCGACGCCAGCCGGTCATAAACCAAAACCTGCGCCTGCATGAGAATCTTTCGCCCTTTTTCTGTGATCAGCTCCGGATCCCCGGGTCCTGCGCCCACCAGGCTCACCAGCCCGCCCTCTCCTGCAATCTGGTTCGCCAGCTCCATGGACGAACCGGGCGGCCCCCAGACCTCCCGCCGCAGGATGCCGTCAGCCGTTTCTCTCATCAGCTTCAGATGAAACTGTTCCTTCTCCTCCCATCCATAAACTGCAATCGCCTCATTGCACCCGGCGCCGAACCGTTTCAGCACCAGACGTTCCGCAAGAAGAGCCTGCATGGATGGCTCATGATTGATGGCGGGAAGAATCCCGGAAAGCGTGTCTCCTTCCCTGCTTTCCACGGCGATAATGGCCTGTCCGCCGGCAGGAATCAGCTCCGTTTCCGGAAGAAATGTAAACCGGAATCTGGGATCCGAATCCAGAGAAAGTCTGAAAAGGCCGGCAGCCGCAAGAACGATGGCATCATATTCCCCGTTCCAGAGCTTTTCCAGCCTGGTATTGACATTTCCCCTTAAAAGCCGGCATTCCGCCTCTTTATCCCAGTGGGTCTTCATCCAGTTATGAATCTGAAGCTGCCTTCTGGGGCTTCCCGTTCCTACCACCACAGTTCCATCGGGAAGCTCCCTGTCCTTTACCGTCACAAGGACGTCTCTTGCATCGCCTCTTGGCAGAACGGCCCCTATGGTAAGTCCGGGAGACAGTTCCACCGGCATATCCTTGGCGCTGTGAACGGCCAGATCGATGGTTCCATCCAGAATGGCCTGCTCAAATTCCTCCACAAAGGCTCCCTTTCCTCCAAATTCCACCAGAGACTTTCCCTGAATCCTGTCGCCCTTGGTCACAAGGGTCACCAGCTCCACCTCTGCCTCAGGACAGATGTTTTGGATGGCATCCGCCACCATCCGGGTCTGCGCCAATGCAAGCTTGCTGCCTCTTGTCCCAAGGCGGATACACGTTTTCTCTCCTTCTTTTGCCATCAGACCGTCTCCTCTCCGTCCCTGACGATAATCAGCGAATAATAGCCTGCGTCCTCCGGAATTTCCTCCGTACTGGAACATACCCGTTCTCCGGCCATTCCGCAGTTTTCCACCATGTTTGCTTTCTTTTTTCCGGAAAGAAGAAGCTCCTTTACGGCTCCCAGCTGTTTTCCGGATTTCATCAGGATTTTCGTACCGGAAAGCGCCAGCCCCTCTTCTAACGGATAGGAGCCCGGCAGAATATGTAAAGCCTCACTTTTTTCTCCCAGACTGATGCCCAGTCTGGCAGCCGCGGCACAAAAGGAAGGCACCCCGCTTACCATATAGGCTTCGTATCCTCTTTCCGTCAGCCGTTTCTGAAGATATCCATAGGTGGAGTAGACCGATGGATCACCAAGAGTCAGGAATACCACATTTTTTCCCATATCCAAAACAGCAGCCGTCTGGTCGGCTCCTTTTTCATGGCTTTCTTCCAGAATCCCGGCATCCTTGGTCATCGGAAAGGAAATGGCAAGGATTTCCTTTTCTTTCATTTCCGGAACTGCCGAAACGGCAATCTGCCAGGCCACGCAGCTTTCCCTATCCTTTCCCGGGATTCCAATCACATCCGCCTCCCGGATGAGTCTGGCCGCCTTCAGGGTCAGAAGCTCCGGATCTCCCGGACCAACGCCCACGCCGTAAAGCTTTCCTCTGTTCTCTTTTCTGTTTCCTGCATTTGCTTCCGTCATGGTTCCTCTCTTTCCAGAAGACGGTTCATCAGACAGGAACCGTCCCTTACTTTTTCTGCCGCCAGCCATCCGTCTGCTTCCGTATACCGCAAGGACCTGCGTAAGATATGGGGAAACTCCGGCCTGCTTTTCCTTCCCCCATCTTCTCCTATATTCCCCATGGCCGTCCCCGCTCTTTGTCTGCGGCTGTCATAAATCAGGTAGGGAACAGGTTCCGCCGTGTGGCTTCTTTTTAAAACCGGCGTAGGATGATCCGAAAGAATCAGAAGCCGAAACTCCTCTCCCGATGCCAGGAGTGTCTCATAAACCGGTTTGATCAGCCGGCTGTCCAGTGCCTCTATCGCACGGATTTTTCCCTTCCGGTCTCCCACATGCCCCCGCTCATCCGGAGCATCGTAATGAAGGAAGGCAAAGTCCATTCCTTCGTCTAACAGGGCCCTGCAGACGGCCTCTGCCTTTCCCTCATAATTGGTATCCAGACGCCCCGTGGCTCCCGGAATTTCCGGCACAGTGAGGCCGGCGGCCATCCCCAGTCCCCGCAGCAGCTCAGAGGCGGATATCATCACCCCCTTAAGTCCGGTGCGCTCATAAAAAGAGGGGAGCATGGTTCTGATACCCGCTCCCCAGAACCAGAGAGAATTGGCCGCCAAAAGACCCTGGCGCCTTCTTTTCCGGTTGACAGGATGCTCTTTTAAAATTCTGCAGCTGTCTTCCATCAAAAAACGAAGCAGAGAGTTCCCGGGAAGATAGGGTTCAATCACGGAAAGGCGGATGTTATGAGGCGGTGTCAGATCCGGAAAGGGAAGTTCCCCTTCCCTGGATGCTGAAATGCCTGCCCGCTTAAGGACCTCGCGCCGGAGAATCAGAAGCTGCCGGTAGCCGGATTCCCCGTAGAACTCGATTCCGGCTTCCGGTTTCCAGCCGGCAGGGAAATCGCCAGGACAGGCACCTGATTTCCAGCCAACAGGGAAATTGCCAGGACAGGCATCCGGTTCCCAGCCGGCGAGAAGATCGCCTAGACAGGTGTCCTGTTTCCAGTAGGTAAGGAGAGCGCCAAGGCAGGCCTCTGCCTCCTCTGTGGAAATGCCTCCCGCACTGAAATCCATCATCCTGCGATTTCCGTAAACTGCCTGTTCCTCTGAGAGGCTTACCAGATTGCACCGCAGCGCCGCATCTCCTTCCCGGAGGAAAATCCCGGAAGAAAGAGCCTCAAGAGACGCCCGTCCCCGGTGAAAAAGAGCCGGCTCATATCCCAGAATGGACATGTTGGCCACGTCGCTTCCAGGCTCCATCCCTGTCGGAACGGTTCTTGCAAGTCCCAGTTCCGATCTCTCCGCCAGAAAATCCAGTACAGGTGTCCGGGCAGCCATCAAAGGCGTTTTTTCGTCAGACCCGTCCTGCCATTCATCGGCCATCCCATCTCCCACCATCACCACGTACTTCATCTGCTGCCCTGTCTCCTGTTCCTGTCCAATATATCAGTCTATGGCCTGCGGTCTTTGACTCTCATCCGTATCCCGCATGATATCATTTCCTCAGTCTGCATTAAAATTGCCGTTAAACTCTTCCGGCATGGGGGCCCGTCCTGCCAGGTATTCGTAAAGCCCGTTGGCCAGTCTGGCTCCGTAAGGAACCGTCTCAAAAAACTTCTGCTCAAGATAGTCCGTCATCATCGTATTTCTGTGATGAGGCTCTTTATGCATCAGCATCCCATGGATGGTCCCATAATTTCCCGTCAGCTTTAAAATCATGCAGACCAGCCGTTTGGTAACTTCCTTGGAATTGATAAACAGGCGATTCATGGTCCGGTAACTGGTGATACACTCGGAGATGACGCCCATATCCTCTTTAAAGATCCTGGAAGCTGCCATTCTGGTCTGCTTCGTATTTTTTAAATGACAGGTCAGATTGGAGTGCAGAGGCCTCATGTTTTCCCGCATCAGAAGCCTTCGCTCCAGCTCCGTTTCGATTTCTGCATGGGTGATTCCCGTTTCCTTTTCCTTTCGGTTGATATAGCCGTGCAGGCTGTGATCCAGGGCATAGTGGCAGCTGATCCCGAGAAGAAAAGCCACCAGAGCGTCCCGCTCCTTCCGGTCCGATGTCTTTAAAATCTCCTGCCTGCCAGTCTCAAACAGACGGGCGGCCGGTTCCCTGTGCATCTTGACCCCCTTCTGGTTGACCCTGTTTTTTCCCAGAGCCCGGTAAAAAAACAAAAGGTCCGGTCCATGAACCCCTAAAAGATAACAGTACCGTTCTTTCCTGATGATACGCTTGATTTTCGGGCTTACCTCCAGGTACACCCGCCTCCCAAATAAATCATGTGCAAATGCCGCCGGCATATTTTTTCGCCTCCGTACTCTATAAAGAACCTCCCAGCCATTGGTTTTTATGTCGCGGGAAATCTTGTCCTTATGACACAAGAAGTATCCTTCTTTTTAAAAGGCTGTGGCAAATCGAACCGCCACAGCCCGTCTTTGCAGGATAGGAACTGCCTTCCCTGCATCTGTTTACTTAATCTCCGTCATACCTCCCATATAAGGCCTTAAAGCCTCCGGAATCCGTACGGTTCCGTCTGCCTGAAGGTTATTCTCCAGGAATGCAATCAGCATACGGGGCGGAGCAACCACCGTATTGTTCAGGGTATGGGCAAAATATTTCTTTCCGTCTTTTCCATTGATCCGGATCCGCAGTCTTCTTGCCTGCGCATCACCCAGATTGGAACAGCTGCCCACTTCAAAGTATTTCTTTTGTCTCGGAGACCATGCCTCCACGTCAACCGACTTCACCTTCAGATCTGCCAGGTCACCGGAGCAGCACTCCAGGGTCCGCACCGGAATATCCAGAGTTCTGAAGAAATCCACTGTGTTCTGCCATAATTTGTCAAACCACATGGGAGACTCTTCCGGACGGCAGACCACAATCATTTCCTGTTTTTCAAACTGATGAATCCGGTAAACGCCGCGCTCTTCGATTCCGTGAGCTCCCTTTTCCTTCCTGAAGCAGGGAGAATAGCTGGTCAGCGTTTTCGGCAGCTCTTCCTCTGGGATAATGGTATCAATAAATTTTCCAATCATGGAATGCTCGCTGGTGCCGATCAGGTAAAGATCCTCACCTTCGATCTTATACATCATGGCATCCATTTCCGCAAAACTCATGACACCGGTAACCACGTCGCTGCGGATCATGAAAGGCGGCACGCAGTAAGTAAAACCGCGGCCAATCATGAAATCACGTGCATAGGAGATCACCGCAGAATGGAGTCTTGCAATGTCACCCATCAGATAGTAAAAGCCGTTTCCGGCCACCTTACGGGCAGAATCCAGATCGATTCCATGGAACTTCTCCATAATGTCCGTATGATACGGAATCTCGTAATCCGGCACCACCGGCTCGCCGAAGCGCTCCACCTCCACGTTCTCACTGTCGTCTTTTCCGATGGGAACGCTGGGGTCGATGATGTTGGGAATGGTCAGCATAATCCTGCGGATTTTTTCATCCAGCTCCCGCTCCCGTTCCTCAAGCTCAGCCAGGTGCTCAGAAGCATCCGTAACCTGTTTCTTGGCCGCCTCTGCCTCTTCTTTCTTTCCCTGTCCCATCAGAGCGCCGATCTGCTTGGAAATCCGGTTCCGGTCTGCGCGCAGATCATCAGCCTCCTTCTTGGTTTTTCTGTTTTCCTCATCCAGGGCGATTACCTCATCCACCAGGGGAAGCTTGGCATCCTGAAATTTCTTCCGGATATTTTCCTTTACAATTTCCGGGTTTTCTCTCACAAATTTTAAATCAAGCATCGTTTCTCGTCTCCTCTCCCCGGCACTTCCCCAGGGAACTGCCCGAAAGCTTTTCCATTTTTATCATCCAGGCGGCCCCTGCAGAGATATTTCTGTCTTTTCCCTGACGCTGCAGCAGGTCCTCCGGATGCCATAATCGCATTTAGTATAGCATACTTTTTTTTGAAAGGAAAGGGGATGAACCATTTTTCATTCTGGCAGCATCCGCACACGGTCCTTTTATGCCATTCGTCTGTTTCATGCATCTTCGTCTGCCTCAGTCCTTCGATTCCACGCAGATAAGGGCTCCTTCCTCAAAAAAGAGCCTTGCCTCCTGTTCTGCCAGCTCATTGCTGACACAAAGGCCGGGATTCTCAAAAATAGAAAGGTCTTTTTTTATCAGAGGATACCGGAATCCCATCAGGGTAATCCCCTTTACCTGCTCTGTCAAAGGGAGGAAGGAAACATAGGAGCCATAAGCTTCTTTCTTTAAAAACCGCGTCCCGCTGTCCTCCGGCGCTTCCAGAAGAAAAAGCCGGTTTCTCTCATCGTAAAGCTCCATCGAAAGCCCCTGCCTTCTGGCCCACAGCATTAAAAGAATATTGGAAAGCTCATGATCCAGCCGTCCTCCTGTGGCTCCCAGTACGTGAACCTTCCTGCAGCCGGCCCTCAAAACTGCCCCTACGGCCAGTTCCATATCCGTCTCATCCTTCTGAGGGCTGTGAACTTCAAACTCCCATCCGGTGTTTTTGCGGATTTCCTCCATTCGCTCACGCCCCAGGGTATCAAAATCTCCTACGGCCAGATTGGGTTTTAGGGAAAGCTCCATGCAGACGGAAAGGCCGGCATCTGCCGTTACAATCCAGGAATAGAACTGCTTTCTGATAAACGGTTCTGCAAAAGCCAGATTTAATGGCCCTCCGGCCAGAATCAGACCCGTCTTTTCTCCGCTCATGTCCGTGCCTCAAATTCTTTGAAAATATTCATAAATGCTGCCGTATTGGCTCCGGCATCCCCGCCGAAAACAGCCGATCCGGCCACAATCACATTGGCCCCGGCAGCAAGAATCTCCCTTACATTTGATAAGGTGACGCCGCCGTCCACCTCAATATCCGTCTGAAGGCCTGCGGCATTTAACATATCCCGGAGTTTTCGGATTTTCCTTAAGGTATAGGGAATCAGCTTCTGCCCGCCAAATCCGGGATTCACAAGCATCAGGAGAAACATATCTGCTTCTTCCAGCACGCAGGACAGGGTCTCCACCGGAGTAGCCGGGTTTAATGCCACCGCAGCCTTGAGCCCGCACTCTTTAATCTGGTGAATGGTCCGGTCCAGATGGCGGCAGGCCTCCTGATGAACACAGATCAAATCGGCTCCGGCCTTTTTCATGGCCTCCACATACCGCCCCGGTTCCTCCACCATCATATGAACATCAAAAAACTGGCTGGAATCTTTCCGAAGAGAAGCGATTACCGGCATTCCAAAGGAAATACTGGGCACAAAGGCCCCGTCCATCACATCCAGATGAATGTACCTGGCTCCGGCGTCTGCCGTTTCCTGCACCTGCTCTCCCAGTCTGGTAAAGTCCGCCGATAAAATAGACGGAGATAAAATATACATGCTCAGTACCTCCTTTTGTTTTTCAGTTCCTCATAAATCAGCCGGTAATTTTCATACCGTTCCTTATCAATCTCTCCCCGGTTGACCGCATCCTTGATGCCGCACTCCCGCTCTCCCACGTGGGCGCAGCCCAGAAACCGGCACTGGGGAACAAAAGACTCAAATTCCGGAAACAGCGCAGCCAGCTTCCCCGGTTCCATGTCATCGACAAAAATGGAACTGAAACCCGGCGTATCCATAAGAAAGGTATCCGGTTCCACAAAAAACAGCTCCGAATGCCTGGTGGTATGCCGTCCGCGGCGGATTTTCTCACTGACGGCTCCTGTCTCCATGGAGGCCTCCGGCTGAATCCGATTGGTCAGGGTGGATTTCCCAACGCCGGAAGGACCGGCTAACGCAGTGGTCTTTCCGTGAAGACGGGACCGCACCTGTTCCAGATCTTCATCATGGAGGGCGCTGATGAGAAGAACCTCATAACCGGCTTTTTCATAAATTTCTGCCAGTTTTCTGGCCTGTTCTTCCTGATCCAGATCCGCTTTGTTGATGCAGAGCACCACCGGCACCCCCTGATAGCCCATGGTCACAAGAAACCGGTCCAAAAGGTTTCGGTTGGGCTTGGGATCTGCCGCCGCAAATACCACCATGGCCTGATCAATGTTGGCCACCGCCGGCCGGATTAAAGCATTCTTCCGCGGCAGAATCTTCGTTACATTTCCTTCTGTCCCGGAAAGGATCTCAATTTCCACATCATCGCCGACCAGGGGCTTGATTCCCAGATTCCGGAACACCCCCCTGGCCCGGCATTCATAAACTTTGGAGACTCTGTCATGAACATAGTAAAAGCCTCCGACTCCCTTAATAATCTTTCCTGTCATCGGATCTCCCATTCTATACGACCGTTTCCGTAAAGGTCACATTATAGGAGGTCAGGACCACATTGTTTGTCAGGTCCACAATCTCCACCTCACCGGTGCTGACACCGTCGGCTCCCCGGATATTATCCAGACGGATTTCCAGCATGGTATCAGCGCTGTAAGAACGCGGCTCTGTCAGTTTGGTATACACCACCTGGCCGTTTACGGTCTGCTTTAACCGGATCATGATCTGAATTTCTGAAGAACCTGCCCCCGGTCCGTAGGACACCATTAAGGGATATGTGGTCTCCAGGGATGCCAGAAACTGGGTCTGGGGAGCCTCCGGTCCAAGGCTCAGAACGTAATCCACGGTGCTTCCGACTTCCACCTCCGTGTCAGCCGCAATGCCCTGGCGGATGATCTGTCCGGCCGGCACCGTATCGCTGTGCTCCTCCGAGGTCTGACCCGTTACCAAACCTGCCTCCACAAGGAGATCCGTCGCCTCGTCCTGAGTCTTTCCCTCAAGATTCGGTACAGGAACCATCTCAACCGCCGGTCCGGTGCTGACATAAAGCGTAATGGTCGCCCCATAGGGCGCCTTGTCTGCCGGCTCCACACGGATGATATTTCCTGACTCTTCCGTTTCGCTTGCTTCTTCCATGACTGTGGTCTTAAAGCCCCGTCCCTCCAGCAGACGGACAGCCGTTTCCAGAGTCATATCCGTAAGACCGAGGGATGCCAGATCAATCTGATCCGATCCGGAGCTGATGGTCACCCGTACCTTGGAAAATCTGGGAACTACCGTTCCAGGCTCGTTTTCCTGGGAAATCACCACTCCCTCTTCCACATCATCCGAAGCCTGCTGCTCCACCTGCATCACCAGATCCAGCTCTTCCAGCTCCGATTCCGCTTCCTCCTGGGTCTTTCCTTCCAGACTGGGCATCAGAACCTCTTTCTGGCTCAGGGACGTCTCTTCACTGCTCTCCGATTCCGCCGTTGTCGCTTCCGCAGAAGTGGTTTCCGACTCTGTCTCACTGGAAGACGGCCTTAACATTCCTCCGATCTGGGAAAAGAGGAACACCACTCCGGCTACCACAATAATGGCGGCGGCCACACCAATGGTGGTGACCATTTTTTCTACTCCCGTTGCCGGAGCATTGCCATCCTGTTCCCTGCGGCCCTTTCCGGGTCTGCGGACTCCCGTTTTCCCGGTTTTTCTGTCCGCTCCTTCCCGATTCGCCTCTCCGGATGATGCCCTGCCGTTTCTGGACATCTCCTCCAGCTCCCGGGAGCGGCCTTTGATAATGTCCAGCTCCTTCTGGCTCATGGGTCTGGTTTCCGATAAATCCGGATGGGCCGGTTCTTCCTGTCCGATGGCCGGGTCATCCGGATTCAGCAGAGCCCGCCGCAGATCGCCGATCAGTTCCCCGGCATTGGAATACCGGTTTTCCGGACGCTTTTCCGTGCATTTGACGATAATCCGCTCCAGGCTCGGAGTAACTTCCGGATTATAAAAGCTGGGCAGGGGGATGGGCTCTTCCAGATGGGCCAGAGCCACCGTTACCGTATTGTCTCCGTCAAAGGGCACCCGCCCGGTTACCATCTCAAACATGGTAATTCCCAGGGAATAGAGATCGCTTCGTTCATCACTGAAGCCGCCTCTTGCCTGCTCCGGAGATATATAGTGAACCGTTCCCACCACTGTGGAATTCATGGTCTGGGAAGAAACTGCCCTGGCAATTCCAAAATCGGCCACCTTCACTTTTCCATCCATGGAAATCAGCATATTCTGGGGTTTGATATCCCGGTGAATGATATGCTGCTCATGGGCCGCTTCAATTCCCTGGGCCACCTGAATGGCAATGCCGATGGTTTCCTTGACATCGAGATGGCCTTTTTTCGTGATATAGCTCTTTAACGTAATGCCTTCCACCAACTCCATCACTATAAAATGGAGATCCCCGTCGTCCACCACATCATAAATATTCACGATGTTGGGATGGGAAAGGCCGGCCGCCGCCTGCGCCTCCATTTTAAACTTGCTGACAAAGCCGGCGTCAGACGTAAATTCCGCCTTTAACACCTTAATGGCCACCAGGCGGTTTAGTTTATGACACTTTGCCTTATAAACCTCTGACATGCCGCCGGAACCGATTTTTTCCAGGATCTCATACCGGTCCTGCAGCATGATACCCGCATGCAGAATCATAGGCTCACCTCGCTTATCTGAGGCTCTACCAGAATAACAGCAATGTTGTCCTTTCCTCCGTTTTCATTGGCTGCCTGAATCAGAGCGTCTGTCTTTTCCGACAGAGAATCGCTGCTGCGGAGAATCTGACTGATAGCTTCATCCTCCACCATATTGGTCAGCCCGTCGGAGCACAGCAGGGCGCAGTCCCCGGCCTTTAACGGCACCTCGAAAAAATCCGTCCTTACCTGGGGGCCGATTCCCATGGCTCTGGTAATAATGTTTTTCTGATGGCGGTACAGTTCGCTGTTCCGCTCCATTTTCCCCTGAGCCACCATTTCCTCCACCAGAGAATGGTCCCTGGTGATCTGGCTTAGTTTATCTCTCAGCAGATACAGACGGCTGTCACCTACATTGGCCACATACATCACATTTCCCACCATGGTAACAGCCACCAGCGTGGAGCCCATTCCCTCTTTCTCCGGATCCTTTCGTGCTTCAGAAAAAAGAGCCAGATTGGTCCGTTCAATGGACTGCATCAGCGCAGCCACCGGTTCCTTGTCATCCATGTCCTTCAGATTTTTTTCGATGGTTTCCACCACAAATCTGGATGCATAATCCCCGGCCTTATGTCCTCCCATGCCGTCAGCCACCATAAACAGGTTGGGAAGGGGGCCCACCGGCCTGACGGAGGCGAATAAAGAATCCTGATTCATTTTTCTCTGCCGCCCGATGTCGGTTCTGGCATAGCATATCATATCCGCATCTCCTCCCTTTCCTCATTCTTTTCTTCCTCCAGGAAGCTCTTTCGCAGCTGTCCGCAGGCTCCGCCAATATCCCGGCCCATCTCTCTGCGGATTGTCACCGCAATCCCGTGCTGCTCCAGATACTGCCGGAATGCTTCGATGGCAGCCTGATCCGACTGCCGGTATTCCCGCTCCTTAATGGGATTGACCGGAATCAGATTCACATGGCCCCGTTCTTTCTGCAGCAGGCGGACCAGGCGCTTCGCCTCCTCAAGATTGTCGTTGATGCCTGCCACCAGGCTGTACTCGAAAGTCAGTCTCCGTCCTGTCTTTTCAAAATACGTCCTGCAAGCCGGAAGAACCTCTTTTAATGAGTAACGGTTGGCAATGGGCATCAGGGTTTTCCGAACCTCGTCATTGGGGGCATGAAGAGACAGAGCCAGCGTCACGGTCAGCCCTTCCCGGGCCAGCCTCTGAATTTCCGGCACCAGGCCGCAGGTGGAAACCGTGATGCTTCTCTGGCTGATATGCAGGCCGTTCTCATCACTTAAAAGCCGGATAAAACGAACCAGATTGTCATAATTATCCAGGGGCTCTCCGCTTCCCATGACCACCACGTTGGACACCCTCTCGCCGGTGGATGCCTGGATCCGGTAAACCTGTTCCAGCATTTCCGCTGCAGTCAGGTTCCTCGTCAGTCCATCCAGGGTGGAGGCGCAGAACCGGCAGCCCATCCGGCAGCCCACCTGGGAGGACACGCAGACGGAATTGCCGTGATGGTAACGCATGAATACGCTTTCAATCACGTTTCCGTCCTCCAGCCCAAACAGATATTTTCTGGTTCCGTCAATGCCGGATTCCAGCATTTTTACGGTCCGCAGGGACGTATATGTACTTGTCTCCCTTAACTGTTCCCGGAAACTTTTTGAAAGGCTGGTCATTTCGTCGATGGAAGGCGCCAGCTTCTGGTGCATCCAGGAAAACAGCTGCTTTGCCCGGTAGGGCTTTTCTCCCAGGGATTCCACAAAAGCCGTAAGCTCCTGCAGATCCATGGATTTGATGTCCTGTTTTTTCATGATCATGTTTTTATAAATGCAGAAAGGAAAAAACCGTCGCAGGGATGGATTCCCGGAAGCAGCTGAAGGCAGTTTCCTCTGCAGTCCTCTTTTAAAATTTCAGGCACCAGAGGGGGAAGTTCCTTGGGATGAAGGGGCAGATTTCTGCAGGCCCAGTCCGCATTTTCCTCGTTTTCTCCCCGGTTGATGGTGCATGTACTGTAAATCAGGGTTCCTCCCGGCTTCACATACCGGCAGGCTTCCGAAAGGATCTCTCTCTGAAGGGCAGCCAGTCCGGAAAGCTCCGCCTCCTTTAACCGCAACCGGATATCCGGCTTTTTGCCTATGATTCCCAGACCGGAACAGGGCAGATCTGCCAGAACCACATCCGCCTTTCCTTCCATCGAAGGATCAAAGATTCTGGCATCCCAGACTCTGGTCCGGATGTTTGAAAAACCGCAGCGCCGGATGTTTTCTTCCACCAGTTCTGTTTTTCTTTCCGTCAGATCTCTGGCCTCGACAAAGGCTCCCCGATCGGCTGCATGAAGGGCCTTTCCTCCCGGAGCGCTGCACAGATCCAGGACAAAGTCCCCTTCTTTTGATCCGCTGATAAGGCCGACCAGGGCAGAGCTTGCATCCTGCACCATAAGATGCCCCTTCCGGAATGCCTCCACCTGCTCCGGATAATCAAAGCCGGAAAGCTCCAGGACCTCCGGCATCAGGGAAGAACGCCGGACCTCAATCTTCTGAGAACGGAGGCTTTCTAAAATTTCCTCCTCGGAAGCGAGGCTTTTATTCATCCTGACCGACATGGGACGCGGCACCAGGAAGGAAGCGGCAATCTGCTCCGCCGTTTCGCTTCCATACTCCCGCTCCCACATACTTAACATCCAGCCGGGAATCGCATAACGGATTTCGCTGTCTGGAAAGGAAAGGGAATTCTTTTCTCTTGCCACAGCCCGCAGCACACCGTTGACAAAACCGGACAGGGTCTGAAACCCTCTCTTTTTGGCCAGCTTTACCGCTTCGTTGCATACAGCAGAGTCCGGCACCCGGTCCATATAAAGAAGCTGGTAAGCCGACATGCGAAGCAAGGTCCGGATCACCGGCTTCATCTTTTTCGTCTTCACACTGGAAAAAGAATCAAGGACCCAGTCCAGCTGAATCACATAGGACAGGGTCCCTTCCACAAGCCTGGTAATGAAAGCCCTGTCCTGTTTTTCCAGATACTGATACTTGGAAAGAGCCTGGTTTAAAATCACATGGCTCATCCTGCCCTTTTCCAGGATCTCCAGCAGGACATCCAGGGCAAGCTCACGGCTGTTGGCTTTCTCAGTCACGTCTGTCCCTGCCTCCAAACAGAATCACAAGTCTTAAAAGCTGCAGAATCGAAGTCGCTGCCGCCGCCACATAAGTCAGGGCCGCCGCGTTCAGCACCTTTCTGGTTCCGTCCACTTCACTTCCCGATAAAATTCCCTGGGAATCCAAAAGCTTGACAGCTCTGGAGGAAGCATTATACTCCACCGGAAGGGTCACCAGCTGAAACAGCACGGCCAGAGAAAACATCAGGATTCCGATTTCAACCAGCGGGGAACCGATTCCGCCGAAAATCAGTCCCATAAGAATCAGGGGCCAGGAAATCGCCGAACCAAAATTGGCAGCGGGGACAATGGCAGTCCGGATACGCAAAGGCGCATAAGACTCATTGTCCTGGATGGCATGACCGCACTCATGAGCCGCCACTCCAATCGCAGCCACGGACGTGGAATTAAATACAGACTGAGACAGATTAACTGTTTTTGTCCTGGGATCATAATGGTCTGTCAGGTTTCCTGCCACCGGACGCACCGTTACATCGTAGATTCCCTGAGAATTTAAAAGCCTTCTTGCAGCCTCTGCTCCCGTCAGCCCCGTCATGCTGCGCACTCTGGAATACCGGCTGTAAGTAGAGTTGACCCTGCCCTGGGCCCAGAGAGAGAGCAAAACCCCAATCAGAACAAGAAGAATTGTCGGATCAAAATACCATCCGAATCCATACATACCATAACCGCCGAACATATCACAACACCTCTCTTTTTAAGAACGGCCGAATTTCCTGCCTGTTTCTATGGAAAAGCCCCGTAAAAAGGCTGCCGCTTCCATTCTCTTTTTTCCTTCCAGCTGAAGCTCCAGAATGGACAGAACACCGTTTCCCGTTTCCACAAGAAGACGGTCCTTCGTCACGCGGACCTGCCCCGGTTCATTTCCGGCTTCTCCTGCCTCCACCCGGGCCTTCCAGATTTTCAGGGTTTTCCCGTTCACATACGTATAGGCGCTTGGCCAGGGATTTAAGCCCCGGACAAGCCGCTCGATAGATGCCGCATCCATGGACCAGTCAATTTCTCCCATGGCCTTTGTCAGCATTTTCGCATAAGGAGTGGTCATTTCTCCCTGTGCCCTTGGAATAATGCTCCCATCCTCAAGTCCCTTTAAGGTGGACAGGATCATCTTTCCGCCAAGGGACGCCAGCTTTTCAAACAGGCTGCCTCCCGTTTCTTCCGGATCCAGAGAAATTTCCTCCTGTTCAAGAATATCGCCGGTATCCAGTCCCTCGTTCATCTGCATGGTGGTTACGCCGCTGACCGTCTCCCCATCGATGACCGCCCACTGGATCGGCGCGGCTCCCCGGTATTTGGGAAGCAGAGAGGCATGAACATTGACACAGCCAAAGGGCGGCAGCGTTAAAATTTCTCTTGGCAGAATCTGACCGAAGGCCACCACCACGATGACATCCGGATTCAGCTTTCTTAATACGTCCAGAAATTCCGGTTCCCGTACCCTTTTCGGCTGATAAACCGGAATGCCGCACTCCAGCGCTCTTTCCTTTACCGGAGTCATAAGGACTGCTTTTCCGCGTCCCTTTGGCTTATCCGGCTGGGTCACGACAGCGGCAAGTTCATGACCGGCTCCGATCAGAGCTTCCAGCGTAGGCACCGCAAAATCCGGTGTCCCCATAAACACAATTCTCATTT
This sequence comes from Candidatus Copromonas faecavium (nom. illeg.), assembly GCA_018712915.1. Taxonomy (GTDB): domain Bacteria; phylum Bacillota; class Clostridia; order Lachnospirales; family Lachnospiraceae; genus Copromonas; species Copromonas faecavium. The sequence goes on along the minus strand of DVGC01000027.1, from coordinate 11,871 downwards.
ATTCTTCCGACTCTCCCATCTCTGCATCCATCAGATCACCTTCCACCAGATCCACATAAAGCTTTCCGTCCAGATGATCGCATTCATGAAGAATACACCGGGCCAGGAGGCCGTCTGCCTCAATCTCCCGTTCCTCCATGTTTTCATCCAGGGCACGGACCTTCACATGCTCTGCCCGGGTCACCTGACCCAGTTTTCCCGGAACGCTTAGGCATCCCTCCGCACCGGTCTGTTCACCGCTGGTTTCCAGGATCTCCGGATTGATTAAAACATACTGATTCTCATCGTCCACATCAATCACCACCAGCCGTTTGCGGATACCCACCTGGGGAGCCGCAAGACCGCAGCCATTGCTGGCATACATGGTTTCAAACATGTCCTCGATCAGCTCCCTGGTCCGGTCATTCATTTCCTTCACCGGTTTGCAGGGCTTTGTTAAAATTTCATCTCCGATCACTCTGATCTGCCTGATTGCCATATTCCTATCCTTCCTTCGTCTTCGTATTTCTTTCTATCCCGGCTTGTCCCGGCCATGAAACGGGCCATATCCTCAGCTGCAGCGCTCTGCCGGTTCGCAGCCGGCCGCCCGGCGCACCCGTCCTGCCTTCCAGTGCCGGAAACCGCTACATCAGATCGTACTGAGCGGATACATTCCTGTATTTCTGTCTTAAGAGTTCAGACTCCAGGACAGATTTGCCAATCTGTAATAGTATATCATAATTTTCATGTTTAATATATAAAATTTTTCTGTAAATATCATTAACTTTGTAGGGAGCCTGCTCCGCAGGCCCGATGACCTCCGGCCCTTCCAGGAAAAACCGCTTCCGGATTTCCTTAAGAACCGTATCCGCCGCCTCTCCCAACAGCCGTTCATTCCTGGAAGAAAGCTGGATGGACAGCAATCCCACCGCCGGCGGATACTTCATGATCTGCCGGTATAAAAGCTCCTGCCGGTAAAACTGTCCGTAATCCTGCTCCGCCGCCGATGAAACGGCAAAATGATCCGGCGTATACGTCTGAATCACCACATCTCCGGAAAGTGCTCCCCGCCCGGCACGCCCGGAGGCCTGGGTCAGAAGCTCAAAGGTCCGCTCAGCGCTTTTAAAATCCGGCGTATAGAGGGACAGATCTGCCGCCATCACTCCCACCAGCGTCACTCTGGGAAAATCATGCCCCTTTACAATCATCTGCGTTCCAATGAGAATATCCGCTTCCCCCTCATAAAAAGCCTGAAGAATCTCCTCATGGGCTCCCTTTTTCGCCGTGGTATCTCCATCCATTCTCAGCACTCTGGCATGGGGAAATAAATTCTTTGTGATTTCTTCCAGCTTCTGTGTTCCGGTTCCAAAGGGGGCAAGGAAAGGGGAACCGCAGACCGGACAGCGGTCCGGCATGGGCCGTTCAAAACCGCAGTAATGACATTTCAGCCGGCCGTTTCTGTGAAACGTCAGGGACACGTCGCAGTGCGGGCACTTTATGGCTGCCCCGCAGGAACGGCAGGAAACGAAGCTGGAATAGCCACGCCGGTTCATAAACAGCATGGTCTGCTCTTTCTTATCCAGCCTGTCCCTTAAAAGCTCCTGAAGCTTCCGGCTGAAAATTGAGCGGTTTCCCTCTGCCAGTTCCTCCCTTAAATCCACCACATGGACTCCTGCCAGCCTGCTTCCGCTCTTGGCCCGCCGGGTCAGGGTCAGAAGCTCATAGTCTCCTTTCCCGGCCCGGTAAAAGCTCTCCACCGACGGGGTGGCCGACCCCAGCACCAGGCTTGCATGATTCATGGATGCCCGGACCCCGGCCACTTCCCTGGCGTCATAGCGGGGAGCCGTTTCACTCTGGTATGCCGTTTCATGCTCCTCGTCGATGATAATCAGGCCCAGATTGGGGAACGGGGCAAACAGCGCCGACCGGGGACCAATCATGATGGAAATGTCCCCGTTTGCCGCCCGCATGGACTGCTCATACCGTTCCCCTGCTGACAGGCGGGAATTTAAGATGCCCACCCGGTTCCCAAACCGGCGGTAAAACCGCATCACCGTCTGAAAGGTCAGTGAAATTTCAGGAATCAGCACAATGGCCTGCTTTCCATCCTCCAATACCCTGGAAATCAGCTCCATATAAACTTCGGTTTTTCCGCTGCCGGTAATTCCGTATAAAAGATAGGTTTTGCAAATCCCGGCCTCATAATCGGAAAGAAATTTCTGAACCGCCTGTTTCTGTTCCCCGGTCAGGAAAAGCTTCTCTGTTTCCTGGCTGCTCTGCCCCTTCAGTTCCGTTTCTCCCGTCCCGTCCGGTTTTCTTCCCCAAAGTCCCTCATCCTCCGTCTGAAGGGACATCACATGTTTTTCCAGGAAAGGCCTTAATACGGCCATGGTGGTTCCCAGCTTCTGGGCCGCCAGACGATAGGGGAGCCGCCCATTCTCCAAAAGAGCCCGGAGCAGTCTGGCTCTGGCCTTATGGTTCTTTTTCTCCGCCTCCGCCAAAAGCCCGGACAGCTCCTCCCTGTCCGTTTGGGCCACGATGGTCCGTTCCTTTCTGACTGTTACCTTTGTCTTTACCGGAAGGACCGTTTTCAGGGCCTGGCTCATGGTGGAACCGTAGCGGTCCTTCATCCACCAGGCCAGGGCCAGCATCTGGGAATCTACAGAAACAGCCCCCGGAAGGAGAGAGGAAATTTCCTTTAATTTTTCCGGCTCCAGGGACGGAATGGCAGAAAGCCCCACCACCGTTCCCTTCCGGAGGGTGTCTCCCTTTCCGAAGGGCACCGTCACCTGAGTTCCAACTGTCACCGAAGGGCGCAGATGTTCCGGAATCCGGTATTGAAATGCCCGATCCACATTTTTGACCGAAAGATCGATGATCACATCCGCATAGATTCGTTCCATGCTGCGCCCTCCTTTCCGCTGTCTTTCCTTCCCTCCGGCGGAAGATGCCCGCACCGGATTTCAGACCAATCAGACTTCATCCGCCAGTTTCTTAAAGGCATCCGCCATCACGGACACCCCCATGGAATTGGAGCCCTTAAAAAGAACACAGTCCCCGTTTCTTACCTCTGTTTTCAGGAAATCCATCAGTTCCTCTTTCTGCATAAATTCCTTCACCGGCGTATCTCCCGCGCTTCTTATGCCATCGGCCAGCGCATGGCATGCCTCTCCCAGAGTCACCACCAGCGAAAGATTGCAGCCGGCCGCATAAATTCCCACCTCCCGGTGGTAAGAAAGGGTCTTCTCTCCCAGCTCCTTCATATCCGCTAAAACGGCAATATGCCGGCTTCCGGGAAACTCCTTTAATACGTCAAGGGCTGCCTTCATGGATGCCGGGCTGGCATTATAGGAGTCATCCAGCACCGTAAAACGCTGCCCATGGAAAATCTGCTGCCGGTGGGCAAAGCCGGTAAAGGTCAGAAGCCCCTGTGCCGTTTCCTTGAGCGACATGCCCATGGCATCGCAGACGGCAATGGCTGCCAGGGCGTTCATCACATTGTGTTCGCCCATGACGGACAGCCGGACCGTGCCCGTTTCTTTGGGCGTAACAGCCGTAAAAACCATTCCCCCGTCTTCATGACCGATATGCTCCGCCCGGTAATCGCAGTGCCCGCCCAGTCCGTAATATACGGTCCGGACCCCGTCTTTTCCTTTTGTATCCTTTAACAGGTCGTCATCTCCATTCAGAATCAGAAGGCCGCCTTCCTTAAGGCCATCCTGGATAGTAAGCTTTTCCCGGTAAATGTTCTCTCTGGAGCCAAGCTGTTCGATATGGGTGATGCCCACATTGGTAATGACCGCCATATCTATCCGGGCAATCTTTGCGATGACGCTCAATTCTCCCGGCTCGCTCATTCCCAGTTCGATGACGCCCACCTGGTCATCCCCGGAAATTTCAGAAATCGTAATGGGGACGCCCACCTGGCTGTTTTTGTTTCCAGGCGTCCGGTATACCCGGTATTTTGCCGAGAGGGCCGCCGCGATCATCTCCCTGGTGGTGGTTTTTCCAACGCTTCCCGTAACTCCTACCAACGGCAGGCTCAGCCGGTCTCTCAGATAGCTTCCGAAGCTCTGGAGGGCTTTCCTGGTATCCTCCACCCCGATCCAGGCGCAGCCGTATGAAGACGCATATTCCGGCGCCTCCTGATGCTCACTGGTAAACACGGCAGCCGCGCCTTTTCCTGCCACGTCCTCAAGGAATCTATGACTGTCCACATTCTCTCCGATTAACGGCACAAACAGAACGCCGGGTCCCGCTTCTCTGGAATCCAGCACAATATGCTTCACCGGTTCATCCGGATTCCCATACAGAAGCCGTCCGCCGCTTCCTTTCACCAAATCCTCAACCCTTACCTGCTCCATCTGTTTCGGTCTCCTCTCTTATTCCGCTTTTCAGGCATTCTGTGATTCCATTTCTCTTACGGCATCTTCCACAACCTCACGGTCAAGGAAATGATGTCTGACGCCTTCGATCTCCTGATAGTCCTCATGCCCCTTGCCGATGATGGCAATCATATCTCCCTCTTTCGCATGATGCACCGCATAAAAAATCGCATCCCTGCGGTCAGGAATCACCATGTAGCTTCCGTTGGTTTTTGCCATTCCCGTTTCAATATCCTTAATAATATCCTCATTTTTCTCAAACCGGGGATTATCAGCTGTCAGAATACAGAAATCCGCCATCCGGCCTCCGATTTCTCCCATGGAATACCGGCGGTCTTTCGCCCGGTTGCCGCCGCATCCAAAGACGCAGACCAGACGCTTTGGCTTATAAGCTCTTAAGGTGGTTAAAAGGCTTTCCATGCTGACCGCATTATGGGCATAGTCCACAATGACGCTGCATGTTTTCGACACATGGACAATCTCCATCCGTCCGTCCACACGGACATTGAAAAGCGCCTGTCTCATGGCCGCATCGAATCCTTCGGGATCCGGCGCCTGCTCCCGCTCCTTTTTCAGGGCCAGACTGCAGACCGCAAGAGCTGCCAGGGCATTGTCCGCATTGAATTTTCCCGGCATTCCCACCCGGACTCTTCCGTTCATTCCTCCATGAATGTCAAATTCGATTCCCACAAACTCATGATTGGAGGCATAATGCACATGATTTCCAACGAAATCTGCCTTCTGTTCTCCCGTGGTTTCATCCTCCAGGGCATAGGTCACCAGCTGACAAGTGTGATCGTTTATTATCTCGTCATAATGCTCCGACAGGAGATTGATGACTCCTGTTTTGCAGATGGTAAGAAGTCTGGATTTATAGTACAGATACTCCTCAAAGCTTTCATGCTCCTTCGGTCCGATATGATCCGGGAAAATATTGGTAAAAAGGCCGATGTCAAACAGGATGCCTCCGACCCGGTGCAGCATCAGGGCCTGAGAGGAAACCTCCATGACGCAGTGGGTGCAGCCTGCCTCCACCATTCTGGAAAAATACTCCTGAACCAGGTAGGACTCCGGGGTGGTATTGGCTGTGGGAATCCGCTCCCCTCCGATGATGGCTCCATTGGTGCCGATGAGTCCTGTCTTCTTTCCCATGGCCTCGAGAATGGACCGTACCATATAGCTGGTGGTGGTTTTTCCTTTCGTTCCCGTAATGCCGATGGTGGTCAGCTTTTCGGCCGGATAGCCGAATCTGGCCGCAGAAAGCTCTGCCAGCGCCTGTCTTCCGTTTTTCACAAGAAGAACGGTCACCCCTTCCGGAGCCTCCGCTTCACGCTCCGTCACAAGAACCCGGCAGCCGGATTTTATTACGTCCGGAATGAAGGTGTGGGAATCCATGGCGCTTCCCCGGATGCAGACAAAGACCGAATCCGGTGCCGCCTTTCTGGAATCGTAAACCACCTCCGATACCGGTTCCTCCAGATTTCCCTGTAAAAGCCGGTATTCCAGCCGGCCAAGCCAATCTCCAATTTTCATATTTCCCTCCGAAAGGAAAGGCGGATGGCATCCAGCCGTCCGCCCTCCGTTTTTAGAATAATCCTGTAATCTTGCCGTCAGCATCCACATCGATGTTATCCGCCGCCGGTTTTTTCGGCAGGCCGGGCATGGTCATAATCGCCCCCGTAAGGGCAACCACAAATCCGGCTCCTGCGCTGACATATACGTCACGGACCGAAAGCTCAAATCCTTCCGGCCGTCCCAGCTTGGTCTGATCGTCCGACAGGGAGTACTGGGTCTTTGCCATACAGACCGGAAGCTCTCCAAAGCCCATATCCGTAATTTTCTTTAATGCCCGTTTCGCTGCCGGAGAATAGCTTACGGAACCTGCTCCGTAGATTTCCTTGGCAATGGTCTCAATCTTTTCTGCAAGGCCTAAAGAATCCTCGTAAAGAGGCTTAAAGTGGCTCTCCTTCGTCTCCAGAGTCTGGATCACCTTTTCAGCCAGCTCTTTGCCGCCTTCTCCGCCCTTGGCCCAGACCTCAGACAGGGCAAATTCGCAGCCTCGCTCCTGACAGAAGTTTCTGATGTACTCATACTCCGCCTCCGTATCAGTCAGGAAGGCATTGAGGGTTACAACCACCGGAACATGATATTTCTGAATGTTCTCGATGTGCTTCTCCAGGTTGACGATTCCCTTTTTCAAAGCCTCCAGATTTTCTTCAGAAAGCTGATCCTTGGGAACGCCTCCGTTATACTTTAAGGCCCGTACCGTGGCCACCAAGACCACAGCATCCGGTTTTAAACCGGCCTTGCGGCACTTGATATCGAAAAACTTCTCCGCACCCAGATCGGCGCCGAATCCGGCTTCCGTCACCGTAATATCCGAAAGCTTTAAGGCTGTCTTTGTTGCAATAACGCTGTTGCAGCCGTGTGCGATGTTGGCGAAGGGGCCTCCGTGAACCAGAGCTCCCGTATGCTCCAGCGTCTGAATCAGGTTGGGCTTTAACGCGTCCTTTAAGAGGGCTGCCATGGCTCCCACAGCATTCAGATCCTTTGCCGTCACCGGTTCTCCTGCAAAATTATATGCCACAATGATCCGTCCCAGACGTTCCTTCAAATCGGTCATGTCTGTGGCAAGGCAGAGAATTGCCATAATCTCCGACGCTACCGTGATCACAAAGTGATCCTCACGGACCACGCCGTCTGCCTTGGCGCCAAGTCCGATGACGATATTTCTCAAGGCCCTGTCGTTCATATCCAGGCACCGTTTCCAGAGAATCTGCCGCGTATCAATTCCAAGGGCATTTCCCTGCTGGATGTGGTTATCCAAAAGGGCTGCCAACAGATTGTTCGCCGTGGTAATTGCATGGAAATCTCCGGTGAAATGAAGGTTTAAATCCTCCATGGGAACCACCTGGGAATAACCGCCTCCTGCTGCTCCTCCCTTGATTCCAAAGCACGGACCCAGGGACGGTTCTCTCAAAGCCACCAGAGTCTTCTTTCCGGCTTTGGAAAGAGCCTGGGCCAGGCCAATGCTGGTGGTGGTTTTTCCCTCTCCGGCCGGTGTCGGATTGATGGCTGTTACCAGCACCAGCTTTCCGTCTGGCCGGTCTTCAATGGATTTGCGGAATTCATTGGTGAGTTTCGCCTTATACTTTCCATAAAGTTCCAGGTCGTCCTCTCCGATTCCATAGTCCGCCGCCACCTGAGTAATGGGGAGCATCGTTGTTTCCTGCGCAATCTGAATGTCTGTTTTCATGTTCTCTCTCCCTTCTTATATTTTCCGTCAGCCTCCGGATTCCAGAAATTCTTCGAATTCCTCCGCCGACATCAGGACCTTTCTTGGCTTTGTTCCTTCTTCTTCACCGACCACGCCTGCCTCTGCCAGCTGATCCATAATTCTGGCCGCACGGTTGAAGCCGATTTTAAACATCCTCTGCAGCATGCCGATGGACGCTTTATCCTTTTCAATAATGAAATTTCCTGCAGACACAAACAGCTCGTCCCGTTCAGTGCCTTTCTGGGACAGTCCTCCGAGCATGGGCTGGCTCAGCTTCTTCTCAACCTCTTCATTATAGCCGCCGTCTTCATTCTGCTCTTTCAGGAAGTCGGTCACCCGGGACACCTCGTTATCGGAAACGAAGGCCCCCTGAACCCTGAGAGGCTTTGGATAGCCGGACGGATAAAAGAGCATATCGCCGTTTCCTAAAAGCTTCTCCGCTCCCACCATATCCAGAATGGTACGGGAATCCGTTCCAGATGCCACGGAAAAGGCGATTCTGGACGGAATATTGGCCTTAATGACACCGGTGATGACATTGACAGACGGCCGCTGTGTAGCAATGACCAGATGGATTCCCGCTGCACGGGCCAGCTGAGCCAGACGGCAGATGGCATCCTCCACTTCATTGGAAGCGACCATCATCAAATCGGCCAGCTCGTCGATAACAATCACAATCTGGGGAAGCTTTGCCGGAATTTCTTCCGGAGGCACGTCCCCGCTGTCTGCAAGACTCTTGACTCTGGCATTGTACCCCTTCAGATCCCGGACGTTGGCAGCAGCAAATTTATTATACCGCTCCATCATCTCCGCCACAGCCCAGTTTAAGGCTCCGGCGGCCTTCTTCGGATCCGTCACCACAGGAATCAGCAGATGGGGAATGCCGTTATAAACCGAAAGCTCCACCACTTTGGGATCGATCATGATCAGTTTTACATCATCCGGCGACGAGCGGTATAAAAAGCTCATCACCATTGTATTGATGCCCACGGACTTTCCTGAACCGGTCTGTCCGGCAATGAGAAGGTGGGGCATCTTGGCCAGATCAGCCACGATTACCTTTCCGCCGATGTCTTTTCCCACGGCGAAGGCCAGCCGGGACGGATGAGTTTTAAACTCCTCGCTTTCCAGCAGATCCCTTAAATACACCGTACTGTTGACCCGGTTCGGCACCTCAATTCCCACGGCCGCTTTTCCCGGAATGGGAGCTTCGATACGAATATCCGCTGCCGCCAGATTCAGTTTGATATCATCTGCCAAAGACAGGATCCGGCTCACCTTTACGCCCTGCTCCGGATGAAGCTCATACCTGGTAACCGTAGGACCGCAGCTGATATTTGTTACTGTAACGCCAACCCCGAAATTCCGCAGGGTCTGCTGCAGCTTGACCGCCGTTTCCTTAAATTCCTTCTCCGACTGTCCGGAAAGAGGTTTCCCCTTGGCCAGCAAGCTGAGCGGGGGAATGACATAAGGCTTTTTCGGCTTTTCCTCCCGTTTCTGGATTTCATTAAGAACCGAGGACTCCGCCTCCGCCTTTTCTTTTGCGTCCAGTTTCCTCTTTTTCTTTATGATCTCCTCGGCATCCGTATCAATGACTTTTCCGGTGGCCGTCACCACCTGTTTTCGTTCCGGGCGCAGTTCCCGTTCCCTGAGCGCTTCTGCCTGGTGTCCTGTCTCTGCTTTTGCCCTGCACCCGGGCTCCGCCCCTGCCGCACCTAAATTTCTGCCGGGATAATTCTCATTGCCTGCACCGGCAGCAGAAATCTCCTCTTCGTCAAATATTGCCTCTTTCGCATAAGCATCCATTCCTTCTTCGGCAAAAGGATCTGCCGCAGCCCCGGCAAAACCAATGGATTCTTCTTTTTCTGCGGTTCCTGCTGCCTCTTTCCCGAAACCGTCTGCCTCATCCTCCCGGAAGGAGCTGTCTGCCCTGCTTTTGACTTCTTCCTCATCCAGAGAAGCCATCCGGTCCGGAAACAGGTCCATGGCATCCAGCGTACTCCGATCCCGGCTGACAAACACATCCTCATCCATTGGATGGCGCAGGAGAGATAAATCCTCTTCAAAAGGAATCTCTTCTTCCTCCCCTGCAGTCCCGGCATTCATCTGAATCTTTCCGGTAAAGACATCCGCGGAATGACCGGATGACGGACGATTTTCTTCCTCAGCGGTTCTGCCGGTACCCATTTCTCCGCGTACCGGGCCGCTTCCCTGTGCAGAAGAATCCGCATATTCAGGACTTCCAGGCATCACCTTCCAGGAAGAGGCATAAGCAGCTCCCGGATGCTCTTCTTCAAATGCCGGCACATGTGCAAACGCCGGCTTGTAGGCGCGCTCCCCTGCCGGATGTTCCATGGCGGCCGATGTACCCGGGCCATTCTGTGCTTTCACCGGTTCCCGGGCCGCCTCTTCTTTCTTCTCCGCCTCCGCCAGAGCGGCGGGCGTATCCTTTAATAAATCCGTCGATTTCAGGTTCACCCCGTGAACCCGCTGTTCCTCTCTTAAAATGCGGCGTTCTTCCCGCTTTTCCTCCCGGATTTCCTTTCTTCTGTCGTAGTCATCCCTTGCATACTGATATGCCCGTCCTCCGCCTTTTCTGACTGCGGACACAAAGGATTTTTCCGTAATGCAGACAATGGAAATAATCATAAACAGAAGAAGAATCAGGTAAGAACCGATGGTACCCACCGCTGTATGCAGCACTAAAACCAGGGCGCCTCCGATTACTCCGCCGCCCTGTCCGCTGACACCGGCCGATTCATAAACATCCCGCAGCGTCTGTCCTTCCTGATAGCCGCCTCCAAAAAGAAGCTGGGCCAGTCCGCAAAGGACAATCAAAAGCACTTCCACTGCCAGCATTTTATAAACCGCCCGGATATTTCCCTTATTTGATGCATAGAAAAGCATACCTGCAAACAGAAGGAGAGGTGCCACGTAGCCGATGCTGCCGAAAACGCCTAACATCACCTGGCTCAATACATCTCCTATCACGCCGCAGATATGGAAATTACTTAAAAATAAAAATACACAGATCGCAAACGTGCCCAGGACGGCTGCCTCCGACTGAAGAAAGCTGGTATCCTGTGCCGTCTTCCCCTTCTTTGCTGCCGTTGTTTTTGCCGTCTGTTTCTTTCCTGAAGACGCCGTTGTTTTCTTTTTTGTGTTGCTGTTGCTCTGATTAGCCGCCAAACGGATATCCCCCTTTTACTTCAAGGCCTACGCCTGCAATCTATAGTATACAAAAAAAGGGGGCAAATTGCAACTCAAAAAGAGCCACGCACCCCCGTCAGATCTTTGATAACCTCTCCGGCCAGAATTAATCCTGCCGCCGCCGGCACAAAGGCATTGCTCCCGGGAGCCGGCCGTCCCGCAGTTCCCTTGGTCTCCGGTTCTTTATCACCGCCCATGTGATCATGGCCCGGCGTCATGGCAATTTCTTTTGAATACACCACTTTCAGATGCTTAATTCCGCGTTTTTTCAATTCCCGTCTCATAACCCTGGCAAGGGGACAGACAGACGTCTTATAAATGTCAGAAACCTCCAGCGCCGATGCCTCCATCTTGTTGCCGGCCCCCATGGAGCTGATGATGGGAACCCCGTACCTTTCTGCCTGTTCCGCCAGCGCAAGTTTCCCCGCCACCGTATCAATGGCATCCACCACGTAATCATATTCAGAAAAGGGAAAGGAATCCGCATTTTCCGGCAGGAAGAATGTCCGATACACGTTTACAACCGCCTCCGGATTGATATCAAGAATCCTTTCCCTGGCAGCGTCCACTTTATACATGCCCAGAGTGCTTCTGGTGGCAATGATCTGCCGGTTTAAGTTGGAAAGGCAGACTTTGTCGCTGTCAATCAGATCCAGCGTGCCGATTCCGCTGCGGGCCAACGCCTCCATCGCATGGCCTCCCACGCCTCCGATTCCAAACACAGCAACCCTGGCCCGGGATAAGCGTTCCATACTGGTCTCTCCCAAAAGAAGCTGCGTTCTCGCAAACTGTTCCCTCATATTCTGACCCTCCAAATCTTCTTCCGCATTTCGGTCCCATCATTTTAACCGGTTTTCTCAGCGCTGTCAATCTGCCGGCACAGCCGCATCAGGGTTGTTTCATGAACTATTCATGAGCAGATCTAATTTATGCAATCTTGTTATTTTATCTCTCACATCATTCCTGGTAAACCGATCTCGTAAAAAAACGCAAACTTCCCCTCTATCCCTTTACAAGGCT